>JBBRCJ010000052.1:0-18387 GCA_038204955.1 Flavobacteriales bacterium
TACTTCTCAATTTCCCGCATAGAATCCATTTTTTTGTGTGCTAAGAATCCTTTAATATCTTCAAAATGTTCTTTCACTCGCTTATTTCCAAACTCAAAAACTTTTGTTGCCAATCCGTCAAGAAAATCTCTATCGTGCGAAACTAAAATTAATGTGCCATCAAAATCACGCAGCGCCTCTTTAATTATGTCTTTGGTTCGCATATCCAAATGATTTGAAGGTTCATCAAGAATCAAAAAGTTTACGGGTTCAAGCAACAATTTTATCATTGCCAAACGTGTTTTTTCGCCCCCCGAAAGTACTTTTACTTTTTTGGTAACATCGTCGCCGTGAAACATAAAAGCACCCAAAATATCTTTAATTTTGGTTCGAACATCGCCTACAGCAATATCGTCAATAGTGGAAAAAATAGTTCCGTTTTCGTCTAATAATGATGCTTGATTTTGTGCAAAATAACCTATTTGGGCGTTATGACCAATTTCTACCGAGCCACCATTTATTTCAATTTGCTTCATTATGGCTTTAATCATAGTCGATTTTCCTTCACCATTTTTACCAACAAATGCTACTTTATCGCCGCGTTCAATAACAATATTGGCATCTTTAAAAATTAAATGATCACCATACGATTTATGCAAGTCTTTTACAATTACAGGATAATTACCTGAACGCACTGAAGCTGGAAATTTTAATTTTAATGCCGAGGTATCGACTTCATCCACTTGAACAATTACAAGTTTTTCAAGCATTTTTACACGAGATTGAACCGCATCAGTTTTAGAAAAAGTTCCTTTAAAACGATCAATAAAGGTTTGATTATCGGCAATCATTCGTTGCTGTTCGTCGTAAGCTTTTTGTTGGTGTACTCTACGGTCTTTTCGCAATTCTAGATAATGTGAATATTTTGCTTTGTAATCGTAAATTCTTCCCATTGTAACCTCAATAGTTCGGTTGGTAATGTTGTCAACAAAAGCTCTATCATGAGAAATTACAACAACAGCTTTGGCAGAATTTATTAAAAAATCTTCCAACCACTGAATACTTTCAATATCCATGTGATTGGTTGGTTCGTCTAACAAAATTAAATCGGGTTTTTGCAAAAGTATTTTTGCCAACTCAATTCGCATTCTCCAACCACCTGAAAATTCGGATGTTTGACGTGTAAAGTCTTCTCTTTCAAATCCTAAACCAGTTAGTATTTTTTCAACTTCGGCTTCGTAATTAATTTCTTCAATGGCATAAAATTTTTCACTCAAGTCGGAAACTCGCTCGATTAATTTCATATACTCATCACTTTCATAATCAGTACGAACGGTTAATTGCTCATTAATTTCATCGATTTCCGATTTCATTTTAAAAATTTCTCCAAATGCTTTTGAGGCTTCTTCCATTACAGTTGCTCCATCTGTAGTTAACAAATGTTGAGGTAAATAGGCAATTACAGCGTCTTTTGGAGCCGAAATAGTTCCAGTTGAGGGTTTGCTTTCGCCTGCAACAATTTTTAAAAGCGTCGATTTTCCTGCACCATTTTTACCCATTAAGGCAATTTTATCGTTTTCATTTATGGCAAATGAAACTTCGCTAAAAAGTGTTGTGCCACCAAAATTTACTGAAATATCGTTTACTGTAATCATACTTTTAGTTTTGAGATTTGAAGTTTGAGATTTGAAACTTCAAACACTTATTTTTTTAAAAGTGCAAAGATAGGTTTTATGAAAGAATTTGGCAATTGAAATTTAAGTCCAAATTTATTGCAAAATTATTTTCAATTGTTCTTGAAAATCTACATTTTCATTTATTCCAATATGATCTTGATTTTGTAAAGTAAAAAAGGTGTCGGTTGGTTTCAACAATTTTTGAAGACGAAACGAATTGGAATACGAAATTAACTGATCTTTATTTCCGTGAAAAAGATAAATAGGTGCTTTAATTTTTGAAATGTAATTACAAGTTTGAAATTTGAATTTATGTAAAAAATGTGGCATAAAAGGCACTTGAACATCTGCCAAATCCGTAAAGCTGTAATAAGGTGCTTGAAGTAATAATGCTTTCGGATTATTTTTTGACGCCAAAATTGTTGCTGGACCAGTCCCGATTGAATAGCCAATAATAATGATTTTGTTTTCAGGATATAATGAAATCATCTTCTTGTAAGCAAACGAAATGTCACTATTAAACTGTTCCTCACTTACAATTGTTCCTTCGCTTTTGCCAAAACTTCGATAATCCAAAATAAAAATATCATACCCTAAATTGGTATAAATTTTTGAAATGTTTCCCCAAGAATCAACTGTTCCTGTGTTTCCGTGAAGATAGAAAATCAATCCTTTTGGATGTTCAACTTTAAAAAGTAAACCGTGTAAATTGGTTTTATCAAACGATGGGATATTTATTTCTTCGAACTTGTTTTCAAAATTAAATTTAAAGTTTTTATCTAATCTTGATGCGTGAAACATCATATCAATTTGATTGAAATAGATGAAGGTTACCACTAATAAATAGATTCCACCAAAGAGAAAGAAAAAAATTTTTAAAAGGAATTTTATGGTTCTCAAATTATAATTTTGATTTGGTTTTGCATTTTACCAACGTTCGATTTCTTTTTCCAAATCTTCTACAGTAGTAAAATTTCCAGACGAAATTCTTTCATCCGCTTCCTTAACCATATTAATATATTCTTGTTTATCAACTGGATATCCACTGATAGTATGAGCCACTGCATTTTTTTCTAATACAGATTTTAGAGCGATTATTTTTTTGATTTTGGTTTCATCTTTTATTTGTAGTAACCAATCCATTAGTTCTAATTTTTTTACCGCTATGTTCATAACAAAAATTTTAATTTAATAAATCTAAAAATATTTATTTACTCTAAAACTCTAAGACTTAATCGCTTTTTCTTTATTCAATTTTACAAGCAATTCTTTTTTAGGCTGTTGCGCCTGCAAATCATCTAATACGTGAATAGCTTCTTCAACATAGATATCTTTTGACAAATTTTCGTGCCAACGATCTCGTTTTTCTTTCAAAGTTACATCGCTTTTCATTAAAGCTTCTTCGTAAGGTAACGATTTGAATTGTAATGAATTGTTATAATCTGCCAACGATTTGAACTTTTTATTAGCATCTTCCAACGCTTTTTGTTGCAACTTGAATTTGTCAATTTTTAAACTGTAAACATTGTCTTTGTTTCTAGCATCCAACCACTTGGCATTTTCATCAATTAATTGCATTGCTGGGTTGTTTTCTATACGCTTTCTGCTGCTTGCAATAGCGGAGTCAAAATTGGTTTGCTTGTTCCAAACTTTGTAATCGGCAGGTTCAATTTTATCCCAAGGCATAGCGCTTTCTTCGTCACGTTCTCCCATTTTTAAGTACGAATATTTATCGGGCATAACGATGTCACTACTAACGCCTTCCAATTGCGTTGAACCTCCATTGATTCTATAAAATTTTTGAATAGTAGTTTTTAACGCTCCTAAATCGCCATACGAACTACCACGAACAAATTGGTTTAAATCAATTACATTTTGAACCGTTCCTTTACCATAAGTTTGTTTACTTCCAATAATTACGGCGCGTTTATAGTCTTGCATTGCCGCCGCTAAAATTTCTGATGCCGATGCCGAAAAACTGTTTACCATTACAACAAGTGGTCCGTCCCATTGAATTTTTGAATCTCTGTCGTATAAAACCTCTTTGGTGCCTGAGGCTGATTTTACTTGTACAATTGGTCCTTGGTCAATAAACAATCCACCAATATCAACTACGGTTTTTAATGACCCGCCGCCGTCGTCACGAACATCAAAAACAATTCCTTTTACATCGGCTTTTTTCAATCGTTCTACTTCTATTGCGATATCTTTACCTGCATCGCGCCCATCTTTATTTTCAAAATCTATATAAAATTTAGGTAAATAAATTACGCCATATTTTAATCCGTTTTTTTCAACTATACTCGATTTTGCGTAGGTTTCTTCTATTTCAATTTGGTCTCTAATAATAGAAATTACTACAATCGAACCATCACTTTTCTTAATGGTAAGTTTAACCTCTGTTCCTTTTGGTCCTTTAATTTTTTTAACCACATCATCCAAACGCATTCCAACAACATCAACTGGTTCAGCGTTTCCTTGAGCCACTTTTAAAACTAAATCACCCGCTTCTAATTGTTTTCCGCGCCAAGCTGGACCTCCTGAAATTAATTCAGAAATTTCTGTGTAGTCGTTCTTTTTTTGCAATCGGGCTCCAATTCCTTCTAATTTTCCAGAAATGCTAACATCAAAACGCTCTTTTTCTTCAGGTGCAAAATAGGAAGTATGTGGATCAAATCGTTCTGCAATGCAGTTTACAAAAACGGCAAACCAATCGTTTCTATCCAAATCTTTTACAAATGTATAATATTCGTCCAATGATTTTAAAGAACTTTCACGCGTTTCTTTTTCTAAAACATCGTAGGTTTTAATAGTTATCGGATCTTTAGGCTTTGCTCCTACTTTCACTGGTTTTGCTCCATTTTTTTCAAAATCATCCTGCATTTTTTGTTTTTCAACCAATGATGCTAACGTAGACAATTTTACTTGACGTCGCCATCTGTCTTTTAAATCAGCAACATCCTTGGCAAATGGCAAATGTTCGTAATCAGCATTAAAACTTTCGTCCTTAGTATAGTCAATTGGACTGTTTAAGAAGTCTTTGTAGTAGGTTTTGCTTTCTTCCATTCGTTGCATCAATCGATTGTAAGTTAAATCGAAAAAAGTCAAATCTTTATTTAAAATAGCTTCGTCAATTTTAGTTTCGTAGGTAGAAAACTCATTAACATCTGATTGCAAAAAGAAACGTTTGGAAGGATCCAACGCATCAATATATTTTTTATATACTCCTTTTGAAAAGGTATCGTTAATTTCAGCCGGATGGTAATGTCCTTTTTGAATTACAAATGCCAACAATTCTAGCAAAAGTTTGTCTTTTTCAGGATCTGATTTTGGTTTTTGAGGAATAAAACTCCACAAGCCAACTGCGGCTACTAGAACTACTAAAATTATTTTATAGTGTCGTTTCATAAAATGTATCATTGAATTCATTAATTTTCATCTAAAGTACACAAAAAACTATGCCACAAAAAAACCTTGGCGCATAATTTTTTGTTAAATCTAAAATAGTTATTTTATATCGTTTCAAAAATAGATTTTTTAGTTTAAAATTTAGATAAAAAAGTTACTTTTGTTTACAAATTTATAAAAATGTCAAAACCACTCATTTTAGTTACCAATGATGATAGTATTTCTGCTCCTGGAATAAGAGCTTTAATTGAAGTTATGGCTGAAATTGGCGAAGTTGTTGTTGTCGCTCCAGACAGTCCACAAAGTGCTATGGGACACGCAATTACAATCAATAACACCTTATATTTAAACAAAATATCCAAAGAAAACGCAAAAATTATCGAATATACTTGCTCGGGAACACCAGTAGATTGTGTGAAAATGGCAGTTAACGAAGTTTTAAAACGCAAACCCGATTTATGTGTTTCGGGCATCAATCACGGTTCAAATTCATCCATAAACGTAATATATTCGGGTACAATGAGTGCTGCTGTCGAAGCAGGAATTGAAGGAATTCCAGCCATAGGTTTTTCGTTATGCGATTACGATTGGAATGCCGATTTTGAAACCATAAAACCATTGGTAAAAAAAATTGCGCTTCAAGTGTTGAAAAATGGTTTGACCGAGGGCACAGTTTTAAACGTTAATTTTCCGAAATTAAAATTGGAAGACATTAAAGGAATAAAAATTTGCCGTCAAGCGAAAGCAATGTGGCAAGAAAAATTTGATAAGCGAACTTCGCCGTTTGGTAAAGAGTATTATTGGCTTTCGGGCGAGTTTGTAAACCTTGACAAAGGAGAAGATACCGATGAATGGGCTTTGGCTAATGGTTTTGTGTCTATAGTTCCCGTTCAGTTTGACCTGACGGCGCATCATACTATTGGGATTTTGAATAATTGGGAGTTATAAATGAAAAAAACAGACATAATTACAGGCTTTTTTATAGGAATAATTGGTGCGTTACTTGGCACAGAATTATTTTTACATTTAAAAACTGAATTTGATTTATTTGCCGATTTTGAAATTATTAAAGCAGAAGGGATTTTGGGAAAAATAATTACGTTAGGAGCCATTTTAAACATTATAGTGTTTTTTATTTTGATGAAAAAAAACAAAGAACTTATGGCTCGTGGTGTGGTTTTAGCGACTATTATATTAGCAATTTTAACGATTTTTTTTCAATGAAATATTACATTATTGCTGGCGAAGCCTCGGGCGATTTACACGGTTCCAACTTAATGAAATCGCTTTTTAAAGAAGATAAAAATGCAGAAATTCATTTTTGGGGTGGCGATTTAATGCAAAAATCGGGCGGAACATTAGTAAAACATTACCGCGAATTGTCTTTTATGGGTTTTGCCGAAGTAGTTTTGAATTTAAAAACCATCTTAAACAACATTAAATTTTGTAAAGCCGATATAGAAAAATTCAATCCCGATGTATTAATTTTTATAGATTATCCGGGTTTTAATATGCGAATTGCGAAATGGGCAAAATTAAAAGGCATAAAAACACATTATTACATTGCTCCACAAATTTGGGCTTGGAAAGAAAATAGAATTGCAGCCATCAAACGTGATTTTGATAAACTGTTCGTGATTTTACCTTTTGAAAAAGAGTTTTTTGAAGTAAAACACCATTTTAAAGTGGATTTTGTTGGTCATCCATTAATTGATGCCATTCACAATAAAACCTATAAAAATAGTACTGATTTTAGAAGCGAAAACCAATTATCAAACCAACCCATAATTGCCATTTTACCCGGAAGCCGAAAACAAGAAATTTCAAAAATGTTATCGGTAATGTTGAGTGTTGTTGCCGATTTTAAAGATTATCAATTTGTAATAGCAGGAGCACCAAGTCAAGAATATGAGTTTTACAAACCATTTATTCAAAATGAAAATGTAAAATTTGTAGCCAACAAAACCTACGATTTGTTGAGTAATTCGGTCGCCGCATTAGTAACATCGGGCACGGCAACACTAGAGACTGCGCTTTTTAAAGTACCAGAAGTAGTTTGTTACAAAGGCAATTTTATTTCATATCAAATCGCAAAACGGATTATTACTTTAAAGTACATTTCGCTAGTAAATTTAATTATGGATCAAGAAGTGGTAACCGAATTAATTCAAAACGAATGCAACCAAAAGCGAATTAAAACCGAGTTAACCAAAATTTTAGAATCTGAAAATCGAAAAAAAATGCTCCAAAACTATGATACTTTGGAAACTAAATTAGGCGGAATTGGCGCAAGTGAAAAAGTGGCAAAATTAATTGTAAAAGCACTTTTGTAATGGTGATATTTTAGTATATTTGAAAAAAAAATTGTTTTGAAAAAATCATTATTCTTACTATTGTTATCACTTTTATTTGTTTCTTGCGGAACAAGTTCTACTATTATTACATCTAAAAGCGAGGCAATTAAACGCAATCAATACAATACTGCTTCAACTTTCAAACGTGAAATTATAAAAGACAATTCAAACATAAAATCACAACCAAAAACGAGTGAAGTTATAGGAAATTCAGATGTAAAAACTACTTCAAAAAACGTTAAAAGCGATATTGTAACTAAAATTCAAACAAATTTAGGAAGCCCTTATTTAGAAGGTGGAACAACAAAAAATGGTTTTGATTGTTCGGGATTAATTTATTCAACTTGTAAAGAGTATAATGTTACTTTACCCAGAACGTCTTTAGAAATGTCAAATGTGGGAACAATTTTAGAAATTAGTGAAGTTAAAAAAGGCGATTTAATTTTTTTTAAAACCAACGGAAATAATCAAATAAATCACGTAGGTATGGTGGTCGAAGTTTTGGACGACCAGCTTAAATTCATCCATTCATCGACAAACAAAGGTGTAATCATTTCATCGACTAAAGATAGTTATTATAACAAAACTTTTGCGCAATTAAACCGAGTAATTGAGTAGTTTTTTAAAAATTTATTGCTTTTAAATCAATGAAAGTTTTAAATTTTCCACTAGCAAAAATCAGTATTTTTTTTATTTTTGGAATTCTTTTTTCCAAGTATTTTTCTTTAAACCCAATTTTGGTTTTTACAACATTAGTAGTCAGTATTTTAATTCTATTTGCTGTTTATTTCAAAAAACTTAAATCTTTTTTTGGGTCTTTAAGTTTAATTATCTCCTTCCTTTTTGGCATTGCAACTTGTGTTTTTCATAACGAAACGCTAAAATCAAACCACTATATTCATGGTATTGAAAATTTAAAAAGTGACACCGATTTTGAAATTACTGTTCTGGAAAAATTAAAAAATTCAGCAACCAATTATCGGTATAAAGTAGAGGTTGTTCAAATCAACAATCAATTAAAAACAGGGAAATTAATTTTAAATATTAAAAATGAAGCAACTATTCCAATATTAAAAATTGGCTCTCATTTAAAATTGAAAGGTAGTATTTACAAAAACCGAAATCCAAACAATCCAAGCCAATTTGATTATGCCAAGTATCTTGAGAATCAACAAGTTTACGGACAAGTTTATGTATATCCTGAAGATATAAAAATTGGTAATTCTATTGATAAAAATCTAAACTATTATGCTGCCGAACTCCGAAATACTATAATATTTAATCTTAAAAAAAATAATTTTAACTCAAAAGAATTAAATGTAGTAATTGCTTTAATTTTAGGTCAACAACAAGATATTTCTCCTGAAATTTTGAAAGATTATCAATATGCTGGTGCCATACATGTTTTATCAGTTTCAGGATTACACGTTGGTTTTATTCTAATTTTCATCACTTTTTTGCTAAAACCCATCCCGAATTCAAAGTTAGGGTCACTTTCAAAAGTTATAATTACATTACTATCGCTAGTATTGTTTGGGGTTTTAGCTGGTTTGGCACCTTGTGTTTTACGGTCGGTAGTAATGTTTTCCTTTTTAACCATTGGCAATTATTTAAAAAGAAGTGTTAATATATATCATACTTTATTAGTATCAATTTTGGTAATTTTACTCTTTGAACCTTCGTTTTTATTTGATGTAGGTTTTCAATTAAGTTATATTGCATTATTTTTTATAGTTTGGTTGCAACCTTTATTTTCGTCTATTTACATTCCAAAAAATAAATTGGTCGGCTATTTTTGGGATATAATAACGGTTTCATTTGCGGCACAAATAGGTACTTTACCGCTAAGTATTTATTATTTTCATCAATTTCCAGGATTATTCTTTATAACCAATTTAATTATTTTGCCCTTTTTAACTCTCATTTTAGCATTGGGTGTAGTAGTAGTAATTTTGGCTGGTTTTGATTTTGTTTGGTTGCCAATGATGCATACTTTAGAAAAAAGCATTTGGTTGTTAAATAAAGTAATTGGTTGGGTTGCCTCTTTTGAAGATTTTATTTTTAAAGATGTTCCGATCACTATTTATATGATGTGGAATTTATATTTAATAATTATTTTATTTATTATTTGGGCAAAAAAACCATCATTTACTAAATTAACTATTAGTTTAGTGTCGGTTTTGTTATTTCAAATACTACTATTTCAAACAAAATTTAAAACTTCCAAAACATCAGAATTTATTGTTTTTAGTCAACGCAAAAGCACTTTAATTTGTGAACGAAATGGAAAATCAAATACGATCTTTGCAAATGAC
The DNA here is from genome assembly GCA_038204955.1 of Flavobacteriales bacterium. Lineage (GTDB taxonomy): Bacteria > Bacteroidota > Bacteroidia > Flavobacteriales > Flavobacteriaceae > Flavobacterium. The sequence continues at coordinate 9,733 of JBBRCJ010000052.1, forward strand.
AGCGTTCTAAAAAAATTAAATCAAAATACTGTTTTAAAATCATTTTTAGTAGCTAATTTTAATTCTGAAATTCTAAAAAAAGAGCTTAAAAATTTATATTATTTCAAAAAAAATAAAATAGTAGTCTTGGATGAAAAAACTTCATTAATTGGTGAAAAAATGGATGTTTTAATTTTAATAAATTCACCAAAAATAAATTTAGAACGTTTATTTTTAACTCAAAAACCTAAACAAATTGTCGCAGATGGTTCCAACTACAAATCGTATGTAAAAATTTGGAGAAAAATTGCGAAAAAATACAATGTTTTATTTCACGACACTTCAGAAAATGGATTCTTTAAATTATAATATTTAATTTTACATTAAACCTTTTTACTATTTTTGATTCAAAGCTGTAATAATCTTAAAATTTTAAACAAATGAAAAAAGTATTTTTAATTATCGTGATGGCTTTAGGGCTTCATAGTTTTGCACAAGATCAAGTTGAGCCTTTAGAAAAAATGGATAGAAAAACAACCGAACAAAGAACTGAAGCGCAACTAAAGAAATTAACTAGTGAATTGAATTTAAACGAAAATCAAGTTAATGAAGTAAGAACTGTTTTAACTAATGCAGCATCAGTTCGAGAAGCTAAAATGGACGAAATTAAAGCGAATAAAGCTGATGGCAATAAATTATCTAAAGAAGAAAAAAGAAATTTAATGCGTGAAATGAAAGAGGGTCAAAAAAATGTTTCCGATAAAATGAAACAAATTTTAACAGCCGATCAATTTACTAAGTGGGAAAAAGTTCAAGCCGAACGAAAAGATAAAATGCGAGAAAAAATTAGAGAAATGAAGGAACAAAAGTTGAACTAAACATTAATTACCAAAAATAAATTTGTTAATTGATAATTAAATACTATTTTTGATTGTTGAACTCTTTAAAAAAACATTACATTATGAAAAAAATAATTTTTTTTACAGCTTTATTTTTCGGATTAAGTTTCTTAGCCTCTGCTCAAGAAAATAAAAATACAGTAGCTTCTAAAGCTAAATTAGATTATTCAAAAATTAATGTACAAGAATATGCTAAAAAAGATGCTACTGAACTTGGAACGTTGTTGACTTTAAATCAAACTCAAACACGTGACTTTTATAATTTATTTGAAATGAAGTATAGTGTTTTAAATAATGAAAACTTAACTCCTGAAAGAGAAACTGAAATTAAAAAGGTTACCGAAGCAAAAATAAGAGCATCACTTGATGCAAATCAAATGCAAATTTTAGAAAAAGATAAAGTTCTTTTTGAACGCTTAATTAACTAATTAAAACGTCTAGTTATTTAAAATAACTAGACGTTTTTTTTTATAATAGTTTTGCCACTTTTTGTACTGCTTTTATTGTAAAATCTAAATCTTCATAAGTCAAAGCATCCGTAATAAACCAAGATTCATAAGCTGAAGGAGCAATGTATATTCCTTCTGAAAGCATTCCGTGAAAGAATTTTTTAAAAGTTTCGTTATCCCCTTTTTTTGCGGTTTCAAAATCAATTACTGTATTTTTATCGAAATGAACTGAAATCATTGAACCTACTCGGTTTACTGTAAAATTAATTTTGTTTTCATTTAAAACACTAGTAATACCTTGATGTAGGTATTTTGTTTTTTCTTCTAATCTTTTAAAAATTGAACTGTCATTGTTTAAAGCATTTAACATAGTCAAACCGGCTTCCATTGCTAATGGGTTTCCTGACAAGGTTCCCGCTTGATATACTGGCCCTAGGGGTGCTAAATAATTCATAATTTCATTACGTGCAGCAAAAGCTCCAACGGGAAGTCCACCTCCTATAACTTTTCCGAAACAAACTATATCGGCATTTACGTTATACAATTCTTGAACGCCTCCTTTTGCCAATCGAAAACCAGTCATTACTTCATCAAAAATTAATAATGTACCGTTTGCAGTACACAGATCTCTCAAGCCTTCTAAAAATCCTGCCAATGGTGGGATGCAACCCATATTACCTGCTACAGGCTCAATAATCAATGCTGCAATTTCGTTATTATTAGCTTCAAATAATTTTTGAACACTGTCTAGATCATTATAATTAGCGAGTAAAGTATCTTTTGCAGTACCTTCTGTCACTCCTGGGCTATTTGGTGAACCAAAAGTAATAGCCCCTGAACCCGCTTGAATCAAAAAGGAATCCGAGTGACCGTGATAACAGCCAGCAAACTTGATTATTTTTTCTCGTTTAGTAAATCCTCGTGCTAAACGAATTGCGCTCATACAAGCTTCAGTACCCGAACTCACAAATCGAATTTTATCAATATTTGGCACCATCGAAATGGCTAATTTTGCAATTTCAGTTTCTAATGAAGTTGGCATTCCAAACGATGTTCCTTTTTTAGCTCGCTCAGTAATGGCATCAATAACAGGTGGATAAGCGTGACCTAAAATCATTGGCCCCCAAGAATTTATGTAATCTATTAACTTATTGCCATCTTCATCAAATAGGTAAGCACCTTTGGCACTTTGAACAAATATTGGAGTTCCACCTACTGATTTAAAGGCACGAACTGGAGAATTTACACCTCCTGGAATTACTTTTTCTGCTTCAGCAAAAAGAGCACTGCTACGTTGGTATTGCATTTTAATTTTATGAGTTTAAATTTTGAATATAATTCATTGTACTGATGGAAAATTTATCTTATAATTAAAGTTTGACCTAATGAAATTCCTGTATCAGTAATACTATTTTTTTGTTTAATATCATCTACTGAAATATTATATTTTTTTGATAATGAGTATAAAGTATCCCCTTTTTCAACTGTATGAGTCGAAGGACTCGACGAAACTTTAGTTTCAATTTTTCCAATTAAAGGTTCACTTTCCTCCACATTTTTTAGTACTTGATTAAAATCGTTTCCTAAAACTTCATTATCATATTGATTTAATTGATAACGCTCAATTAATCCAATTAACTTGCTTGGATAACCAACATCTGTGGCGTAACCAGCATTTTTTAAACCATTTGCCCAACCTTTATAATCGTTTTTTTCTAATTTAAAAAGCATTGCATAACGAGGTCGATTGGCTAAAAATTTGGAATGATCATTATACGATTCAAAAGGTTCGTTGTATTTTCTGAAACACTCTTGTAAACTATCATCATCGTGTCGAATGCTAGCACCAGTCCAGTCTGACGTACATTTTATCCCAAAATGATTGTTAGCTTGAACACTCAAAGGTCCTGTTCCTGCACCCGATTCTAAAATTCCTTGAGCCAAAGTAACACTTGCTGGAATTCCAAATTTAGTCATATCGGTTTTGGCAATAGTTTTGTATCTCAAAATATAATCTAAAACCATTGAATTGGTAACTTTAACTTTAGTAGTTGCCTCTAAAACAACACTATTTTGTGTTGAATTTGATGGTGTTGAATTTGAAATTGGTAAAGTCAGTTTAGGATTTTCAACCACAACTTCTTTAACCTTAGGAATCGTTTTTACAAAAGGGATTCTTTTTTTATAAGGAGTAGAAACCACAGGCTTTGATGCGTTACACGCAAAAAATAAAAATATAAGTAAACAACACCCTTTTTTAATAATTGATTTCAATAATTGGTTCATTTTTACTTTTTAATTTGTTGTTCATTCCTTCAATACCTTGCAATCCGCCTGTATGAATTAGCAAAATTTTAGCATTTTCAGGAAAATAATTTTTATAAATCAAATCTATAACGCCGAAAACCATTTTACTAGTATAAATTGGATCCAACAAAATTGCATGCTCTTTATAAAATGAATTCATAAAAGAAATTAATTCTGATGTAACTTTGGCATATCCCCCAAAATGGTATTCATTTATTAATTCCCAATTTTCATTAATGACAAATTTACGAATATCTTTTTGTAAAAAATCACCTTTTAAGGCAGGAAATCCTAAAATTTTTTGATGTGAAAAAGAACTATTAATTAAACCCGCAATTGTTCCGCCTGTTCCTACGCAAGTACATATCCAATCGTAAATAGAATCATTTCCATCAATAATTTCTTCGCAACCTTTAACTGCTAAATCATTTGTTCCGCCTTCGGGAAGTAAATAAAAGTCACCATATTTCGATTTTAAATCAGTTACAAATTCATTGTTTTCTTTGTTTCTATAAGCTTCACGAGAAATAAATTCTAATTGCATTCCACAGGATTTTGCAAATTTCAAGGTCGGATTACCGTTTATTTTAGATGCTAATTCCTCACCACGAATAATTCCAATAGTTTTAAACCCTTTTTCATTTCCAGCGAACGCTGTTGCAGCAATGTGATTTGAATATGCGCCTCCAAAAGTTACAATTGTTGCTTTCTTTTCTTTTTCCGCTTGAATCAAATTGTACTTTAATTTTCGAAATTTATTTCCTGAAATAAATGGATGAATTAAATCTTCACGACGAATGAAAAGTTCAATGGACGTATTTTTTAAGTAAATTTGCTGAGTTTCAATTTGCATATTTATAATTTATAAACTTTAAAAATCTCCAAAAAGATCTTGTTTTTAAATAGTAAAGATTTTTTTCATTGGAGTAAGCTTCTTTTTCAAATGAAATATTTTTATAAGCTTTATTTGCATCTTTAAATCGAATCCAGCCCAAAAAAAATTCCAAAATATACCAGAAATAAAAAGGTAAAATTAATAATTCCAATTGTTGTCGAATATGAATTTTTTCGTGATTCAACAACACCACATCCGACAAATATATCTTATCACTAATAAAAATAAAGGGAAACAAAGTTATCCCCCGAATTCCTCTAGCCGTTAAAAATTTAAAAACTACTACAATCATAACTGCAAAGTTGCTAAATTTGTACTTATGTTTGAAAAAAATAATGAAAATAAATTAATCGAAGGCGAGGATTACTATTTAACGCCCGAAGGCTATAAATGTTTCACCGAAAAACACCACCTTAAACGAGGGTATTGTTGCAAAAGTGGCTGCCGACATTGCCCCTACGGTTTCGATAAAAAGACAAGTGAATTAAAAAAATAATTTGTGCGTTTTCGCGATGGCGAACAAGCTTTTCCATTACAAGTTTTTTTTTGAAAGAAAAAAGAAAAGTATTTCCACTGCAATCGTTACCGCACCCATAAAACTCCAAACCAAAATGACTTTTAAAGAACGAATACTTCAAGGAATACCAGATATTTTACCACAACTCAAAACCTTTGATACCAAAATAAATCGAGCTCCGAGGCGAAAAGATATTCTTACATCCGAAGAAAAAAAACTAGCTTTAAAAAATGCTTTGCGCTATTTCGATGCAAAACATCATGCCACACTTTTACCCGAATTTAAAGCCGAACTTGAAATCTATGGTCGAATTTATATGTATCGTTTTCATCCCGAATACGAAATAAAAGCTCGACCAATTTCAGATTATCCAGGGCAATCCGAGCAGGCAAAAGCCATAATGTTGATGATTCAAAATAATTTAGATCACGCAGTGGCACAACATCCATTAGAATTAATTACTTACGGAGGTAATGGTGCTGTTTTTCAAAATTGGGCGCAATATTTATTAACAATGCAATATTTAGCTATGATGACTGATGACCAAACGTTATCAATTTATTCAGGGCATCCAATGGGATTATTTCCATCAAATAAAGAAGCGCCAAGGGTTGTTGTTACTAACGGAATGGTAATACCCAACTATTCATCGCCTGACGATTTAGAAAAAACAAACGCCTTGGGCGTTTCGCAATATGGACAAATGACCGCAGGAAGTTATATGTATATTGGTCCGCAAGGCATTGTTCACGGTACAACAATTACAGTTTTAAACGGATTTAGAAAAATAAACAAATCACCAAAAGGTGGTTTATTTGTAACTTCTGGCCTCGGCGGAATGAGCGGAGCACAGCCGAAAGCTGGAAATATTGCAGGTTGTATTACCGTTTGTGCAGAAGTAAATCCCAAAATTGCAAAAATTCGTCATGAACAAAAATGGATAAACGAATTAATAGCAGACATTAATGAATTAGTAATTCGAGTTAAAAAAGCGCAACAAAATCAAGAAATTATTTCAATAGGTTATTTAGGAAACGTAGTTGATATTTGGGAACGTTTTGATGAAGAAAATATTAAAATTGATTTGGGTTCCGATCAAACTTCACTCCACAATCCTTGGGCTGGTGGTTATTATCCGGTAGAAATATCCTTTGAAGAAGCCAACGAAATGATGGCAAATAATCCTAAAAAATTTAAACTTAAAGTTCAAGAAACTTTAATTCGCCACGCAAAAGCAATAAACAAGCACACCGCAAAGGGAACATATTTTTTCGATTACGGAAATGCTTTTTTACTAGAAAGTTCTCGAGCTGGTGCTGATGTTTTTGCCGAAAACGGAATCGATTTTAAATATAATTCGTATGTTCAAGACATTATGGGCCCTATGTGTTTCGACTTTGGTTTTGGTCCTTTTCGTTGGGTTTGTGCCTCTGGAAAACCAGAAGATTTAGCAAAAACAGACAAAATTGCTTGTGACGTTTTAGAAACTATGATGCAAAATTCGCCCGTTGAAATTCAACAACAAATGTCCGATAACATTCAATGGATAAAAGGAGCAAAAGAAAATAATTTAGTAGTTGGTTCACAAGCTCGAATACTTTATGCAGATGCTGAAGGACGTATTAAAATAGCCGAAGCATTCAATCAAGCCATTGCGAAAGGCGAAATTAAAACCATTATATTAGGTCGTGACCATCACGATGTTTCTGGAACAGATTCTCCTTATCGAGAAACTTCAAACATTTATGATGGGTCAAAGTTTACTGCCGATATGGCGATTCAAAACGTAATTGGAGACAGTTTTCGCGGAGCCACTTGGGTGTCTATACACAATGGCGGCGGCGTAGGCTGGGGCGAGGTTATAAATGGTGGTTTTGGTATGGTTCTTGATGGATCTAAAGAAGCATCAAAGCGCTTAGAATCAATGCTTTTTTGGGATGTAAATAATGGAATATCACGCAGAAGTTGGGCACGAAATGAAAATGCGATTTTTGCAATAAAAAGAGCGATGGTAACGCAACCTTTATTAAAAATTACCATCCCTAATATAGTAAATGATGACTTATTAAATTTTTAAACTTTGAGTTTTTAAACACGATTAAACAATTTAAAACTTTTAAATATGAAAACCCTTAAATTCATACCAATAGTATTAGTTTTATTACTTACTTCTTGTAATGCGATTCGAGTAAATTCAGATTTTGATAAATCAGTCGACTTTAGTCGATTTAAAACTTATGCTTTTTATAAAAATGGTATAGATAAAGTTGAGATTTCTGATTTAGATAAAAAAAGGATTTTACGCTCCATCGATAATCAAATGCAGAAAAAAGGTTTTACTAAAAGTGAATCTCCAGATTTATTAGTTAATTTTTTTACAAAAGAACGTCAACAAGTAGATGTAAATCAATTTAATATGGGTTGGGGCTATGGTTGGGGGTTTGGTTGGAATCCTTGGATTTGGGGAGGTAGTCAAACTGCAATTAGTAGTTATTCCGAAGGAACCTTATTTATAGATTTAATTGATGCCAATCACAAAGAAATGATTTGGCAAGGAGAAGGACAGGGAAATTTGAGTCAAAAAACGAACGATAAAGATGAACTGATAAATGAATTTGTAACCAAAATTTTGGACCAATATCCGCCCGTTTTGAAAAAATAAAAAATTTAAAAAAGTATAAAATTAATTAAAATACGTGATCTAAAAGTTGATTTAATGGCGTAAACAAGCATGTTAACAGATATAAATTAGAATCCGAAAAATTAAATATTCCAATTTGGTATGGCGAATGGGGTGAAAATTAAATTAACAATTTAAAAAAATTCTTGTAACATTTAATTTATACATAAAATAAACTTAAAGGAAACGCATTTAGACGTGTAAAAAGCAATCTAAATACTTGCAATTCCATTGTTATTAATGCTATAAAGGAACTAACCTTTGAAACAAAATAACAAGTTGGGCAGACAATAAAAATATATCTGAACCCACTATCGAAGAGGTTAAATAAGGAATAAAGGAGTTTTTAGTTAATACATCGTTTGTTGTGACTGCATTTAACCACGAATTAAATTCTATTTTATAAAGTTCTAAATAGTTAAAATATTCAAATTTTGAAAACTAAAAATATTATTGCAATTTTCTTTGTTTTTATAAAAATAAAAATGCCCTAATAATTTAGTGAGTTCAACTTTTAAGTCTAGTTACAATTACAAATTAATTTGGACGGTATGATGCAATTAAATCAATCTTTTTTATTAAAAATTTAATCTTAAAGAGTGTTTTTACTGAAAAAGTTTTTAATTAAAAATGAAATACCTCTCATTAAAAGAGATATTCAAATAAAAACCAATTTGTGCTAACAAATAATGATCTAAAATTTGATTGCCTAGGGTAATTGATTAAAAGTTTACGATTTTTTCTTAATAAGTTATAATGGACAGTATCATTAACGCCACCAAAGATTTTTAGATACTGTCCTAAAAAAGTGTGTAAAGTTAAAAATTTGTAATTTTAAATTACTAACGATAAACTTACATACTAATGAACTTTACACAAGAACAAATTTCGGAATTAATGTTGAATATAGCAAATTCAGAAAATGGCAC
>JBBRCJ010000053.1:0-18084 GCA_038204955.1 Flavobacteriales bacterium
TTAATAACTTAAACCTTTATTTTTAATTAAATGACCTTCTTTTGAAAGTTCAATACTTACTAAAGAATGAGTATTGTTAAGTTCAGAAAAAACATTTTCTAAAACATATAATTTATTTTGAATAATTATGACATCTTCAAATTCAATATTTTCTCCGTTTTTTTGTGAAAATAGGATTGGGATTTTCAAGAATGTCTTTTTTTCTGATGTATCAACAACTTTTAAAAAGTAATCTGATTTTCCTGTTAAAAACAACGTGTATAATTTGTTGTCAATTTCTCCAACTTCCTTAACAATAGTTTCTGGTTCAAGTTTAGTGATTTTTTGAGGAACAATCTTAAAATGCTTTTTAATACATTGTGCGTTTAAATTAATACATAATGCAAAAGCAAATAATAAAGTAATAAGAGTTTTTTTCAAAGTAGTGATTTATTTTTCGAGTGCAAAATTATATTTTATTTTAATACAAAAAACATTTTGTTAATAAGTTTTTTAAATAACTTGCTTAATGTTAGCCATTTATAACTCTTTCTTGATGAAATATACTCTCCTGATGAATCGCTTTAAAAATTTTCAAAATAAATTCTTCACTTAAACCTTTTTCTTCTCCGTCTAAAATCATTCGACCTAAAATTTCGTTCCAACGTTTGTTTTGCAAAACGGCTACGTTTTTTGATTTTTTTAAGGCTCCAATTTTTTCCGAAACTTTCATTCGATTGCCCAAAATTTCTAGCAACTTGGCATCCGCAATATCAATATTGGCTCTAAGTTTAATCATTTCGGTGTTATAATCAGCTTCTTCTGTTGTTGGTTTTTTTACTTTTAAATCTTCAAAAATTTGTTTCAAAACCGTAGGTGTAACTTGTTGTGCAGCATCGCTCCAAGCATTGTCTGGGTCAATGTGCGTTTCAATTATCAAACCATCATAATTCAAATCTAATGCTTGTTGTGATACTTCTTGAATCATATCGCGGCGACCTGTAATGTGTGATGGATCGCAAATTAAAACCAAATCAGGAAACTTACTTTGCAGTTCAATTGCAATTTGCCATTCTGGAATGTTGCGGTATTTTGTTTTTTCGTAAGTCGAAAATCCTCTGTGAATTACGCCTAATTTTTTAATTCCGGCATTGTACAAACGCTCAACTCCGCCTATCCATAAAGATAAATCGGGATTTACTGGGTTTTTTATCAGTACAATTTTATCGGTTCCTGCTAAGGCATCAGCAACTTCTTGCACTGCGAAAGGGTTTACAGTAGTTCGCGCTCCTATCCATAAAACATCAATATCGTGTTCTAAAGCCAATTTTACGTGAGCTGCTGTAGCGACTTCGGTTGCCATTAACAATCCTGTTTCAGCTTTTGCTTTTTGCAACCATTTTAAACCGATAGCTCCAACGCCTTCAAATCCTCCTGGTCGCGTGCGAGGTTTCCAAATTCCTGCTCTAAAAATTGATACATCAGAATCTTTTAATTCGTGAGCAATTTTTAATACTTGCTCTTCAGTTTCGGCACTGCAAGGTCCGGCAATTACTAGCGGATGGGTTAATTTAAAATCAGTTAACCATTGTTTGTTTTCTTGTGTGATTGTCATTTTTATTGTATTTAACCATTTAAGGCATTTAGATTTATTAAGTTTTTTATTTTTTTTCTCAATCCCAGCCCCTCTCCAAAGGAGCGTGGAGCGAATGCTGGAACGTTACTTTTTAATGTTTTATTATTCTTATTTAGTTTATTGATGTCAATTATAAGTTTTTTTATTTAGCCTAACAATTCTTCCTTCGGTGCTAGGGGGCTCTTTCAATCGCTTCTAGTATTTTTTCCTCCGTTGTGCATAATGAAAACCGAATATATCCTTCGCCATTGCTTCCAAAAATGGTTCCAGGCGTTAAAAATAAATGTTTTTCGTATAATAATTCATCGATAAACGCTTCCGCGGATGTTATGCTTTCTGGTAATTTTGCCCAAACAAACAACCCAACAGATTTTTTATCAAAGGTACAATTCAATTTTGTAGCCAATTTAAAAATTAAATTTCTACGTTTTGCATATACTTCATTTTGACTTTCAAACCAATCCTTTCCTAGTTTCAAAGCAGCAATTGCGCCTTTTTGGATTCCGTAAAACATGCCGCTGTCCATATTGCTTTTTACTTTTAAAACGGCATCAATCAACGTTATATTTCCTAAAGCCATTCCTACGCGCCAACCTGCCATATTGAATGTTTTTGATAACGAATTTAATTCTAGGGCAATTTCTTGCGAACCTTCAACTTGAAAAATCGACATCGGATTGTCGTTTAAAACAAAACTATACGGATTGTCGTTTATAATTAAAATGCGGTGTTTTTTTCCAAAAGCGATCAGCTTTTTAAAAGTTTCAAGAGTTCCGTTTGCGCCCGTTGGCATATGCGGATAACTCACCCACATTAGTTTTACTTTTGATAAATCGAGTTTTTCCAAAGCTTCAAAATCGGGTTGCCAATGGTTTTCTTCTTTCAAATCATAAAAAATAGGCGTTGCTTGCACTAATTTTGTAACCGATTCGTAAGTAGGATAACCCGGATTTGGGATTAAAACTTCATCATTTTGATTCAAAAAAGCCATCGAAATATGCATAATGCCTTCTTTAGAACCCAAAAGTGGTAAAAATTCTAAATTCAAACTTTTTGAAACTCCAAAATTAGTTTCGTAGAAATTTGCCATTTCTTGACGCAATTCGGGCAAACCTTGATATGATTGATATTCGTGGGCTTTTTCATCAAACATTGAATTATTTATGGCTTCAATTACAGATGAATGTGGTGCTAAATCTGGGCTTCCAATTCCCATATTGATAATTGGTTTTCCATCAGTAATCAATTGACGGACTTCGCGCAATTTTCTCGAAAAATAGTATTCTTCTACCGAATTTAAACGGCTGGCTGTTTGTATCATAATCGTCCGTTTTTGTATTCGCCCAACACTTTAAAATGCGTGGTCATTAGTTCTAAGATTTTCTTGGCTTTATCGTAATGCTTGTATTTTTCAAAAACGACATCTACAAAAAACGAATATTGAAAAGGTGTTTCGATAATCGGCATCGACTGAATTTTGGTTAAGTTCAACTTACAATTGTTCATTACATTTAAAACGGTTGCCAAACTTCCTGCAGTATCATCCAATTCAAATTTTACAGATGCTTTGTTGATTAATTCAATCGGTTTGTCATTCTGAGGCACGAAAGAATCTCTCGGATCTTTTTTAATGATTACAAATCGGGTTTTATTACTTTGTATCGTATGAATACCGGCAGCTAAAATTTCTAAACCGTATAATTTTGCAGCAATTGGTGCGGCAACAGCACCAATTCCTTTAATTTGCTTTTCTTGAATTCTGCGAGCAGTTTCTGCTGTATCGCCACTTTCGACTAATTTAATATGTGGATATTGATGAAAAAAAACGGCACATTGTAACAGTGCAATTGGGTGCGAATGAACTTCGGTAATGTCTTCGATTTTTTGCCCTTTCAAAACCATTAAATTCATATGAATATCCAAATAATGCTCGCCAATTATGTGTAAATTATTACGATCTATCAATGCATAATTCGGAATTATAGAACCCGCAATCGAATTTTCCAACGCCATAACAGCTTTTTGCGATTGGTTTTCGTTTAAATTTTTCACCAAATCGTCGAACGACATACATTCGTCTAAATCGTATTCTTGCTCAAAATATTCATTGGCAACCTGATGATGAAATGAACCTTTGATGCCTTGAATTCCTATTTTTTTAATTTCTTCCATTTAATTTGTTATACATCTTTGTAAAAGTTTCAAACTTTGACAAAGATTTTAATTTGTTGTAAAAAAAAATCCTGATTTGCATCAGGATTGTATATTTAGTTTAGTAAAATTTCTTTTGAATAATAACTATATAACAATCCGCTCCCGTTTCCAGAAATAATAAAATGAATTGTTATAATAATTTGCAGCGTGTAAAAGCATTTTGTTCTATTTTTTTGCTAAAGTATATTATTTTTTGAACACTACAACATTTTTTTTTAATAAATAGTTACGATAACGATGTAGAATAAAATTTTACAAACTTAGCGTTTCAATTTCTCCACTCTCGTTGGCGTATCTTTTCCACTAATAATAGTCTGTGAACTCAAAGCAATCGATTTTATAAATTCGGTCATATTGTCTAAATCTAGAGTCGAAACTTCATCGGAGAGCTTGTGATAATTGGGTTCAGAATCCATTTTTGAAGTTGAAATTGTGTGCGCTGGAACGCCAACTGCTGCCAAACGAGCATTGTCCGAGCGATAAAAAAGCTGTTCGGTTGGGTACGGATCAGGATAAAACTGAAAATCGGTTCCTTTTAAATTGCGTTGCAATATTTCGCCAAAATCCGATTTTTCGAAACCTGTAATGTAACCGGAATTTTTGCCCCATTTGCTTTCGGTTCCAATCATTTCTATATTAAACATAGCCACAACTAGGTCGGGATTGATGTTTTTTGTAAAAAAAGCCGAACCATATCCGCCCGTTTCTTCGCCTGTAAAGGTTACAAAAATTAAGGTTCGTTCGTTATTATTTAATTCTTTAAAATATTTCGCCAGCGCAATTACTGCTGTTGAACCCGAAGCATCGTCATTTGCGCCATTAAAAATTTTGTCGGTTCCATCGGTTTGCATACCTAAATGATCGTAATGTGCCGAAAAAACTACAATTTCATTGGGTTTTGATTTTCCTTTTAAAACGCCAATAACATTGTTGGTTGGCTTTTCATCGGTTACAAATTCTTGACGGTAGTTTTTCAAGTCATTATAATAAGACAATCCTATTTTTTGAAATTCCGATTCAATGAATTTTGATGCTTTTTCGATTCCTGGCGAAAAAATTTCGCGACCTTCCATTTTATCTGATGCCAATTCGGTTTCAACTTGGGTTACAAATTGTTTATCGATACTTACTTTAGTTTGTGCTTCAGTTTTTAATACGATTAAAGAAATTAAAATAGTTATTTGGACTAGTTTAGTAATTTGAATTTTCATTGTTAAGTTAATTTATTTAAAGGTAAAAATACCAAATTAAAATTATAAAGCAATTCATAACACCTGAAAAACAATAAATCAAATTTATTTCTGTTTATATTTGCATTAAATTGTAACAATTATGTCAATAGAAGTTCAAAATATATCAAAGAACTACGGTACGCAAAAAGCGTTACACAACGTTTCGTTTTCGGTTAAAAAAGGAGAAATTGTAGGTTTTTTGGGCCCTAATGGTGCTGGAAAATCTACTTTAATGAAAATTTTGACTACGTACATTAGGGCAGATTCTGGATTGGCTTTAGTTAACAATAATGATGTAGTTTTAAATCAAAAAGCGGTGCAACTTTCTGTAGGCTATTTGGCAGAACACAATCCGTTGTATCTAGATTTATATGTTCGAGAATATTTAGAATTTAATGCTGATGTTTATAAGGTAGAAAAATCACGAGTTGAAGAAGTTATTGAATTAACAGGTTTATCGCCCGAAAGTCATAAAAAAATCGGACAACTTTCAAAGGGATTTCGTCAACGAGTGGGTTTGGCAACAGCTTTATTACACAATCCGGATGTTTTAATTTTAGACGAACCAACTACGGGTTTAGATCCAAATCAATTGGTAGAAATTAGAGAATTAATAAAAAACATTGGTAAAAATAAAACGGTTTTTCTTTCCACTCACATTATGCAAGAAGTAGAAGCCATTTGTGATCGAGTAATCATCATCAATAAAGGTGAAATTGTTGCCGATAAAAAATTAGACTCTTTGTTGTCTCAAAATGAGCAAGTTATTGAAGTTGAATTTGATTATAAAATTGAAGAAGAAGCAATTAAACGAATTCCGAATATAAAATCGTTCAAAAATACGCACGATATGATTTGGGAATTAACTTTTGAAACCACCAAAGATATGCGTCCAGCCGTTTTTGACTTCGCTCACGATAACGGATTAAAAACCTTACAGTTGAATCAAAAAAATAAAAATTTAGAGGCTATTTTTCGAGAAATGACAAAATAGTTTTCAGTCGCACTTTTTCAGTTTTAGTAAATTTAATTAAAAATGATGTGTCCTTGATATAACTGTTGCACATTTACAATGAGAGGATTATTTTTTAAAATCACATCGCCTGTGCTGTTCAAGATTCCTTCAATTTTTTGAATAGGCTTTACAATCATATCATTAGTACCTCGGTGGTACACGTATAAATTTTGGATGGTTAAATTTTGTGCTTCAATTCGTCCATCACCAGCATAAAAGTTAAATGAAGCATTATTAGTTGCTCCAGAAATGTAAAACCTTGATACATTATTATTATCTATGTACAAATTAGTATTGTTTATATTAAAATAAAAATCGCCAGTTCCTGCGCCTTTTTGCCCATCTCCGTCTTTATCTATGGCTAGTAGTTTTAGGCTTGGATAAGTTAAAATACCATCGGAGCTTATATTTCGTTCCGATTTGCTATAAATTTCTTCAATATTTGGAGCGGTAACATATACTTTTGTTTGCCCATACTCGCGAACCCAATTACAAGTAGTATTGTCTTTTAATGTAACAGTATTACCTTCTTGCACCACTGAAATGTCGTTAATTAAATTTTCGCCTGTTTTTATAACTACTTCGTAATCAACACCTTGTTTCACTATTAATTCGATGCCTTGTTTTACATAAATTTTGGTAAACGGAGAAACGGTGACTGTTTTAGTGACCAAATTTCCCGTACTTTCAACACAATCACTAGGTTTACTGCACGTTAAAAAGGAATAGGAAACGAGAATTATTAAAATAATTTTTTTCATTTTTAATTTTTTATAATCTATAGCCAACACCAAATTCTAATGCTTCTGCCAAAAATAAATGGGTTTTTATATGAAAACTTGTAAAAATATTTTTATTGAAATAATATTTTGCTCCTAAACGATCGTAAACGGGAATATCATTTTTAAATGGTTGATAAACATAATATCCCAACTGCGCTTCAATAGAAATATTGTTAATAAACAACTCATGTCCTACAAAAATACCCACTCGTTTATAGTCGGTATTGGGGTTAATATTTAATTCAGGAAACGAAACCGATTTATATTTAATAAAATCGGGAATACTTTGCGTTAAAAATAAATCAAGACCTAATTGATAAGCACTTTTTCGATTCATTCGCTTGTCAATATAAAAACCTAAATGATAAAATGGATGTTGCCCGCTTCGAATAATTTGACTTTCATTAACACCAGTTCGAAACACAAAGGTAAACTTTAATGGTTCTTCAAATTTCATATTGAATTTTACAGTATCTATTTCTTTTTTAACCTCCTCAAAATTATAATTGACGCCCATATTTAAACCAAAAGTATTAATGCCACTATTAGGTGATTTTATTCGACCATTGCTATAATGGGTAAACAAAATTCCTGCTTGAAATCCAAAATTACCTAAAAGGTTATCTTTTTTATACAGCATACCTAAGTTGGTATTGGCCAAAATTTCAGTTCCAAAAGCCTTGTTTTTGCTATTGGTATCTTTGTTATAAGGGTTGGTTGCAAAGGCAATACCTTGTGAAACTTTTAATTGCAAATTGCGTTTAAAAAAATAAAAGTTACAATTTAAACCAGCAGAATACATTTTTCCTAAAAAGTCATTATTGAAATTTTGATATAAAAAAAACGCCCCATAATCAGGGTAATTATAGGCTTTGTGCCATTCTAATTTGCCATGAGTTTGTTTTACAAAATCAATCATAACCCCTTCTGGATGCCCAAGAAGATGCCCCAGATCTTCAGTATGTTGTAACACATTGCCTCTAAAATAATTGATTTCAATTGAATTTGTTTCTTGTTTTTTTTGAGAAATAGCAAAAAATGAAACAAAAAATAAAGTATAAAAAAACAATTTCATAAACAAAAATTAATTCACAAATATAAACGTTTATCTTAAAAAGTAAACATTTGTTATTTTTTATCAGTTAATAGTGTTGTTAATTATTAAATTTTTATTTTTGCAAATTGAATTAAAACGATAATACTACAATTTATGAGAACTATACAATTTAGAGAAGCCATTTGTGAAGCAATGAGTGAAGAAATGCGTCGCGATGAATCGGTATACTTAATGGGAGAAGAAGTAGCAGAATATAATGGAGCTTATAAAGCTTCAAAAGGTATGCTAGATGAATTTGGTCCAAAAAGAGTTATCGACACTCCAATTGCAGAACTGGGTTTCGCTGGTATTGCAGTAGGTTCAGCAATGAATGGTTGTCGACCAATTGTGGAATATATGACCTTTAACTTCTCCTTGGTTGGAATTGATCAAATAATAAATAACGCAGCCAAGATGCGCCAAATGAGTGCGGGACAATTTCCTATGCCAATGGTTTTTCGAGGCCCAACAGCATCAGCAGGACAACTTGGCGCAACACACTCACAGGCTTTTGAAAACTGGTTTGCAAACACACCAGGATTAAAAGTTATTGTACCTTCAACGGTTTACGATGCTAAAGGCTTATTAAAAGCGGCTATCCGTGACAACGATCCAGTTATTTTTATGGAAAGTGAGCAAATGTATGGTGATAAAGGGGAAGTGCCCGATGGTGATTATATCATTCCAATTGGCGTTGCCGATATTAAATTATCGGGAACAGATGTAACCATAGTTTCATTCGGAAAAATAATTAAAGAAGCATTTATTGCTGCCGAAGCTTTAGCAAAAGAAGGCATCTCGTGTGAAATTATTGATTTACGAACGGTTCGCCCAATGGATTATGATTGTATTATTAATTCTGTTAAAAAAACAAATCGATTGGTGGTTTTAGAAGAGGCTTGGCCGTTTGCCAGTGTAGCTTCTGAAATAACTTATATTGTTCAAGAGCGTGCTTTTGATTTTTTAGATGCGCCAATCCAACGGATCACGACCGCAGACACGCCAGCTCCTTATTCACCAACATTATTAAAAGAATGGTTGCCTAACGCTAACGATGTGCTTAATGCTGTTAAAAAAGTAATGAATAAATAAAAATAATATTTTTAATTAATAGTAGTAAAAGTTAAATTTTACTACTATTTTTGAAACTTCATAATGAGAAATTATTATGAAGTTTTTTTTAAATACCTCACTATGAGAATACTGTTTTTGTGGATTTCAATTTTGTTTGTATCACTTATAACCTTTGCGCAAACCAGAGTTAGCGGAGTCGTTATAGACACAAAAAAACAGCCTGTACCTTTTTCTAACGTAGCTTTTAAAGGTGGAAAAGGAGTTCAAACGGATGAAAATGGTAAATTTTTTTTAGAATCAACAAAAACTTACACTACTATTTCGGCATCATTTGTAGGCTATGTACAAAAAGAAGTTAAACTTTCTGAAAGTGATACCAAGAATATAATTATAACTTTACAAGAAGAATCTAACCAGTTGACTGAGGTGTTAATTTTAAAAAAACCAAAAAAGCACTTAGGTAAAAAAGAAAATCCAGCATATCGAATTTTAAAAGGTATTTGGGCAAACAAAAAACAAAACGGACTAAGCTTAGTTAAAAGATACGAGTATAAAAAATACACTTCGGTTTCTATTGGGCTGAGTAATTTGGACAGTGTTTTTATGAAAAAATTACTGGGTAAATCATACGATAGTGTTATTCATATTGTTGAGAAAAATGAAAAGCTAAAAAAATATTTCGTTCCAGTTTATATGAAAGAAACTAACGAAGCCTTTTTTGGAAATACAACTTTGCATAAAGAAAAAATTGATAAACTTGCCGAACGAAGTATAGGAATAGGTCAAGAGGGTTTTTTGTTCGATAGAATCACGAATACTTTTTCGGATATTGACATTTATCAAAACGACATTTCTATTTTAAACAAAAATTTTATAAGTCCAATTTCCGAAAGAGGTTATGGTGTTTATGAATATGTATTGCACGATAGTATTGTTGACGAAAACAATAAAAAATCGTATGGAGTTTATTTTTTTCCACGTCAAGAAGGTGATTTAGTCTTTGAAGGAAATTTTAGAGTAATGGATAAAAATTTCGCTATAACCAACATTTCAATGAAGGTTAATCGAGGAATTAATTTAAACTTGGTACGTAATTTATCTATAGAAAAAGAATTTAAAATTGAAAATGACAGTATTTATTTACCAGATAGAGATTATTACGAAGGCGATTTTACTTTATTGACTAAAAATGATGAAGAAAAAGGTTTGTTTGTTAGAAAAAACATGGTTTTTAGCGAATATGATTTAAAAAGCAATCATGACGATTTATTTTATGACGAAAAGAAAATACAAACTAAACGTAATGAGTATGACAAAGACGCCATTTATTGGAATGAAATAAAAACCAAAGACAACAATTTAGCCGAAACACGAAAAATAATTGTTGATTTAAAAAATAACCCTCGAGTTAAGCGGATTACAGGTTTTGTAAATGTTTTAGCAACGGGTTACTTTGATATATTTAAAAACATTCAATTTGGATCATTTTATAATGTAATTGCCAATAATAATATTGAAGGGCTTCGATTACGCGCGGGGTTTAGAACTTTTAAAACAGTAGATGATTTTTTTAGAGCCAATTTTTATGGGGTTTATGGTACTAAAGACAAGCGATTCAAATACGGTTTAGAAGCCAAATATTTAGTGTCAAATTCACCTAGAATCATTGTTGGCGCCTCTAGATTGGATGATAATTTTCAATTTGGAGGTAAAACTTTAAATGTAAATGATTTATGGGCGGGTAATACTAATACTAATCTTTTAATCAATCGAGGTGTAAATGCTTTTATTTCTAAAATTGAAAAAAATGCACTTGTTGCTGATTTTGCTGTAACAAATAATTTTCATGTAACCACTTCGTTAGCGCATCAAAAAATTACTTCCGCTACAACCGAAGATGTCTTTTCAGTAGATTATTCAATTAACGGAACTGAAATTGAAACCAAACTAACCGATTTTAATACCAGTATTGCAATAGTTTATACGCCAAGTCGATTAGTATATGGTTTTGGGGTAGATCAACGATTTGGGCGAAGCCTTTACCCAA
Source organism: Flavobacteriales bacterium (assembly GCA_038204955.1). GTDB lineage: Bacteria > Bacteroidota > Bacteroidia > Flavobacteriales > Flavobacteriaceae > Flavobacterium. The sequence continues at coordinate 11,076 of JBBRCJ010000053.1, forward strand.
CACTAACAGTAAAATTGAATAAAGGAATTAGTGGCATAATGGAAAGCCAATTTAGTTACAATAAACTACAATTTGCATTCGAAAAACCAATTCAACTAAGTAATTTTGGTGTTCTTGATTTTTATTTTGAAACCGGAAAAACTTTTGGAGCCTTACCTTTACCTTTGTTAAATGCTGTGCCCGCCAACCAAGGGTATTCTATTGTACCTAAAACATTCATTTTATTAGATTATTTTGATATGGTTACCGATACTTATGCAATGGCACATTTCAATCATCATTTCAATGGCTTACTTTTTAACAGAATTCCTTTTCTTAAAAAATTAAACTTACGTGAAGTTGCCTTTTATCGAGGCATTTTAGGCTCTATTTCCGACGACAATATAAATTTCAATCGGTCAAAAATAAATTATTTGGCACCAGATAGAAAAGTATATGCCGAATACGGTTTTGGAATTGAAAATATTGGTTACGGAAACTTTCGTCCCATCAGAATTGATTTTGTATGGCGAACTCAATTCAATGATGTTAATGGTTTAGAATCCCCTAAGTTTGGCGTTCGAATTGAACTTAATCCAGCGTTTTAAGTTGCAAAAAGCCAAAACCCACCTTACTAATACAGATAAAACTTTAAAACTTATCTTAGAAAAATTTGGTGAACCAATTATCCAAAAAAGAGAAGAAGGTTTTGCCTCAATGTGTCATATAATTCTCGAACAACAGGTTTCAATAGCTTCCGCCAAAGCAACGTATCTAAAACTCGAAAAACATTTTGGCGCTTTAAATCCAGAAAAAGTCATTCAAGCCAGCGAAACTGAACTTCGAACCTGCGGATTATCGCGCCAAAAAATAACTTATGTCAAAGATTTAGCCGAAAAAGTACTTTCAAATCAAATCGATTTCTCAAGTTTTAAAACCAAAACCGAAACCCAAATTCGTAACGAATTAATTACTATTAAAGGAGTTGGCAATTGGAGTATTGAAGTCTATTTAATGTTTTGTTTGCAACTGCCCGATATTATTCCGCTTGGTGATATTGCTATAAAAAATACTATGATTGAATTGTATCAAACCCAAACTATTGAAGACATGAAATTAATTTCAGATTCCTGGAAACCCTTTCGAACCTATGCTTCCTATACAATTTGGCATTATTATTTATCTAAAAGAAATAGACTTTAATTCAATAAAAAACCCAAAAATTAATAAAAATTAAAATTTGGGATTTACAACTACAACTTGACCTTAAAAAGCTATCTCTTGGTAAACTTTTTATAATCTAAACTATATTTTCCTGGACCAGTAAAAAATAACCCCAAGTAAATTACAAAATATGTAAAAGCTGAATTAAACTCATAACCATTACCTTTGAGTCCTAGAATATTAAATTGCGAAACTACAACAACAATATATCCCATACAAAATAAAAGAAAAAACAAACTTAAACGGGTAAACAAGCCGACGATTAAGGCAATACTGCAAAAGAATTCAGCAAAGACAGTTAATCCTAAAGGCACTTTACCAGTCATTCCTAAAAAGCTAACATTTTTAGCCCAAAAATCACTTGCTGCCATTTCTGAAAAGTGATTTAATTTTTCATAACCATAAAAAGCCATTAAAACACCTATCATTACTCGAATAATAAGTAATCCTAAATCTTTATTTAAAGGGTTTGCGCTTAAAGTAAATAATTTTTTCATAAAGTTTTTGTTTAAATTGATTAGGATTCAAATATAAATAAAAATAAAACACCTTTTACATCAAATGTTAAAATTTTATACTTAACTACTTAATAATCAAACAATCTAATAATCATTCAAACATTTTGTTTTATTTCTTAAAATTTTCTTATTTTTGCACCCGATTATACAATAACTAAAATTGAATTTATGGAATCATTTATGATTTATGTGCCAATTGTAATGGCATTTTTAGGACTGGCTTTTATGTTATACAAAAGGGCTTGGGTTTTAAAACAAGACGCTGGAGATGGTAAGATGAAAGAAATTTCAGATTATATCTACGAAGGCGCATTGGCTTTCTTAAAAGCAGAATACCGTTTGTTGACTTTCTTCGTTATTGGAGCAAGTATAGTTTTGGCAGCAATGTCGTTCATTTTTCACACAACAAACATACTTATAGTGGTTGCTTTCATTTTCGGAGCATTTTTCTCGGCGTATGCTGGAAACATCGGAATGAAAATTGCCACAAAAACTAACGTTCGTACTACACAAGCCGCTCGTACAAGTTTACCACAAGCTTTAAAAGTTTCTTTTGGTGGCGGAACTGTAATGGGATTGGGAGTTGCAGGTTTAGCCGTTTTGGGTTTAACAGGTTTCTTTATAGTTTTTTACAACTATTTTATGAATGGCGCTTGGACTTCTACTGAAGATATGACTAAAGTGTTAGAAACTTTGGCAGGATTTTCATTAGGAGCAGAATCTATTGCGTTATTCGCAAGAGTTGGTGGTGGAATTTACACCAAAGCTGCCGACGTTGGAGCCGATTTAGTAGGTAAAGTAGAAGCAGGAATTCCAGAAGATGATCCACGTAACCCAGCCACAATTGCTGATAATGTTGGAGATAACGTTGGTGATGTTGCCGGAATGGGAGCCGATTTATTTGGTTCGTATGTGGCAACAGTTTTAGCTGCAATGGTTTTAGGGAACTATGTTATTAAAGATATGGGCGGAATGATTAATGACGCTTTTGGAGGAATTGGACCTATTTTATTACCGATGTCAATTGCAGGTTTCGGAATTTTATTCTCGATTATCGGAACGATGGTTGTTAAAATTTCAAGTAACGATGCAAAGGAAAAGCAAGTTCAAGGGGCATTAAATGTTGGTAACTGGTTATCAATTGCTTTAACAGCAGTTGCTTGTTTTGTTTTGGTAAAATATATGTTACCAGCAACTATGAAAATGAATTTCTTTGGTGAAGGCTTGAAAGAAATCTCAGCAATGAGAGTATTTTATGCTTCATTAATTGGTTTATTTGTGGGTGGAGCAATATCATCCGTTACAGAATATTACACAGGCTTGGGAACAAAACCAGTTTTAGCAATTGTTCAAAAATCATCAACTGGCGCAGGAACAAACGTAATTGCTGGTTTGGCAACAGGAATGATTTCGACTTTTCCAACCGTAATTTTATTTGCTGCAGCAATATGGTCAACGTATGCTCTAGCAGGATTTTACGGTGTGGCTTTAGCCGCATCAGCAATGATGGCGACTACTGCAATGCAATTGGCAATCGATGCTTTCGGACCAATATCTGACAACGCTGGTGGGATTGCAGAAATGAGTGAATTACCAAAAGAAGTGCGTACTCGTACAGATATTTTAGATTCAGTGGGTAATACAACTGCTGCTACCGGAAAAGGATTTGCAATCGCTTCTGCTGCTTTAACTTCATTGGCTTTATTTGCTGCGTATGTAACTTTTACAGGTATCGAAGGAATTAACATTTTCAAAGCACCTGTATTAGCAATGTTGTTTATTGGCGGAATGATTCCTGTAGTTTTCTCTGCATTGGCAATGAATTCGGTAGGAAAAGCCGCTATGGATATGGTATATGAAGTGCGTCGTCAGTTTAAAGAAATTCCAGGAATTATGGAAGGAACTGGAAAACCAGAATACGCAAAATGTGTTGATATTTCTACAAAAGCCGCTTTACGCGAAATGATGTTGCCAGGAATTATGACTATTGGTTTTCCAATTCTTATCGTCCTTTTAGGGAAACTAGTGTATATGGGCGATGCGAATGCAAACTCATTAGTAGCCGAAATGTTGGGTGGTTATATGGCAGGAGTTACCGTTTCTGGCGTGCTTTGGGCAGTTTTTCAAAACAATGCTGGTGGTGCTTGGGATAATGCTAAAAAATCTTTTGAGGCAGGAGTTGTAATTAATGGCGAAATGACTTTTAAAGGTTCTGATGCTCATAAAGCGGCTGTAACTGGAGATACAGTTGGAGATCCATTTAAAGATACTTCTGGACCATCAATGAATATTTTAATTAAGTTAACGTGTTTAATTGGTTTAGTAATTGCGCCTATTTTAGGTGCAGGAAATGCATCTGAAACCAAAGCCGCTTGTTGCTCTACCGAGATGAAAGCAGCAATGACAGGCAAATGCGATATGAGCAAATGTGCTACAATGACCAAAGACGAATGTGCAGCAATGTGCGATGAAAAAGGATGTACTCCTGAAGAAAAAGCACAATGTATGGCAATGTATGATGCTGATGGAAAATACATTGGAGCAACAAGTACAACCTCTTTAACAAGCGAATCAGTATCTATAAAAGTAGTAATGCAAAAAACGGCGGGTAGCAATGTAAAAGCTACCGTAACCAAATCAACTAACGGAGTTTCGACTTCAGAAGTTTTTGAAGGTACGGAAGCCGATGTGCAAGCTAAAGTTGATGCATTGAAATAAACAATTAATCAACTGTAAACTAAAAATAAAATGAAATTGAAATCCATATTAATATTATTTTCCTTCACTAGTTTGTTCGGACAAAAAATAATCACTGAAGGCAAGTTTACAGATACTAACAGTGAAATACCTTTGCAATATTCTTTTTTTTTAGCATCTAATGAATTTGTTCTGTTAAAAGGAATAAACTATTCAATGTCATACGCAAAAAAAATAACAAATGCATGCAAATTTGATGCTAACGGCACTAAAACAATATTAAAAACACATAATGGATTGATTTCGTTGATTCCTTCGTTAATTGATGATTCTTACCTAATTGGTGATTTTAATGGAGCAATGTCTTTAGAAGCAAAAGATTATTTTCTAATCAATAAAGAAAGTGAAATCAAAGATGATGCAGAATCGAATAATAAAGGTACACTTGAATACTTTAACAAGGATAATGAAATATATTTTTCAGATGATAAAGGAGAGGGATCGTCATTTAATTACAAATATTTAAAACTAGAAAAAAGAGACTATTTTATTCATAAATACGATTTCATAAAAAAAAGTTTTTCAACCTTACAAATTCAGAAGCCTAATTGGACAGAATTAAATGAAAAGGAACTTTATAAATTTAAAAATGAAAATTTCAAGTTTAAAAGTTTCACAAATCAAACATTTGATTTTACACAAAAAACAATAGAAAAAAGCTGTAATGCATCAACTTTGTATCGTTATAATTATGATTTATCCGGAAAAATCATAAAAGAATATAAATATATTTTAAATTTTGAAAACCCCTTTACGTTATCAAGTAATACAGGTGGTTTTTTAGCCGAAGGAACAGAAATGGGGTTTAATGGCGCCCCATCGTTCAGCTATCTTACTCTAAAAGATATAAATTTTGCTTATGATTACAAGGTTGATGAGAAAACTAACCAAACGTATATTTTCGGTGTTCTTGGCGAAACTGGTAAGCAAAATTTGGAGTCAAAACCAAAAGGATATTTTATAATTAAATATGACGAACAAGGAAAAAAAATATGGGAGAAAATTGAATATATAGACAATCTCAAATTTAATAATATTAAGAAGAAATTTTCAAGTTCAGATGAAAAATCGTTTTCGTTAAATTTAATAGTAAATAATGAAAATGTAAAACTTGAAATATCAGCAGAAAAGGAAAAGTTTCTTTTATATGATTTATTGGATAGTACAACAGGGATTTCAAAAAAATCAAATTTAATAGAATACGACCTCGATAGAGTTTTGGCTATGTCAGCAAAAAATTATCTGGTGTTTGCTTTTTATGAGATAGAAAAAATTGAATCTTTAAAAAAGAAAAGATTCGATCGCAATACACTGTTCAATTACGATAATATACCTGCATTGCATAAATATATCGACGAAATTAAAGTCGCAAAGGGTAAAGTTTACTTCAATTCCCTGCAACTTGGAAAAAATATTTGGCTAATTGAGTCTGATAACGAAACGTACTATAAAGTAATAATTTTTGACAATTAATGTACTTTAGTAGAATTTAATTGGTTGAAAGACTCACTATTTTATAAAAAAATATTTGTTGAGGAACCATGAAATTATCTTTTCTAATTTTGGTAAAAGTAGTAAACCAAATCAACCCAACGGAGTTTCAACTTCTGAGGTAATAGAAGGAACAGAAGCAGAAGTACAAGCTAAGGTTGATGCTTTGAATTAAGAAATAATAGCTTTTATTAAAAAACCCAATTTTACAAATTGTACAATTGAGTTTTTTTATTCTAAAAACTTCTTTATTAGAAAAATTACAAGTAATTTTATGTAATTTTGAAAATATTTAAAAATTCATGAACGAAATAACCAACATCAACCAACTCGATTTAAACAGTACTTATTCTTATGCTGATTATTTACTGTGGAAATTTTCAGAAAGAGTAGAACTAATTAAAGGTAAGATTTTTGAAATGAGCCCTGCACCTTCGCTAAAACATCAAGTTGTATCTCGAGTATTAAATCGATATTTAGATCGATATTTTGAGAATCATTCTTGTGGATTATTTGACGCTCCTTTTGACGTACGATTAATTAATTTTAAAAAATCAACAGAAGACAAAACTGTTTTCTCAGTGGTTCAACCAGATTTATGTGTGGTTTGCGATAAGTCTAAATTAGATGCTAAAGGTTGTATTGGTTCGCCCGATTTGGTAATAGAAATATTATCGCCAGGCAATTCTAAAAAAGAAATGGGCATTAAATTTAATTTATATGAAGAAAATTTAATTCCAGAATATTGGATTGTTGAACCAGCAGAAAACGCAATATTTGTATACACACTTCAAAACGGAAAATATAGTGGATTAAAACCTTGTATCGAAGGCGAAACGATTATTAGCCCACTTTTTCCTGAACTTAATTTTGAAATAGAAAAGATTTTTGAAGATAAGTAGTTCTAAAATAATCCATTAATTTCTGCATCTATACGATTTATAATCATCCCCAAATCTTCCGGATTGTTTAAAAAATCAACGTTGTCAACATCAATAATTAATAGTTTCCCTTTGTTATAAGTTTGAATCCAAGCCTCA
>JBBRCJ010000054.1:0-17931 GCA_038204955.1 Flavobacteriales bacterium
CCATCAATAATTTTATGCAAACTACCGTTGGAAATAAACTGAATGTAATTTGTCAATCCAAAATCTTTAACGGTTGTTTTCCAGTTGACCTCCAAAGCATTTGGATATACTACTAAAACTTTTGTGTTGTAACCGTTTTTCTCAATATATTTTTTGATGATTCGAGTGGCAATAATTGTTTTACCCAAACCCACCACATCAGCCAAAATAAAGCCGTTGTGCTTCATTAGTTTATAATATCCATCTACAACTGCATCTGCTTGATATTGTAGGTTAGTATAACCCTCTGGCAAATCTTTACCTGAAATTTTATCTCTAATAATGGCATCACCGAAATATTCAATTAGCATTTTGATATAAACTTCATAAGGTGTTATATCTTCGTTCAGATAGGTTTTCTTTTTTAATCCTTTTATGTCAATTGGAAGTAATTCGGTGGCTTCGCTCCAAAGGGCCTCAAATTCATTGGTTGCAAAAACTACATCTTCGTAATCTTTCAACAATACATTAAATTCATAATTAGAAGCGTTGTTAGTTCCTAAACCTGCTTCCGTCAAATTTGACGAGCCAGTTATAACGCTTCCGTTTGTATGTTCGTTGAAAGGATTAGGACGAAAAATATATATTTTAGCGTGTAACGCTCTTTTACCGTGGGCTTTTATAATTACTTTTTTGGAAATAATATCTTCTATAAATTGAATTATTCCGTCTTCCGTTTCTTTTTTATATGAAGCTTTCGCAATATCGTCTGCAACAAATTTTAAATACTCTTCTTTAGTTTTATCTGTATTTTCAAGATATAATTGTCCTTTTCGTTGTGCTTCGGCTGATAAATCATCCACATTGATACCAACTAATATTCTTATCTCTGGAACATTTTCAAGAAATGGTCTTAAATTGAAATAACCGGAAGCTCTGAAATAACCAATTAACGCATCAAAATAATGTACACTTTGGTTTTTAAATACACCTTCAAACTTCTTTATGAGGTTATTGTCGTCTTTGTTTGTGAAAAATTTTGTGGACATCTAAAAAAATAAGTTAATCAACAAAAATAATATAATATAAGTAATTTAAACCGTTTTTAGTTTTAATTAATTTAACATGGTTAGGGTCTAATTTTTCAAATGGTCAAGCTAATTTGAAAAAAATTAAAAAGAGGTGAAATAACTAAATGTTTCGAAAATAAAATCTCAGAAAAGATACGTATACTAAATAATGAAGGCTTAAATTAGTAGTTAATTATAACAAAAAATCTAAAAAATATAAGCTGATAAATCATTTAGCAATAATTATAATTTGTTGAGTTGGAACTTTGTAATTTTTAAAGATAAAAATTAACTTTTATAAAAAATTCTAAATGGCACAATATTTATTGCTCTTTTATCTATTAGCAACCTTAAATCTTGCTTTAAAAAATCCCATTCTTCATCGGTATATGTAGCACTATCTTTTTGTTCAATGAAAATATCCAATGTTGGTGTGTAGCCAATATTTGGATCCAAACTATTTTCAATTCCATTTTTTATTTCTATTGTTCCAATTTTATCTCCGTAATGATTTTTACACAAAATAATAATATCTTGTCTAGTTACAACTCTATGGTTGGATATAAGGTTTTCTCTGTAAGCATAAATTTTATCAGAGTTTGACAACTCGTCCTTACCTCCTTGCGTAGTTGATAAAAGCACAATATTATCTTTTTCAAAATCAGAACCTTTATGAAGTGCAAATTTTGAAAATGTATTGATTTTATTAGGTGCATTCCCGTTTGTAGTCCAGTATTTAGTAAATAAATTACCTTTATTTTTTTTATTTTTCGAGTCAAAAATTAAGTAGGGAGTATTGCTATTTTTTGAACCAATTTCAGCAATTTTATTTTTAAATCTAGAAATAATCTGATTGATTTCTTTTAAATTATTATCGGTAAAATCACGACCTAATCTAGAAAAAGCCGAAGCTTCATCTCGAATTAAATCTATAAGATAATTAATTTCTTCCGTAGCATTTCTTTCATCAAAACGAGCTATACCGCCAAAACGTAAATAAGCATAGTCCTCTTCGTCCGACGAATTGGTATCATTGTTTTTTACAATTGCTACTTCTTTATTACTATCGTCAGAAACTGAAAATAATTCTAAAAAATAATCATCAGATAATGTTAAAGGATAAATATTAAGTAAATCCTTAATTTTGCCTTGTGTTTCGTTTAGTTTTTTATTTATTACCGGAAAACAATTATTGGCGCAAAATATTTCCGAAAGTATGTTAGGTCCTATAACATTAGGAAACTCAACTCGAAGCCACAATAGTTTTTCCTCAGACATTTTTTTTACGTCTTCACTAGTAAATAATTCATTAAACTCTTTTGGAAGTTCGTAATTACCATCATCAATAGTGATAATATCTTCTATTGTGATAAAATTATCTTTATAAAAGTCATTAATATGTTCTTGAAATTTATCTAAATGGTGAAAATCTTGTTGAAACGCCTCTATTTCAGGAGTTATTATAGTTTCTTCATAATTATACCCTTTTTTTGTTGAAAGTTGTAAATCATTTAAAAACCATTTGGCTCTTGGTAAAAAGTGATAAAAAGCAGTTCTATCTATATTACTTTTTAGGTAAAAGTAAAACATTAAATCTTTTATAATTCCTTCACCTTCGTGTTGAATTCCAATCCAAATGGTGCTATACGGAGTCGGTTTTAAGAAGTTTTTACTTGGTATAAACTCTCTAAATTGATCTTTTACTATTTGTTGAACTCCATTTGGTAGTACAACATAATTAATTTTATTTCTATTTAATTTAACTGCTTTTGTAGGTCCAAAAAAATAATTTTTAATATCGCTTTCAATCGGATTGTAAGGGTTTATTTCTTTTCTTTGAAAATAAAATTGATGAAAGTTATTTACAATCATTTCATTTTCAATCGGATAAGCCTTAAGAATTCCTCTTGCTGGAGTTGCTCTTGTTGAGGTTACAGGAGTTAAAATTTCTATAAGTCGTTCCGTTATTCTTCTTCTACTTGAAAAGATTTCATGTGATATATTTTCAAGTTCTTTTGCGCATACGTCAAAAAGTAAATTTACAATTGGGTCAAAAACATTTTCAAGCTCAACATCGGTATAACCCCAATGTTTTGCAGCTCGTTTAAGTAATCGATCTTTTATTTGGTCTTTTGATAACTGATTCATAATTTTTTACTTAAAAGAAAACGGAGCTAAATAATAAGAGCTTTTAAAATAATAGGGTTGATTGGTTTGTTTTATAATTCCATAAATTATAATATCCAACCTTTTTTTTACTCTAATACTCAATTCACTACTCAATGTGTCTTCAACAACGGCTAACTCAACATCGGTTATTATGAGGCGTTTTTCATATTTTTTAACTTGCTCAAAAACTGATTCTTTAATTTGATCTTTTAATTGATTAGGATTGGCTAATTGATTAAAATCGGTTTCCCAAATGATGGTTCCAAAATCTTCATCATATTTATATTCTCCAAAAGTGGTACTAATTATCAAAGCTATAAATTGAGCTAAAGATTCCTCGATAGTTACTTTTCTAGAATCTTCACCCATAGTGAGTTTTTTGAAATCAAAAGGTATTTTATAAAATAACTCCTTCATTTATTTTGTCAAATTTAATTTCATTATTTTCATTTAAAGTTACTTTTAAATGATCTCCTTTTTGAATTTCGTTTGAAATGATCATTCTTGAAAGCGGTCTTTTAAGTAAGGTTCTAATATTCCCTTTTATTGGTCTTGCACCATATTCACTACTAAAACCTATTAGCGCAATTTTTTCTTTGTCTTCTGCCGAAATTTCTAAACTAATTTCTAGTTTTTCTAACAATTGAAGTAATTCTTTCTTTAAATGAATATCAAAAATCCTCGCTACACTTTTTGAACTAATCGGCGCAAAAGGAATAATTTCTGTCAATCGACCTAAAAATTCAGGACGAAAATAACCTGTCATTATTTGAATTAAATCATTTGATTTCGGAACTATATCTTTTTCAAATGATTTTACAATAAATTCAGAACCAATATTGGAGGTGAAAAGAATTACTGAATTTGAAAAATCACCTTCTTTACCTAATCGATCACTAAGTTTACCTTCATCTAGAATTTGTAAAAAAACATCAAAAACTGACTTATGTGCTTTTTCAATTTCATCAAATAAAACTATAGAATAGGGTTTTTGCCTAATTTTATTTACTAATAAACCACCTTCTTCATAACCCACATATCCAGGAGGCGCCCCATACAGTAAAGCAGCCGAGTGTTCTTCTTTAAATTCCGACATATCTAGTCGTATAATAGCACTTTCATCTCCAAAAAGGAAATCGGCCATTGATTTGGCTAATTCTGTTTTACCGGTTCCTGTGGGTCCTAAAAAGAAAAATGAACCAATCGGTTGACCTGGTTTTGTAAGCCCCGATCTTGATTCTAAAATTGCATCCGAAACCACTTTTACTGCGTGATCTTGTCCTATTACTCGTTTTTTGAGCATATTTTCAATGTCAAGTAGTTTTTCTCTTTCGTCGGATTTTACTTTACCTGCCGGAATTCCCGTAATACCAGCCACTACTAGTGATAAATGAGATTTTAAAACTTTACTTTCCTGTTTCTCTAATTCGTCTAGAGTTTCCAACAAACCTTTAATATGCTCAATTTTGTCATTTTTTTCAATTAAAGTAGGATAAACTGTTATACTTTCATCAATTTCATCAAATAATTTTCCTGATTTTTTAATGGTATCATTATACAACCAATCAATTTTTTCAATTTCGTCGTCCTTTAAATTAGGTAAATCTTCAAATTGGATTTTCAGTTCAGGAAGTTCTTTTTTGATGGTTTCTTTTGCTACTTTTAATGACGACATTGTTCTGTCAATTAAATCTAAAGCTGAATCGGGTAGTGATTTTTCTTTTAAATAACGTTTTGAAAGTCGAATAGCTTCTTTAATTCCTTCTTCATCAATAGAAAAATTATGATGATTTTGATAATGAATTACAACATTATTTATCATTCTAAAAGCCAAGTCTTGACTAGGTTCTTGAATCTCTAAGGTTTCAAATCGTCTTGAAATGGCATCGTCTTTTCCTAAAGTTTTTCTGTATTTCTCTGTTGTTGTGGCACCTATAAAAGTAATCTCTCCTTTTGAAAGTTCTGATTTTATAATACTTGCTATTCCATTTCCTTGACTCGAATCAAATAATTCATGAATATCATCAATAAATGCAATGGGCTTATCGTATTTTTTTAATTCGTTAAATATTTTTTGAAGTCTATCCTCAACCTCTCCTTTATAAGAAGCTCCTGCAAAAAGGGCTCCAATATTAATTTCAAATACCGATGCATTATGAAAAGAAGAAAGTATGGTTTTGTTTGCTATTTTGTTACAAAAACCTTCAATCAAAGTCGATTTTCCTACACCTGGTTCACCTGTAATGATTACGTGAGGTTTCAATCGTCTGTTAAGAATTTCTGTAATTATTTTTAATTCTTCATCACGACCAATAATTGAAAAGCTACTATCAGTTTTTGTTTTATTGATTCTATTAGTACAGTATTTTTCTAAAACTGAAGCGTTTCCCGCCGAAGAAGTAGTTGTAGACGCTGAAGAAGAAGAATTTGAATTTTGTGTTTCAGTATTTCCTTCAATTAAAATATTTTTTAACGATGCAGGAGTTATTGGTAATGATTTTAACTGATCGTGGTTGAATCCAACTCCTGGTGTAACTAAAGTAATTAGTAATACATTAAAATCAACTTCGGTTCCAAAGTTTTTTGCAATAATCTCTGCTTCTTCAAAAATACTTATTGCCGAATTATCAGCTGCTGGGTCGTCAGTTGGTTTTGAAGTTTTTGGTAATTCATTGGTTCTAACATCTGCCCATTCATCAATATAAAAAACATCAACACCTTTACTATCCAATAGTTTTAAAAAATCAAATTGAGGATTTAATAAAGCTTTTAAAATATGTGAGGCGCTGTATTTTTGATTTAAATTTTCTTTAGCAAATTGTTTTGCAATATGAACCACTTGAAGTATTTCTTCTTGCCCCATTGTTTTTAAGTTTGTAGTTAGTTTAATTTACAAAATAAATAATTTATTAACTAATCAAGTAGTTATTCTGATTTAGCGTTGGAAACTTTTATGTCTATAATAAGATCGTCGATACGTTTTTGCTTGTCTTTATTTTCTTGGGTGAGTTGCTCAATCGTATTTTTGGAATCAGAATATTGTATTAAATTCTTTTTAGAATTTACCAAATCTTGTACATTCACAATTATATGTTCGTATAGTTTTGAACTCAATGTATCATCTGGAATTTCTTTACTTAAATCACCAAGTTTTTGACCTATACTTTGTTCAATATAAGTAGCTCTTTCGGGTGTTTTTTGCATTGAATCTAATAGTTTAGTAATGTTTTTAAATTCATCAGAAAATTTTTGCTGGTAATTAAACTGTTTAATCATCCCTTCATTTTCACTGCGTAAAACTTCGTTCTCTTTCATAGGAAGTTTAAAGTTGAAAAATAAGGCAAAAATTAGAACTCCTGCCGAAAGTCCAAACATACCTAGAAATAGCATAAATGCTGAGTATCGCTCTTTTTTATTTAAAATATCCATAATAAAATTAATCTGCTAAAAATGATGGTGAAGAATTGGTTGATTTATTGTTGTTATCACTACTAAAAATTGAAGTGCCTTTATCGTTTTTTAAAATATTTTCATTAACAAAAATACCTGTATCTTTCTTTCTACCAATATAATCAAGTTGATTAAGAATAGAATATAAGTTGTCTATTTTTGGAACAAAAAAGTTAATTTGATCTACAGTTTCTTTTATGTCAAATGATTTGTATTTAACATTTATTGTATCGGTGAACAAACGTTCAAAATCGCCACTTTTAATATCTGTCCATTCAGAAAAATAATTAAACAAAAGTTCTTTTCCATCACCTGAAAAAGTATCGAAACAATTTTTTAAAGTTCTAGCCAATCCTGTTATGGCACTTAAAACTTCCATTGGTTTTGTATTGTAGCTTGTCCATTTATTCGTTGTAATATATTTTTCAACATATTGTAATGATTTATTACAAGCTTCTAAAACCATTGTTGCAATTATATTTTCATCTTCCGTGGTGCTTCTAAACTTAATTTTTTGAATAATTTGAACCGAATAGAATTCTATTTGTTTAAAAAACAATTCATAATCTTCAAAAAGTTTAATTAAACTGGGGTGACTATTTACGGTTAAACTTGGCGGAATATAGTCTGTTAAAATCTCATAACTATCGGACGAAGTTTTAAATTTTGCAATTGGAAATTGTAATGGACCAATGTTATTTTGATTTACATCGCTTTCTAAAGCAGTTGTAAATGAGTATTTAGCTGTTGAAAAAGGAAAACGAGGTGGAATTTCTTCCATATTTTGTTCACCAGATGGAATTCTATGATATGGGTCAACATTTAGAAGTAAATAATAATTATTTTCTTTAAAACCAAAATCTTTCAATTCAATTTTTTCAAAAAAAGGTCCCGTTAAATCAGTAATTTCTATTCGTCCACCACAAGGCGTTACGGCCTTAAGCATCTTTACATCAATACTTAATTCATTATGGGTATCTATTGAAATAGAATATTGAAACGGTCTAGATAAATTAGTACTTAACAATCCGTAATGCAAATCGTTTGTTTCTAAATTTCTAGCATCTCGAACTATATCTTCGACATTGTTTTGGAGTTCAATAAAATGATTTTTATTGATTTTCATACCCTCAATCCAGTTTACTGGAAAGTGTTTTATATTTTCTGCCATTATTCTATTTTTTTATATTCTTTGACAAATGATTGTTTCTCCGTCTTTTATATTGTTAGTATCTATAGCTAATTCAGGATCAATATATTCTGCCGAACCAAACCATTTGGGTTTTGTATGAAAATACCAGCCGTAAGGTTGCTCTTTTTCATCGAGATGTTTTATCTTATCGTTTGGATTTTTATCATTATAGTCATTTATAAAATAATAAAACAATCTACCAAAATCTAACGCTCGTGGTGCTTTAACTTTAAAATTTATAATATTCTTGTCATTAGTTTTCTTTTGAAAAACCAAATTTAAAATTATAACATTTCGCATTTCAGAGGCTTGCGGTGAAGGATAAATAGAATTTAAAGGATAAAACCAACGTTTATGAAGTTTTGCAGGAATTGAAACGGCAGTTTCAAAAAGAACATAGGTCAATGTAGGTATTGAAAAGAACAAGAGGGTTGACATTAAATAGGTTAAATAATCTAAATCATTAAAAAAACCAGCAATGATTGCCATAAAACCTGCAATAAATAAAGAAGATACAAACGAAATTGCAATTTCGGTAAACAGTTTCTTAGAATCAAATTTTTTAAAATATGTTTGAAAAATGGTCAAGTGTGTTGCTCCTGCCAATGTAAAATAAATTTGTAATGCAACAAATCGTTTAGAAATAGTTACATCTTTTAAATTATAAATTATAGCAGAAAAAAGTATAAAAATAAGTGATTGGAATAGTATGTAGTAAAAATATTTTTTCTTTTCTTGTTTTAACTTTGGGGTTTTACCACTTATTAACATAGTAAGCATCATTGCAATTGCAATAATGATTAGCACATAAATTAAAGCTTCGCCTCCGTTTACTTTTGGTAAAAAACGTCTCATTATAATAGTGTTGAAATTCCTAATCTTGATTTGTAACTATATTCTTCCATTATAAACTTTTCATCGGCATCATTTAATTTAATATCAAATGAAAATTGTATTTGAAATGGTAAAAATAGATTAAAAAAAGTTGTAATAAACATTTCCATGGATTGATTTTTAAAAAAATATTTTAAGTTTTCAGAATCTTTAAGTGGTCCAATTATAAAATTATATTTTTTTAAATATATTTTTTCACTACTTTGTAAAGTTGTATTTACTCCAAGCAATAATTCTGATTTTGTTGAATTAATATCATACGAGTTATCTAATTTGATATTAGATGTAGTGTAATGTACTTTTTCTTGTAAAATATTTTCTAATATTGTTACTATTGTATCAATGCTTTGATCGCTATTTTGATTTTGTTTTAGTAAAGCATAAAAAAGTTTAACAATTAATTTATCTGGAATAGTATCATCAACGGCAAGAACAGTTCGTATTATATCTGCAATTTTATTTGAATTCAAGTTAGAAAAAAAATCCAATTCAAAACTTTCAATGAGGTGTCTTGATCTAAAAAATTCGTTTTCTAAAGGATTAAAAAAATGACGCGCTTCTTTTTCTTCCTTTTTTCTGTTTTTAAATTCTTCAACAGGATCGCTATTTACACTTCTATTTCTATAATTATGAGTGATACTTTCGGGTAAAATGTCATAAAAGCCATCCCTACTAATTTCAAAGTTTACAGTGTCTTTATTAATGGAATCATAGGAGATATCCATTCTATCTTTTCTAAAATTTCTAAAAAAAAGACTGTTGTTTATAATATTAATATCTGAATCATCAATATCACTTTCAAGTAAAGCATTAAAAATAATTTCTGCTTTTAAATCAAACGAGGTTAAATGTCTGTGATTGCTAATTACCGATATGTTTTCTTTCATACAATTTATTTTTTAAGTCTCATAGCTCCAACATAAGAATTCCTCCAGTAGTTCTTTTTTAGACTAGCAATATTACATCCTTCTGTAGAACTAGCTCCGAAAAATTTAGTATTTTTTAAATAAATCCCAACATGTGAAACCACTTGATCTTCTTTTAATTTAAAAAATACTAAATCACCTTCTTCAAGTGCTTGTCCTTCTTTCACCATTTTAAAACGTTTATCACCATACATTTCAACAGAGGTTCTTGCTAGCTTTGTATCGTAAACATATTTATACAGTTCCTGCATAAGCGCTGAACAATCAACTCCGTTCTTATTTACTCCGCCTAATAAATAAGTTGTTTCTTCCCAACTCTTTATAAAAATATATAATTTTTCATTAGTAATTTCTTTTTTATCAACATTTAATTTTTTAGAAAAATAAATAATTTCTTCTTTTGAAAGATGCTCATTATAATCATATTCAGCTCTTTCATTACTATTAAAATTTAGTCTATTAACATCTGTATCAGTAATTATAGGTTTTGATTTACACGAAATAATAACAAGGACAAGAATTAAGAATGATGAAAATTTAAACATGCTTTTGGTGTATTATATTTGAATAAAATTAATGTACAAAAATGAACAATTACAACGAAATAATCAAATCAAATATACTTTTTTTTAAAATTATTAATCTTTAATGCAAAACATTAATAATATATACTTTATTAATTTCTTATAATAATTCATGAATAATGAGGATTAATTCATTGAAAAAAGTTTGAATATTCATTTTTTTTTATAATTTTGAACAAAAGAAAATACATACTTATTAAATGAACCAAAACACACAAATAAAAACGCATTTTGACAATACTATTTTAACTTTTTTTATAATTTTCTTTGTCCTTTCTTGTTTTTTACTTTTATATAAAAAACAAAACCAAGAAAATTGTAATGTGTTAGGTTTTAAAATTGACTCTAAATCATTTAAGGCAAAAGAATTAATAACTTTTTCAGACACAACAATTAACGCTTCTAAATGGCAATGGGATTTTGGAGATGGGAGCAATACATCTTTTTTATCTAAAGTATCTCATTCCTATGAAAAAGAAGGAAAATATAATGTAAAATTGACCGTAGGGGAGACTTGCGTTGTTGAAAAAGAAATTACAATTTCTCCTTTTGAACCAGAAGTAGATAATTCATTAATGCCCAATTTCGTGGTGCCCTCAGTAATAATAGTAGGAGAACCAGCAACTTTTAAAGATTTAACTCCAAATTCCACTTCTTGGCAATGGAAGTTTGGTGATGGAGGTACAGAAGGTGGAAAATTTGACGCTACCGAGAAAAACCCAACGTACGTTTTTAAAACTTCGGGAGCTAAAAAAGTTACTCTTGCTGTAAACGGGAATTATAAATATGTAAAAAAAATTGATTTATTTGTACAACTACCAAAAATAAAAAAAGAAGAAATAGAAGAAATTAAGGTAAAACCAAAAAAAATTCGGGGTCCAGAAAAAAAAGGAGTAACGGAGGAATATGTTGAAGCTATGATGAATGGAATTGCAGAAAATCAATTAACGTATAGAAATTTTTCTAAATATTTTTGTAAAGATGCAATGCCCGAAGTTCATTTAAAAGATGGACGTATTATATCATTGAAAGAGTTAGATGAAGATATAAGAGGAAGGGTAATTAAGATTAAAAAAATTGCCATTCAAAAAGACGATGATGGATGCGTTACAAATATTGACGTGAATTATAAAAGTTATATAAAATAATAAATATTAATTAAATTTAAAAACAATGGCTACAAATAGATTTTCTTCAAGTTTTGGTATTGGCGGCAATGAGGTCAGAGTTGAAGGGCAAGAGGGAATGCTTGAAATTCAACAAAACAAAACCTTAATTGCTCAAAAATTAACTACTAAAACTCCCACAAGACCAGAAATAGTTACAGGTTTGAAAAATATGGATGAAGTTTTTGAACACTTTGATCCAAAAATTGATGTTTCTTTTGAAGATGAAAAAGGACAAAACATTAAGGAACAATTGGCATTTAAAAACGTTGGGGATTTCTCGTTAAACGGAATGACAAAACAAAGTGCTTTTTTAAGTGATTTGCAGATAAAAAATGAACAATACAAAAAAATCATCAAACAACTTAAAACCAATAAAATTTTGAAGTTAGCCCTTCAAGATCCCGAGGCAAAACAATCGATAATAGATTCAATAGAATCTTTAATAAAAGAAATAGAACAATCTGATAAATAATTTACGTTATGAGCCAAGAAAATGCACAATCGGCTGCAAATAGTAGCAAAGAAGTTAAAGAAGTTTCCTCTTTATCTTTAGAACAACAATTAGAATCGTTCATTCAATATGGAGGTTTCGATTTATTAGAAGGATCAATTGATGGCGTTCAAAATTTGAGTCCAGAAAGAAAAGCGAGAAAAAATATTTTTTTAAGCGAAAGCAGTAAAAAAGGGGAGCGTCAAACTCTTAAAAAAACATTACAACTATGGGCGGATTCTTTACGCTCATCGGACAATTTAGTCGATCTTGTAAACGATTGTACTGAAAAAGCAGATGCAGTAGAGAAAACTTTAAAAAAGAACCTTTCAATTGCTGTTAATGATGTTAAAGAATTAGAACAAAATTATAGAACTATATCATTATTTTACAAAAATACTGAGGAAAGTAAAATTAAAAATATATCTATAATGAATGCTGAGCTAGATCAACTTAAAGATTTAGACAATTCACGTTTTATAGACAATATTGAGGCCGAATTAGTAAATGGTTTTGATAGATTAGATTTAAGACAAAATTATTCGTTACTAGTAATACCAGGTTATTTGGGTTCAAATAAAGTAGTTGAAAAATGGGCAAAAATTGCTTATGAAAGTAAAGTAATGCTTATTACAGATTTTGAACATTTAGATGAGCCAGATGATGTAATGGAAATGTTTGAAGCATCAAATTTAACAGGTGGTGATACTTACAGATCTAATGTAATGATGGCCTGTAACTGGTTAGTTGGAAGAGGTAAATACGATGAAATTGATGAAGAAGAAGATTTATATTTACCACCTTCTGCAGCACTTGCAGGAAAAGTTTATAATACCTTAATGTCACAGGTTACTGCTGGTAAAAAGCACGGTGGTATTAATGAGGTTGATGGTGTTAAATTTGATTTAAAGAAAAGCGAAATTGCTAATCTTGAAAATATGGGATTAATTCCTATGGTGAATGAATATGGTAAAGTAATGGCATTTTCAGCCAAAACATTATTTAATGGAGATAATTTAGGATTACAAACGTATTCCGTAGTTCGAGTTTTTGATTATGTTACCAAAGTTTTAATGGACTTTTTAAATCGTCGGGCTTTTGAAAATTTCAATTCAACCACCAAAAAAGAAATTTTAGGGCAAATAGTTAAATTTTTAGACAGCGTGTCTGGTCCCGGAAAATTAATCGAAGATTTCGACATTAAGCGATTTGAACAAGACCCAAATCAAAAAGATAGAATTTTTGTAGACATTAGGTTAAAGCCGTATTTTCCTGCAAAAAACTTTTTGATTCGAATGGATGGTCAAAAAGGAGATGATGGGAATGAATGGGATACTGAATATGCAAATGTTTAGGTTGTTAAAATAATGTTAAAATAATGTTAAAATAACTTTTTGATAACACTATACCTACTAAAAACAACTAAATTAGTAAAATATTTATAACAATTAAAACAAATAATTATGTCATTTAAATCTAAATTAAAAGTTGGCGGAAAAGAATTAACAATTTTAAAAGCTAAGTACGATCTATTTCAAGAAATTGATGCTACAGGTAGACCATCTTCAGTAACTCGTGGAGGAACTATTACTTTAACTGTTGAATCAACTGGTGATTCCTTCTTTTACGAATGGATGACTAATAATTTCGACAGAAAAGACGGTTCAATAATGTACGTTAAGCGTGATACCGATGCTAAATTAAAAGAAGTGATTTTTACTGAAGCTTACATGGTAAATTATAATGAAAGTTTTGATGCTTCTGGAGATAATCCTTTAACAGAAACATTCACTATTTCGGCACGCGAAATGAAAATTGGTGAAGGTTCTATTGTTAATGAATGGACAGCATAATAATTCATAATTTTTATTAACATTAAAGGGATAGTTTGCACTTTCCCTTTGTTGTTAATGAGTGTTTTATCATAAATATTAATGTAAACTAACTAATTATGTCTTTTTTAGCAAAACTTGAAATTGATGGAGAAACAATGAATGTTTTAGAGTTCAATTGTTCAATACGTCAAGAAACAGATAAAAACGGAAAACCAGCAGCAGATCCTAATTCAGGTAACGTCAGACTTTTGGTTGAATCTACTAAAAGCACTTTATTGTTCGATTGGATGATTAGCCATTCACAAACTAAAAATGGTAAAATTACTTTTTTTAGAAGAGATGCAGTGTCAAAAATGAGAGAATTCGAATTTAACGAAGCCTATTGTGTTGGCTATGACGAAATGTTCTTGTCCGATAGCAATACTCCAATGCAAATTCAATTTACGTTATCTGCTAAAGAGATAATAATGAATGGTTCTAAATTATCTAGAAACTGGCCATTAAAATTTTAATTAAAAATGAATGAACTTGACGCTAATTTCTTTGTATCATTAAGTATTCATTTTGGTGGTGGTAAATCGTATTTTAGCGGTACTGCTGGAGTGGGTATAAGTAAAAAGTTTGGAGCCATAGATCCAGGGGCTAACTTAGCCGTTAATTTTTATAATGGAGGCGTAGGTACTTTAGCAGATTCAAATAAGTTACATTTTGATACCGTTTTGACAGCCAAAGTAACCGTTGGAACCGGTAAAGGTAATCCTATGGATATTCTTCCTTTACATCTAGACTCTGGTACTGGTCTTGTTGATAATTATAAATATTCAGCAACTTTGGGTACTAACTTTATCCTTAACAATAGCGGGAGAAATCAGCAAGTTGGTTTTTTACAGTTACGAGCCGAAAATTTTAGTTTTCAAACATACAATGATTTTGGTGGTTTTAAAAAATTAGGAATTAGCGATGGTTATGACCGATGGTGGACAGGAGGCGGAAACATTACCATAGGTGCCAAAAATAGTGATTATCAATTTATAGTTGCTAGCGATGTTTTTACTGCCGATACCGATACTGAAAATAAATTAGACAGAAAAAATGCAGCAGATAGTTTAGCTGAATTTAATAAAAAAAATCCGAATGGAGGTTTTGATACCTTCAGAAAAAAAATAACACAATATACTCCTACAACTGCATCGGAAGTAGATGAAACTTTTGTGAATGAAATGCGTAATGATTCCTGGACACCTAACCAGCATTCATTTAATTTAAATCAAGGTAGAACTTCTTTTGGTTTAAAAACACCCAACGGTTCAATACGCACAAATCATTTGGGAAGCAATGATATGTGGAGTCAAAATGCAATTCATAGATTAATAAACTTTCACTTAATCCCTTCTGAAAGAGAGAATCATTGGGAATTTCAATATACTCCGAATATAAATAATGGTTTATAATGAAAAATATTTTTTTGACCACTTTGCTACCAGTTTTTTTACTGCAGTCTTGCGGCCAAAAATTTTATATTCAAAAAGATTTTACTTTTTATAATAAAAATTTTATTTTATCTAAAAACTCCAACCTAAGAACCGATGGAATTTATATTCTAGACGCAATTTGGTCTAGTAAGAACGGTGGCGAAACTTTGCCAATAAAACAACACAAAATATATCAATTTTATAAAACGGGTCAGTCTAATTTTTGGTTTTCAGATTCTTTACAGTCAGATGCTGAATATATTTCTTTTTTAGAAAAAGAAGCACTTAAAAGTTCAACTATTTCCAATCAAAGTACCTTGTTTCAAGGGTATTATAAAATCAATAACAATCAAATTATTATCCAAAATGTAAATACATCTTTAAAAAGATTTAATTATACCTATGCTTTCATTGAAACCGACAAATTGATTATCGTTAAAGAAGATGTTATTGAAGGCAATGGTAAATTTGATGATCAATATTTTACAAAAACACATCAAGAAATATATAAATTCATACAATTAAAATCATTACAAGAAATGAAACCAAACTGGTGATTTTTTTTTATAAATAATAACTACTTATGGACAAAAAAAAAGTACCATTTATTTTTTTATTTTTTTTCATTATCTTTGGTAATCCGTTTTTATTTTCGCAAACATCTGATTTAAAATTTGATAATTTTGATGTTGCTTATAAAAATGAAGTAGCAATCGAAAATAAAGCATTAACTAATCGTATTGCTGCTTTGCCCACGCTAGCCATAGAAATTAATACTAAAATTGCACAATCATTACGTGCAAAAAATTATAATGAAGCGCTTAAATATACCGCTGTATTGGATAGTATAGTACCGAATAATGCCGATGTACAAAATTTTAAAGGAAAAATGTATACTCGTCTAAATAATATAAATTTAGCTTTACAATTTTTTGATGCAGCAATTATTTTAAATCCAAACAATAAATGGTTTTATATTCACAAAGCAACTCTTTTATATGATAATAATTTAAAAGAAAAAGCGTTACTAACGTTAACAAAGTTAATAAAAGCATTTCCAAATTGGAGTATTGGTTACAATGTAAAAGCTACTATTTTAAGTGATTTAGGAAGAAATTTAGAATCATTAGAAGCCTACAACAAAGCAATATTAAGTGAACCTAAAAGTGCTCAAATATATACAAATAGAGGTGATTTATATTTTTTATTAAATGAAAAAGACAAAGCACTAGTAGATTATAAAAATGCATTAAAACTGGAACCAGACTATAAAAGAGCAATTGAAAAAGTTCAAATAAATAATTAAATAGATTCAACAAATTAACATAAAAACAAAAAACCGATGGCTATAAGTACTAAAACCGTAATTCACATAGATGGAGAAGAATTGACACGATTTTCTAAATTGGTCATCAATCAAAAAGTGCACACCCACCACAAGTTTTCACTTTTACAGCCACTACCCAAAGAGTTTATTAATGAAGCTATAGCCAAAGCGCAAAGTTATATAGGTAAAGATATTGTTATAAAAATCAATCCAACCACTATGCAAACTGCTGCAGGTTTGGTTTTTTACGGCATTATTACTGAGGCTCAAATGGTGCGAACTTCTGGAGCCGCAGGAGGTATAATCATTAACGGATACAGCCCAACAATTGTTATGGAAGGCACGCCTACTTTAAAATCATTTTCAGACCAGTCTTTGTCCGATATTGTAAAAGAAGTGGCAGGTAATTACAGTGATAAAGCAGTACAACCATCGGTAGCAATTGCAAACGATACCACTTTACCTTACACTGTGCAATACGGCGAGAGTGATTATGGTTTTTTATGCCGATTGGCACAAAAAAAAGGACAATGGTTTTATTTTAATGGCGAAGAATCTTTTTTTGGCACCCCAAAATCAAAAGAATTCACGCTAGAGTACGGTCGAAGTTTACACAGTTTTAATATCGAAATGCGAGCCAAAGCACTAGGTTTTGAATATATTGGTTACGATGCCAGTTCATCAGAAATTCAAAGAGCCAACTCCAACGAAATCAATTATCAACCTCAAGGATATTCTAAATCGGTTTATGATTCTTCAAAAAAATTATTTCCAGACACCTCGGTATTATTATACAACAATGCCATTGAAGAAGGCAACTCACGACCTCATTTAGTTGATAGAGTTACTACGCAATTGCAATCAAGAGCTGCCGATTTAGTTACGGCCAAAGGCGAAAGTGACGAAACTGGTTTGCGTATTGGTGATATTGTTTCAATTTTAGAACCTGCTTTTTCAATTACAGGAAATCCATTTGATGGATTAAAAGAACAGAATTTTGGAACCTATATTTTAACAGACATCACCCACGTTTGTGATGAATCAGGTTCGTACCACAATATGTTTGATGCCGTTCCCGAAGGCGTAATGTGTCCGCCTTACGGCAATGTACACAGTATAACTAATGCGCAAACCCAACCCGCTATAGTGGTTGATAACAATGACCCAAAAGGTTTGGGGCGGGTAAAAGTAAGTTTTGCTTGGCAAGACGGAAATGACACGCCTTGGTTGCGCATGACCAATCCACACGCAGGTGGCGGCAAAGGAATGTACTTTGTACCCGAAGTAGGCGAAGAAGTTTTAATAGGATTTGAAGGTGGCAATGCCGAAAAACCATTTGTCTTGGGAGCCATGTACAACGGCAACGAAAGTTCC
>JBBRCJ010000055.1:0-17405 GCA_038204955.1 Flavobacteriales bacterium
TTTTAAGTAATTATAAATTAAGAAATAAATTATGAAATTTAAAAGTCTTTTATTAATCGTCGTGTCTTTAGCAGTTAGTAGCATTTCAAATGCACAATCTAACTTGTTAAATGCTAAAACACCTAGTGAAATTGGTAAAAAAACAGCAGCTCAGTTGAACTCTGACAATGACAAGCCGTTACCTTATGGCTATGTGCACGACAGAGACGTATTGATGGGTAAAACTATTTGGGAATTTGTTGATCTTGATGAAAGAGTAAACTTCCCATTATATTTCCCTGTAGATACTGCTAATATAGGTAAAGAACGTAGATCTTTATTTACTGTACTTTTAAACGGAATAAAATCTGGCAAAATTACTGAAGTATATGCCGATGATTATTTTAACACAAAAAAATCATTAAAAGATATGTCTTCTTCATTTACTTACAGAGATACAGTTCCTGCAGGATTTGATGAAATCAATAATAATCCAGATTTGTACAAAGCAAAATTTGTTCCTGAACATACCGTTGTAACTAAAGCTAAAAAAGCTAGAAAAGCAACAAAAAAGAGACCAGCTGAACCAGCTGTAGCTGCTAAAACGGAAGTAATACCAGCTCAAACAATTCCTGGTCAAAAACAATTGGATCCTCAATTTGTTAATGTAAGAGAATTAACAGCTCAGGATGTCTCGGGTTATAAAATAAAAGGATACTGGTATTTTGATAAACGTCAAAGTGAATTAAAATATCGCCTTCTAGGGATTTGTCCAGTATCTCCTGAAGCTCGAGAGATTGGAAATGATAAAGCAGATGTAATTGAATTATTTTGGGTTTATTTTCCTGCCATAAGAGATGTATTGCATTCCTCGAATGCATTTAATGACAAGAATTCTGCCATGCCAATTACTTTCGATCATTTGTTAAATTCACGCCGTTTTAGTGCAGTTATTTACAAGGAAGAAAACGTATATGCCGATAGAAAAGTAGATGAGTATATGAAAGATAATGCGCAAATGCAGTTGTTAGAATCTGAACGTATCAAAGAAAAGATTCGTAATTTTGAGCAAGATATGTGGAATTACTAGATTTAAATAAATTAAATAAAAGGTTGCCCGCTGGGCAACCTTTTTTTATTTAAACAAAAAAAATTATGCTTGATTATATTATTGTAGGTTCAGGATTAGCTGGTATTGCATTTTGTGAAACAGCAGTTAAAAAAAATAAAACATTTATAGTTTTTAATGATGAATCACAAAATTCATCAAAAGTTGCCGCAGGATTATATAATCCAATAATTTTAAAAAGGTTTAGTCAAGTTTGGCATGCAAGCGAACAATTAGAAATTTTAAATGTTTATTACAGTACCTTAGAAGAAAAATTAAATTGCAAATTAGATTACAAAATTCCAATATATAGAAAATTATTTTCTATTGAAGAACAAAATAATTGGTTTACTGCAACAGATAAACTAAAAATAGGTGATTTTTTATCTCAAAAATTGATCACAGAAAAAAATGAATTTATAGAATCGAAATATGACTATGGTGAAGTTTTTAAAACCGGTTTTATTGACACCAAGCTGTTACAAACAAAGTATATACAATATCTTAAGAATCAAGAATTATATATAAATGAAACATTCGAATATTTAAAATTGATTCAAAAGGAAGATTATGTTCAATATAACAACATTAAGGCTAAAAACATAATCTTTACGGAAGGATTTGGAAATAAAAAAAACCCATTTTTTAATTATTTACCCGTAGATGGAACAAAAGGAGAACTGTTAATTATTAAATCAATTGAATTGGATTTAAAAGCAATTGTAAATTCTTCAATTTATTTAATTCCAATTGGAAATAATTTGTACAAAATTGGGGCAACTTATAACTGGGAGGATAAAACAAATTTACCAACTGATAATGGTAAAAGTGAACTAATTGAGAATCTAAAAAATTTAATTTCTTGTAATTTTGAAATAATCGACCATAATGCAGGAGTTAGACCAACAGTGAGAGATAGAAGACCATTGGTTGGAACTCATCCAGAATACAAAAGATTGCATATTTTAAATGGTTTGGGAACTCGTGGAGTCATGATCGCACCCGAAATTGCTCAAATATTATATGATTTTATAGAAAATAATACTGCATTAGATACATATATAGACATTAAACGTTATGATAAACTTCATTCTTCCAATTTGCGTTAAATTTAACAAACATACTAATATAAATATTACGAGCCAATCGAGCAGTTATAGGCATTAATACTAAAATACCACAAACGATATATAATAAAGCTTGATTCGCAGATAGTTTTTCAAACAAACTGGCAACGACAAAAATTGCACCCCCAATTGCAACAGTTAAACCATAACTAACATACATTGCACCATAAAAAAAAGAAGGTTCTATTTTATATTTTAATCCACAGTGAGAACAATTATCGTGCATTTTGTATAAATCGGTAACGATATAAGGGTTTTTATTCAAATACATACTTTCTTGATGACATCTAGGACAAGTTCCTGTTAAAATACTATGTAATTTGGATGTTTTTTTTAACATTTGCAAAAATTTAAATTAAGAATTTAATACCTATACAAAATTAACTTTAATTAATCCAAACTCTTAATTCTTCAACACAATATAATGTTAAACATTCACAATCTTTCAGTTTCTTTTGGTGGCTCATATCTTTTTGAAGAAGTAACGTTTCGATTAGGCTCGGGCGACAGGGTAGGACTTGTAGGTAAAAATGGAGCAGGAAAATCGACAATGCTAAAAATATTAGCAGGCGATTTTAAACCCGATTCAGGAACTATTGCAACCGAAAAAGAAGTAAGAATGGGATTTCTTCGTCAAGATATTGATTTTGAAGCAGGTAGAACAGTACTTGAAGAAGCCTATGAAGCTTTTACGGATATAAAAATAGTTGAAAAAAAACTGGAAGAAATAAACCATCAATTAATTACCCGAACCGATTATGAAAGCGACGAATATTCACAAATAATTGAAGATTTATCTGATTATACACATCGTTTTGATTTGCTTGGCGGATATAATTATGTAGGCGATACCGAGAAAATATTATTAGGTTTGGGATTTAAAAGAGAAGTTTTTAACGATCAAACAGAAACTTTTTCAGGCGGATGGCGAATGCGAATTGAGTTGGCAAAACTTTTATTACAATCCAATGATATTTTACTTTTAGATGAGCCAACCAATCACCTGGACATTGAGAGTATTATTTGGTTAGAAGGATTTTTACGAAATTTTGCGGGTGTTGTAGTAATTGTTTCACACGATAAAATGTTTTTGGATAATGTAACCAATCGAACCATTGAAATTTCTTTAGGAAAAGCGTACGATTTTAATAAACCCTATTCGCAATATTTAGAATTACGTGGAGAAATTCGTGAAAAACAATTGGCAACTCAAAAAAATCAAGCCAAAAAAATTGAAGAAACCGAAAAGTTAATCGAAAAGTTTCGTGCCAAAGCTTCTAAAGCCTCAATGGCACAATCATTAATTAAAAAATTGGATAAAGTAGAGCGAATTGAAGTTGATGAAGATGATACTTCGGTAATGAATATTTCTTTTCCAGTATCAAAAGTGCCAGGAAAAGTAGTTATTGAAGCCGAAGATGTTACTAAAGCTTATGGCGAAAAGGTAATTTTGAAAGATATTTCTCTTTTGGTAGAACGTGGAAGTAAAATTGCATTTGTGGGTCAAAATGGTCAAGGAAAATCGACTTTTATTAAAGCTATTGTAAACGAATTTGAATACCAAGGCGAAATAAAAATGGGTCACAATGTTCAGGTTGGTTATTTTGCTCAAAATCAAGCTGAATATCTTGATGGTGAAATTACTCTTTTAAGAACTATGGAAGATGCCGCAACAGACACCAACCGAAGCAAGGTACGTGATATGTTGGGTTCGTTTTTATTTCGTGGTGATGATGTGGAGAAAAAAGTAAAAGTACTTTCGGGTGGTGAGCGTAACCGATTGGCATTGTGCAAATTGTTATTGCAACCCATAAATGTTTTGGTGATGGATGAACCTACGAATCACTTGGATATAAAATCAAAAAATGTATTAAAAGCAGCACTTCAAAAATATGAGGGTACTTTACTTTTAGTGTCGCACGACAGAGATTTTTTACAAGGAATGTCGAATTTAGTGTACGAGTTTAAAGACCAAAAAATTAAAGAATATTTGGGCGATATAAACTACTTTTTAGAACAACGCAACCTTGAAAATATGCGGGAAGTAGAGAAAAAAGATATTGCAAAAAAAGAAGCGCCTAAAGAATCTTCAAAACTATCGTATGATGATCAAAAGAAAAATAAATCGTTGCAAAACCGCTTGAGTAAGATAGAAAGTAACATAAAGCAACTTGAAATTGATATTCAAAAAGATGACAAAGCATTAGAATCGAACTACGACAAGCATATAGAAGATGCTAGCTTTTTTGCGGCTTACAATAAAAAGAAAGCCGATTTAGATAAACTACTTGAGGAATGGGAAGTGGTTCAGGGGGAAATTGAAATATTGTAAATATTAAAAATCTTTGTCAAAGTTTGAAACTTTGACAAAGATTACAACAATTACTTCGTTACATTAAACTTTGCATCAACAACAGTAATTCCATTTTCATTAAAATAAACCCTGCGATTGTCTTGGTTTTGAAACTCAAAATTATCGTTTACTACAAACTTAAATTGAGCAAATTTATAACCCGTTTCAAAAGTTACTGTTGTTGTATAAGTACTGTCTTTTGATATTTTCATTTCTAAATCTTGGTTCCAGTTTAAGGGTTTATTTTCGCCTCGAATACCAACTTTATAAACGTTATTTATTCCTTTAACATCTAAATTAAAGATTACTGTTCGTTGATACGTTTTTTGAACACAACTTGTTGTTATGGCTATTAAAAATAGGGCAATCATTATGTTTAAATTTTTCATTTTAGTTTGTTTTTTTAGTTAGTAAATAATCAATCCCGAAACGACCTGATCCTTGAATTAAAGTGAAAATAGTTACCCATAAAAATCCCATTGCTGGCAAGCACATCCACATTCCGTTATGAATTTGTTGCATAAAAATGGCTACTAACATTGTGCAAATAATTAAGAAAGAAGCAATGCGAGTTTGAAATCCTAAAAGTAATAATAGTCCGCCAATGGCTTCGCTAAAAGCACCCATCCAAGCAAAAAAGGCTGGACAAAGTGCAAATATTCCGCCATAAGCCGCCACATCTTTAGGAAACCAAAAGGCAACTTCAAAAAAACCTAAATTATTATCAACTGGAGACCAAGGCAACCCAAATTTTGCTGCTCCAAAATTGAAGCAAAGTAAAAATCCACATACAATTCTTGGAATTGAAATAAAAACATCTTGCCACCAGGCGGGCATTAAAATGGGTTTTGTAATTTTTTGTAAAAGTTTCATCGTTATTTGTTTTAATAAATTATTTTAATATTATTTTGCTTTGCCAATATTAAATACCGAACAGTTACCAGAAACTTTTGAAGTTATCGATGCTGTAACATTTACATAAACATTACCATTGCCGTTAGCACTAATTTTCGCATTTTTAGCTATTAATTCTTTTGCATTTAAAACGCCATTACCACTGTTTTTAATCTCTAAATTGTCAATAGTTCCAATTAGTTTAGTACTTCCATTATCAATTATACTAATTTTTAAATAATCTCCAGAAATACCTGTTACAGTCAACAAACCATTGGTGTCGTTTTTAAGTTCTATAACACTGGGTAAGGTTACTTTTATTTTAATTTTAGTGTCTTCAATGTACATTTTATTGTTGTTATTGCCCTTCAAACTTATTGAAAGTTCTTTGTTCGAAGCATTATTTTCTACCAATAATAAAGGATATAAATTGTCATCGATAATTACCGAAATACTGTAGGGTTTTCCTAATTCGACTTCAAATTTTCCGTCTAAATCAACAAAATTTATTTTGTCGAAATTGGAATAATCAAATGTTTTGGTTATTGTTTTTCCAGAACCTTTGAGTTGTGAAAAGGAATTTATTGAAAATGATAGTAATACGAAAATCGTTAATAAATTTTTCATGATTTTTAGTTTTAAATTTTTACTGTATATTTATTTTTTATATGTCATTGACAAGCCTAAATCGCCCGTTACTTTTAAATCAACACTTGCCGTATCTTTTGTTTTGTTGTTAAAAACCAATGCAGTATTTTTATCAACCTTAACTGTTGATGTTTCGTTTGGCTTTAAAGTAAATGGCGAATGAGTGCCACCAGTAATGGGCTGACAGTAAATTTGTAAATCATTTTTTGAAACATTTGTAACCTTTACTTTAAAAGTGCCGTGCTCGTTGTTGCCCAAAACAAAACTGTCCGTGGGTTTAATCGTAGTGTTTGAAGTTAAACTTCCGCAAGATGTTGCTAAAACTAATAAACCGATTGTAATACATAAATTTTTCATAATTAAATTGTTTTAATGATTAATAACAGGGCAAAGATGCGGCGTAATTAACCATCAATCGCTTCAAATAATGATTTGAGACGAAGTAATTGCAGGTCTAGGATTTCAGATTTTAGATTTGTGAAGTGCCGAAAACAATGAAGAAATTATGATTTGAGACGAAATTTTAAGCCGATTTTAAATAATCTTTTGGTGAAAAACCAGTATTCTTTTTAAAAGCTCGATTAAAAGTTGCTTTTGAATTGAAACCACAATCAAAGGCAATTCCGAGTAAGGTTGTTTTTTTATGTTCGCCTTTTTCAAATGCTTTTTTTACTTCTTCTACTCGATATTGATTTACAAAATCGTTAAAATTCATTTGAAATCCTTGGTTCACTACTTTTGAAATTACCGAAATATTAGTGTTTAGCTTTTTGGCAATTTCGCTTAAAGTTAATTCAGAGTTTTGAGATAGATTTTCGGTTTCAAAGAGTAAAATTATTTTGATTTTTAATTGTGAAACTTCATCCGAAACTGTTTCAGCAGGATTTATTTCTTCAAAATCAATTTCTTCTATAATTTCATTTTCGTTAGAGGGCAAGAGAAAGACTTTGTTACTTTGTAAGGAATCAAATTGAAACGGAATTGTAGCTATTGAAGCATTGGAATATCCAGTAATTGCAATATAATACATAATCATTGCAAAGCAAAAGAAGTACCACCAACCGCTAACATAACTACCAACATCAAAAATAAAACCTAGCAAGAAAAAAATAACTTGAAGCAACTGCATTAGTAAAAAGGCAATTAAAAAAGTCTTTATCCATTTAAACAATAAACTATCGGCATAACTGACAATATTTTGCATCAATTGGATGTATTTCTGATAGTATTTTAAACTCAAAACAAAATAAATTACCATCGAAACAAAACCTGAATATTGGTACCAATTGTCAAAATCTCTATCTGCACCATCAGCAAGAAAATAATATTTATGCAGCACCATTTTATCGGTAACAACCATAATTAGGCTATAAATTATATATAAAATACCTGGAATAAAATGCCAAAAATTGGTTTTTGAAAGTTTGAAATTTGGATTTAACAGACTTTGAATATAAAAATAAATTATTGGTCCTAAAAAGAACAAATGCTGCATTGGTGTGTAAAAAAGCACATCCCGATACGGTTGATTATCATACCAACCCGCAAAACCTAACATCCAAGGAGCTATATATAAACAGCATAAAAAAACAAAAAGCGAGAGCCATTTGTTGGATTGGTTTTCGTTGGTGATTCCTTTTTTAAGTAGCAATAAGCTGTAAAGCAATCCATTACTAAAAAATATTAAAAGTAGTGCACTGTAAAAATTAAAATCGTAATGCATTAAAATAAAATTTATTTTATAAAAATACATTATAAATTTTAAATTAAAACAAAATTAAAACAAAATTAAAATAGAAAAATAGTGTTTAAAACAAATTTGAAACTTCTGCATTTACAAACTCCAAAAAGCGTTCATCAGCTTCGGTAAAAGGATTTAGAACGTTGCTGTCTATGTCAATTTGACCAATATTTTCACCATCTACAAATAACGGAACAACGATTTCAGATTTTACTGTAAAACTACACGCAATATAATTGTCTTGAGCAGCAACATCTGGAACTACAAAATTTTCATCAGAAACAGCAACTTGCCCACAAATTCCTTTTCCAAAAGGGATAATAGTGTGGTCGGTCATTGCACCAACATAAGGGCCTAAATGAAGGGTTCTTGTTTTTTTATTGGCAAAGTAAAAACCTACCCAAGTATAATAATCAACATTATCAGAAAGTAATTGACAAATGTTTTTTAATTTTTCATCACGAGACAAACCATTAGTTGAAATAATGGAAGAAATTTGCGGTTTTAAAGTTTCAAAGGTCATTTTAATTATTTTTTACAAAAGTAATGATTGAGTTTTGGCTAAATTATATAAATTTGTTAAAAAAATAAACTTTTGAAAAATTATTTTATTCAGTACAAACCATTTTTGCTTTTTTTATCGAAATTTTTCGTAGTTTATTTGTTATTAACTTTTGTTTACCAACAATTTTTAAATCAATATGATGTAAAAAAATTTGAAGTAGATGCTGTTACTAAATTAGTTGCAAAACAATCCGTTTTTGTGATGAAATGCTTCGATACGAGTTCAAAATCAACTCCTAATTTTTTAGATACTAGTATAAAATTATACTACAAGAACACCTATGTTTCGCGTGTAGTGGAAGGTTGTAACGCTATTAGTATTATGATTTTATTTATTAGTTTTGTGGTAGCCTTTTCGAGTAAATTTAAACCTACAATTTTATTTTTAATTTTCGGAATTTCATTAATTCATTTATTTAATGTACTACGAATTGCATTTTTAAATGTTTTAATACATAATTATCCTAATCAAAAACAACTGCTTCATAGTGTTGTTTTTCCGCTCATAATTTATGGTTTAGTATTTGGATTATGGGTGATTTGGGTAAATAAATTTTCAAGTTATGCTAAAAAATAACCAATTAAAATTATTTTGGGTTTTTATAATTATTATATTTTTAATATTAATTAGAGTCTTTGAAAGCAACTTGTTTTATGACCCTTTTTTAATTTATTATAAAAAACAATTTACTAATTTAAGTTTCCCAGAAATCAATTTATTTAAACTATCGTTTGGTTTAACGTTTCGATTCTTTTTAAATTCTATCTTATCAATTGCTTTGCTTTGGGTATGCTTTAAAGATCGTGGAATGATTAATTTTGTAATTTTTTTATATTTAGGTTTGTTCTTCGCACTTTTATTAGCCTTCTTTTTTGTTTATCATTTTTATGCAGAAGAAGGCAAAATGGCCTTATTTTATATACGCCGTTTTTTAATTCAACCTATTTTTGTAATGCTTTTTTTACCTGGATTTTATTATCAGAAAAAAATGCAAAGTGGGTTAAAATAGTTGTTTTTTTACAAATTCATTTCAATGAAACAATCAATTTTTAAAATTTAATTATTTTTCAAAATTTCTTGATATCAAGCACCCTGTTAAATTGTCTAATTAGTAAGGTTTTAAAGTTTTATACATTTTAAGTGTCTAAATACCTTAAAATAATAAACGCTTTTTAAAATTTAAAATCCTATTTTTGAAAATCTAAACTTTCAATATATGGAATTTTTTACTTTTCTGCTTTTTATTGCAATCATTTTTCTTTATGTAAGTTTAAGTACTTTAAAACGAACTGTAACTTCGATTCAATCGGATTTAGAAAAAAATTTAAAGCAAAATCGTTTTTTAAAAGATGAATTAGAAAAACTTAAAAATTTAATTGATGGAAAAGTTATCGTTTCAACCAAAGAAATTGTGGTTGAAAAAGAACCAGCCATTGAAAGTGTAACCGAAATTATTAAACCCATTACGGCATCAACAATTGATATTGAACCAAGTTTAGAAATTAGTGCAAAAGAAAACAGTGCGGATTTTATGGCAATAACCGATATTATTTTACCAAAAGATAGTATTACAAATGTCTCTGAAACCTTTCCTGCTCCTACTCCAATTGTTCAAAAAGAAATTCCAACAGTTCAATTTGAGCATCAAAAAGTTCAACTATCAAAACAAATTGTTACAAAAGAACCAAAAATACAAGTTGAAAGTGCTTTTTCAAAATTGCTTAAAAAAATCGAATTGCAATTTGCTGAAAATTGGACTGGAATTTTAGGAACTGGAATTATGGTGCTTGGAATTGGATATTTAAGTATTTACACCGCAATGAAAGTTTCACCTTTGTTCAGAATTTTATTAATTTGGCTTTACGCTGGCTTATTAATGGGCTCTTATTATTTATTAAAGAAAAAAGAACAATGGATAAAAACTGGACTCTGGCTTCGTAGTGCAGGTGCAAGTTTGTTTTTATTTGGCTGTTTTGGAGCATCACAAATTAATGCTTTGCATTTTATAAATAACCATGGTTTGGGTTACTTACTCATCGGAATAGGAATTGCACTTAATTTATTTATTGGTTATATCATTAAAAAACAAACTTTTTTATCGCTTCACGTGGTGTTAAGTATGCTCATTTTATGCGTTGTACCCGATAAGATGTTACTCACATTTATATTAGCATCTTTAACCGCAACAGCTGGAATTGTTTTATCGTACAAAGAAAAATGGGAATACCATTTATTAACAGTAATCGTATCATTTTTAGTATTCGATATTTGGTTCAATTCGGGTACAATTAGTTTGTCAAAATCAGAAAATATTTTTGCTATTCTAGGTATTTTATTAGTTTTTGCAAGTTGTTTAACCATGCAATATCGAAGTGTTTATAAAAATACAAAATTTGAAAAATCGGCATTCATAACCCACTTATCGAACTGGATTTTATTTGCTTCAGGATTGTTAATGCATTCGACTGGAAATCATTTAAAAACCTTTATCATAATGTCGGGATCGATAATTTGCTTTTTCTTGGCATTACAAGCACGCAAGAAAAAAATTATTTGGTTGTACCATTTAGATGGGATTGTTTCATTTATAATGCTCTTTTTGAGTATAATTTTGTTAAATGATTGGAAAGTTGGTTTGGATGTAATTTTTTGTGCTTTATATACCATAACACTTTTAAGTATGTTTATAGTTTACAAAGAAAAAGAAGTTTTATTACACAAAATATTTTTGGTAATCAATCACGTTCTAGCAGTTTTTTTAATCGGATTTGTAGCTCTTGAAAGTATAAGTTTAATAGATACTAATCAAATTTCTAATGCTGTTACTACAACAATAATTTTAAGCATAATTGGAGTTTCATTTGTAATTTACAATCTTTTAAAACAAATTCCAAACGAAATAGACTCCTTTTATTTAAATAAAAAGTATAGCCTTAACGGATTGATTGCAATCGTTTTTTCTGTATTTGCTATTGTGCTCTGGAACAAAAATTTTGGTGACAATTCATATTTTTATTCATTGATAGGATTTGCTTTGCTCTGGTCATTTTTAAAGCAAAAATTCAACAACAATTTATTTGATTTGGGTCGGATTCTATTTTTGGTTTTGGTCATTATTTTCGGAAGTATTGTCCTTGTATCAACCAATAAATCTGGCACTGATTTGGTTTTTGGAATATTAGTTTTAGGCACTTTTGCTTACAATTGGAAGCTTAAAGAGTTCTTTGAAAACGATTTTTTAGTAAGATTTTTAGCAATTTTAGGGACAAACATAATTTTAATAGTACTTTCATTCAAATACATTAGCAACAATGAAATTCAAATTTTAAGTTTGTTTATGATTGCACTTTTAAACCACGAATTTCTTTGGTTTAACTTTAAAAATAAACTACTTTCTAGCCAAAATCAATATGCCCTTTATATTTTTTATTACATTTTACTTGCTTTGGGAAGTTTGACTTTATTAGTTAAATCGGACCATTTTGCGCCTTTACAAATAGGTTTAACTTGCCTTGGAATTGTAATTATAGAATCGTATGTTTTGTTTGCCAATAGATTAAAGAATAAAGCAACCGATGATACAAAACCTTGGGCTAATTTTCACTTACTAAATTCTGAATTCATATTATTTACCATTTTGGTTTTTTGTTTTGAAACTTATAAATTAAAATACAATACAGCTATATTGACTTTGTTTTCGGTTATAACATTTATTGGTTTTCAAAAATTTATTGAATTTAAGCGTTATCAAAATTATTCCTTTTTATTATTACTCTTTTCATCGTTGTTTTCAATCGGATTATCATTCGCAGAATTTAATACACTATCTAAGATAAGTTTATATAGCACCCAAATTGTTAGTATAGTTTTGGGTACATTTTATTGTTATTTAACTCAAAAAGATTCGTCGGAAAAAAGTAAAAATTTTTCGCTTTACGGCACTTATTTATTGAATTTTTGGATTGTATTTTTACTTTTTATTCAAGTGCAATTGGTTTACTTGTCCGTTATTATAATGAGTTTGGCATTGTTGAATTATTATTTAATTTTTAAAGAAAAAATAGATATAAAATATACTACAATTTCTATTTTAAGCACAATTTCGATAAGTCTTTCGTTGTTTTTTAGTTTCTTTAAAATAAATAACTTCACAATTTTAGATTGGGTTCTACAACTTTCAAGTGTAGTAATAGGAATGTTTTTGGCCTTTTTAATTAATAAAAACCGACCAGAAAACCGTACTCGTTACGATTATCAAATTGTTTTAAATGCTTGGCTATCGGTGATTATGTTTTCACAATTGCCTCATAAATGGTTGCCAGTATATTGGGCGTTTATGGCAATTTTAAATATTTATTTTTATCACAAACAAATTACAAAAAACAAATATATTAGTATTGTTTATTAT
Organism: Flavobacteriales bacterium; assembly: GCA_038204955.1. Lineage (GTDB taxonomy): Bacteria > Bacteroidota > Bacteroidia > Flavobacteriales > Flavobacteriaceae > Flavobacterium. The sequence goes on from JBBRCJ010000055.1 coordinate 12,824, forward strand.
TTATTAGCCAATATTCATTTGGGCTTTTTAAGTTTTAACTTGTACGAATCGAAATACTTAGCCGTATATTTATTAATTTTTACTTTGTTAGGAATTTATATTTATTTGGCATATAAATGGCTGGAAGACAGCAAATACAAAAACAGTATTTTGGTTTATCCAGCAACAATTAGTATTGCTTGCTTTTTATATTTAACATTCGATAAAGGTGTTTTAACTCTTTTTTGGATTTTAGAATCGTTAGGACTACTAATTTTAAGTTTGGCATTAAAAGAAAAATACTTCCGCTATGTTTCACTTTCTTTTGTGGCAATTTGTGTAGTGCGATTGATGTTTTTCGATCTTTCAAATGCTGACTTTTTAGTTCGAGCATTAGTATTACTTGGCGTTGGTGTAGTTTTAATTTTAATGAACACTTTATTTAAAAAATACAAGGGTAGGTTTGAGTAATTACATATATTTGTAAATAATAAAATTTTGTATCATTAAGTAAAAATTAAATACTTAAATAACTATTTAATGCCCAAATCACTAAGAACTTTATTTTTTGTAGTGCTGCTATCTTCTAATTATTACCAATTGTACAGCCAAAATTCAAATGTAGCTTTATATAATTGGTTCGATGAAGCTATTGGAAAAAGTAATTTAGATTTAAATAATGGTATTTTATTTGTAAATACAGATAAAACTCAAAAGGATAATCACCGTTTTTATTTGGACGAGTTATTTACTAAAGGAATGATTAATTTTGATAATCAAAACTATTTTGATGTTGTTTTAAATTATGATGTTTACAAAGGTTTAGTAATCATTAAACCTAACGGGAATTTAGACAGAAGAGGTATTTACTTGGCAAATATAAAAACAGCATTTTTTGAATTAAACTCAACAAAATTCATAAATTTAAGTTTTAAAAAACCTATGCCGAAAGGGTTTGATGATGGTTTTTATGAAGAAGTATTTAAAGTAAATGATTTTACCTTATTTTCAAAATTAAAAAAATCAAAATCTGATTTAATTGTTGATTTAACATTGTATGATTACTATCTGACAACAATAAATTTTATAGTTTTAAAAAATAATTTATTCTATAAAATTAATTCCGAAAAAAGCATTTCAAAATTATTTCCAAATCAAAAAAAAATTATTTCTGACTTTTACGCAGATAATTACAGATTAGAAAGCTCTAATAAAAAAGCATTTTTTAAAATTTTGTTTCAAACCCTTAACAGCACAATTAAATAGTAAAAGCCTAATGAAGAAAATTATTTATAGTCTTTTATTGTTACAAATATTTTTTTGTAGTTTTTCTCAAGAAGTAAAAAAATATGCATTCGACTTTAAAAACACCAATTTAAAAATTGCTGTCGATGAAGTTGAAATAACTTCAAGTTATCATTTTTTTTATGATTTGGATTGGTTTACTGAAAGTGTAATTTTAATAAATGCAACAGTTAGTGAAGCCACTTTACCTGAAGTTTTAAGAGCTATTTTTGAAAAAACAGATTTTAATTTTTACATTACCGAAAACAACATTATTTTAACCAAAAACAGCGTTATTTACGACAAGTTGCCTGAAAATTATTTTGGAAAAACAAACCCTGTTGAAGCAATTAAAACAGATGCTATTGTTGAAAGCCCTGTTTTATTTCATGATGCAGAAGAAACTGCTGAAAAAAGTCAAAAAGAGATTTCTACTTTTATTGGAAAAGAAACTTTAAACTCAAAAAAAAATAGGTTCGTTTTATCTGGTTACATTAAAGATTCAAAAACAGGAGAATCGATTGCCAATGTTACTGTAAAGATTAGAAATTCAAAAACAAGTACAGTTAGCAACCAACAAGGTTTTTATAGTTTTGAAATTCCGTCGGGTGCCAATTATGTTGAAGTAAATTCAATTAATTATAAAAAATCATTAAAAAAAGTAGTTTTATTTAACGATGGAAATTTAAATATTTTAATTGATGAAAAAATAAATTTATTGGATGAAGTAGTTTTAAAAGCAAAAAAGAACGAACGAATAAGAAGTGCTGTTTCGGGTATTACATCAATTGATATTGAAGGCATAAAAAACATTCCACTTGTTATGGGAGAACGTGATATTTTTAGAGTAGCAGCGGCGTTGCCTGGAATAAAAACTGTTGGCGAAGGTTCCGCAGGGTATAATGTTCGTGGAGGGAAAGAAGATCAAAATTTGATTTTGTTGGACAATGCTTTAATTTATAATCCAGCGCATTTTTTTGGGTTTTTTTCGGCAGTAAATCCGTTTACTACTAAAAAAGCGACGGTTTACAAAGGTAGTATCCCATCAGAATTTGGTGGTCGATTATCATCTGTATTTGATATTACAACTAAAAACGGAGATATAGATAAATTTAAAGGTGAAGCTGGAATTGGTCCAGTTACTAGTAATATAGCAATTAGCACTCCAATAATAAAAGGAAAATCGAGTTTGTTAATCGGGGGGAGAGGTACTTATTCTGGTTGGATTTTAAGAAGTTTGAAGCAACCTCGAATTCAAAACAGTGAAGCTTCTTTTTTTGATTTAATAGCAAAATACAATCATAAATTTAATCCCTCTAATAATCTTGAAACAACATTTTATTACAGTAAAGATGCTTTTAAAATATCTTCAGATTCGTTAATTAAATATAGTAATTCGGCAATTTCATTAAAATACGAGCACACCTTTAGCCCAAAAAATAAAGCAGCAATTCAATTTACTAACAGTCAGTACGAGTATAATATTGATTTTGATAACGGGCGAATAAATTCATTTGATTTCGGATTTAATATCAACGAAACGCAAGGAATTTTTAAAATGAATTATTTATTTAGCTCAAAACATAAGTTTACCTATGGGATTTCTAGCAAATTGTACAAAGTAAATCCTGGCTATTTAAACCCAAAAAATACTGCTTCTACTTTAATACCAATAACTTTAGAGGGGCAAAAAGGTTTAGAATCGGCCTTTTTTATTTCTGATAATTTTAATGTAACCGACAAACTTTTATTTGATTTTGGACTTCGTTATTCTGTTTTTAATGGTTTAGGGGCTTCCAATCAAAAAATATATCAAGATGGAGTTCCATTAAATTCAGGAACTGTAGTAGAAACCAAAACATTTGGAAACAATGAAATTTTTAAAACTTATTCAGGTTTTGAACCTCGAATTTCTGCTCGATATTTTTTAACAGATGATTTTTCAGTTAAAGCAAGTTATGATAGAACATATCAATACATTCATTTGCTTTCAAGCAACACTACACAATCGCCAACTGATACTTGGAAATTATCTGACATTAATACCAAACCACAAAATGCACAACAGTTTTCATTGGGATTTTTTAAAAACTTTAATAAATATGACTTAGAACTTAGTGTTGAAGGTTATTATAAAACCATGAATAATTTTTTAGATTATAAAGTAGGAGCTCAATTAAATTTAGCTCAAAATATAGAAACTCAACTTTTACAGGGTGAAGGAAAAGCGTATGGAATTGAAGTTTTATTGAAAAAAGATGATGGACGTTTAAATGGTTGGATAGGTTATACGTATTCACGAACTTTGGTAAAATTGGATAGTAAGTTTAACGATGAAAAAATTAACGGAGGTAATTATTTTCCTTCAAATTTTGACAAACCTCACGACGTTAGTGTTGTAGTTAACTATAAATTCACTAAGCGATACAGTGTCTCTGCAAATTTTGTATATCAAACTGGTCGACCAATAACTTATCCCATAGGAGCATTTAATTTAGGAAATGTACAATATACTTTGTACAGCGATAGAAATAAATTTAGAATTCCAGATTATTATCGTTTGGATATTGGTGTTAACGTAGAGGGAAATCACAAAATAAAGAAATTAGCACACAGTTTTTGGAATTTTTCGATATATAATGTTTTAGGAATTAATAATCCCTATGCTATTTATTTTGTTACCGATTCAGGTCAAATTAAAGCTTATAAAACATCTATTTTTGCAGTTCCAATACCTACAATTACTTATAACTTTAAATTTTAAGATATGAAAAAGTTAATTAAAAAGTTACTTGCAACCGGACTTTTACTTACACTTTCAAGCTGTGTTGAACCCTATGCTTTGCAAACCAATACTTTTGAAGATTTTTTAGTAGTTGAAGCGACAATAACCAACGAATTAAAACAACAAGAAGTAAAACTTACACGGACTTTTAAGCTGGAACAAAATGCACCAACACTAGTAACAGGAGCTATAGTTTTAGTAAAAGACAATCAGGGAACTGATTATTCATTTTCCGAAATAGGAGGTAGATACCTCTCAAATATTCCTTTTAAGGCTGTGCCAGAAAGAACATATCAATTAAAAATAACAACTAGTGATGGTAAAAAGTATTCATCAAACAATGAAACATTAACAACAGAAAATCCAATACAAACCTTAACACCAGAAGTGGTTAATCGTAGCGACGGTAAAGTTGGCGTAGAAATGACAATTAAGGCTTTTGACCCAATGAATTCTTCAAAATACTATCGCTATGAATTTGAAGAGACTTATAAAATAATTGCGCCACTGTGGAAAGGTGTCAGACCCGATTAT
>JBBRCJ010000056.1:0-17008 GCA_038204955.1 Flavobacteriales bacterium
ATTAATCTGCATTTGCTGTAAATATATAAACTTTTGACGTGTTATTTATAACAAAATAAAAAAAACAATATAACAAATAGAAACAAAAATATAACACTATTTTAAATGTATGTAAAGTGAATGAAAAAGGCAGTGCGTAACATATTGCGAATGGTCAAAAATAGGCTTACAGTAACTAAATTGTTTTAAAGAAGTTATTGGATTAATCTTTTTATGTAGTAAATAAAAATTCCTTTACATTTGTGATATGAAATAAAAATTGAATCAAACATATCGGCGTACTTATTCCAGTAAGCAAAATCGACCAAATTTAATAATACACTAGGAATAAGAATTGCACACGCAAAGGCGTGGGCTTTCTTATTTTGTGTATGCGTTATTGGTCGGACGTTGCTTGCAGATAAGAAATGTCCCACGCTGATTATTTAAACTAACTACTGTTTAGGGACGTTTGGGAATAAATAATTAAAAATAGAATGGAAAAATTCGACAAAACAAATCCTTACAATCCAAACACAAAACCACCAGTTAACAAAAAGAAAGCAATAATTACAATAGCAATATTATTGTTCGGTGCATTTTTAATTTTTAAATCTTGTTTTGGAAGTAGCCCAACAATCGGAAAATATACAAAAGAAGAATTACCAAAAGATTTTACTTACATAATAACTAAAGACGAAAGTAATGTTGCCACAGAAAAAAATCAGTTGTACGTTGAATTAAACCAAAAAGTTACAGAAGGGCAAATTGCAACATTAGCCGAAGAATTATTTAATTCAAAAGAAAAACAAAGACGTTTTTATATTTTTTATTCGCTTAAAAGCACAGAAGATGCTCACGTTTATTGGGCAACAAGCCATTTTGACCCCGAGTTAGAAATTACAATAAATGGTTCAACATCAGCAGAAGAAAAGATAGTGAAAAATAATACTGGTAAAGTTGATGGTAAAGTTATTGGTAACTTTTACGAGGAAGAATTAAGTTCATCATCTTATACTGTATATGAGAAAAACAATAAAGTATTTATAAAAAGCATTTCAAAAGATAATGTTTCTGCAATTAATGAAATGAAAAGAAGTGAAATTGCAACTGGAATAAAACTAGAATATTCAAATGATAGTTTTAACGGTGAATATTTTATTTTAACAAAGGATAATAAATTAGAGTTTTACAACAAGAACAATGAAAAATTTGCTATTGGCTCTATTTTAAAGTAAATAAATAGTTATGTTTTTATTGAATAAAATTCCTAACAATACATAAATAATACAAATGTAAAAATTAAAAATCCGTAACTACTTAAAATTAAGTTTGTTACGGATTTCCTTTGTAGCGGGAACAGGACTCGAACCTGTGACCTTCGGGTTATGAGCCCGACGAGCTGCCTACTGCTCTATCCCGCGCTGTTTCGAGTGCAAATATACAACCAAAATTGATATTGACAAGTTAAATTGTAAAAACTTTTTATTTTTATTTAATAGATTAAAAATCAATTGATTGAATATAGTTAATTATTCTAATAAAAAAGTTACGTTTTATTTGATAAAATTATTGTTTTCTTAAAGAGCAAAAATTAATTTGTGTAAACGAAAAAAGTAAAGTACTTTTGCACAAAATTTAAAAACATACTTTTATTTAAGTAAATGATTTTTAAAGGTTTAAAATAAGGAAATTAAAACTATGAGCACAAAAAAAATTATTGAATACCGTACTTTGTACAAGTCAACAAAGCAAACTACTTTAAAAGAGTTAAAAACTACCTACCGCAACTTTATGAAAGACATTCATCCGGATACTATTCAAGATGATGCTGAAAGAGCAAAGGCTGAGGAAAAAAGTAAAACCATTATTGCAGGATACCACTTTTTAGTTAGTATTGCTCCTGAAACGCAATTGAAAGATAAAGTTGAGTACGAAAAAACCACATCAACAGGAATAATTTCTGATTATCGTTTTGAAGATACTGTTTTATATGTAGAATTTCAAGATGGTGCAAAATTTGAATATTTTGGTGTGCCAAGACCTATTTATGTAAAAATGGTCAATGCAGAATCACCAGGTCGTTTTGCAAGACGTCACATTTTTGGAACTTATACTTATCGAAGTGCCGCTAAATTAGTTGGTACAGAGGAATAATAAAAAAACATTGTAAAAGAAAGGGAAAAATTTTAATAATTTTTCCCTTTTTTAATTTTTAAAACTGATAAGCACCTATATCTGGATTAGTATTTGGCGGCGTAGGTCGAACTTTATTTAAAATATCATTGAAATTTGGAGTTAAATTTGCACCTGTATTTATTGCTGGAGAGCCCGTCAAAATATTCAGTTGATTTTTGGCAACATTTTTAAATTTCGGATTTTGATTTCTAATGTTCAATGTTGCATTTCTAATGCCATCATACATTGCATTACTTGCCAAAGCATTGTTTCCAGAATCATCAAATTTAATTAAGCATTTATTAAAATTATAATTAAATAGGTTGGTCGTTGAAACTTTATCAAACAAAACTTCAACTCTATTAGAACCATAAATAATACAATTTGTAAAATTAGCTTGCGTTAGGTTTTTTAAATATCGAGTGGTGGAAACATCTAAATAATCATTCAATAAAACCGAAAGTTGTTTGGTGTTATTAAAATTGTTGTTAAAAGTACACTGTGTAAAATCGTAACTTCCGCCTAAAGTACAAGCTAAACCTACTTCGCCACAATAGTTAACTACTAAGTTTTTTCCGTCAACTTGCGCTCCACGATTTAATATTCCAATATTAGAACAGTTTAAAAATTTTGAATTATTGACTGTCATTTTTGGTGTGTAAACATCGGCTGCATTAGATGAATAAAGGCGTTGTTGATTTATAATTCCAACGGTTGCATTTTTTAAAGTAAGATGATTTATTAAATTACCGTTGTTTTGAGAATAATTTACTATAGTACCCCATTGTCCTGGCACATCTTCAAAAGCAGGTTCTAATCGGTCACCTTCAAAAGTAACTTCGTTAACTAAACTTTCGGGCGTTGCTGCAGGCGGACTGGTTCCGTTAATTTGAATGTTTGCATTTTTAGCTACAATTAAACCAGAATTTGCGTGAAAATAAATTCGTGATCCAGCATCAACAATTAATGTTTTGGTATCTGGAACTAGTGCATAACCATAAATCACATATGGTTTTGTATTGGTCCAGTGTAATTCGTCACCATTTACGGGGTCGTTTACTATTAAATTACTTCCAATTGGAGTTATGGGCAATAGATCAGCATCCAAACCTAAATTTATAGTTTCATATTGATTCAAATTGTTGCGTTTTGGAAATATAAAATAAGCATCTTTAATAAGGGTAACTAAATCAACCGATTGTGCTGTACCAGAAGTATTTAAAAATTCAATTTTATCAGTATATAAAAAATCGGTTGGGTTTGCATCGGCAATTGAAGTAGTTGTTTCTATAAAAATATACAAACTATCTTGTGCCAAAAGTTCTACATTATTAAAAATTTTTCCATTGCCCGAAATGCCATCAACCATAATTCGGTATTTTGACGAAAGCCCTTTTTGAAGTTGAATTGCTGGAATGGAAATATCTTTATCACTTCGGTTATAAACCTTTAAACGATAGGTACTTGAACCGATATTAGTAAAAACAGTATCTAAATAAACGGTTTTTTTTGAAAATTCCAATCCGCCCGAACTTTGCTCAAACGAAAAATCTTTTCGACACGAGACTAATGTTAACACGGTTAGCAAAAAAAGAATCAATAAAGATTTATTCATTTTAAAAACAATTTTCTGTAAATATAGTAATAATTTAGAAAACGAAAAATGTAGTTTTTTATTTTATGTGTTTGCTATTAAAAATGATTTTCAAGTTACAGAAAATGAAAGAATATTATCTAAATTTGTACTTTAAAAATAAAAAAATGCAATTCGAGAAAGATAAAATACTCCAACTGTGTAATGATTGGTGTAAAAACACTTTAATGGAAACTTTAGACATTGAATATATTGATGCCGGCGAAGATTTTTTAACTGCCAAAATGCCTGTTAATTATAGAGTACATCAACCAATGGGTTTGCTTCATGGTGGCGCTACAGTGGCATTGGCCGAAAGTGTTGGTAGTGCCGCATCTTTAATGTTCATCAATCCCCAAAAGCAAGAAGTTCGAGGTATTGAGATTTCGGCAAACCATTTACGTAGTAAAAAAGAAGGAATTGTGTTTGCAACCGCCAAAATTATTCATCAAGGGCGAAGCATACACTTGTGGGAAATTCGCATTGTGGATGAAAACGACCGTTTAATTTCATTGTGTAAATTAACTAATATGATTTTACCAAGTAAAGGACGATGAGCGAAATATTCATTAAAGTACGAAGTCATTTTGAGAAAAAATTGCCTTTTGTAGTGTATTGTAAACCCAATTCTGATAAAATTATTGCGCTTTTTCAAAAAAACAATACTCTTTGTATAATTGATAATCAGGATGATTGTGGCTTTGCTTTTGTTTCGTTCGACAATTTAAAAAGATACCTTATTCCTGAAAATCAATCGGATATTTATTTTGAAAATAAGGCAAGAACTAATTTTTATGTTACTAAAAAAAATAACCATGAAATTGATTTAAACGAAAAAAATAGTTTTGAAAAACTAGTTTCTGAGGGAATTGAATCTATAAAACAAGAAAAGTTTGAAAAAGTAGTTCTTTCGCGTAAAATTGAAGTTGAAGTAGTTGATTTCGACTTTGAAATTGTTTTTCAAAAATCACTTTTCAATTATCCGAATGCTTTTAATTACTGCTTTTATCATCCTAAAATTGGCTTGTGGGTAGGAGCAACGCCCGAACAATTAGTAAAAATTGATGAAAGCTTAATAAAAACGGTATCACTAGCTGGAACCCAAGTTTTTAATGAAAAAAAACCTGCAATTTGGCAACAAAAGGAACAAAAAGAACAGCTAATTGTCACCAATTTTATAAAAAAAACTTTAAATAAAGTTTCTAATCAAATTATAATTTCCAAACCTTACACTTTTAAAGCTGGAAATTTAGTACATTTAAAATCAGATATTGAAGCTGAAATTTCAAATGAGAAATCAATTGTTGCAATTACAAATTTATTGCATCCAACGCCAGCTGTTTGTGGTTTTCCTAAAGAAGCTTCCAAAAAATTCATTTTAAATAATGAACGCTACAATCGCGAGTTCTATTCAGGTTTTGTAGGCGAATGGAAAAAGGATTTTTTGACTTTTAAACCCAATACTTCTGATTTATTTGTAAATTTACGATGTTCTAAAATTGAAAATAAAACAGCTTTTATTTATGTGGGTTGCGGTGTTACTAATGAAAGTATTCCTGAAAATGAGTTTTTTGAAACCCAAAATAAAATGCAAACAATGTTATCTATTTTGGATTAAATAGAAACTTAGTTTTTAAACCTTAAAATCTAAAAAAAACAAATGAAACTAGATATATTAGCCTTTGGTGCCCATCCGGACGATGTAGAATTAGGTTGTGGCGGCACAATTGCCAAAGAAATTTCGTTGGGCAAAAAAGTAGGAATTATTGATTTAACACGAGGCGAATTGGGTTCACGTGGTTCAGTTGAAATACGAAATTCAGAATCGGCAAACGCCTCAAAAATTTTAAGAGTTTCAATTCGAGAAAATTTAGATATGCGTGATGGGTTTTTTGAAAATAATGAAGCAAATCAATTAAAAGTTATCGAAATGATTCGGAAATACCAACCAGAAATTATTTTGTGCAATGCTATTGACGACCGCCATATTGACCACGGAAAAGGAAGTAAATTAGTCTCCGACGCTTGTTTTTTGTCAGGATTAGTAAAAGTTGAAACTCAATTAAATGGCGAATATCAAAATCCGTGGCGGCCTAAAGTAGTTTATCATTATATACAATGGAAAAATATTGAACCTCATTTTGTAGTTGATATTTCTGATTTTATTGATGTAAAAATGGAATCTATTTTGGCGTACAGTTCACAGTTTTACAACCCAAAATCAACCGAAAAAGAAACCCCAATAACTTCAAAAAACTTTTTAGATAGCGTAAAATACCGTGCTCAAGATTTAGGTCGATTAATAGCTAGCAATTATGCCGAAGGTTTTACGGTTGAAAGGTATTTGGCAGTCAATAGTTTAAGTGATTTAAAATAATTTTAAAATAATTTTTCATTTTTCTGTTTGCTAAAATAAACTTTAATGTTATATTTGCACCCTGATTATAAATGGTGATTGTAGCTCAGTTGGTTAGAGCATCGGTTTGTGGTACCGAGGGTCGCGGGTTCGAGCCCCGTCTTTCACCCAAAAATATAAAGTCTTGATGAAAATCAGGACTTTTTTTGGTTTTATACCTATTATTAGTATAAGTTAGTATGCACTAATAAAAAATCAAAATTTTAAACCATTAAGGAATTAAGAAAAATTAAGTCTTAATGAAACTTAACTTCTTAATGGTTTGAAAAAAATAAAACTGTTTTGTATGCATAATTGGTATTAAACTATTTTTATTACTTTTGGAAAATGAAAAAGCTGCTTTTTTTATTTTTAATTCCATTTTTATCGTTTTCACAAATTGATACTGCCATAAAATATAAAGTGGCAATGATTCAAAATTGCTTGAATAAAGGTGTTGAAGGAGAAACATTTTTTTGGCAAACTAAAGGTAAAATTACATTTGGAATTGTAAAATACACGGAAGAGCAAAATCCCAAATTCAAACAATTGTTTATCAATCAGTACCAAGAAATTTTACCGCTTTATGTTCACATGAATAAAACCGAACAAGAATCGGATACCGCTTTATTTATAAAAATTTTGATCCAGCAAGAACTAGATTATCGAAATTTATTGACTAAAGAGCAATTAAAATTATATTTAGATAAACTTGCCGATTTAGAAAAAAATAACAAAGCAGAGTTTGACTCGTATACTTCGTTATTTTTTTCTGAAAAATTACTTAATGAATTTAAAGATAAGTTTTAATTATTTCCCATCTCTATCAACTTTTATTTTTTCATCTCTATTAGCCAATTCCCAAGCAATTACAAATCCTAATTGTGCCCGTTTTGCCAATGCGTCAAATTCAATTTTATCCACTTCGTCTGTTTTTTGATGATAATCAGCATGAACTCCATTAAATAAAAATACAACTGGAATACCATTTTTAGCAAAATTATAATGATCTGAACGGTAATAAAAACGATTGGGGTCTTTTCGGTCGTTAAATTTATAGTCTAATTTTAAATTTATAAATTTTTTATTCTCACTTTCACAAATTTTGAATAAATCAGTTGATAAATAATCCGACCCTATTAAATAAATGTAATTGTTGGAGTCTTTGTGTAAATCATCTCGACGACCAATCATATCTATATTAACATCTGCAACCGTATTTTTTAATGGAAACAGGGGATTTTCAGAATAATATCGCGAACCGTGCAAGCCATGTTCTTCACCGGTAACGTGTAAAATTAAAATGGAACGTTTTGGTCCGTGACCTTCACTTTTTGCTTTTTTGAAGGCTTTAGCAATTTCTAAAAGTGCCACTGTTCCCGATCCATCATCGTCGGCACCATTGTAAACATCACCATTTTTAACACCAATATGGTCATAATGTGCCGAAACTACTACTATTTCTTCTGGTTTTTCAGATCCTTCAATAAAAGCCCAAATATTTTCTGAATCAGGTAACTTTTCATCGTACTGTGCATTCAAATATTTGGCTGGAATGTGTTGATAATAATCGGTTGCCCCTTTAGGAAACGGAATATCATTTTTCTGATATTCTGAAATCATATACCGTCCTGCTTTTTTTTGGCCTTCACTACCAGTGTCTCGGCCTTGCATTTCGTCGGATGCGATTATGGTTAAGTACGTTTTTAAATCATCAGCAGTTATAGAATTAATATAATTTATTTGCTTGTAAGTAGTTTTAGTTGAAGCAACAGTAGTCGAATTTAAAACTTTTTTTGGGGCGGAACATCCAAGAATTGCCAAGCTTAACAGTGTAATTGAGATTTTTTTTGTCATTTTATGAAATAGATATTAGAGAATAAGTAATAAATGCGGTTAAAAAAAGTAACATAAAAATTATATTTAGAAAAAACAACATACTTCCTAAAAAAACACTTGTTCGTCTTTTACCACCATAAAAGCGATGATGCGCTGGAAAAAAATAATAAATCATCCAAATTGTGCTTAAAAAAGTCAATCCGTTAGAAATGATTTCAAATATAGGCGATTTCAACAAGGATAAAAAGTGACCTACTAAATAAATAATTAGAACTTGAAGCAATAAAAATGAAAAATAATGCAAGGTAAAAATGCCGTGATCAAAATAATACCATTTTCTTTTATTATGAAATAACCACAATAAAAATGCAAATATTGGCATGTATAAAAATAAAGCTTTTGGGATATTATGTATTACTGTTTCGATAAATTTTTCTTTTAATTCATCGTTTCTTCCCTTGTATTTGTCTTTGATTACTTGAATTTTACGTTCAAGCCAAAACAGTAAAGCATTTCGTTTTTCATCTGGTTTTGCAGTTTTTTGAATAGAATCTAATTGAGCTACATTTGTATATGAATTTTCAAAAGTCATAAAACCATCTTCATTTTCGGTATTAATTTCTTTTTGTTTTGCTTCAACTATAAATTTTTGTATTGAATCAGCAGACTGTTTTTTAATCATTCCCGATTTTACCAATTTAATTAATTCAAGTTGCTCTTTATAAACAGTGTCGTTTTTGGCATTTAATGAATCTTTCATTTTTTCAGATTTCTCTCTTTGTTTTTCAATATATCTTTCAGTTTTTCCACTTGAAAAAATCGAAAACATAAAAAAAGTAACAAAACTTATAAAAATATACAATCGGACAGGAGCTAAATAAGACATTCGTTTGCCCGACAAATACTCTTTAGTTAATGCTGCTGGATGTAAAATTAAATTTTTAATAGTACGCCAAAAAGCATTTTCATAATGCGTTAAATCTTCAAAAAAATGAATAAATAAATGATGAAATGACTTTCTTGTATCAATATTTTCTTGACCACAATTGGGGCAAAAGCGATTTTCAACAACGTATCTACAATTTAAGCAGGTTTTGTCAACTCGTAGTTTATTCTTTGACATACATTCTAAATTTCTAAAATGTAAATCTATTAAAAAAATATTTTATATTTACAAAAATCAAAATTTATGCAAGAAAATATTGAGGAATACTTGAATAATCTTCCAGATGATAGAAAAACTGCTTTTGAAAACTTGCGAAATGTAATTATTAAAAACCTGTCTATCGGTTTTCAAGAAGCAATCGCCTACAAAATGATAGGTCACGTTGTGCCCCATTCTATTTATCCAAAAGGATATCATTGCGACACAAAATTGCCATTAACTTACATCTGTATTGCAAATCAAAAAAATTGTATTTCAGTGCATTGCTTAGCTCTTTATTTTGATAAAAGGGTAGTCGATTGGTTTGTCTCTGAATATCCAAAACATACTAAAAATAAGTTAGATATGGGAAAAGGTTGTGTACGTTTCAAGAAATTTAATGAAATTCCATTAGAATTAATGGGTCAATTAGCTGCAAAATTTTCTGTTGAAAAATATATTGAAATTTATGAAAAAAATCTTATTAAATAATTCATGTCAACCAGATTATTATGTTTTTTTGATATTTTTAAAGTTTATTATTTAATTAAATTAAACCTTTTGTTAGTATTGATGGCTACTTTTAATTACTTTACTATATATGTTCATTATTAAAGCACTATTAGAAACGACTTTTGTAACTTTACTTTTCTTAACAGCAAATCAACTATTATGAGTATCTTTTGCGTTATCAAAATATTGAATGTGTGATTATATTAAAATTCACGCTTTGTGCAATAATTGAGTTATTTATTGGAAATTGTGTTGCACAAAAATGCATATAGCGAAAAGTAAAAGTGGAGTTGCGCCGTATTAAATTTTTGATAAATGGTTTTATTATTTTAAACAAGTCTTATTATCCTAAATTATTCATAAATCAATTTATTCAACTATTTTTTTTATAATTTTGCCAATATGAAAATAGAACAAATTTATACTGGTTGCTTGTCGCAAGGAGCCTATTATATTGAAAGTAATGGCGAAGTTGCAATAATTGATCCTTTACGTGAAGTGCAAAATTATATTCAAAAAGCACAGAACGACAACGCCACAATAAAATACATTTTTGAAACTCATTTTCACGCCGATTTTGTTTCAGGTCACGTTACATTATCCGAAAAAACAGCTGCTCCAATAGTTTTTGGACCCAATGCAAATCCAAATTTTGTCTGTCATATAGCCAAAGACAATGAAGTTTTTAAGTTGGGAAATATAACTATTACGGCTCTTCATACTCCAGGACACACTATGGAAAGTACTTGTTACTTGTTAAAGGATGAAAGCGGAAATGATCATGCACTATTTAGTGGTGATACCTTATTTTTAGGAGATGTTGGACGTCCCGATTTGGCTCAAAAAGCTGCCGAAATGACTCAAGAAGATTTAGCTGGAATTTTATTTGACAGTTTGCGAAATAAAATAATGACTCTAAACGACAACGTTATTGTTTATCCAGCACACGGCGCAGGAAGTGCTTGCGGAAAAAATTTAAGTAAAGAAACAATAGGGACTATTGGAAATCAAAAATTGGCTAATTATGCTTTAAGAAGTGATATGACTAAATCGGAATTTATTTCCGAAGTTACTGAGGGTTTGTTGCCTCCGCCAGCGTATTTTCCAGCAAATGTTAAATTAAATAAAGAAGGTTACGAAGATGTAGAAGCGTTGATTAAAATGGCTAAATCATTGGATGCTAAAGCATTTGAATACATAGCAAATGAAACTAACGCCTTAATTTTAGACGTTCGTCATCAAGATGATTTTTCAAAATCTCATATTCCTAATTCCATTTTTATAGGTATCGACGGTGGATTTGCACCTTGGGTTGGCGCTTTAATTTTAGATAACAAACACCCCATTTTATTAATTACACCATCTGGAAGAGAAGAAGAAGCTATAACTCGTTTAGCAAGAGTGGGTTATGATAATGTTATAGGTTATTTAGAAAACGGTTTTCAAGATTGGTTTGATTCAGGTTTTGAAACAGCTACAATTAATTCCGTTACTGCCACCGAATTAGTAAATATAATAAATAATAATGGTCATGTTTTTGATGTTCGTAAGCCAGGGGAATATGAAACGGAACACATTGAAAACGTGCCATCAGCGCCATTAGATTTTTTGAACAATCATTTAACAGATTTCCCTAAAAACGAAACTTTTTTTATACATTGCGCTGGCGGATATCGATCGGTAATAGCAGCATCAATTTTAAAATCAAGAGGGTTTCATAATGTTGTTGACATTAAAGGCGGTTATGCTGCTATTAAAAATACATCTGTAAAACGGACTGAAAGTTTATGTTCGTCTGAAAAAAAAGTTTAACAAATTAATTGTATAAAAATGAAAAAAGTAATTTCAACATTGGCTTTTGTAGTATTATTTTCCGTTTCGATGAATGCTCAGGAAATAAAACAAAAAACCAAAGAAGTAGCAAAAACTGAAAAAGTACCTGCAAAAAAAGAATGTTCAAAAGACGAGAAAAAGGGCAGCAGTTGTTGTATGGCTAAAAAAGAAGCAAAAGCATAGTTTTTTAAATTTTAAAATTGCCTTATTTTAAATACTAAAATAAGGCAATTTTTTAATATCTTAAAATAAATTTTAGTTATGGAAAATCAGTCATTAGAAAATATTAAAATAAAAGTTCAAGAAATTATTGATTTTATTGCCGAAAAGAAAATTGCAAAAGCTACTGATAATTTTATTCAGGTCAATGAAATGCTTGACGAGTTGATAGATATTACTAATGATGATGACGATTTGGTCGAAATTTGTCGTTACCAAGTACTACTAAATCATTTACAACAAAAAATTGAAGTGTTAAAAATTGAAATGAATTAAATTTATTTTCCGATACAGAATTTCCCAAAAATGGTTCCTAAAATATCCCTATCAATTTCAACTTCACCAGTAATATTTCCAATACTTCGGATGGCATCTCGCAAGTGAAAAGCAACTAAATCTCCCGAAAGTCCGTTTTGCAAACCTTCTTTTGCACAATCCAATGCTGATTTTGTATCGGTAAGTTCACTATAATGACGTTGATTTACCACAATATTATTTCCTCTTTTTTCTTTTATTTGTAAAAAAGGTTTTGATAAAGAGTGTTTTAAAGTACTTATGTTGGCTTTCGTTTTGGCACTCAAACCAATCATAGTTTCGTATTCAATATTATTTTTTAAAAAAGTAATCCATTCTTCCCAATTAAAACCATCGTATAAATCAATTTTTGTTGGACAAATAATAATCGAATTAGTTTCTGTTTTTAACGATTTATAATCCGAAATAACTTCATTCATTGTAGTATTTTCTTTATCAAAAAGATATAATACAATGGTCGATTCTCTCGCTTTTTCAAAAGTTTTCACAATTCCCATTGACTCAATTTCATCGTTAGTTTCCCGAATTCCTGCCGTATCAATAAACCGAAATGCAATACCGTCAATAACAATTTGTTCCTCAATAGTATCTCGAGTCGTTCCAGGAATCGCTGAAACAATCGCTCTATTTTCATTTAATAAAACATTTAACAACGATGATTTTCCAGCATTTGGTTTACCAACAATTGCTACCGGAACACCAGTTTTTATTGCATTTCCGTATGCGAATGATTCAATTAACGGATCAATTTTTGAGTTAATTTTCGTAATTAAATCAATCAAATGATCTTTGTTTATAAAATCAACATCTTCTTCCGAAAAGTCCAATTCCAATTCGACCAAAGCCGTGCAATTAATCAATTCTTCTCGTAAATCTTTTAATTCTGATGAAAATCCGCCTCGCATTTGGTTGATTGCCAATTCGTGTGAAGCCTTATTTTCGGAAGCGATTAAATCGGCAACGGCTTCGGCTTGACTCAGGTCAATTCGACCTCCAAGAAATGCACGTTGAGTAAATTCGCCTGCTGTTGCTAACCGAACTCCATTTTGTAATAATAATTCAATAATTTTTTGCTGTATAAATGGTGAACCGTGACACGAAATTTCAACTAAATTTTCAGTGGTAAATGTTTTTGGGGCGTGAAAAACGGCTATCATAACTTCGTCAATAATTTCAGAATCTGAATTGATTATATTTCCATAATGAACCGAATGCGAAGCCACTTTTTCAAGATTTTTACCTTTAAAAACGTCATTTACTTTAATTATAGCGTCGTTTCCTGAAACTCGAATAATTCCTAAGGCACCAACTCCAGCAGCAGTTGCCGTAGCACAAATTGTATCTGAATAAAGCATTTAATTTTTTTTACAAAAGTACGTAAAACTTTGCTTTTCAAATTGCTGCTATTTACAATAAAACTATATTTGTGAAAATTATTTTTACAAAATGGAAATTTACAACGAACGAGTACTTCAATTTAAAACTGAATCAAATTCACTTAAAAAAAAATATAATTTAATTAGTTTTTTTAGGTTTTTAACTTTAATTCTATCCATAATTTTTGGATATTACTATTATGAGACTTCAGTGTTGATTTATTTTGTTTTGGGAGTTATTAGTTTAGTTACATTCAGTTACTTCATTAAACAACACGATAAAAATAAGTATTTTAAAAAAGTAATTGCAGCCTTAATTAAAATCAATCAAGATGAAATTTTGTATTTGAATCGAGAAAAAATTCCTTTTGAAAACGGTTTAGAATTTAACGATTATAATCATTTGTACTGTTTTGATTTGGATGTTTTTGGTGATCATTCATTATTTCAAAACTTAAACCGAACAGCCACTTTTATTGGAAAAAAAACGCTTGCAAAACAACTTTTAACTTTGTTACCAAACGAGGATATTTTAAAAAATCAAAAAGCGGTTAAAGAATTAAATAAAAAACTAGATTGGAGACAAAATTTTCTTGCTATTTCAAAAATTACGAAAGACTCTAAATCGGTTTTTGAAACTTTATTAAAATGGAGTAGAAGCGAAGCCAAATCGTTTCCGAAATATTATGAAATTATTTCTATCGTTTCGCCATTATTCATTATTGTACTTGTTTTTGCCTTTTTAATTTCTAAAGATCAATCGTATTTAACTTATATAACTGGTTTATTTTTATTTAATTTAAGCATAATTCGTAATTTTTTAAAACGAATTAAAGCCGAAATCAACGATGCCGAAAACATCGATAAAATTATAAACCAATACAGTTTAATTGTTCAAAAAATTGAAAATGAATCGTTTGAATCTGAAAAACTACTTGAATTACAACAAAAATTAAAGTTCAAAAATCAATCTGCAAGTAAGCATTTAAAAAAGTTATCAAAATTATTTTCGCAAATGGATATCTTTTTTAACGTATTCGCTACCATTATTTTTAACGGATTGTTTCTGTTTCATTTGCACATTTTAAAACAATTAATATCTTGGAAAAAAGAAAATGCTCCGCAACTAGAAACTTGGCTTAATGTAATTGGTGATTTTGAAATGTTGAATTGTTTGGCGAACTTATCCTATAACAATCCCGACTTTTCATATCCTGAATTAAATGATAAATTTGAAATTTCATTCAAAAATTTAAGTCATCCGTTGCTAAATCCAAAAAAAAGAATTGGTAATGATGTTACTTTTCAACCTCAATCGTTTGTGATTTTAACTGGTTCTAATATGTCGGGTAAAAGTACTTTTTTACGAAGTTTAGGAATCAATATGGTTTTGGCAGGTATCGGTTCTTCTGTTTGTGCTTCAAAATCCAATGTTCATCCAATGCCGATTTTGGTTTCAATGCGATTATCAGATTCTTTAGCAGACAGCGAATCGTATTTTTTTGCCGAAATAAAACGCTTGAAACAAATTATGCAATCGCTAGAAAATCAACGTTCTTTTGTTATGCTAGACGAAATTTTGCGAGGAACAAATTCAGACGATAAACGAAACGGAACAATAGAAGTAGTAAAAAAAATGATTCAAAAAAATGCCATCGGAGCCATTGCAACCCACGATATTGAAGTTTGCTTGACTACAAATAATTATCCTAACCAATTGATTAATAAATGTTTTGAAGTAGAAATTGTAAACAACGATTTGCATTTTGATTACAGGTTACGCGACGGAATTTGTAAAAATAGGAGTGCTAGTTTCTTGATGCAAAAAATGGGGGTTATTTAAGTTAAATTAATGTATTTCTCGACTCCTGCAAGGATTTTTTTAACCTTGTAGGTATGCTAAAAAAAATAATACCTACAAGGTTAAATAATACCTTGCAGGATATTAATAAAGTTTTTTTATTGGGTTAACAAATACTACTTCCCCAAATACTCCACAATTTTACTATCGCCATCCACCACAATTTTCATCAAACCGTGTTTTGAAATTCCTTTGCTGGCTGCATCCCATTTTTTGCCCGATAAATCGGCTTTTAATTTTAAATCGCCAATCGAAATTCCAATATTTGCTTTTAAAACTTCAATAATATGTTTTTCGTCTTCAGTTAGTTCCAATTGTTTTTTCTCTGGTCGCATTTGCGGAAAGAAAAGCACTTCTTGAATCGAGGCGTTGTTGGTTAAAAACATAATCAATCTATCCATTCCAATTCCTAAACCAGAAGTTGGTGGCATTCCATATTCCAAGGCACGTAAAAAATCTTCGTCTATAATGCCGTTGGCTTCATCGTCGCCTTTCTCTGCTAATGCCATTTGGGCTTCAAAACGTTCGCGTTGGTCAATAGGGTCGTTTAGTTCAGAATAGGCGTTGGCAACTTCTTTCCCGCAAATCATCAGTTCAAAACGTTCCGTAAGTTCCGGATTCGTTCTGTGTTCTTTGCAAAGTGGCGACATTTCTTTCGGATAATCGGTAATAAAAGTCGGCTGAATAAAGTTTCCTTCGCATTTTTCGCCAAACATTTCGTCAATTAATTTTCCTTTACCCATTGTTTCGTTCACGTCAATTCCCATTGCTTTTGCTGCTTCAAAAAGTTCGCTTTCACTTTTTCCAGAAATATCGTAACCTGTAAATTGCTTAATGGCATCGGTCATTGTAACTCGTGCGTAAGGTGCTTTAAAACTCACTTTATGCTCGCCAAAAGTCGCTTCCGAAGTTCCATTTACCTGATTTGCACAATATTCTAGCAAGTTTTCGGTAAATTCCATCATCCAATTGTAGTCTTTGTAGGCTACATAAATTTCCATTGCGGTAAATTCCGGATTGTGCGTTCTGTCCATTCCTTCGTTACGAAAGTTTTTAGAAAATTCGTAAACGCCGTCAAAACCACCTACAATTAATCGTTTTAAATACAATTCGTTGGCAATTCTTAAATACAGCGGAATATCCAAAGCATTATGGTGCGAAATAAAAGGTCTTGCAGCAGCACCTCCTGGAATTGCTTGCAAAATCGGAGTTTCAACTTCCATATATCCTGCATCGTTAAAAAAAGTTCGCATCGCTGTAAACAATTTGGTTCTTTTTACAAAAACATCCTTAACGTGCGGGTTTACAACCAAATCTACATAACGCATTCTGTAACGCAATTCAGGGTCGTTAAAACCGTCGTATATTTTCCCTTCTTCGTCTGTCTTTGGCATTGGCAAAGGACGCAACGTTTTACTTAAAATTTTAAATTCATTCACTTGAACACATTGAGCACCTACTTTTGTCATAAAAAGTTCGCCTTCAATACCAATAAAATCTCCTAAATCGGTTAGTTTTTTAAAAACTTGGTTGTACAACGTTTTATCTTCGTCACGACAAAGTAAATCTCTATTAAAATACAATTGAACTCTTCCTTCACTATCTTGCAACTCAGCAAAACCAGCCTTTCCTTGATCACGAAAGCTCATTAATCGACCTGCCAAAATCACTTTTTTACCTTCTTCAAAATGTTCCTTAACCTGTTTCGAAGTGCTGTTTACTG
>JBBRCJ010000057.1:0-16793 GCA_038204955.1 Flavobacteriales bacterium
AAACCGTTTTTACCTTGCAAAAATGCGGTCCACGTATCTTTTTGAAACGGAAAAGGTTTCCAATTTTGATTCTGAAACCAATTTTCGGCAATTTTAAATAATTCTTTTTGGCTCATTCAGTCATTTATTTTGCCACAGATTAAACGGATTTTACAGATTTGCGCAAATTTTAAATCTTGATACTTAATACTTAAATCTTAATACTTTAAACAATCATACTTTTCAAATCCTCAATCGTATTTGCATCTTCAATTTTTTTATCTATTCGCCATCTTAAAATTCTAGGAAAACGAGTTGCAACGCCACTTTTATGTCGTTTGGAAAGTGCAATACCTTCAAAGCCAATTTCAAAAACCAATTCTGGTGTCACACTTCGAACGGGTCCAAATTTATCGACCGTGTTTTTTTTGATAAAATCATCAACTTTTCTGAATTCAGCATCGGTTAAACCCGAATATGCTTTGGCAAAAGTGACTAATTCTCGTTCGCCTTTTTCATTATTTTGCCACAACGCGAATGTGTAATCGGTAAACAAATTACTTCTTCTTCCGCTTCCACGCATTGCATAAGTCAAAACAGCGTCAATAACTAATGGTTCTAATTTCCATTTCCACCAATCGCCTTTTTTGCGACCAACTTGATACGTCGAATCTTTGTGTTTTATCATCAATCCTTCGCTTCGCATTTCTCTGGCGCGTAATCTTTCAGTTGCAATATCATCCCAAGAATTCAATATTTTTCTTTCTGATAAATATAATGGCAGATTTTTCTCTTGGAGCGTTTCGTATAATTTTTCTAATAAATTTCTTCGTTCCTCAAACGGTAAAGTGCGAATGTCTTTTCCTTCCCATTCCAATAAATCGTAGGCTTTTAAAATCACAGGATTACTTTTTAATAAAGCAACAGAAGTAGTTTTGCGACCAATTCTGGTTTGTAAATCGTTAAAAGTTCCAATTTCATTATTTGGAAAAGCCAGAATCTCCCCATCAATAACAGTTCCGTTTGGAATAATTCCAACAAATGAATGAAATTCTGGATATTTATCGGTTACTAATTCTTCGCCTCTAGACCAAACAAAAATTTCGTTTTCACGGATAATGGTTTGTGAACGAATTCCGTCCCATTTGTGTTCCACCGACCAATCTTCGGGATTTCCAAGATTTGAAACTTCGCCTTCAATGGGATATGCCAAGTAAAACGGATACGGTTTGGATAAATAATCGCTACTTTTTTCGTCTAAAATTAATTCTTGAAAAGTAATTTTATTCGGATCCCAATTTCCCATTAATTTGTAAGCCAAAGCATCTTCATCAACATTTTCTGCTTTTGATAAAGCTCTTGTCATTAATTTCTGACTCACACCAATTCTAAAACTTCCGGTAATTAATTTGGTAAAAACGAAGCGTTCGTAGTAATTTAATGCCAACCAATTTTCTTGCAAATAGGCTTTTTTTTCTTCGTCGATTTCTTTTTTTAGGGCAATTATTTCTTGTAAATATTGGGTTAAGCTTTTTTCAGAATGTTCTTTCGTTGTCGGAATAATTAACGCAATTGTTTCGGCTAAATCGCCAACAATATGATAACTTTCTTCAAACAACCACATCGGAATATTTGCTAATTCGTTAGCCCAAAGTCGCAATAACGTTGTATTTACTGGTCTTGGCGGACGACGATGCGATAAAACGGCAATTGTCCAAACTTTATCTTCTGGAGAAGCATTTCTGAAATATTCAGTTAAAGCCTCGACCTTAATCGTGGTTTTATTAGAACTGTCGAGTGCTTTTATAAGATTGGCGAAGTTTTTCATATTTTTTTTGCCACGAAGACACAAAGTCTCAAATTTTTATTTGCTATTTTTTTTCACAGATTTCACAGATTAACACAAATTAAAAAATCCATTTAATCATTTTAATCTGTGGCAAAAAAAGTTAAAGTTCTACTTTTTCGCTTTCAACTTCCTTTTCCATTTCAGAAATTTCACCTTCATATTGTGTTTTTTCTGTTCGGGCATCGTATCCTAATTCTCGTAAATATTTAGAAAAAATATCAGTATAACCGTGTGTACAAATAATTTTTTCTGCACCAGTTGCTTTGATGCTATCTAATAACGAATACCAATCGCAGTGATCGCTCAATACAAAACCTTTATCAATTGCGCGACGCCTTCTTGCACCTCGAAACGCCATCCAACCACTTGCCGAACCCGTAACAAACGGTGTCATTTTTCTAATCCATGTACTTCCGTGAGCGCTTGGTGGTGCAAGCACAATATTTCCTAACAAATCTTCTTTTTTGGTTTCACGAGTTACCAAAGTTGTTGGCGGAAAATCAACCATTGGTCGCAAAACATTAGTCATTTTTTCAATTGCACCGTGAGTGAAAATCGTACCATTATCGGTATCCAAATATTTCAATAATCGCTGTGCTTTGCCCAAAGAATATCCAAACAAAATCGAAGTTTTACCTTCGGCTCTATTTTCTGCCCACCAATTATTAACATCAGTCATTACTTCTACTTGTGGCGTCCATTTAAATGCAGGTAAACCAAATGTACATTCCGTTATAAAAGTATCGCATTTTACAACTTCATACGGAACTGAAATGCCGTCATCTTCTGTTTTATAATCGCCAGTAAAAACCCAAACTTCACCCAAATGTTCTACCCTAATTTGTGCACTTCCTATAATATGCCCTGCAGGATGCAATGAAAATTTCACATTGTTTACTACAAAAGTTTCATTCCAGTCTTTACCAGTTACATTTATGTCGCCCAATCTATGTTTAATAATAGGAACATTTGTTTTGTGAGTAATGTAATTCTGATGTCCGTATCGCGAATGATCGGCGTGGCCGTGTGTAATTATTGCATTTTTCACAGGCCGCCAAGGATCAAGATACACATCAGCTTGCTGGCAATAAATTCCTTTGTCGTTAAAAGCTAAAAGTGGAATTTTCATTAATTTATGAAGTTTCAATAAAATTACAATTTTAAAATCATCTCAAAAATAATTGTAATCACTTTAACAACTGTTATACTTTGAGAATCCAAAATTATATGATTTTATTTTTTCAAAATTCATTCCATTCATCAACCTAATTGTTGGTTGTGACTTTTTTTTTTCAATACTCAAAAAGGAATTTCGATGGCTTTCGGGATTAGTCGTTTTTTTTAACAGAAAAAATAGTCGTCACAACCAAATAATTTTCCTTTCTATTTGGACTAATTTACAAAAGCAATAACGAATAAAAGCTTGCAATAAATCAAAATATCATTCGTACTTTTGTATAAAGTTAACTATTTTTAATTTTATTTTTTAAATAATAATTTCCAAAACTAAAACTAATGTCAAAAGGATTTTTTCACGTACCCAAAGCAGTAAACGAACCCGTTAAGTCTTATGCTCCGAATTCACCCGAAAAAGCAGCTGTTTTAGCTGCTTATAAAAAAATGTGGAATGAAAAAATCGACGTTCCCAATTATATCGGTTCTGAAGAAGTTAGAACTGGAAACACTCGAAATATGTCCGCCCCACACGATCATAAGCACGTTGTAGGAACCTATCATTTATGCGAAAAGAATCATGTTGAAGCTGCTATTTCAAATGCATTAGAAGCAAGGATAAAATGGTCGCAAATGCCTTGGGAACACCGAGCTGCTATTTTTTTAAAAGCAGCCGAATTAATTGCCGGACCTTACAGGGCACGAATTAATGCTGCTACAATGATAGCACAATCCAAAACAATTTATCAAGCAGAAATTGATGCATCGTGTGAATTAATTGACTTTTTGCGTTATAATGTTCAGTTTATGACTCAAATTTACAACGACCAGCCAGCCTCAAATTCGGATGTTTGGAACAAAGTAGAATACCGACCTTTAGAAGGTTTTGTTTATGCTATAACACCTTTTAATTTTACAGCAATTGCAGCCAATTTGCCAGCAAGTGCTGCAATGATGGGAAATGTAGTGGTTTGGAAACCCAGTGATAGTCAAGTTTTTTCGGCAAAAATAATTATCGATGTTTTTAAAGAAGCTGGAATTCCAGACGGAGTTATTAACGTGGTTTTTGGCGATCCAGCTATGATTACGGATACCGTTTTAGCATCTAAAGATTTTGCTGGAGTACATTACACGGGTTCGACTTTTATTTTCAAAGAAATTTGGAAAAAAATAGGCGAAAACATCCATAATTATAAAACATATCCAAGAATTGTTGGAGAAACTGGCGGAAAAGATTTTATTGTCGCTCACCCATCGGCTAATGTGAAACAAATAGTTACTGGAATTACGCGTGGCGCATTTGAATTTCAAGGTCAAAAATGTTCTGCAGCTTCACGAGCTTATATTCCGCAAAGTTTGTGGCCAGCCGTAAAAGAACAATTATTGATAGATGTTAAATCAATGAAAATGGGTTCGCCAGAAGATTTTTCAAATTTCATTACTGCGGTAATTCATGAGGGTTCGTTTGATAAATTAGCAAAATTTATAGATCAAGCCAAAAAAGATGCCGATGCTGAAATTATTATTGGAGGAAATTATGATAAATCGCTTGGTTATTTTATTGAACCAACAGTTATTGTTACTACAAATCCGAAATATTCGACTATGGAAACCGAGCTTTTTGGTCCAGTAATAACTATTTATGTTTATGAAGATAAAAATTGGTCAGAAACCTTAAAATTAGTTGATGAAACATCGGAATACGCTTTAACGGGAGCCATTTTTAGTCAAGATAGGTACGCAACAGTTGAAGCTACGGATGCGTTACAGAATGCTGCAGGAAATTTCTATATTAATGATAAACCAACTGGTGCAGTTGTTGGAATGCAACCTTTTGGTGGAGCAAGAAATTCAGGAACTAACGATAAAGCAGGTTCAGCATTAAATTTATTGCGCTGGGCTTCGCCACGAACTATTAAAGAAACGTTTGTAACACCTGAGGATTATCGTTATCCGTTTTTAGGAGAATAAATACATCCTTTTTACATTACTTAAAAAGTTCATTCAGAAATGGTTGAACTTTTTTTGTAACTTTGAACTAATTTGTAAAACATAAACTTATGAAAACAAATCTACTTTTATTATTGTTTTTAAGTTCCTTGTTTGGATTTTCTCAAACTCCAATAAACTCATTTTATACTGATGATTATAATTTTGCAATTGTAAACTCATCTGTACCATTGGTACAAAACACAACTGGTGCAAATGTGATTTGGAATTTCAATACGTTTTCCTTTGTTGGAAATTCTATTTACACTAATTCAGTACCAATTTCAACAGAAATTTCGTCATATCCAAACACAACTAATGTCACCAATATTGCCACAACTAGTGGCGGAACGACTACTGTATCAAAATTGTTCAGTTCAAATCTGTCAAATGTAGTTTCGTTAACAGGTTTAAATAATCCTACATTTAGTCTAAATTACAATACTAATAATGCTACTTTAGGCGCTTTTCCATTGAATTACGGATATACAAATAATGATACAACAGCTGGAAGTTTTATTTACGGAACCTATAACGGAACATTTACTGGAACCATTGTAACCTCAGCAGATGCTTACGGATCAATGACTTTAAATGCAACAACAGGTTCGGCCGCCTACTCAAATGTTCCTGTTACAAGATTAAAAACAGTACAAAATATAAACTTAATCTATGGTTTTTTTGGAAATATTGGAACAGTAATAATAACAACTTATAGCTATTACCGAGTTACGGGAAATGTTTTAATTTTTAGAGATGCAACTACTATTGCAAATGTCCCTTTACTATCCATAAACAACCAAACTACATCACAATACGAAATTTTTAGTGTTATTTTATTATCAGATAATGAATCAAATTTTCAAGAAAATAAATTTTTAATAGTACCAAATCCTGTTGAAAATATCTTACATTTTGAAAATTCAAGAGATATTCAAAAAGTAATTATTTCCGATTTAAATGGAAGGATAGTTTTAAATCAAGGTAAATTTGAAAATGATATAAATATAAGTAATTTACAAAGCGGTGTTTATATTGCTTCAATTATAACTGAGTTTGGGACTCTTATCAAGAAAATTTCAAAATTATAAATTCCCCAAATAATTTAAATTTGTTCCGATTTCAATTTCTGTAGGAACTTCATTTTGCAAAAACAATCGTGCCGTTAAATTCCCTTTTAAAATAATATTTTCGCCTTTTACATCTAGCCAACTTCCTTCACGTAAGCCTAAAACTGGAGTTTGGTTAAAAGCGTGAAATTCTTTAATTCGAGTTTCACGAGTTTCACCCATGTGTTTGCTATGTAAATCGGCGTCTAAATAATGCGGGTTCAAATTGAACGGAATGGCTCCCAAAGTTTCAAAACTTGTCGGATACACAATAGGCATATCATTGGTAGTTCGCATTGAAATTCCAGTAATATTGCTGCCTGCACTAGTTCCTAAATACGGAGTTCCTGAGTTTATTACTTCTTTCAATGTGGAAATCACATCGTTTTTATATAATTGTGAAACTAACAAAAACGTATTTCCACCGCCTGTAAAAATTGCTTGAGCGTTTTTAATTCCTTCTTTTGGATTTTCAAATTCGTGTAAGCCTACCACTTTTTTATTATTTTTTTCAAAGGCTAAACGAACTTTTTTAGTATAATCATCGTGCGAAATTCCGCCTGGGCGAGCATAAGGAATAAATAAAATAGTATCACAATTGGCAAAATGAAGTTGTAATTCTGACATTAAATAATCTAAATATTCGCCTCCGTGAAGTGTTGAGGTGCTTGCTATAATTAAGTTTTTCATTGTTTTATAGATGTAAAAAAGGGAATGTAGTTAAATTATTATTGTTGTTCTATTTTTTCTTTTAATACATTTAAACTAGATGCTAGGTCGTTTCCAATTAATTTTTCAAGATTTACAAAATATATCAAAACATTTAGCGGAAATTTGTAATGACTAGTGAAGCTCCAAGTTACCTTGGTCTCATTTTCGTTAGTTGATATTAAAGCAATTTCAGCAATTGATTTTAATTTTAAAGGTTTTGTAAATAGAATATCACAACGCAATAATTCACCCTCATTTATCTTTGAAATTGTTTGGGTTCCAGTTCCAATAGCATTGTTTTTACTACTCCAGATATATGTAAAACCTACTTGTCCATCTTCACCAGAATATGATTTAATAGTTTGAGGATCTTTTTTATTGTAATAACTGTATTCATTTTGATTCCTTAATAATTTTATATATTCAAATACAGTTTGTCTCGGTTTTTTGATGATAATTTTTCTAACTATTGAATAGTCTTTTTTTAAAATTAAACCTAAAACTAGAATTAAAAACAGTATTATTACTATAAATTGCATATTTTTATTTTTTAAGTTGAAAATTAATGATAGAACAAAAATAGATTTTTTTTAATTTCAGAAGCACTTTTAAAATTATATCTTAACAAATAATTACAATTACTTTGGGCTTTTTTTCGGACTATAATAAGATACTTTTACAAACAATTAAAATCATATACTTGAAACCAAACTATTTTTTTATTTTTATTGAAATAACTTCATTATTAGACGCCCAAATTTCAAAAATTTGGTTTGGAAAAGTAGTTTCTGAAATAACCGAATTGCTAGACATTTTTGTTTTAAATAAAAGGAATACAATTATGAAAAAGTTTTTATTGGTTGATTTGTCTCGAAATTTTTTAATTTACAATGACTACGCTAAATAAAATACTGATGAAAAAATCAATTCTTTTTTTTCTTTTATTATTTATTTCTAGCTTTTTGTGTCAGTCACAAATGCAAACTTTAAAAGGTAAAATCGTTTCCAATTATAATGATTTACAGGGTATTAACATTGAAAATTCGACACAAAAAAAATCGTATGTATCTGAAAAACAAGGCTATTTTTCATTTAATGCAAAAATTGGCGATACTTTAAATTTTTCGGCAGTGCAGTTTAAAGGAGTTCAACTAGTTTTAAAAAAAGAAAATTTTACCCAAGAATTGTTTTTTGTCCCTTTAGAAGTAATGACTAATTACTTGAAAGAAGTTTTAGTTACCAAAGAAAAAAACGGTTATGAAATGGGAATTTTAGGCAAAAAAGCTAAAGAGTTTACACCAGCCGAAAGAAAGTTAAATACTGCCTCCAATTTTTATCCATCAGCAACTGTTGGGTCTATGTCGGGAGGCTCGTTAGGTTTAGACCCCATTTTAAATTGGATTTCAGGACGAACGAAAATGCTTAAAAATGAACTTAAAGTTGAAAAAAAAGAAATCGCTTTACAAAAAATAAACAACTTGTTTGAAGAAGATTATTTTATAAAAGTTTTAAAATTCCAACCGAAAATGTACACGGTTTTCAATACTTTGTGGTTGAAGACGCCGAATTTATGAAAGCTATAAACTCAAAAAATAAAACTATGGCAAAGTTTTTATTGGTTGGTTTGGCAAGTAACTATCTTGATTTACAAAAGCAAAATTAATTTTACTATTTTTGAAAGATGAAAAAACGACTGATTTATTTTTTACCCTTTTTGTTTTGCCTATTTTCTTTTGGAATTCACAAGTTTTATGTTTCTATTTATCAAATAAATTATGTGGCCAATAAAAAACGTGTTGAAATTACAGCACGCTTATTTGTGGATGATTTGAACGTAGTTTTAGAAAAAAATTATCATAAAAAAACATTTTTAGGATTAGTTAATGAAACACCCGAAGATTTGATTTTATTAAAAAAATACCTTGACATTCATTTGAATTTAAAAATAAACGGAATTAAGAAACCTTTTTTATTTTTAAGCAAAGAATTGGAGACAAATGTTTTAGTTTGCTATTTAAAAATTTCGGATATTTCAAAAATAACGTCACTTGAAATTCAAAACGATGCTTTTATGGAGTTGAATGCCGAGCAACAAAATATTATTCAAGCCAATATTTCAGGTGAAAAGCAAAGTTTACTTTTAACAATCGACAACGTTAAAGGAAAGTTAAAATAATCAATTCTAAACCAAAAGAAACCCATTTTTAAATCAAAATAAATTACTTTTACCTACCAAAATCAAAAAAATGAAACAAGTTACTTCAATACTAAAATTTGGAATTTTATTATTTTCGATTGCTATCGTTGCTCAAGAAACTCCAAAACCTATAACAAAATCGGAAAAAAATCCAGATAAATTCATGCAAATGTACGATTTGTTGGCAACACCAAATATGTATCGTACGGCATCGGGCGCACCAGGACCCGAATATTACCAACAGCAAGCCGACTATAAAATGGATGTTGAGTTGGATGATAAAAACACCAAATTGTATGGAACTGAAACCATAACCTATACCAATAATGCTAAAGAAAGTTTGGATTATTTGTGGATGCAACTAGATCAAAACCAACAATCTAGAAAGTCATTAACGCCTTTAATTCAAAGCAATAAAACCGATGCCGCAATGCCAGCTATGAGTTTTTCAAGAACTTATTTAGAAGAAGATTTTGATGGAGGTTTTAATATTGAATACGTAAAAGACGCAGCTGGAAAACCAATTTCATATAGAATTAATCAAACAATGATGCGGTTGGAATTGGATAAACCATTGAAACACGGCGAAAAAATAGTTTTTTCTGTTAAATGGAATTATTTAATTAACGATTATGGAAAAGATGGTGGTCGTTCAGGCTATGAGCATTTTGAAAAAGATGGAAACAATTTATATGTAATTGCACAATTTTATCCTCGAATGGCGGTTTATAATGATGTTGAAGGTTGGCAAAATATGCAGTTTTGGGGTTCAGGTGAATTTGCTTTACCTTTCGGAAATTTTGAAGTAAACATTACCGTTCCTGCCGATCATATTATGGATGCGACTGGAAATTTAATGAATCGAGCTGAAGTGTTCACACCCGCGCAAGTAGCTCGTTATGCACAAGCCGAAAAAAGTTACGACAAACCAGTGGTTATAGTTACTCAAGCCGAAGCTGAAGCGGCAACAAAAGGATTTTCGACTGCTAAAAAAACTTGGAAATATAAGGCAGACAACGTTCGTGATTTCGGAATTTCAACATGTAGAAAATTTATTTTAGATGCCATGGCAGTTCAAATTGCGGGTAAAAACATAATGGCAATTTCTTTATATCCTCCAGAAGCAAATCCACTTTGGGGCGATTATTCTACTAAAATGGTTGCTCATACACTAAAATCTTACTCAAAATATACATTCGATTATCCTTATCCAAAAGCAATATCAGTAAGTGCGAAAGATCAAGGAATGGAATACCCGATGATTTGTTGGAATTTCGGTCGGCCAGATGCCGATGGAAAATATACGGATCAAGTAAAATATGGAATGTTAGGAGTTGTTTGCCATGAAGTGGGGCACAATTTTTTTCCTATGATTGTAAACTCAGATGAGCGTCAATGGACTTGGATGGATGAAGGTTTGAACTCGTTTATGGAATTTTTGGCAGAACAATCATTTGATCCTAATTTTCCATCCCGTCGCGGACCAGCAAAAAATATTATACCTTATATGAGTGGCGATCAAAAAGGATTGGAACCGATTATGACCAATTCAGAAAGTATTCGTCAATTTGGAAATAATGCCTACGGAAAACCAGCAACGGCTTTAAATATTTTACGTGAAACCATTATGGGACACGAATTATTTGATTATGCATTTCAAACCTATGCCAAACGATGGAAATTTAAGCACCCAACTCCCGAAGATTTTTTTAGAACTATGGAAGATGCTTCTGCAGTTGATTTAGATTGGTTTTGGAGAGGATGGTTCTATTCTACTGATTATAATGATATCGGAATTAAAGAAGTTAAAAAGTACTTTGTAAGTAACGAGGCTTCAAAAGAAGGAGCAGAAAAACAGAAAAACTTCCGTCGTCGCGATTCAGATCCTGGAAAATTCGTTTATATGATTGCCGAAGGTTCGGAAGATTTTAAACCCGAATTAAACAAACCATTTAAAGTGAAAGATTTTGTTGCTTTGGATGAATATGTAAATTCTCATTTTTCAGTTGAAGAGCTTGCAAAGTTGAATGAGCCCAACTATTTTTATCAAGTGACTTTTGACAAGCCAGGCGCATTAGTAATGCCTATTATTGTGGAGTTAACTTATGAAGATGGAACTACTGAAATTCAAAAATTTCCTGCCCAAATTTGGCGCATGAACGATAAAGAAGTAAGCCGAACTTTTGCAACAAAGAAACAAATTACCAAAATTACTATTGACCCAAAATTAGAAACTGCTGATATTGATGTAACCAATAATTCTTGGCCAAAAGTGGTGGTTAAATCGAAATTTGAATAGGTCAACTATATTAATACTGCAAATTTTTTTAACCTTGCCGGTATAATTAAAAAAACAAACAATGTTCGGAATAGGCGGTGGCGAAATAATTTTTATAATTTTTATAGCATTAATGCTTTTTGGTACCGATAAGTTGCCCGAGGCAGTGCGCACTTTTGCTAAAGTAATGGCAACATTAAAAAATGCCACTAACGAAATTAAAAGTGAAATTCAAAAAAATGTCGATTTAGAGGATTTGAAAGTTTCAGCAAAAAGCATAACAAGTAATTTTGATGACGAAGTTAATTCGATAAAAAAAAGCATTACCGATGCAACAAGTAATTCCATTGCAGATGCCACAGCTGGAGTTGAAAAAGTAAAAGAAGATTTTGAAAATTTAACAGGGCCAATAAAACGTCAATTGTAATGCTCGAAAAAATAATTGCCCTTGACAAGCAACTTCTAGTTTTTTTAAACAATTTGGGCTCTCCAACTTATGATGGTTTATGGTTAAATATAACTAAACAATCCAGTTGGATTCCGTTTTTTTTATTTTTAGCCTACTTACTTCAAAAAAAGATAGGTTGGAAAAATCTTGGAATTGCAACTCTTTTCATTGCCTTAATTTTGCTTTGTTGTAATACTACTGTTGAATTATGTAAATCAACAGTTATGCGATTACGCCCGTGTAACGACCCTGAAATTAAAGGAATTATACGAATTATACACCAAACACCAACCTTTAGCTTTTTTTCAGGTCACGCTGCCAACTCAATGGCAACAATGACTTTTTTATTTTTAATTTTAAAAAAACATTATAAGTACAGTTTTTTAATTTTTCTTTATCCGTTAATTTTTGCTTACAGTCGTATTTATTTAGGTGTTCACTTTCCTAGTGATATTTTAACAGGATATTTGGTTGGAATTGTTTTTGGAATTGTTTTTTATGAACTTTATAAAATTACGTTAGCTAAATTCTTCATTAAAAATTAAACTACTCTTGAAACTGTTAAACCATCACGAATGGGTAACAACACTGTTTCCACGCGAGGGTCGTTTTTAAGTAGTGTATTAAATTCCAATAAAATTTTTGTGCTTTCGTCTTTAGGGTTTAACGTTTCTAAAACTTTTCCGCTCCAAAGCACATTGTCTGATAAAATAATACCGCCTACATTCATCATTGGAACTATTAAATGAAAATAATTGATGTAATTTTCTTTATCGGCATCAATAAAGACCAAATCAAATTTTTTATTTAAAGTTGGAATAATTTCAATTGCATTACCCAAGTGA
The DNA here is from genome assembly GCA_038204955.1 of Flavobacteriales bacterium. Classification (GTDB taxonomy): domain Bacteria; phylum Bacteroidota; class Bacteroidia; order Flavobacteriales; family Flavobacteriaceae; genus Flavobacterium. The sequence continues at coordinate 12,579 of JBBRCJ010000057.1, forward strand.
TTCGTAATTTGGTTTGCCCAGGGCGATAAACCAAAGTATTTATTTTGAATAGAAACCAATTCTTCGTTAATATCGATGGTATTTAAAGTTCCATTTTTCTTTAAGCCTTCTGCCAAGCACAAAGCAGCATAACCCGTATAAGTTCCTATTTCTAAAATGTGTTTTGGATTAATTATTTTAGATAACATACTCAAAAAACGTCCTTGAAAATGACCGCTTAACATTCGAGGCTGCAATATTTTTTGATGCGTTTCTTTGTCCAATCGAGCCAATAATTCGGGTTCGTTTTCAGAATGAATTGCCACATAATTTTCTAAATCTTCGGAGATGAAATGCATTAAAGTAAGCTTTTTTCGGGGTTGTGTAAGGAGTTGAAAACTCGGATTATGCTGATTTTATTGTCTTTAAATTGGTATAAAACTTTGTAATTACCAACGATAATTCTTCTGCAATCCAATCTAAAACTATCTATTTGAAATTGTTCGGGAAAAGTTATTGAAGACGGACTATCATATAGGTCTAGTAATTTCTTTGGAGTGACATTATTTTTTATTTTCCGCATATCTTTTTTTAGAAGTAGCGGTCCAATTAATTTTAAATTTATTCATTGTCCCAACTTTCAATTTCTTTTAAAAAATCTTCGTGCGATGTAACTCTACCCTGACGAATATCTTCCAAACCTTCTTCAACCATATCATTATATTTTGATAAAGTTAACGGATTTCCACTCGTGTCGTAGGCTACAATTTCATTTTTATAGTCTTCCATCATTTTTGAAATTCTGGTGATAGAATAATCGTCTAAGGTTTCAATTTCTCGAATCAATTTTTTTCTTAATGCTAAAGTTTCCATATTGAAATTGTTTTATACAAAAATAAGAAATAGTTTTTACCTTTGCATCATTATGGATAAAAAAGACATTCGAGCCATTTCAAAAACTGAACTCCGAGATTTTTTCGTTACTAACGGAGACAAAGCCTTTCGTGGTAATCAGGTTTATGAATGGTTATGGAGCAAAGGCGCACATAGTTTTGAAGATATGACTAATGTTTCTAAGGAAACCAGATTGATGCTACAAAATAATTTTGTAATCAATCACATAAAAGTTGATACGATGCAACGCAGTGAAGATGGAACGGTAAAAAATGCCGTCCGGTTACACGATGGATTGGTGGTTGAATCGGTTTTAATACCTACATTAACTCGAACAACTGCTTGTGTTTCTAGCCAAGTAGGTTGCAGTTTGGATTGTAATTTTTGTGCAACATCACGTTTAAAACGAATGCGAAATTTGGAACCTGGCGAAATTTATGACCAAGTTTTAGCAATTGACAAGGAAAGCCGTTTGTATCACAATCGTCCGTTGTCTAACATTGTTTTTATGGGAATGGGAGAGCCGTTAATGAATTACAATAATGTTATCAAAGCTATTGATATGATCACGTCGGAAGAAGGTTTAGCAATGTCTCCAAAACGAATTATGGTTTCCACCTCGGGAATTCCGAAAATGATCAAAAAAATGGCCGATGATGATGTCAAATTCAAATTGGCGGTTTCATTACATTCGGCAATTGATGAAGTTCGAGCCCAAATTATGCCGTTTTCAAAAAACTTCCCTTTAGCAGATTTACGTGAAAGTCTGGAATATTGGTATCATAAAACTAAAAGCAAAATTTCGTTTGAATATGTCGTTTGGAAAGGTATTAACGATAATCCAGAAGCTATTGCAGCACTCGTTAAATATTGCAAATATGTGCCTTGCAAAGTCAATTTAATTGAATACAACCCAATTGATGATGGCGAGTTTCAACAAGCAAGTGAAGAAGCAATAAAAGCTTATATTATTGCTCTTGAAAATGCCAATATTGTTGTTAAAGTTCGAAGAAGTCGTGGAAAAGATATTGATGCCGCTTGTGGACAATTGGCTAATAAAGAAGGCTAAACGTATCGATTTATTCAAGAACAGGGTTTAATAACAAAAAACAAACCCAGTCACATAGCCCTGATGGGAGGGAATCTCGTCATTTTTTTGACGAGAAGGAAGGACAGCAGGAACAGTTACAGCGGATAAGTCACTAGACTGCTGCTACTAATTTTTTTAGTATATTTTTGTAAAAATAAAAAAACGCCCCCAAACTACTAGGAGCGTTTTCAACTTAAAAACAAAAAAACAAATTTTAGTTTCCTATAATAATTGTATAAGAAATTCCGTTGTGAGTAAATATTGCTACATTATCGCAAGCTCCGTTACCATAATCTAATGTTGCAGTTTGTCCATTTCGAGCAAAAGTGATAACTCCTTGAACTATTAAAGGTTTATTTACCGCAATACAGCTCATTTTAATTAATAATGGTGTAGTAATTGTACTTGTTTGAACCGTTGTATTTGGAAAAGTTGTTGTCCAGTTACCAGTTACTTGATATATATTATCTGCAATGTTGGTTGGTGTATCATAACCAGCAATTATTTCTCTAGTTCGTGTTCCAACTCTTGTAAAAACTCTACCATCAGGAAATGTTGCTGTAATATCCATAGTCATTACTACAATTGGATGACTTGGAGATGCTGCAGTTGCAACACTCATGGTACGAGTAAAAGTTTTGTCTCCGTCAAATTTAATTGCGTTGTGATAAAAATTTATAAATTTGTAAGTTATTGTATTTGAAGTTGCATTTGGATTAAAGGTGAAACTAATTTCAATTTTTCCTTTTAAGATGTTTCCATTAGGCATTGGGCAACCTGTAGTTCCAAAATCGATAGTTTTAGTAACTTGAGTTCCTGCAGTAACCACCGTTCCAAATGCTGGTACACGACTTATTACAGCACAAGAAGGTAATGAACTTATAGCTGCTGTATTTTCGGTAGATTTTCCTGATGAATTGGCTGCTGTTGCATCATATTGATCCTCAACAATGTTGGAAACATCGTCATTAGATACATCAATTTTCGCATTTACGCCAGCTTCATCAGCCGAAAATTTGTTGTCAATTGAATCGTCTTTTTTTGAACAATTGAAAATTGCTAGTGAAAGTGCCACTGCAACAATAATTTTTGTAATTTTCATAATATAATTTTTTAGGGTTTATAGGTTAGACTTTAATACATTGAAAAGGTTTAATTGAATTTGAAATATTTTTATTTTATTTTTCGGAAACGTTATTTTATTAGAAATAAATCGTGTTTTTATTATTAATAATTTTTTGTTGATAGTGATTTTGTATCTTTGATGAGAATATGAACATCACTTCGCAAATAAAAAAACCCATTCAAATTGAAATGGAACTTTTTGAAAGAAAGTTCTATGAGTCAATGACTTCAAAAGTGGCGTTGTTAAACAGAATTACCTATTATATTGTAAACCGAAAAGGCAAACAAATGCGACCAATGTTTGTGTTTTTAGTTGCTAAAATGTTAAACAACGGGCGAGTAAACGAAAGAACTTTTCGTGGGGCTTGCGTAATTGAGTTAATTCATACGGCTACTTTAGTGCATGATGATGTGGTTGATGATAGTAATAAACGAAGAGGTTTTTTTTCAATTAATGCCTTATGGAAAAATAAAATTGCAGTTTTAGTAGGCGATTATTTACTATCCAAAGGATTACTACTTTCTATTGATAACGATGATTTTGATTTGTTAAAAATAATATCGGTAGCTGTACGTGAAATGAGCGAAGGCGAACTACTTCAAATTGAAAAAGCAAGACGACTAGATATAACTGAAGCTATTTATTACGAAATTATACGACAAAAAACAGCAACACTTATTGCTGCTTGTTGTGCTTTAGGAGCCAAATCGGTTAATGATGATACTGTTCAAGTTGAAAAAATGCGAAAATTTGGTGAACTTATAGGTATGGCCTTTCAAATTAAAGATGATTTGTTCGATTATAGCGAAGAAGCCATAGGCAAACCAACGGGAATTGATATTAAGGAGCAAAAAATGACCTTACCGTTAATTTATACGCTAAATAATTGTTCCGAAAAAGAAAAATCGTGGGTGATAAACTCTATCAAAAACCATAATAAAGATAAAAAACGAGTAAAAGAAGTTATTGATTTTGTAAAAAATCAAAACGGGCTAACTTACGCAGAGAATAAAATGGTCGAATTTCAAAACCAAGCGCTTGCTTTGTTGAATGATTTTCCGGAAACGGAATATAAAAACAGTTTAATTTTGATGGTAAACTACGTTATTGAACGTAAGAAATAGTT
>JBBRCJ010000058.1:0-16541 GCA_038204955.1 Flavobacteriales bacterium
TACCGAGAAAGACGTTAAAAAACAATTCAAATCGCACTTCTCATTGAAAAGATAATTTATTTAACCTTTTTAAAAAACCAAAAAACTTCTGAATCTCAGAAGTTTTTTGGTTCTAGGTATTCTTAAAATGTTATTTAAAAAATTACTTAAACTAATATAACGAAAATAAATTTTTCAAACTTTCAACATCAATTTTACAAATTTTTTGAAGTTCAATAACTGTTCCGTGTTCAATAAAATTATCTGGTATTCCAAGAATTTGAATTTCATTTTTATACTTATTTAAAATTGCAAATTCAATTATAGCAGATCCAAATCCACCTTTAATTGTGCCGTCTTCAATAGTTATAATCTTTTCATGAGATGAAAAAATTTCGTGGAGTACTGTTTCGTCTAGCGGTTTTACGAATCCAAAATCATACTGTGAAAAAATAAAATTGTTTTGAATATCCTCTAATGCGATTGACACATTGTTTCCAATAGTACCTGTAGATAAAATTGCAATTTTAGTTCCTTTTTGAAGTAATTTTGCTTTGCCAATTTCAATGAGTTGAAATTGAAAATTTGAGATTTGAAATCTGAAATCTTGTATATACCCTCTACCTCTGGGATATCTAATCGCTATTGGATTATTCAATCCTAATGAAGCGGTATATAAAATATTTTGTAAATCAATTTCATTTTTAGGAGCGTATATTATCATATTTGGAATGCATCTCAAATAAGCCAAATCAAAAACGCCATGGTGAGTAGCACCATCTTCTCCAACCAAACCGGATCTATCCAAACAAAAAATAACAGGCAAATTTTGCAAAGCTACATCGTGAATTATCTGATCATAAGCACGTTGCAAAAATGTAGAGTAAATATTACAAAAAACTACCATTCCTTGAGTTGCCATTCCTGCAGAGAGTGTTACAGCATGTTGCTCAGCAATACCAACATCAAAAGCTCGATTCGGAAAGGCTTCCATCATAAATTTTAAGGAACTTCCAGATGGCATTGCGGGTGTAATTCCGATAATTTTTTCATTATTCTTTGCTAATTCTACCAAAGTTAATCCGAAAACATCTTGAAATTTTAATGGCAAATGTTCCTCGGATTTAGTAAGTATTTCTCCGCTTAAAGCATCAAATTTACCAGGAGCGTGGTACAAAACTTGATTGTCTTCAGCTTGCTGTAATCCTTTACCCTTAGTTGTGATTATGTGCAAAAACTTAGGTCCTTTAACTTTTTTTAATCTTTCTAATTCGTTCAGTAAAACCTCGAAATCATGTCCGTCAATAGGACCCGAATAGTCAAAGTTTAAAGATTTGATAATATTGTTATCTCGATGATTCTTTCCCTCTTTTACAGCCGTTAAATAATCTTTTAATGCTCCTACACTTGGATCGATTCCGATAGCATTATCGTTTAAAATTACTAATAAATTAACGTCCGTTACTCCTGCGTGATTCAAGCCTTCAAATGCCATTCCGCTTGCAATTGAAGCATCGCCAATAACAGCTATATGGTGCTTATCAATACCATTTAATTGAGAAGCAATAGCCATTCCCAAAGCTGCAGAAATTGAGGTTGAAGAATGTCCTACGCCAAATGTATCATATTCACTTTCACTACGTTTTGGAAAACCAGATATCCCATTTAATTGTCTGTTGGTATGAAAAACTTCACGCCTGCCAGTTAAAATCTTATGACCATAGGCTTGATGACCCACATCCCAAACTAATAAATCATTGGGAGTATTAAAAACATAGTGCAAAGCAATTGTTAATTCAATAACGCCTAAACTAGCACCTAAATGACCTTCTTTTACAGCAACAACATCAATAATAAAATCACGCAGTTCTTGAGCCAATTGAGACAATTGAGTTCGATTTAATTTTTTTAAATCGGAAGGGTTATTAATTTTATTTAAAAGGTTCATATTGAAATAAAAAACAAAAATAGCATTAAAAAATGGACTACTTTCTTTACAAATTGCTAATTTGGAAACAAAGAATTAAAATAATCCGTCAATTGACAAATAACGTTCGCCTGTATCATAATTAAAAGTCAAAATATTTACATCATTTGGAAGACTTTCGAGAGTTTTTGCAACAGCAGCTAATGATGCTCCAGTTGAAATTCCTACTAAGATTCCTTCTGCTTTGGCTATTTTTTTGGTAAACTCAAAAGCATCATCTTTATCAATTTGAATGACAGAATCAACAGCTTGAGGATGATAATTTAATGGCACAAACCCAGCGCCTATACCTTGAATTGGGTGAGGAGCAGGACTTCCGCCACTTAAAACAGGAGATGCTTCGGGCTCTACTGCAATTACTTTTAAGTTGGGGAAATGTACTTTTAAAACCTCTGAAACTCCCGAAATATGCCCGCCAGTTCCAACTCCTGTTATGATATAATCCAATCCATCGGGAAAGTCGGCAAGAATTTCAAGAGCAGTTGTTTTTTTATGAATGTCAACGTTGGCTTGATTGTTAAATTGTTGTGGTGACCAACCGTTTGGTGTTTCTAAAACCAATTCGGCTGCTCTTTCAATAGCACCTTTCATTCCTTTTTCACGAGGAGTTAAAACAAACTCGGCTCCATAAATTTCCATCAATTTTCTACGTTCCACACTCATTGATTCAGGCATTACTAAAACAACTTTATAGCCTTTTACTGCTCCAACTAAAGCCAACCCTATTCCGGTATTGCCAGATGTTGGTTCAATAATTACACTATTTGGATTTAGCAATCCTTTTTGTTCGGCATCTTCAATCATTGCTAATGCAATTCTGTCTTTAATACTTCCTCCAGGATTTGCTTTTTCAAGTTTAATCCAAACATTTTTACCTTTAAATAATTGGTTTAATTTTACAACAGGAGTGTTTCCTATCGTTTCTAAAATGGAATTTGCTTTCATAATAATTTAGGTTTTTTTTAGCTTAATCTATTTCTTTTACTCTACAATATTTACTGTTTACTATTAACTTTTCACTAATTACTATTTACTTTTTCTTTTAAATACTAAAATTTAATGCTTCTGGAAAAACTTGTTTGTTCTTTATTATAATTTCACTTTTGTGAAAAACCATTGATTTTTCGGGAATTGAATTAGTTACCCAAACATTTCCTCCAATAATTGCATCTTTACCAATTATAGTTTCGCCACCCAGAATAGTTGCATTGGCGTAAATAGTGACATTATTTTCAATTGTTGGATGTCTTTTTTTCTGAGATTCATCTTTACTAACACTTAGTGCACCCAAAGTTACACCTTGATAAATTTTTACATCTTTACCAATAATAGTGGTTTCTCCAATTACAATTCCGGTACCGTGATCAATAAAAAAGCGTTCGCCAATTTCGGCTCCTGGATGAATGTCAATTCCTGTTTTACTATGTGCATATTCGGCAATTAATCTCGATAAAACGGTGCTTTTCTGTTTCCATAACTCATTTGCAATTCGGTGCACAGTAATCGCGAAAAAACCTGGATAGGCCAATAAAATTTCATTCTTTGTTTTAGCTGCTGGATCAAACTCTAATACTGCATTCAAATCTTGTACTAGCATTTCATGTATTTTTGAAATATTTTGAAATACATTATTTGCAATTTTATAAGAATTTAATTCATCAAAACCCTCTTCTAAAAGTAAAGCAGTTAGTAATGAAATTAATTCCAATTCTTTTGTTTCGAAAAATGTATAATCTACATATTCTATTTGACTACAAAAAAGCCAATTACAAAGTTCATTAATCCAATATTTAGATTTTTTTTTATTCAGATATACCTTTTTATGCAAAAAATTAGATTGATATATTAAATGATTTTCTGATTTCATAAATTTAAAATTTATCTTTTCACTATTTTATAGAATTCGATTTTGAAATACTGTTATTTTAAGCTTTGATTTTACCTTTAAAAAAAACTCCTCAATTGCTTGAAGAGTTTAATTGAATTTGACATTTAAAAATCAATATACAATAAATTACTCCTCAAAACTTGAGAAGCAACAACAGTTAGATAAGAAGATTTTATTGTTTTTCATAACTTAACAAAGTTGCAATAAAAATGTTTAAGTTTTACAAATTTACATAAATTTAACTTTTGAAATTTAATGTTGTTAATCTAATGTTTTTTTCTGAATTTGATCCAAAACAAAAACATAATCTTCTTGATTTTTTACAAAATCTTTCTCTGAAACATCAATAATTAAAACATTCAATTCGGTTTGCGATTTAATATAATCCAAATAACCTTTATTTATTTTATCTAAATAATCAGCAGGAATTTCTTGTTCGTAACTTCGCCCCCTACGTTTTATGTTTTGCATCAATCTATCTGTGTTTTGATACAAATAAATGTATAAATCGGGCTTGGGCATTTCTTTGTAAATAATGTCAAACAGGGTTTTATACAACCGAAATTCGTCTTCTGCCAACGTAACTTTTGCAAAAATTAATGATTTAAAAATATGATAATCGGCAACAATAAAATCTTTAAATAAATCAAATTGAGCCAAATCATCGGATACTTGTTGGTATCTGTCGGCTAAAAATGACATTTCTAACGGAAAAGCATAACGGTTTTGGTCTTTGTAAAATTTTGGTAAAAACGGATTGTCGGCAAAACGTTCCAAAACAGTTTTAGCATTAAAATCCTCAGCAATTTTGGTGGTTAAAGTCGTTTTACCGGCACCAATATTACCTTCAATGGCAATGTAATTAAATTTTTGAAGGTTAATTTTTTGTAATGGAAAATCTAGTGTATCTATTTTTATACAATTTCCTTTATCGCTACATGCGGTTAGTAATTCAGAAACCGATTTGTTTAAAACAGGATGTTTCCAATCGGATAAAATTTCCTTTAAAGGCAACAAAACAAATAATCGACTTTGCAAATGTTGATGTGGCACAATTAAATTTTCCAACTCAATTACTTCATCATCGAATGAAATTATGTCAATATCAATTATCCGAGCTTGATATTCGTTAGATTCGGATTTAATTCTACCTAAGTTTTTTTCAATTTTTTGAATTGATTTTAAAATCTTTACAGCATTTTTATGAGAATGTAAAATAAGTACGCAATTTAAAAAAGAAGCACTCTCAAATCCCCAAGCATCTGATTCGTAACACGATGAAACTTTAACAACCGAGCCTAATTCAGTATGCAAAGCAATTATACAATCGTTCAAATTTTGTTGTCGATTGCCTAAATTACTTCCCAACGAAAGTATGATTTTGTGTTGTTGATTCATAATCGCAAAATAACTAAAAGTTTTTCGGAAAAATGTATATTTGTGACCAATGTTAATAAATATTTGAATTGAAATTAATAAGTTATTTTGTAACGAATTAGCATTTTTGAGTACTTATAAAATAAAAAAATAGTTATGATGAAGTTTTTATGGAATGTTTTGTCCACCGTTGTTGGATTGTTTGTGTTTTTTATGGTGCTGTTTTTCGGAATAGTTTTAATAGGAACCTTGTTTGGCGGAAGTGATAACAAATTTGAGGTTAAAAAAAATTCGGTTATCGAATTGGATTTGTCCAACATTCAATATGATTATGCAGGAAAAACAACCTTTAAAGATTTTGATTACTTTAAAGCCGAGCACAATGGATTATCGGATGTACTAAAAGCTATTGCGTATGCAAAAACCGACGAAAATATTAAAGGAATATCCATTTTAAACAACGAATCAAGTTTAGGATTGGCACAAACTAAAGCTTTGCGTGATGCTTTGGAAGATTTTAAAACCTCTAAAAAATTCATTTATTCGTACGCCGATGTCTATTCGCAAAAAAATTATTACTTGAATTCGGTTGCCAATTCAATCTATTTAAATCCAATTGGAGCACTAGACTTTAAAGGTTTGGGAGCCGAGATCATGTTTTATAAAGATTTTGAAGAAAAATCGGGTTTAAAAATGGAGGTAATTCGTCACGGAAAATATAAAAGTGCCGTGGAACCTTTTTTAGAAAATAAAATGAGTGATGCCAACCGTGAGCAGACCTCAGCTTTATTAAATTCACTTTGGGGTTCGGTTGTTACCGATATTTCAAAAAGCCGAAAAATATCAGTAGAAAAATTGAATACTATTGCCGATGGGTTACTAGCAAGAACTCCAGAAATGGCAAAAGCCGAAAAATTAATTGATGTTATTGGATATGAGGATGAATACCAAGCTGCTATAAAAAAAGCATTAAAAGTAAATGAGGAAGACGATTACGAAAAAGTTTCGATTGAAGATTATGCCGATAATGTTGCAACAACTTTTACTGATGATGCTGATGATAAAATTGCAATAATTTATGCTCAAGGCGAAATTATGAATGGCGAAGGTGATGTAAATGTAATTGCCGAAGGCGCAATGCGACGTTCACTACAAGATGCTCGAAAAGACAAAAATGTAAAAGCAATTGTACTTCGAGTGGACAGCCCAGGCGGAAATGCTTTAACATCAGAACTAATTTGGAGAGAAATTGAATTAACTAAAAAAGTAAAACCAGTTGTAGTTTCAATGGGAAATTATGCCGCATCTGGAGGTTATTATATTTCTTGTAATGCCAATCAAATTTTTGCCGAAGCCAATACCATTACTGGATCGATTGGGGTTTTTGGTACCTTACCGAACTTTACTCAAGCTGCAACCAAACTGGGGTTGAATGTAGAACAAGTTAAAACCCATCAAAATGCCAATGAATACAGTGTTTTTAAACCTTTGGATGACAATTATAGAGCTTTTGCACAAGAGGGAGTTGAAAAAATTTACGACACTTTTATAACTCGTGTTGCAAATGGTAGAAAAATGACTAAAGAACAAGTTGATGCTATTGGCCAAGGGCGAGTTTGGAGCGGTCAAGATGCATTAAAAATAGGGTTAGTTGATAAGATTGGCGGAATGGATGATGCTATAATTGCTGCAGCAAATTTAGGAAAAACAAAAAAATACAGAACGCAAAATTATCCTGAATTTGAAAAGAATTTTGGCGATATGTTTAAAAATTTACCGTTCGTACAATCCAAACAAGAGATTATAAAAGAAGAGATAGGAAGTCAAAACTATGAAGTTTTACAACATATTAAACAAATAACGAATCAAAAAGGCATTCAGGCTCGAATGGCGTATGAGTTGAAAATTAATTAAAAAATAATTTGTATTTTTGAACTAAAATAACACCAATGGTTTTAAATTTCAGCGATTTAGATTTAAATAAAAGCTACACTTTTGCCGATTATTTGACTTGGCAATTTCAAGAACGATTGGAACTCATTAAAGGTAAAATATTTAAAATGAGTCCAGCGCCAAATCGAATTCATCAAACGGTTTCAGGAAACTTATACTTAAAATTCGGCAATTTATTAAAAAATAAAACTTGTAGAGTTTACTCTGCTCCTTTCGATGTACGCTTAATTAATTTCAAAAAAAGTACCGATGACAAGCAAGTAACCACGGTAGTTCAACCCGATTTGTGTATTATTTGTGACAAATCGAAACTTGATTTTAAGGGCTGCATCGGTTCACCCGATTTAGTTGTTGAAATTCTTTCGCCCGGAAATACCGAAAAAGAAATGGGTGTAAAATTTGATTTGTACGAAGAAAACGAAATCAAAGAATATTGGATAATCGAGCCGTTTGACAAAACCATATTTATTTATACTCTTCAAAACGGAAAATATATTGGATTAAAACCACAAACTCAATTGGATGTTATAAAAAGCCCATTATTTCCCAATTTAAATTTTGATGTTAAAGATGTTTTTGAGGATTAAAACTTGAAAATCCGTTTAAGAAATTCTTGAACGGATTTTTTTATTTAATTTAGCGTAAAAATTACGCATAAATGAAAACACTTCAAGATATAAAAATTGCTGTCGACGCCATTGTATTTGGATATCAAAACAATCAACTTTATGTTTTATTAATTCAACAAAAATTTGGTACAACCGAATCTTTTTGGGCTTTACCGGGCGGTTTAGTTCAAAATAATGAATCTTTATTGGATGCTGTTGAAAGAGAGTTAAAAGAAGAAACAAACGTAAAAGTTAATTATTTGGAACAATTATATACTTTTGGCGATGATGTTTTTAGAGATTCTCGAAATCGAGTAATTTCAGTTGCCTATTTTGCTTTAGTCAATACCAAAAAATTCAATATAAAACCTGATACTGATGCTGAAAATGTAAATTGGTTTCCGATAAATGAGATTCCGATTTTGGCATTTGACCACAATAAAATCATCGAAAAAGCAATTGAAAGATTAAAATCTAAATTGACTTATCAACCTATCGGCTTCGATTTACTTGAAGATGAATTTCTTTTTTCCGATTTAGAAAACCTGTATTGTTCCATATTAAACAAAGATATTGATCGACGGAATTTTAGAAAAAAAATAATGAGTTTCGGCATTCTTGAAGAAACTAACGCATATTCTGATAAAAAAAACGGTCGTCCAGCTAAATTATTCCGATTCGATAAGATTAAATACAATCAATTAAATAAGGAAGGTTTCCACTTTGAAATTAAATTTGCGTAAATTTTACGCAATATATTTTTTTATTCAAAACAAATCATTTAACTTTGCGTAATAATAACACAAAATGCTTTTTTATGATACTCAATTTAGACCCAAATTTCAAACCATTAAAAGGACAAGAAATCGAATTTCAAAATTTTATTTTTTCTGGCGGAGAACCACATATAAAAATTCAACCTTTTGATTCTTCAGATGAAATAGCGATTATACATCGCTTGAATTCTTTCAACGATTTAGGTTTACTTTGTGTTGCGGTAGATGCTTTGCGAAGAATGGATATTAAAGTTATTAACCTGTTTATTCCTTATTTTCCTGCGGCTCGACAAGATCGAGTTATGATTCCTGGTGAACCGCTTTCGGTAAAAGTGTATGCAGATATTTTAAACGCAATGCAATTGAATAAAGTAACTGTTTTTGATGCGCATTCAGAAGTAACACCAGCATTAGTAAATAATTGCGTAATAATTCCGAATCACGAATTTATAAAACAAGTGATTAAAAAAATCGGAAACGATGTTATTTTAATTTCTCCAGATGGCGGCGCATTGAAAAAAATCTATAAAGTATCTGAATATTTAGGCGGCGTTGAAGTAGTAGAATGCAGCAAAAGCCGAGATGTAAAAACAGGAAAATTGAAAGGTTTTAAAGTGTATGCCGATGATTTAAAAGGTGCATCTTGTTTAATTGTAGATGACATTTGCGATGGTGGCGGAACATTTATTGGCTTAGCCGAAGAACTAAAAAACAAAAATGCAGGCAAATTATACTTGGCCGTTAGCCACGGAATTTTTAATAAAGGTTTTGATGATTTAAAATGTTTTGAAACCATTTTTACTACGGATTCTTTTAAGGATTTTGATGATGAGTTGGTTCAGATTAAATTGAAAGATGTAATATGAAAAATACAACATTGTACCGTCCAGTTGGATTAAAAGAAATGGAATTAATTTCTACAAGTAATTATTCACAATTCCATCCAAGACTAAACTGGCAACCGATTTTTTATCCTGTAATGAATCAACAATATGCTGAGCAAATAGCCAAAGAATGGAATACCGTTGATGAATTTTCTGGACATTGTGGTATTGTAACCGCTTTTGATGTTGATGAAAATTATTTATCACAATTTGAAATACAAAATGTAGGCGATAAAACCCATAACGAATTCTGGATTCCATCTGATGAAATGAAAACTTTTAATGATAGTATTATTGGAGAAATTAGGATAGTGAATGCTTTTTTTGGAGAAAAGTACAAACCTTCTAAATTACAAGAATTACAAAGCAGATTAATAGAATTTAATAAATGAAAATAACTCTTTTACAAACAGATATAACAACAGTTAAAACAGATGCAATTGTAAACGCTGCGAATACTTCTTTACTCGGTGGCGGTGGCGTAGATGGAGCCATTCACAGAAAAGGTGGAAAAGCAATTTTAGACGATTGTATTAAAATTAGAAACAAACAAGGCGGTTGCGAAGTAGGAGAAGCAGTTATTACTACAGCAGGAAATTTACCCTCAAAATTCGTGATTCATACCGTCGGACCTGTTTGGAACGGCGATAAAGACCAAAAAAAAGTATTATTGGCTTCTTGCTATGAAAAATGTTTGAATTTGGCAGAATCTAATGATTTAAAAACAATTGCTTTTCCAAATATCAGCACAGGAATTTATCATTTTCCTAAAAAAATTGCTGCAATAATTGCATTTGAAACTATAAAAAACTTTTCATTCAAATCTATACAAGAAGTTATTTTTGTTTGTTTTGATGATGAGAATTATAAAATATATGAAGATTTATTATCTGCTAAAAACTAAATAAAATGGATTTCTACCTAAACCAAGAAAACACAACAAACCGATTAATCGAAGAATATAAAACCCATAATTCATTGGTAATTGCTTTCGATTTTGACGATACCGTTTACGACTTTCATAAAAAAGGCAGAATTTACAATTTGGTAATTGACTTGCTAAAAGAATTAAAAGCTATCAATTGCTATTTAATTTGCTGGACAGGTCAAGAAGATTTAGAATTTGTATCGAAATATTTAATAGAAAACGATATTCCGTTTGATGCAATAAACGAAAACCCACCATTTCACAAATCAAAAAGTAGAAAAATTTATGCTAATGCTTTTTTAGACGATCGAGCCGGATTACTACAAACACATAATGATTTAAAAACACTCTTAAAAACAATAAAAAACTAAAATTATGAACCCATTATTATTAACAGACGGTTACAAAGTAGACCACCGCAGACAATATCCTGACCAAACCACATTAGTATATTCCAACTGGACGCCGCGAAAAAGTAGAATGGAAGGCGTTGAAAGTATTGTGTTTTTCGGATTGCAATATTTTATCAAAAAATACATTATTGCCGATTTCAACAATCACTTTTTTGGGCAACCAAAAGCCGATGTAGTTAAAAAATATGCTCGAAGAATCAACAACTATTTGGGCGAAAATCAAGTTGGCACAAAACACATTGAAGATTTACACGATTTGGGATATATTCCGATGGTTTTCAAGGCGTTGCCTGAAGGTGCAAACGTACCAATTCGAGTTCCAATGTTCACGATGTACAATACCAAAGCCGAGTTTTTTTGGTTGACTAATTATTTCGAAACCTTGCTTTCCGCTGTGATTTGGATGCCTTGTACTTCGGCAACAATTGCCCAACAATACCGTTTGGTTTTAGATAAATATGCAGCAGAAACTTCATCGATACCCGAATTTGTTGATTGGCAAGGACACGATTTTTCAATGCGTGGAATGGCAGGAATTGAAGCCGCAACAACTTCCGCAGCTGGACATTTATTAAGTTTTACAGGAACGGATACGATTCCGGCAATTGAATTTTTTGAAGAATATTACAATGCTGATTCTGATATCGAATTAATCGGAGGCTCAGTCGCTGCAACCGAACATTCAGTAATGTGTATGGGCACAACCGAAGGTGAATTTGAAACCTTTCATAGGTTAATTTTTGATGTGTATCCAAAAGGAATTGTTTCGATAGTATCTGACACTTGGGATTTATGGAAAGTGTTGACCGATTATTTACCGAGATTAAAAAACGAAATCATTGCTCGCGAAGGAAAAGTAGTTATTCGTCCCGATAGCGGTGATCCAGTTGATATTATTTGTGGTAATCCAAATGGTAAAAACGACAACGAGAAAAAAGGAGTTATTGAATTGCTTTGGGAAACATTTGGCGGCAGCACAAACGTAAAAGGCTACAAAGAATTAGTACCACAAATTGGAGCGATTTACGGCGACAGCATAACAGTAGATAGAGCCACTCAAATTTGCGAAAGACTAAAAATCAAAGGCTTCGCCTCAACAAATGTGGTTTTAGGAATTGGTTCATACACCTATCAATATAACACTCGTGATACTTTTGGTTTTGCAATGAAAGCAACTTATGGCGAAGTTGCAGGCGAAGGCAGAGCCATTTTTAAAGACCCAATTACCGACGATGGTACCAAAAAATCAGCAAAAGGTTTAATGAAAATAACAGCTATAAACGGAACATATGTTTTGCAAGACAATGTAACTTGGGAACAAGAAAAACAAGGCGAACTGAAAGAAGTTTTTAGAGATGGAAAACTTTTAATTGACCAAAGTTTAAATGAAATTAGGAGTCGGGTTCAAAAAATATAGTAATTAAAATATTTAAAATCAGTTAAATATATAAATTTGTAAGAAAACTTATTCTTTCACAAAAAATTTCAAATAGTTAGCCAGCTTGAATTATTATGTTTGAATTATTATGTTTGAATTATTAATGTTTAAATTGTATAAAAAATATTTTTTAATACCTAAAGATTTAAACACAAAACGCAATTATCTAAAAAGTAAGATAATTGCGTTTTTTGTGCGGATAATAGGACTCGAACCTACACGCCTTGCGGCACCAGATCCTAAGTCTGGCATGTCTACCAATTTCACCATATCCGCGAATTGTGAATGCAAATATAAACATAATTATTGAAAATCCAAAAGGCAAATACTAAAATCGGAAAAAACAGCAGTTTTTAGAATCTTTGAAATTCATTTTTGAAATTGAAATTGAAATCCTTACCTTTGAAAATCTAAAAAAATGAACAAAAATGAACAACATAAAACAATATGTTCAAGAAAATAAACAACGTTTTATTGACGAATTAATCGAGTTATTAAAAATCCCGTCCATAAGTGCCGATGCCTCTTATGCAAATGACATAGTTAAAACCGCCGATGCTGTAAAAGTAAGCCTTGAAAAAGCTGGTTGTGATTTAGTTGAAATTTGCGATACTCCAGGCAACCCAATTGTGTATGCTGAAAAAACCATCGACCCCAAATTACCTACTATTTTAGTTTACGGTCATTATGATGTGCAACCACCAGATCCATTAGATTTATGGACATCGCCACCATTTGAACCCGTAATCAAAACTACCGAAATTCATCCCGATGGAGCCATTTTTGCGCGTGGCTCGTGCGACGATAAAGGACAAATGTATATGCACGTAAAAGCATTTGAATATATGATTACCAACAATTGCTTGCCTTGCAATGTAAAATTTATGATTGAAGGCGAAGAAGAAGTAGGTTCCAAAAGTCTTTCGTGGTTTGTAGAACGCAACCAAGAAAAACTTAAAAATGATGTGATTTTAATTTCAGATACTGGAATGATTTCCAACAAACAACCTTCAATTACGACTGGTTTACGAGGTCTGTGTTATGTAGAAGTTGAAGTTACTGGTCCTAATCGTGATTTGCATTCTGGGCTTTACGGAGGAGCGGTTGCCAACCCAATCAATGTTCTAGCCAAAATGATTGCTTCACTTCACGATGAGGATAATAAAATAACCATACCTGGTTTTTACGATAACGTTGAAGAATTAACTTTGGAACAAAGAGCCGAAATGGCAAAAGCACCTTTTGTTCTTGATGATTACAAAAAAGCATTGGCCTTGACCGATATTTATGGCGAAAAAGGATATACTACTAACGAAAGAAATTCAATACGACCAACGCTAGACGTAAACGGAATTTGGGGTGGTTACACTGGCGAAGGTGCAAAAACAGTAATTGCAAGCCAAGCATTTGCCAAAATATCAATGCGATTAGTACCCAACCAAGACTGGGAGCAAATTACCGAATTGTTTACCAAACACTTTTTAAGCATCGCACCAAGCGGCGTTACCGTTAAAGTAAAACCACATCATGGCGGACAAGGTTACGTAACTCCATTCGATTGTATTGGGTACAAAGCGGCCAACAAAGCCTATACGGAAGCCTTTGGAGTTCCAGCAATTCCAGTGCGTTCAGGCGGAAGCATCCCAATTGTAGCCTTGTTTGAAAAAGAGTTAAAATCGAAAACAATATTAATGGGCTTTGGTTTAGATTCTGATGCAATTCACTCGCCCAACGAACATTTCGGAATTTTTAATTACCTAAAAGGAATTGAAACCATACCATTGTTCTACAAATATTTTACAGAAATGAGTCAATAAAAATTTATTTTATTAAAATTTGAAAGCCATTTAACTTCATTGTTGAGTGGTTTTTTTATTTGGGCGTTACCCCGCTTTTAGTGGCGTGGTCAGGCTATCCACTCCCACTTTTTTTGCCATCAAAACACCGTTCAGAGGCAAAAAAGAGTTCCGTTACTATCCTTAACGCAAACCCATTGAAATAAAATTAAGTAAAGTAATTCTTAAAACTTGAGTTCAATTAATAATTTATCCCGTAGGGATTTTGTCCCGAGGCTTGGCGTAAGGCAGGAATTTAGTTTGCCAAAAACTATAAATTTAAAAACTGCCTTCCAAATACAAAACCAAATTTTAAACGTGTCCGCAAACAGGCTGATTCAAGACCCAAACCCCGCTTGCGCCAAACCACCTTTGTTAGTAGGTATAGTTTCTTATTTTGTTACGCTTATTTGTAAGTTCGGCAATTCTATTTGGAGTTTTACGCTTGCTTTTAAAGCAGAAAACACTCTCATTATAGTTTCTATTGTTGCGTTACTTGTGTTATTTTCTAATCTTGAAATTTGTGCTTTTTGAACTCCAATTAATTTTCCTAAATCTTCTTGCGTTAATTTTCTTTCTTTTCTTGTTTCTTTTATAGCGTTTCCAATTAAGTCCATTTGTAAATCGTACTCAAATTTATCTCTATTTTCAGTTCCGATTTTGCCAACCAATTCATCAGTTACTTCATCAAGTGTATATGTTTTCATTTTTTCTTGTTTTTTAATTTTTCTTCGAAATATAATTTTCTAGTATTTTTTGCTTTCAGTATTTCTTTTTCTGGTACTTTACTTTGCTTTTTAACGAATCCGTTTGTTGAAACTACCAATGTATTTTCTGATCCTGTTTTATCCCAAAAAGCAAGTAATCTATAGTGTAATCCTTGATATAAAGTTCTGAATTCCCAAATTTCTTCACTTAGTTTTTTAAACAATTCTGGATCATTTTTATTTTGAGATTTACGAATATTATAAATTATTTTTTCGTAATGCTTTTTTTCAAGTTTCTTCAAAAACTCAAAAACATCTTCTAAAAATAGTATTTCAAATAGTTTATCCATTCATTATTTTTATTTTACAAAGATAATAAAAAGGTTTCGTTTAATGTAAACTTTTTTTGAGTTTTTTTGCTAAGTTTGCTTACATATCGGTAGTACTAACAAGTTTTGTTGCCATTTCTTGTGTTAGGAATTGCACGAAAAGTCCCTAACGCGAGAAAAGAGGTAAGCTATTGATTATATTAACAATATAAAATCCCTACGGGATAAATAGTGTAGAAAATCTAATAATTAACAATAAAGTTGAAGTTTAAAACAACCTTGTAAAAATAAAATATTTACTCTACGTTTGTAGAATAATATGCATATTTGTAGTATGAAATACAAAGTCGCTTTATTTTTATTAATTATACTGGGTGCAAAACCAATCAAAGAGTCAATAAATTAAAAGAAGGCCGATGGAAATATCAAAATATAATTCAAAACGATACATTTAATTATATAGAAAAATACCACCAAGGTAATGAAGTTAAAAAATGGAAAACGTGTAGAAATAAGAAAATTTACAAAACAGAAAAATTTAAAAAAGGAATTTGTACAGTAACCAATTACTATGCAAACGGAAAAATAATGAGTCAAGGCAAAACAAAATCAGAAATAAAAAACAATTTGCTACATTGGTTTTATTTTGGAAATTGGAAGTACTATGATGAAAAAGGAAAATTAATTAAAACCAAAAAATATGAAAATGGTAATTTAATCAAGTAATATATAGTTATTTCAACTCTTAAATTCAATTTACTATGTCAAAAATAAAAAACAATTTAATTTTAAATAATAACATTTTACTAATATTATGTTGTTCACTTTTTTTAATTAGTTTTGAAACTACAGCACAACAAAAAAGTAAATTAGTTTCTAAAAAAGTTCAAAAAACAAAATTAATTAAACACAAAACTATAAAAGCTCAAAAAGTAGAAACACCTAATGTTCCAGTAGTTGTAAACTCTTCAGAAGAAAATCAATTGCCAAAAATTGTTTGGAATGTAATTGACCAAAAACCTGAATTTGAGGGCGGAATAAAAGCTTTTTTCAAATTTATTGGCGATAATTACAAAACACCAAATGATTTTGTTGGTAATGGAAGGGTTTTCATGTCTTTTATTGTTGAAACCGATGGAAGTTTAAACGAAATTAAAATACTTAGGGATGTTGGTTTTGGTACCGGACAGGAAGCTGTTAGAGTTTTAAAATTGTCCCCAAAATGGAAACCAGGACTTTCTAAAGGTATTCCAGTACGATGCAATTATCAACTTCCTATTTCAATAAGTGTTCCATATTAAAACTTCAAAAATCCGTTTCAATAAAAAAGTGAGACGAATTTTTTATTGAAAACAATTAATTATCAACAAACTGTAACAAAAATCACTTTTTGGCTTCAAATTTGTATATCATCAACTTGTCCGCCTTTGGAGGATCAA
>JBBRCJ010000059.1:0-16329 GCA_038204955.1 Flavobacteriales bacterium
ATGCAAGAAAGAATTACGTCTACCAAAAAAGGCTCTATTACATCGGTACAAGCGGTTTACGTTCCTGCAGATGATTTAACTGATCCAGCACCAGCAACAACATTTGCTCACCTTGATGCAACAACAGTATTGTCTCGTAAAATTGCTGAATTAGGTATTTATCCAGCGGTTGATCCATTAGATTCAACGTCTAGAATATTAACTCCAGAAATTTTAGGAAAAGACCACTACGATTGTGCACAAAGGGTAAAAGAAATTTTGCAAAAATACAAGCAATTACAGGATATTATCGCCATTTTAGGTATGGAAGAATTGTCTGAAGAAGATAAACTTTCTGTGTCTCGTGCACGTCGTGTACAACGTTTTTTATCTCAACCTTTCCATGTAGCCGAGCAATTTACAGGTTTAAAAGGTGTTTTGGTTGATATTAAAGACACCATCAAAGGGTTTAATATGATTATAGATGGCGAATTAGATCACTTGCCAGAAGCAGCATTTAACCTTAAAGGTTCTATTGAAGATGCTATTGAAGCTGGTGAGAAAATGTTGGCAGAAGCATAATTTTAGTAAAAAGTGATTAGTGAATAGTAAATAGTTCACAATATTTTGCTAATCACTATTAACTTATCACTAATCACTTAAAAAATGACATTAGAAATAGTATCTCCAGAAGCACAATTATTTAAAGGTGAAGTAAATTCAATTACTTTACCTGGAGTTGATGGTTCATTTCAAATTTTGAACAACCATGCACCAATAGTTTCTATTTTAAAACAAGGAACTGTAAAGGTTACAGCCTTAAACTATGAAATTAAAAAAGAAGTTGAAAATAAATTTACTAAAGTGAGCGTCCAAAATTTCACTTTATTTATATCATCTGGAACAATTGAAATGAAAGACAATAAAATTATTGTTTTAGTAGATTAGGTTTACTTATTATTCGGGTAAACGTATCAATAAAGTATTTAAAAAATCAAAACCTCATAAGTTATTTACACTTATGAGGTTTTATTTTACAAACTTTTTTTTACAAATTTTAAATTATAAAGTTGCAGCGAATCTTGTAGCTACTTCATTCCAATTGATTACATTAAAAAAAGCTTCAATATAATCGGGTCTGCGATTTTGATAATGCAAATAATAAGCGTGTTCCCAAACATCCATTGCTAAAATTGGTGTTCCACCATTTCCAATTCCTGGCATTAGCATATTGTCTTGATTTGGCGTCCCTGAAACCTCTAGTTTTCCATCTTTAACTGACAACCAAGCCCAACCTGAAC
Organism: Flavobacteriales bacterium; assembly: GCA_038204955.1. Taxonomy (GTDB): domain Bacteria; phylum Bacteroidota; class Bacteroidia; order Flavobacteriales; family Flavobacteriaceae; genus Flavobacterium. The sequence continues at coordinate 1,281 of JBBRCJ010000059.1, forward strand.
CAAATTGAGTGGCTCCAGCTTTTGCGAATGCAGTCTTAAAATTGGTAAAATTTCCGAAAGCGGCATCAATCGCTGCTGCTAAATTCCCGGTCGGTAAACCGCCCCCATTTGGAGACATTACTGTCCAAAATAAATTGTGGTTGTAAAAACCTCCGCCATTGTTGCGAACGGCTCCATTCTTTAAATCTAAATTGTTCAAAATCTCTTCAATCGTTTTTCCTTCTAAATCGGTACCCTCAATAGCCGTGTTGAGGTTAGTAGTGTAAGCATTATGATGTTTTGAATGATGAATTTCCATCGTTCTAGCATCAATATGAGGTTCTAATGCATCGTAAGCATAAGGTAATTTTGGTAATTCAAAAGCCATATTTTCTAAAGTTTAGTTGTTATTTTAATAATTCAAAGTTAATACATTCGCACAACAATTGGATATACATTAACTTAATTTTTTAGTACTACAATCTATTCTTGTTCTATAAAGACATCTTAAAATAGTTACAATAAAGGTATTTAATAACGAATGAACTTTGAATACAGTGTGCCATTTATAGTTTTCTTTTTTTGTATATTTGTTGTATTAAATATAAAAAAATGCCACTTTATCATAAACTTGGAAAATTTCCTCAAAAGCGTCATACACAATTTGAAAAGCCAAATGGCGGTTTGTATTATGAGCAGCTTTTTGGCACAGAAGGGTTTCATGGTCATTCTTCATTACTATATCACGTGCATCGCCCAACGCAAGTAAAAGAAATAACAAAATCTTATTCTGTCGAACCAAAAATTGCAATTGGTAAAAATATAAAATCGTTGTTGTTGAAAGGGTTTGAATTAAAGCCAGAAAACGATTTTTTAGAAAGCAGAAAGCCAATGTTAGTTAATAAAGATTGCACAATTGGCTTGGCAGCTCCAAAAAATTCGTTAACAGACTACTTTTATAAAAATGCAGATGCAGATGAACTAATTTTTATCCATAAAGGTTCTGGTAAATTGAGAACTATGATGGGAAATATCGATTTTGAATACGGTGATTATTTAATTATTCCACGAGGAATGATTTACCAAATTCAATTCAATACAACTGAAAACCGTTTGTTTTACGTAGAATCATTTGCACCATTTTATACACCCAAACGCTACAAAAATGAATCAGGTCAACATTTAGAACATGCGCCGTTTTGCGAACGCGATTTTAAACTACCTACCGAGCTTGAAACGCACGATGAAAAGGGTAATTTTTTAATTAAAATAAAAAAAGAAGGAATGATGCATGAATTTATTTATGCTACACATCCATTTGACGTTGTAGGTTGGGACGGCTACAATTTTCCTTATGGATTTTCAATTCATAACTTTGAGCCTATAACTGGAAGAGTGCATCAACCGCCACCTGTGCATCAAACATTTGAAACTTCAACGTTTGTTGTTTGCTCTTTTTGCCCACGTTTGTATGATTATCATCCTAAGTCAATTCCTGCGCCTTACAATCACAGTAATATTGATAGTGATGAAGTTTTGTACTACGTTGATGGCGATTTTATGAGTAGAAATAATATTGAACAAGGTCATATTACGTTGCATCCAAAAGGAATTCCACACGGTCCAGCACCTGGCGCAATGGAACGTAGTATTGGTCACACTGAAACGCAAGAATTGGCCGTTATGGTGGACACATTTAGACCTTTAATGGTTACCGAAGAAGCAATGGGATTGGATGATGGAAAATATTACAAATCATGGTTGGAATAAAATAAAGTATTTGTGTTAAATGGACATAGAAAGAGTTGAAAATGAATTAAAAAAACGACTGTTATTTCCTTATAAATGGGGACGAAAACAAAATAATGATTGGGACAATAAAACCAACTTTATTTACAGTACTTTTTCATTTTCTGCTTTATTGAAAAAAAATGAATGGTTAAATAAAAATTTGCAAGAGTATGCTTTAAACAGATGGTATAACTTTTGGTCGGCAATGGCAGTCGAGTTTCTATTTGCTTCTCATTTAAAAGTAAAACCCAATAAAAATGCGTTTGACAAATTGGTTGATTTTCAAATAGATTCTGTTTCATTTGACCATAAAACATCTGTTTTCCCAAATGGTTTTGAGAAATCATTTGAAGATGCAAAAAATAATAAAGAAGAATTGATTGATTGGTTGTACAAAAACCAAAGCCAAGAAGGTAGAAAACATTTTAAAAATCGTTTGTTTATTGTTTTATTTGACAAGAAGACTAAGGAACATTGGAAGTTAAAATCTGAAATAAGTATATTAAAACAAGAAATCGATAATTATGTAGAACGATTTTCGGTTCATAATTTAACCAAATTAAATTATGATAATCAAGAAGTTTTATCGGATATTATTTGGATTGAAAAAGAGTAAAAGTTAAATGAATTATATTGGTTCAAAGTTTAAATTATTAAATTTTATAACAAAGTCAGTAAATGAAGTTGTGAGTGATGACTTATCCGAAAAAGTTTTTTGTGATTTATTCGCAGGAACCGGAATTGTAGGAAGAAATTTTAAGCCCAATGTAAAAAAAGTAATTAGTAACGATTTTGAATATTATAGCTTTGTTTTAAATAAAAATTATATTGAAAACCATCAATCATTTGATTTTGAGGAAATAATTGAAGAGTTAAATTTTATAAAAGGCAATGAAGGGTTTATATTTAATGAATATTCCCAAAACGGAATGGCACAAAGAATGTACTTTTCTGAAAACAACGGAAAAAAAATTGACGCCATTCGACAAAAGATAGAATTTTGGTATAAAAATAAAAAGATAAGTGTTAAAGTATATTATTTTTTATTGGCTTCATTACTTGAAAGCGCCGATAAAGTGGCAAATACGGCATCGGTTTATGGTGCTTTTTTAAAACAGATTAAAAAATCGGCACAAAAAGAAATGATTTTAAAACCCGCAGTATTTGAAATAAATGACAATGAACACAGTGTTTTTAATGAAGACAGTAACGAGTTAATTAAAAAAATTGAAGGCGATATATTGTATTTAGATCCGCCGTACAATAAACGACAATACGGATCCAATTACCATGTATTAAATACCATTGCAAAATATGATACCTTTATCCCGAAAGGGAAAACAGGGTTAAGAGAATACAATAGATCCAATTATTGCAGCAAAAACAGTGTGGCAAATTCATTTGAAGAATTAATACGAAATGCTCAATTTAAACATATATTTTTGAGTTATAATAATGAAGGGTTAATGAATGAAATGGATATAAAAAAGATTATGTCCAAATACGGAAAATATGATTTAGCTACCACAAACTACCAACGATTTAAAGCAGATAAAACTGAAAATAGGAATCATATTGCCAATGAAACAGTAGAGTTTTTACACATTTTAGAAAAACAATAATATCAAAATTTGAAATAAAAATGAAAGAAGTTACATCAGTTGAATACGGATTAGAAAAAATATTTGAAGGAGCGCAAGATTTTTTGCCACTTTTAGGAACTGATTATGTGGAATTTTATGTAGGTAACGCCAAACAATCGGCGCATTATTATAAAACTGCCTTTGGGTATCAATCTTTAGGCTATGCAGGTCTAGAAACCGGCGTTAAAGACCGAACAAGTTATGTTTTGAGTCAAGATAAAATCCGATTAGTTTTAACAACACCTTTAAATGAAAATTCCCCTATAAATGATCATTTGCGCAAGCATGGTGACGGAGTAAAAGTTGTAGCGCTTTGGGTAGAAGATGCCAAATCGGCATATGAAGAAACTATGAAACGTGGTGCACGATCGTTTATGGAACCAACAGTAGAATCGGATGAATTTGGTGAAGTAATTCGATCCGGAATATATACTTACGGTGAAACAGTGCACGTTTTTGTAGAGCGAAAAAATTACAAAGGAATCTTTTTACCTGGTTATGTAGCTTGGAAATCTGATTACAATCCAGAAGCAACCGGATTAAAATATATTGACCACATGGTAGGCAATGTGGGTTGGAATGAAATGAATACTTGGGTAAAATTCTATGAAGATGTAATGGGATTTGTAAATTTTCTATCGTTTGACGACAAACAAATTCATACAGAATATTCCGCTTTAATGAGTAAAGTAATGAGCAATGGCAACGGACGAATTAAATTTCCTATAAACGAACCTGCCGAAGGAAAGAAACGCTCGCAAATTGAAGAATATCTTGATTTTTATGGCGGTCCAGGAGTACAACATATTGCTATAGCTACTGATGACATTATTAAAACTGTTTCTAAGTTAAGAGCACGAGGTATCGAATTTTTATCGGCACCACCAAGTGAATATTATAAAGCAATTCCAGAGCGTTTAGGCGAACATATGGGAATGATGAAAGAAGATATTTCTAAAATTGAAGAATTAGCTATTATGGTAGATGCCGATGAAGATGGCTATTTATTACAAATTTTTACAAAACCGCAACAAGATCGTCCAACTCTATTTTTTGAGATTATTCAAAGAATGGGAGCTAAAGGTTTTGGAGCAGGAAATTTTAAAGCACTTTTTGAATCAATTGAAAGGGAACAAGCAAAAAGAGGAACGTTGTAAAGTAGTATTTATATAGCATTAACCACAAGTTGTAAACAATAATTGCTTTAAAAATTGTGGTTTTTTTATTTTACATAGTTAAACCTGACTTTTTAACCTTCAGAATAGTAATATAAAACACCTATTTGTTTAAATTAAATGAATTTTAATCTTTTTATTTCAAACAATAATTCAATATATTTAAATATTAAATACATATTATGAAATTTTAACCCTTGAAATTGATGTAAAATTATATAAATTGTGTTAAAGTAATTTTTTTATTAAAAATAATGTAATTGATAGATTAAATTTGCACCAATAAAAAACAGAAAGGGTGGTTCCTGAAAGTTTTTTTATAAATTTTCATAAATTTATAGTTTTTTGGTTGGTTAATAGCATAAAAACTCGATCATTTATTTGATTGGGTTTTTTTGTTTTTATACATTTGGTACAAATATTGTTATACCTGTTAAAACAAGATAATTTTAAACCAAAAAAATCAAATGAAAAAAATAATTGTAATTGCCTTAATTTTTTTAACGGTAAGCTTTGATGCTCAAAAAGACCCAGCTTTTGACACTGGAGAATGGTTTAAATTTAGAATTCATTACGGATTAATCACTGCAGGATACGCTACTTTAGAGGTTCGTGAAGGTATTGTAGGTGAAAAAAAAGTCTATCATGCCGTAGGTAAAGGATATACCACTGGTGTTAGTAGTATGTTTTTTAAAGTGGAAGATAATTATGAGTCTTATTTTGATAAAATTTCAACAAAGCCTTATCAATATATACGTCAAATAAATGAGGGAGGGTATACAAAAAATGAAATTGGTTTTTTTAATCAAAATAAAAATACTATCTTAGTTAAAGATATTAAAAACAACACTGAAAAAGCTTTCTCAACACCAGAACAAGTTCAAGATATTGTTTCTACATTTTATTATTTAAGAAATCATCCAAGTGTTGATAGGTTAAAAGTAGGGGAATCAATTGCAATTGACATGTTTTTTGATGGCGAAACCACAAAATTCAAATTGAAATTTATGGGTCGTGAAGATATTGATACAAAATTTGGAACAATACCAACAATGATTTTTAGACCTTTAGTGCAATCTGGCCGTATTTTTAAAGAGCAAGAAAGTGTAACAGTTTGGATATCAGATGACGAAAATAAATTACCAATACGAATAAAAGCAGACTTAGCTGTAGGTTCTTTAAAAGCAGATTTAGATGCTTTTAAAGGATTAAAAAATCAGTTTACTATAAAAGAAGATTAATGATTACTAAAGAAACAGAATATATTTTACAAAATTTAGAACAAAAATTTGAAGCTATAAATCAAAAAACCGACACTCATTTAGAAGGTTTATTATGGTCAAAACCAATAACGTATTGGGATTATATTCAAACAGATGCTCTACTAAATTTACAAACTCAAAGAACCATTTTGCCCGACGAAATGGTTTTTATCATGTACCATCAAGTCAATGAATTGCTGTTTAAAATGATTTTGTGGGAAATCAATCAAATATGTCATAACCCAACACCGACTACCCAAGTTTTTACCGACAAATTAATGCGGATTTCTCGTTATTTTGATATGCTTACCACTTCATTCGACATTATGGGTGATGGTATGGATGTAGAACAATATATGAAATTTCGCAATACTTTAACCCCCGCAAGTGGTTTTCAAAGTGCCCAGTATCGCATGATTGAGTTTGCATCAACGGATTTAATTAATTTAATAGATTATCGTTTTAGAAATACAATTGACAGAAACACGCCATATAGTCACGCCTTTGAGCATTTGTATTGGCAAGCGGCTGGAAAAGACCACAAAACGGGTGAAAAAAGTTTTTTAATTTTAGAATTTGAACGCAAGTACAAAGCTGAGTTTTTACGGTTTATGCAGGAGTATAATACCATAAATATTTGGCAAAAGTTCAAGCAATTGCCAATCGATGATCAAAACAACGCTGATTTAATCATTGCAATGCGCCATTATGACAAAACAGTGAATATAACTTGGGTTATGGGACATTTAAATACTGCAAAAAAATATATTGAAAGCGTTTCTGGCCCACAAGAGGCAACAGGCGGAAGCGATTGGAAAAAATATATGCACCCAAAGTACCAAAGACGAATTTTTTTTCCCGACCTTTGGAATAAGGAAGAATTAAAAAACTGGGGTAACGAATCTTAATTATGTATTGAAAAAAATATTTTATATATTAATTTTGTTTTTATTTTTTGGATTACAATCTTGTAAAAAATCCAAAGAAGAGTTTATTATTGAACCCGAAGAACCTCAAAAACCTATAGTTGACTTTGGTTTTAAATATGATGATTTTAATGTAGAATACGATACCATAAATCGACAAGATACATTTGAACGTATTTTAAAAAAACAAAATTTAAATGGTAAAAAAGCTTCCGAAATTATTAAAATTGTTAAAGATTCTTTTTCTACTAATGTAAAGTATCGAAGACCTTATATTGCTTTACGTTCAAAAGATAAATACAATAAATTACGATATTTAATATACCAACCCGACCGATTGAATTATTATTTGGTCGATTTAACAAGTTCAATTATAGGCTATAAAAAATCACGACCGTTATCATTTAAAATTAAAACTATTGCAGGTGAGTTGAGCGGTTCACTGGCTAGCACTTTAAAAAATCAAAAAATAGATGCTTCGTTGACTAAAAAATTAATGAAAGTTTATGCTTGGTCAATTGATTTTTTTAAATTAAAAAAAGGAGATAAATTTGCTTTAAGTTACACAGAGCGATATATAAACGACACTCTTTATGACGGAATTGATAGTTTACGCTGTTCATTTTTTGAATATAAAGGTGAAAAAATCTACGCTTTTCCGTTTCAACAAAATTCTAATGGGGGTAAAACTGATTATTTTAATTCAGATGGAAAAGCTTTAAAAAATTTCTTTTTAAAAGCACCACTTAAATTTATAAATATTACCTCACATTTTACAAAAAATCGTTTTCATCCAGTTCAATTAGAGTGGAAAGCCCACAAAGGAACCGATTACGCAGCTCCAACAGGAACGCCAATAATGACAACTGCAACTGGAGTTGTTGAAATGGCAGGTTATACTGCTGGAAATGGAAATTTTGTAAAAGTAAAGCACGATAAAACCTATTCTACTCAATATTTACATATGTCAAGAATTTTGGTAAAACGCGGACAAAGAGTTAAACAAGGAGATATAATTGGAAAAGTGGGTAGTACAGGTTTAGCTTCTGGTCCACATGTATGTTATCGTTTTTGGAAAAACAACCAACAAGTTGACGCTTTAAAACTTAAATTACCAAACGCTGTACCAATGAACAGTAAAAACATGCCACGCTTTTTAAAACTAATTACCCCATTAAAACGTGAATTAGATAGTGTTGCAAGCTTAAGTTTTAAAAATTATAACTCACAAATTGCCAAAAATTAAATTTTATGTCATTAAAACACAGTAACCCAACTCAAACCAACTCGTGGTTTGAATTGCAAAATCATTACAATGAAATTAAAAATAATTCAACTAAAGAATTGTTTATAAATGATGAGTTAAGAGCAGAAAAATTTCACATAAAATGGAATGATTTTTTAGTGGATTTTTCAAAAAACAATATTACTAATAAAACCCTTGATTTACTTTTAAATTTAGCTATTGAAGCTGATTTAAAAAATGCAATTTCACAATATTTTGATGGCGGAATAATAAATAAAACCGAAAACCGAGCTGTTTTGCATACTGCATTGAGAGCTCCTGAAACTGCAAAAGTTTTGGTGGATGGAAAAAATGTAATCCCGGAAGTTCAAAAAGTTAGAAAAAGCATCAAAAAATTTACCAATGAAATTTTAACCGGGAAAAGAAAAGGTTTTACCAATAAAAAATTTACTGATGTTGTAAATATTGGTATTGGTGGTTCTGATTTAGGACCAGCTATGGTAGTGGAAGCGTTACAGTTTTATAAAAATCATTTGAATTTGCATTTTGTTTCTAATGTTGATGGTGATCATGTTCAGGAAATTATAAAAAAACTCAACCCAGAAACAACTTTGTTTGTGATAGTTTCTAAAACTTTTACTACCCAAGAAACGTTAACTAACTCAGAAACCATTCGAACTTGGTTTTTAAAATCGGCAACACAGTTTGATGTAGCAAAGCATTTTGTAGCGGTTTCAACCAATATTGAAAAAGTTACTAATTTTGGTATTGATAAAAACAATATCTTCCCTATGTGGGATTGGGTTGGTGGTCGATTTTCACTTTGGAGTGCCGTTGGTTTATCTATAAGTTTAGCGGTTGGTTATGATAATTTTGATAAATTATTAAAAGGTGCAAATGAAATGGATGAGCATTTTAAAACAACATCCTTTGATAAAAATATTCCTGTACTATTAGCATTAATTAGCATTTGGCATAATAACTTTTTTGGTGCCGAAAGTGAAGCAATTATTCCTTACACACAATATTTACAAAAATTGGCTCCTTATTTGCAACAAGGAATAATGGAAAGTAATGGAAAAAGTGTCGGTCGTGACGGAAAACTAGTCGATTATCAAACGGGCACCATTATTTGGGGCGAACCAGGAACTAATTCGCAACACGCTTTTTTTCAACTAATTCACCAAGGAACAAAATTAATTCCTACAGATTTTATTGGTTACGTCAATCCTCTATATAAAAATAAAGACCATCACGATAAATTAATGAGTAACTTTTTTGCTCAAACTGAGGCCTTGCTTAACGGAAAAACCGAATCACAAGTAGAAACCGAATTTGAATTACAAAAAGTACCCACAGCTGTAGCTAATTTTTTGAAACCATTTAAAGTTTTTGCAGGAAACAAGCCTACCAACACCATTTTAATCAATACATTAACGCCAGAAAGTTTGGGATCGTTAATCGCTATGTACGAGCATAAAATTTTTGTTCAAGGCATTATTTGGAACATTTTTAGTTACGACCAATGGGGTGTTGAACTAGGAAAACAACTGGCAAATAGCATTTTAGAGGAAATTAATACAAAACAAATAAAAAATCACGACAGCTCAACTAATTTTTTATTAAATTATTATGTTAAAAAATAGTAATATCTCATATTTTTTTAATTTTACTGATTATTATTCAATAGATTTTCGTTGAAATCGAGTATTTTACGAATACGCTTTTTTGTTAACATTAAATTAACACGACTTAATATTAATTGTATGAAATTTGCCTAAATTTTAACAAAAATAACAAATGAAAAAATTTAAACAATTGGTATTATCTGTAATGTTGCTTTTGGTAGCCTCTTTCGGATTTTCTCAAGTTACGTCTTCAGCCATAACGGGTACTGTAAAAGACAACAAAGGCTTAACTGTTCCAGGCGCTTCGGTAGAAGTAATTCACAAACCATCAGGAACAAAATATTTTGCTACAACTGGTATGACAGGAAATTTTGGAGTTCCGTCTATTCGTCCGGGTGGACCATACTCAGTTAAAATTTCTTTTATTAATTATAAAACTTCAGTTATTGATGATATTACAGCACCTTTAGGAAACGCTGTGAATTTAAATGTGACTTTAGAAGAAGAATCTTCTGTATTATCAGAAGTTGTAGTTAAAACAACAGTAAAAAACAATATTATCTCTAAAAATAGAACGGGTGCTTCGCAGTCATTCTCTAATAGAGAATTAAATGCAGTGCCAATTATTGGTTCTCGTTCAATTAAATCCATTACCAAGTACAATGCAAATGGTGACGGAAGTAATTTTGGTGGTCAAGATGCTCGTTTAAACAACTTTACTATAGATGGTTCAGTATTTAACAACGGTTTTGGTTTAGGTAATGACTCACAAGCTGGTGGACGAACAGGTTCAACAGCCATTTCATTGGATGCAATTGAGCAATTACAAGTAAACATTGCCCCATTTGATGTACGTCAATCAGGTTTTTTAGGAGCTGGAGTGAATGCTGTTACACGATCTGGAACTAATGAGTTTCAAGGTTCGGTTTATACTTCTAACAGAAACAATTCTGCAAGTTATTTAGGAAACAAAGCTGGAGACTTGATTGTAAACTCATCTCCATTTACTGAAAGTATTTTTGGTGCTCGAATAGGTGCTCCAATTATTAAAAATAAATTATTTATTTTTGCAAACGTTGAAAAAATTGATAACGTTACCCCAGCAACACCTTGGACAACAACTGGTTCGCCAGTAGGAGGAAGTCAAGTTACTGCAGCGAGTTACAGTGATTTAACTGCAGTGTCTGCTTTAGCAGCAAAACTTGGGTACGAAACAGGTCCTTTTGAACGTTATGATGCAATTTCCAAATCATTAAAATACCTAATTCGTTTGGATTGGAACATTAATGACAATAATAAATTTTCTATTCGCTATGTAAGTCACGATTCTCAATCAGATCAGCCAATTTCTAATTCAGGAACTTTAATCGGAGGTCGTTCAAATTCTGCTACTGCAATTGCTTTTAAAAATAGCGGTTATGTAATATTTGATAATACGCGTTCTATTGTTGCGGAATTAAATACTAAATTTTCAAATACCTTGAACAATAACTTAATTGTTGGTTATGACAAGCAAATTGAAGATAGAGACAAGCAAGGGGCTTTATTTCCTACCATTGATATCCGTATTAAAACTGCAGATCCTTTAAATCCATTAAGTACTGCTTTAGCAACTCCTTATAATATCTCTTTGGGTTTGGATCCGTTTACTAACCAAAATAAGTTAGATTATTCTACATTACACGTTACTGATAATATTACTAAATATTTAAACAAGCATACTATTGTTGGGGGATTGAATTTTGAACGTTTTATTTCTAACAACTCATTCTTTCCACAATCAAATGGTAATTATTCTTTTGATTCGTTGTTAGATTTTCAGAATACAGTTAATACTTATGTTGCGGCTAATCCTAACGGAACAACTAATCCAGTTATACCGTCAGTTTCTGTTGGAAACACACCAGTTCGTTTTCAATATCGTTATTCGGCATTACCAGGTGGAGAAGTTCCTTATCAAGTTTTGAAATCGAATAGAGTTGATGCTTATTTGCAAGACGAATGGAAAGTTATGGACAATTTAAAACTTACTTATGGTTTAAGAGTTTCTACAATTGCATTTGAAAATACAGCTTTACAAAACACAGCCATTGCAAATTATACTTTTGCAAATGGAGACAAATTCAATACTAATAAAATGCCAAATACTCAGGTTTTATTTGAACCAAGGGTAGGTTTTAATTTAGATGTTTTAGACGATAGAAACACACAATTACGTGGTGGATCAGGGATATTTACAGGGAAACCACCTTATGTATTCATCTCTAACCAAATTGGAAATAATGGTATTTTAACTGGATATGTTAATCAAAATTCAACTCCAACATCTGCAATTTTTTCTACAGACCCATCTCAATTTACTCCAGCGAATGCTACCACAGCAGCGCCATCGTCTTATGATTTAGCTTTCACAAATCCTAATTATAAATTTCCTCAAGTTTGGAAGTCAACAATTGCGGTTGATCAAAAATTACCGTTTGGCTTTATAGGAACTATTGAAGGTATTTATGCTAAAAATATCAATGCAATTTATTACAACGATGCCAATTTAGAAAATGCAACGAGAACTTATAATGGTCCAGACAACAGACCTGTTTTTGGAGGATTAGGTGGTTCAACTGCAGGGTTTGACGCTTTTTCAACAGGGGCAGTTACTAATTTTGCGGGTTTAACAATCAATGATAATGTAACTAGAGCAGCTGTTTTACAAAACACAAATCAAGGTTATTTTTATTCTACTACATTCAAATTAGAATATCCTATTCAAAGAGGTCTTTGGGGTTCCATTGCTTATACTAAAGGGGAAGCTAAAGATTTAATGTCATCTGGTTCAATCGCTGCAAGTTCATTTACTGGTGCACGTTCAGTGAATGGTAATAATGATTTAAAATTATCTTTATCTGATAATGATATTCCTCACAGAATAGTAGGTATTTTAGGATACCGTTTTGAATATGGAAAAAAAGTAGGTGGAGCAACATCTATAAATTTAGGTTTTATTGCAGAACAAAAAAACAGATTCTCCTATGTTTACAACGGTGATTTAAACCGTGATGGAATTGCAGGTAATGATTTGTTATTCGTACCTCAAAGTGGCTCTGATATTCGTTTTCTACCAAACGTGGTAACTGCTCAAGGATTTCCAAATGTAACTTATTCTGAAGCACAGCAACAACAAGCATTTGATGATTATATTAGTCAAGATGCCTATTTATCAACACGTAGAGGTCAATTTGCTGAGCGTAATGGTAACGTTTTACCTTTTGTGAGCCGTTTAGATTTATCAGTTACTCAAGATATTTACTTTAAAGTAGCGGGTAAGAAAAATAGTTTCCAAATCCGTGCCGATATTTTGAATTTTACCAATATGTTAAATAAAGATTGGGGCGTTTCTCAACGAGCAAGTGCTACACAATTATTGGCTTATCAAGGAACAATAGGTGGAGTTCCTTATTACAAATTAGCAACACAAACTTTAGATAATGGTTCTAGAATTTTAGCAAAAGATACCTACCAAAAAAATTCAGGGGTATTTGATGTTTGGCAAGCACAATTATCATTAAGATATTCATTTAACTAATAAACATTTAATACCTCTATCTTTAATAGAGATAGGGGTTTTAAAAACTTTTAATTCATAAATAATTAACTATGAAAAATTTTAAAAATACAACTCGAACTCTATTTGTTGCTTTAGTTGCATTATTTGCAACTAGTTGTAATATTAAAAACGATGATCCTTTACCTATAGTTGACAATAGTATTTTGGGAGTTATAAAAAACAATCCAAATTTAAGCACTTTCAACGAAGCTATTAAGATCGCTGGTTTAGTTGATGGTCCGTCAGTTATTGCACCGACTACTCCTCCAACAGTTCCTGCGACAGAGCCTGTATATTTGAACGGAAAAGTAGCCTATACAGTTTTTGCACCTACTAATGACGCATTTGTAAGTTTTTTAGCAGCTAATAATTTTGCTAGTTTATCTGTTGTTCCAGTCGCAACGCTAAGACAAGTGTTATTGAATCATTTGGTTGCCAGAGCAATTGTTACATCAAACAGTTCAGGTTTTACAGGATACTCGAAAACTTTAGCTTTTGGACCAGCTCCATCATATAATAAGTTAAGTTTATTTATAAATAATACTTCTTATTTAGCAAGTTCAAATCCTATACCTGGAGGAACTCCTAGTCCAATTGCAGGTGGAAGCGTAAAAGTAAATGGCGACGCTACGATTATACAAGCGGATATAACTACTACAGGAGGAACTTTGCAAATTATTGATAAAGTTCTTTCACCTCCAACTATAGTTACACACGCAGCTGCAAATCCAATGCTAAGTAGTTTGTACACAGCTGTTTCAAGCCCTAGTCAAAGTACTGTTTTAACAGCTTTACAAGGAAACGGACCTTTTACTGTATTTGCTCCTGACAACAATGCTTTTACTGCATTTGCTACTGAGGTAACTCCTTTTAATCCAACAGGAACTGGAATGATTTCATCTTCAAATTTAACTAGAGTACTTAATTATCACGTTTCTAATGGAAACGTTTTAAGAGCTGGATTATCAATAGGTTTGGTAATTAATACTTTGCAAACACCTCAAACCGTTTTAGTTCAATCAGGTTTTACATTAAAAGACCAAGCTAATAGAGTAAGTACTATAACTGCCTTTGATGTACAATGTACAAATGGTGTAGTACATGTAGTTAACAAAGTACTATTGCCTAATTAATTTTAAAAACAATATTTATGAAAATTATATCTAAAATAGCATTAGTTTTATCGTTAACAACTTTATTTTTTAGTTGTTCTAATAAAGATACTGTTGATACTACTTCAACAAAATCAATTTTGGCTATGGCTCAAAACCAACCCAATTTAACTACGTTCGTTCAAGCATTACAAATCACTACTCTTGATGTAACATTAAGTTCTGGTAATTTTACAGTTTTTGCTCCAACAAATGATGCTTTTACAGCTTTTTTGACTGCAAACTCTTTTGCTAATCTTGCTGCCGTACCAGTACCAACTTTAAAAAATATTTTATTAAACCACGTAATAAACAATACGTACAAATCAACCGATTTGTATAATAATATTTATTTAAAAACAAATGCTTTTGGAGTAGCTTCACCAACTCCAACTCCAACAATTTCTCCAATTAATAATTTGAATATGTTGGTAACTAATGTTGGAAATATTATCAAATTAAACAACAACGCAACAGTTATAGTTCCAAATTTAACTACTGATACCGGAGTTTTACACATTGTTGATAAAGTGATTGGTTTACCTAAAATCACAGATTTAGTTGGTACTAACACAAATTTTTCAACTTTAGTTAGTTTATTAAACCGACCAACAGTAGTTCCAGCCCAACCTAATTTTTTAACTATT
>JBBRCJ010000060.1:0-16002 GCA_038204955.1 Flavobacteriales bacterium
TAAAACTTCAAAAATCCGTTTCAATAAAAAAGTGAGACGAATTTTTTATTGAAAACAATTAATTATCAACAAACTGTAACAAAAATCACTTTTTGGCTTCAAATTTGTATATCATCAACTTGTCCGCCTTTGGAGGATCAAAATCAATCATTTTACCGAATTCATTTCAGTAATTAAAATCAAATCATTATGTTAAAACGTTTTTTTATTCTTTGTTCAGGAGTTGACCATGACATTGTTTATAGCTGTTCCAATGGTGAACAAAATAAATATGCAGGAATAGGTGCAACTGTATTTTTTACTGCAATTATGGCTTTTATTGCTAGTAGTTATGCTTTATTTACTGTTTTCGATAACGTTTATACTGCAACTTTCTTTGGATTCATTTGGGGATTGCTTATTTTTAATTTAGACCGATTCATTGTTTCAACTATAAAAAAAAGAGGTCAATTTTTAGATGAATTTATTCAAGCCACACCAAGAATTATTTTGGCAATTATAATTGCAATTGTAATTTCAAAACCATTAGAAATTAAAATTTTTGAAAAAGAAATCAATACCGTTTTATTGAAAGAAAAAAATGAAATGGCAATGAAAAATAAAAAGCAAATTGCCGATTATTTTCAAACCGATGTTTCCAAAAACAAAGCCGAAATCGATAGTTTAAAATCGGATATCAAAAAGAAAGAAAAAGAAGTAAACGATTTATATGCAACCTATATAACGGAAGCCGAAGGAACCGCAGGAACTAAAAAACTAGGTAAAGGTTCGGTTTATAAAGAAAAACGAATGAAACACGACGCCATTTTAATTCAATTGGACTCGTTAAAAACAAAAAATGAAGCAAAAATTACAATTTTAGACAAAAAAGCCATCACTTTACAAGCCGATTTAGACAAAAAAGTAACCGAAACCCAACCCATAATCAATAGTTTCGATGGTTTAATGGCTCGAATTAATGCTTTGAACAAATTACCATCGTTGCCATCATTATTTATAATGTTGTTGTTTTTGGCAATCGAAACTTCGCCAATTATTGCTAAATTATTATCGCCAAAAGGCGAATACGATTTTAAACAAGAAGACGAAGAAATGGGAATTAAAAATGTAATTGACCAAAATCGTTATCAAAGTAATCTGCAAAAACAAACCGATGCTGAAATTTATGACAAGGTGTATGCCGATATTAAAGAAGACAAAGAATTATATGAATACAAACGAAAAGGCGCTTTTGAATTACTAAAATTACAATCCGATGGTTTTGTAGAAAAGCAAAAAAAGTCGTTTTAATTAATATAAAAGGCGAAAGTAAAAAAATTAACCACTTTTCCACTTTCGCCTTTTTAAATATAAAACTTAAATTTTACATAAATCCTAAGATCTCTTTCTTGTAATTGTCATATTCTCCTTGAAGAATCAACCCATTATCAAGCAATTTTTTGTAATTCTGTAATTTATCAAACAGCTCTTCTTGCGATAAATTGCTTAATGAATTGTCTTTTTTAACTTCACTTTCAATCGCTTTTGGCTCTTCATACGTTTGATAATTAGATTGAACCGTGGGCATAATCTCAGTAAAATCAGTTACTTCTTCAGTTGGTGTTTCTTCAATTTCTTCTTGAATTTCTTGAACTGAAGTTGGCGTTACAACCGAAATTGGATTGGTCTCGAAAACTGATGCTGCAATTGGATTCTTTATCAAATCGATTTGCTCTTTAGAAAAAGTATATAATTTACGAGCCTGGTTTTTTGGTAAATAATCAATTGTAATTGAAATATCACTTTTTGTTGAAAACGTAAAATCCGATCCTAAAATGCCTTCTTTTACAAAACTTCCTTCAACATCATTCCAATCGTAATCAATAAACTCCATACTTAAACCCAAATTTTTAGGGCGGCATATTATGATTCTTTTGTTGGTAACTACTATGCTTTCGGGCAAAATAGTTACGGCAGGTTTTTTTTGTACGGCAATGTAACCAATCTCTTCATTCGACATTAAAAGGTTTTGTAGTTTCGAGGTAATTTTTTCAATCGCTTTCGGATCTTGATCCTCGTTTAATATTTTTTTTAAATTGTCTATCATATAAATAAGATGCTAATTTTTAAAGTGCTAAGTTACTAAGTTTTTTAAAAAAACCTGCATCAAAAGTAATGCCTAATTTGTAATTTCAATAATTTCAGATTGAATTTTTTTGGTTAAACTTTTAAAAACCAAATTATACGAATCTGAAATTAATTCTCGAATCATTTTATCGGATGCATCTTCGTTAAAATTAACGGTATTCCAATGCACTTTGCTCATATGAAAACCTGGGTTTATAGCCTCGTAGTTAGCTCTGAGTTCTTCACCTTTTTCAGGATTGCATTTTAAGTTTATTTTTGGATTTCCTTTTTCCCAAGTTGATAATGAAGATAACGCAAACATTTTTCCGCCTACTTTAAATACTAAAGTATCTTCATCAAAAGGAAAATGTTCGGTAACACCTTTTTTTGAAAGACAAAACTCGTAAAGTTGTTCAATATTCATAAAGAACAAAAATATACTTTTAAAATTAAAAAAAGTTTATCAAAACCTAAAATAATGATTTAATTATTTGATTTACATAAATATATGAAATAAATGAATTTTGATGTTTGGTTATTTCAGAATTTAGTGTACTTTTGCACTCCCTTAATTGGGAATGGAATGTTTAATTAAAATAAATAATTGTGAACGCATTAAGTTACAAAACAGTTTCAGCCAACAAGGCAACCGTTGTTAAAGAATGGGTTGTTGTTGATGCTGAAGGTCATAACTTAGGTAGGTTTGCTTCAAAAGTCGCTATGATTTTGAGAGGTAAATACAAGCCAAGTTATACGCCACACGTAGATTGCGGAGATAACGTAATTGTTATCAATGCCGAGAAAATTAACCTTACTGGAAACAAACTTGACGAGAAGACCTATATTCGTCATACAGGTTATCCAGGTGGACAAAGAAGCTTAACAGCAAAAGTAATGCAGCAAAAAAATCCTGCTTTATTAGTTGAAAAAGCAGTAAAAGGAATGTTACCTAAAAATAAATTGGGTGCCGAATTATTCCGTAATTTGAATGTAAATGTTGGTTCTGAGCACAAACAAGGCGCTCAACAACCAAAAACGGTTAACCTAAACGATTTAAAATAATGGCAGTTATTCACAAAATTGGGAGACGTAAATGTGCAGTTGCAAGAGTATATGTTCAAGAAGGAACAGGTACAATAATTGTAAACAAAAAGCCATTCGCAACGTATTTCCCTACTGCAACATTGCAGTACAAAGTTATGCAACCAATGACAATGACTGAAAACGTAGGTAACTACGATGTGAAAGTTAATGTTTATGGTGGTGGTTCAACAGGTCAAGCAGAAGCAGTACGTATGGCACTAGCCCGCGTAATGTGCGAAGTTGGCGAAGGAAACCGTGCTATCTTGAAACCAGAAGGATTGCTTACAAGAGATCCAAGAATGGTAGAACGTAAGAAATTTGGACAGAAAAAAGCACGTAAGAGATTCCAATTCTCGAAACGTTAATATTTTCTGGCGGTGGTTTGGTTTTTTTACTTAAATCAATTCACTTCAAACTTACAAATTAAATTGATTATAAAACAAAGTTGTCGATATTCCTTAAATTAAAAAGGGAATTAGTTTAGCATCTAAATGGGTTAATAGTTTAAAAAGTTTAAAAGTTTAAAAGTTTAAAAGTTTAGTTCGCTAAACCTCCTAAACCTTAATTTCTAAACCTAAACCTTAAAAATTCATTGCTAATCACGGAACGTAAACTATTACACAATGGCAAACAAAATTGATGTTAAAGAATTATTAGAAGCGGGAGTTCATTTTGGACACATGACTCGCAAGTGGGATCCAAATATGGCTCCTTACATTTATATGGAACGTAATGGTATTCACATCATTAACCTATATAAAACAGCTGCAAAAATCGAAGAAGCTTCTGAAGCTATGAGAAAAATTGCATCATCAGGTAGAAAAATTTTATTTGTAGCTACCAAAAAACAAGCAAAAGATATTGTTGCCGAAAAAGCAGCAGCTTGTAACATGCCTTTCATCACAGAAAGATGGCCAGGCGGAATGTTAACTAACTTTATCACTATCAGAAAAGCTGTTAAAAAAATGGCAACTATTGATAAAATGAAAAAAGATGGTACATTTATGACTCTTTCTAAAAAAGAGCGTTTACAAGTAGACCGTTTACGTGCAAAATTAGAAAAAAACTTAGGTTCAATTTCTGAAATGTCTCGTATTCCAGCAGCTTTATTCGTAGTAGATATTAAGGCAGAACACATCGCAGTAAAAGAAGCTAAAAAATTAAACATTCCAGTTTTCGCAATGGTTGATACTAACTCTGATCCACGTGAAGTAGATTACGTTATCCCATCCAATGATGATGCTTCTAAATCTATTGATAAAATTCTTTCTTTAGTAACTGCTGCCGTTATTGATGGCTTAGCAAACCGCACTTCTGATAAAGAAGAAGGTGATGATACTGAAGTTGTAGCCGAAACAGCAGCACCAGTAGCCGAAGTTGTTGTTGAAGTAATTCCTGAAGTTGTTGCAGCGGTAACAGAAACAAAAACAGAAGAATAAATTTAATATAATTCCAAAAGTAAAATTCCAAAATCCAATATAATTACTTCTTTAAAAGTTGATAATTTGTTAAAATTGGAATTTGGAATTTTATAATTGGAATTTGTTATTTTACAAAAAAAAATTAAACATAAAATTATACTTAGTTATGGCAGCAATTACAGCAGCAGACGTAAATAAATTAAGAACCGTAACCGGTGCAGGAATGATGGACTGCAAAAAAGCACTAGTAGAATCTGATGGAGATTTTGATTTAGCAATTGAAAACCTTAGAAAAAAAGGTCAAAAAGTTGCTGCAAACAGAGCCGATAGAGAAAATACAGAAGGTGCCTCTGTAGCAGTAGTTAACGCAGACAAAACGCAAGGTGTAGCTATTACATTGAATTGTGAAACTGATTTTGTTGGAAAAAATGAAGCTTTCGTTGCTTTGGCAAACGACTTGGCAAACTTGGCATTAACTTGCGATTCAAGAGAAGCTTTACTGGCATCTGATTATAAAGGAATTACTGTTGCTGAAAAATTAATTGAGCAAACTGGTGTTATCGGAGAAAAAATCGAAATTAATTCTTTCGAAAAATTAGCTGGAGCTTTTGTAGGATACTATGTTCACTCGGGAAAAATAGCAACTTTAGTTGCCTTATCTGCAAATGTTGAAGGTGCTGATGAAGCAGCTAAAAACGTAGCAATGCAAGCGGCAGCAATGAATCCAATTGCTTTAAATGAAGATGGTGTAAATGCTGATGTTGTTGCTAAAGAAATTGAAATAGCTAAAGATTTATTGCGTCAAGAAGGTAAACCAGAGGCAATGATAGAAAATATCGCTAAAGGAAAACTAGGTCGATTCTTTAAGGATAACACTTTAGTAAACCAAGATTATATTAAAGACAGCTCCATGAGCGTTGCCGCTTATATTAAATCAATTGATGCTAACTTAACTGTTACGGGATTTGCTAGAGTTGCTTTAGGTTAATGAATTTAGATTTTTAAATAAATAAAAACCATCAAGTTCAAATTTGAACTTGATGGTTTTTTAATAAATTTGTATTTCAATTATACTAATAGTGCATCAATAGCATCAGTATATGATTTTTTGGGAGCAACACCTACTTGACGGCCTACAACTTCACCATTTTGAAAAATCAAAACCGTTGGGATATTTCTAACGCCATATTTTGCGGCAAATTCTTGATTTGCGTCTACATCAACTTTACCTACTATAGCTTTTCCGTCATATTCAGTAGCTACCTCATCGATAACTGGACCCACCATTCTGCAAGGACCACACCAAGCTGCCCAAAAATCTACTACTACAGGTTGTTTTGATTGTAATACTACTTCATCAAAAGTAGCATCTGTTATTGCTAATGCCATATTGTTTATTTTTAAATTTTAAATTATAGTACAAATTTAAGTAATTTATTTTCAATCTAAATCATTTTAAAATTAGTTTTGATTATGAAAGTATTTATGGAAGTTATTTTAATTGTTTGATTAGAGTTATATTGCAATTTTAGCAACTTTATCGTTAAATATACGTTGTAAGATTCTATGATGTTTTTTAGATGTTTTCAACTTTACGATTATGTCGTATAAGTAATTTCCATTTACAAACCTTTTCAATCTTTCACACTTTAATTTCAAATAAATATACTTAATTCAACCTAAAATCAACTTGCAACAACTCCAATTGTTCGAGTAGTTCATTTGAAATATTCACTTTTAATTTTCGGCTTGACATTGGCAAAAGAGTAATTATTTTGGTTTCTTCAATAACTTCATTAATTGCTGGCGAAAACTCTAAAACTTCATCGGCGTCAACATCTAAGACAGGTTCAATATCCGATTGATCTGATTCAATTTCTGGTTCAATCAATAAAGGTTCTTGAATTTCAGGTTTTGATTCTACTTCTTTAAATATTTTCTGCGTTTCGGATACTTCAAAATCGACCAAACTTGTACCTTGGTTTTCGTTGAAAACAGTATTTAATTTCTGAATCAAATCAGCACCTAAATCCACAATATTCAAACGGATTACCAATTTTTTTGCAAAAATAGAAATCACATCGGCAAGCAATTTAGCCTCTATAAAATTAATTTGCGGATCCGATTTTTTGCCAGTTTCTCGATTTGTCCAACCGTCTTTTACCAGAATCTTAAAATAAACAAATTGATTGTTGACTAAAAAATGTCGAAACTTTAAATATTCTTCGTTAAAAATTCTAAATTCGTGGCTTTCATCAAATCCTTCCAAAGTAAACATAGCCCAATCTTTTCCGTTTTTTCCTGTGCGATATTGAACATTACTAACGATTCCAGCAATGGTTACACTCTTTCCAATAATTGCATTTAAGTTTTTAAGTGCTTCCAATTTACTATTACAAAAAAACTGCATTGCAAAACGGTAATCGTCAAGCGGATGACCCGAAATGTAAATTCCAACAACTTCTTTTTCTTTTGCGAGTTTTTCCATAGTACTCCAATCTTCACAAGGTGGAACAATGGGTTCGGCAATTTGAATTTCACTTGAATCGCCAAATAAACTTACCTGCGATGAATTCTCGTTTTCTTGAAACTTGGCTCCGTAACGTATTGCCTTTTCTAAAAAAGTAACGCCTTCACCTTCAATATGAAAATATTGAGCTCGATGGGTGTCTTGAAAACAATCAAATCCTCCTGCAAATGCCAAACTTTCAAAGGCTTTTTTATTAGCAGCACGCAAATCAATACGCTTGGCTAAATCAAAAATTGACTTGTAGTTTCCATTCTTTCGGTTTTCAACAATTGTATCTACTGCATTGGCCCCAACTCCTTTAACTGCTCCAATTCCGAAACGTACCGCATAATTTTCATTTACTGTAAATTTATAAAACGACTCATTTACATCAGGACCCAAAACTTGCAATCCCATTCGTTTACACTCTTCCATAAAAAAGGAAACTTGCTTAATATCACTCATATTATTGCTTAAAACTGCCGCCATATATTCCGCCGGATAATTGGCTTTCAAATATGCCGTTTGATATGCAACCCAAGCATAACAAGTTGAATGCGATTTATTAAAAGCATATTCAGCAAAGGCTTCCCAGTCTTTCCAAATTTTTTCAAGTTTGTCTTCGGCATGACCGTTTTCCATAGCTTGAGTGATAAATTTGGGTTTCATTTTAGCCAAAACATCTTTTAACTTTTTACCCATCGCTTTTCGTAAAACATCAGCATCTCCTTTTGAAAAGTTAGCTAATTTTTGCGATAACAACATTACTTGCTCTTGATATACTGTAATTCCATAGGTTTCTTTCAATAAATCTTCACAAGCATCTAAATCGTATTCAATAGGTTCTTCGCCATTTTTACGTTTAATAAAACTAGGAATATAGGCGATTGGTCCGGGTCGATAAAGCGCATTCATTGCAATTAAATCGTCAAAAACGGTAGGTTTTAATTCCCGCATATATTTTTGCATTCCAGCGCTTTCATACTGAAAAATACCCACAGTTTCACCACGTTGAAAAAGTTCGTAGGTTTTTAAGTCGTCAATGGGAAATTCATCGGGGTTTAAGGTTTCACCCGTTCGATATTTTACTAATTTTACGGTATCTTTAATTAAGGTTAGGGTCTTTAATCCTAAAAAATCCATCTTTAATAATCCTGCACTTTCTACAACAGAGTTGTCAAATTGGGTTACATACAGGTCGGAATCTTTTGCCGTTGCTACGGGAACAAAATCGGTAATATCGCTGGGAGTAATGATAACTCCGCAGGCATGAATACCCGTGTTACGAAGGTTACCTTCTAAAAATTTGGCTTGATTAATAGTTTCTGCACAAAGCGTATCTTCTTTAGATAAAGCTATTAATTCTTTAATTTTATCAAATTCTTCAGGGCGAAGTGCTTTTTTAATCAACCCTTCTTCTTCAGATAAAAATCGTGCTAAATTCCATTTTGAAGGCATTAAACCCGGAATTAATTTTGCTACTTTATCGGCTTCAAACAAAGGTAAATCTTTAACTCTCGCTGTATCACGAATGCTCGACTTTGTTGCCATTGTGCCGTAAGTAATAATTTGTGCTACTTGTTTAGATCCGTATTTTTGAATCACATAATCCATTACTTTACTCCTTCCTTCGTCGTCAAAATCAATATCGATATCGGGCAACGAAACTCGATCGGGATTTAAAAAACGTTCAAAAAGCAAACCGTACAAAAGTGGATCAATATTGGTAATCCCCAAACAATATGCAACTACAGATCCTGCGGCAGAACCACGACCCGGACCAACGGAAACATCCATTTTTCGTGCTTCGGCAATAAAATCTTGAACAATCAAAAAATAACCAGGATAACCAGAATTAGATATTGTAAGCAATTCAAAGTCAATTCGTTCTTGAATTTCAGGTGTAATCTCTTTGTATCTTCGGTTTGCTCCCTTAAAAGTTAAATGTTTTAAATAGGCATTTTCACCTCGTTTTCCACCATCAGTTTTATCGTCTTCACTTAAAAATTCAGTTGGAATTTCGAAAATGGGTAGCAACACTTCACGAGCCAAATCGTAAATTTCAATTTTATCTACAATCTCAGCAATGTTGGTAATGGCTTCGGGCAAATCGGAAAATATTTTTTTAATATCGTTGCTCGATTTAAAATAATATTCTTGATTGGGCAGCCCAAAACGATAGCCGCGACCGCGACCGATTGGCGTGGCTTGTTTTTCGCCACCTTGCACGCAAAGCAAAATATCGTGTGCATTTGAATCTTCTTTATTAATATAAAACGTATTGTTTGTTGCAATTAGTTTAACATCATTGTTTCGTGCCAAAGAAATTAAAGTTTCGTTGACTCTGTTTTCATCTTCTTGATTGTGACGCATCAATTCAATATAAAAATCGTCGTTAAACTGATTTTTCCACCAAAGAAGGGCTTCCTCGGCTTGATTTTCGCCTAAATTTAAAATTTTATTGGGCACTTCACCATACAAACTTCCCGATAAAACGATGATGTCTTCTTTGTATTTTTGGATAATTTCTTTGTCGATTCTTGGTACATAATAAAATCCTTCAGTGTAAGCAATAGACGACATTTTGGCTAAATTATGGTAGCCTTTTTTGTTTTTTGCCAACAAAACCATCTGGTAACCGTTGTCTTTTCGGGTTTTGTCTTTGTGATTTTCGCATACATAAAATTCACATCCTACAATTGGTTTTATTACGGTTTCAGTGGGTTCTTCGCCCGCTTCTTCTAACGATTTATTTTTGGCTTGCGCCGATTTGTTGTGGTATAAAACATCACGAACAAAATGAAAAGCACCCATCATATTTCCAATATCAGTAATGGCAACAGCTGACATTTTATTTTTGGCAGCGGCTTCTACCAAATCTTTAACCGATATAGTAGATTGCAAAACTGAAAATTGTGTGTGATTATGAAGATGTACAAAATCAACATCGACTAACGATTTTTTATTCTCTGACTTTTCTTTACTAGAAATTTCTTGAGGCGCTTGTTTTACTAATTGTTCCCTAATTTTAGCAGAGGCTTCTTTTAAATTAATATGTTTTAAACCTATTAATTGAATTTTTTGCGGATTGTTTTTATTAAACTTCTCATAGTAATCATCGGAAACATCAAGCTCTTCTTTTGGAAAAATTTGTTGTTTTAATAATTCAAAAAAGCAACGGGTTGTAGCTTCTACATCGGCAGTAGCATTATGTGCTTCTGAAAACGGTGCATTAAATAAGTACTGATGAAGTTCGGTAAGTGTTGGCAATTTAAATCGTCCGCCTTTACCGCCTGAAAGTTTTAACAATTGAGCAGTAACTTCGGTACATGTGTCTAAAATTGGCATGGAACTCATTGGCGATGTAATTCCCAATCGGTAAAATTCGCAACCCATAATGTTGACATCAAAACCTAAATTTTGTCCTACGATATATTTTGATTTGGATAAAGCTATATTAAATTTTTCCAAAACTTCGGCTAATGAAATACCCTCTTGTTTTGCCAATTCGGTAGAAATACCATGAATTCGCTCAGCATCGTACGGAATGTTATATCCTTCGGGTTGAATTAAATAATCTTGATGTTCAATTAAATTTCCCATTTCGTCATGCAATTGCCAAGCAATTTGAACGCAACGAGGCCAGTTGTCAGTATCAGAAATTGGTGCAGCCCATTTTTTGGGCAAACCTGTAGTTTCAGTATCAAAAATTAAATACATACAATTTTAGATTTTAAATATTAGACCTATGAATGAGGCACATAGCAACCAAAATTCTAAATTTTTGTCAATTTCAAATGTACATTTTATCAAGTACTTTGTCAATTTTAGTTATTAACAAAAGGATTATAACCAAAAAAACCATTCGATTACTCGAATGGTTCTTTATATAATAGGTTTTTGAGAACTAGTATCTTCCTCTATTTCCACCACCATTGCTGTCTCTGTTTCCGCCACCATTGTAGCCTCCACCTTGACCTCCTCGAGAGTTTCCACCTCCATTATAACCACCTCCGCCACCTGGACGACTGTTGTTAAAACTTTTGCGTTCTCCTTCTGGTTTTGGTTCTGATTTGTTTACAACAATAGTTCTACCGTCAACAGTAGCTCCGTTTAATTCTGCAATTGCTTTTTCAGCTTCTTCGTCACTTTCCATTTCAACGAAACCGAAACCTTTACTTCTACCAGTAAACTTGTCTGTAATAATTTTTACAGTACTTACTGAACCATATACTTCAAAAGACTCTCTTAAATCTGCTTCGTCAATACTGAACGGAAGACTTCCAACAAAAATATTCATAATTTAATTTTAAAATTTGATTACAAAGATAACGTATTTATATGATTTTAATTGCTTAAAAACAAAAAATACTTAAAATAAAAAATCATCCTTGTATAAAGATGATTTTTTAACTATTTAATATTAAAACTTTTATAAATTTTTAACAGGTATTTTAAAAAAATTGCCGCTTTGAAAATTTACAAATTGACTTCCATTCGCAACAGGACTTGCACTTTTAGCATTAAATTTAAACGAGCCAGTTATAGTTCCGTTAGATTTGTCCGTAATGGAAATTTCACCATTACTCCCTTCTACATTTTGCACTACAAATTGAGCAAAATTATTTCCACCAACTATTGTAATGATATCACCAGGTGTATAATTAATTCCAGGTGACAAAATGGTGACTTTAGAAACTGTCCCTAAAGAAACTTCTGTTTTGACTGTTAATCCAGTGCCTGTTCCACCAGTAGTATTTGCACTATTTGAAGCAACATAATTATCACCCGTGTAGAGTATTGGTAACTCAATAGTGGCAACAGAACCCAAAATTGGTGCCGTAGTATAACTAACAAAAACCCCACTTACTGTTGTATTGTATGCAGCAAAATTTGAATTTACATTGGTGCCCAAATAAAAAGTGCCTAAATTATAATTAGATATTTTTAAATCTATAGTTCCCTCATCGCCTTGAGCAACAATATTTAATTGACCCGTGGCTGATTTTGTAGCACTTAAATTAACACCAGTCCAAAGCTTATTATTTTTACTTGCCTGAAAACCAGGACTATTTGATTTTAAATCTTGCGTACAAGAAATAAAAGTTAAACACACGAATGTGAAAATAACTATTCTTTTCATTTTAAATAAATTATATGAACAAAAATAGCTTTTTTTAATAAAACTATAACAATTATTTAGAAATTATTTCTTCAAAAGAAATGCATTTCAAATTAGGTAAAATAAAAATAATAACTATCTTTGCACCCTTAATTAATCGAGGTCGAGTACCTCACAATTTAATCAAAAGATTATGTCAGTAAAAATTAGATTACAAAGACACGGTAAAAAACAAAAGCCTTTTTACTGGATCGTAGCAGCTGATGCTCGTTCAAAAAGAGATGGTAAATTCTTAGAAAAATTAGGAACTTACAATCCAACTGCTAACCCAGCAATCATTGATTTGAATGTTGACAAAGCAGTTCAATGGTTACACAATGGTGCGCAACCAACGGATACAGCTAGAGCTATTTTGTCATACAAAGGAGCGTTGTTAAAACATCACCTGGATGGTGGAGTTCGCAAAGGCGCTTTAACTCAAGAACAAGCCGATGCAAAATTGACAGCTTGGTTAGAGTCGAAAACAGCAACTGTTGACGCTAAAAAAGAAGGTTTATCTAAAGCACAAATAACTGCAAAAGCTAAAGCATTGAAATTAGAAGTTGAGGCAAATGCAAAACGTGTTGCTGCGGCTGCAGATGCTTTAAAAGCTGCTGAGGTTGTTGAAGAAGAAGTTGCTGAAGTAACAGAAGAAGTTGAAGCAACTGCCGATGTAGTTGAAGAAACTCCTGCTGCTGAAGAAGCTAACGAAGCTCCAGAAGCATAATACCTAAGCAATAATGCGTAAAGAAGAATGTTTCTATTTAGGCAAAATTGCTAAAAAATTTAGTTTTAAAGGCGAAGTCCTAATTTATTTAGATACTGATGAGCCCGAGGAATATCAAAATATGGAATCGATTTTTGTTGAATTAAACAAAAATTTGGTTCCATATTTTATTGAAAATAGTTCCATCCATAAAAATGATTTTTTACGAGTTCAATTTGAAGACGTGAAAAATGAACAAGAAGCGGAATACTTACTAGGAAGTGAAGTTTATTTACCGCTTTCAATGTTGCCAAAACTCGAAGGCAATAAATTTTATTATCACGAAGTAATTGGTTTTGAAATTGAAGACAAAACATTAGGTGTTTTCGGAAAAATTGTTTCTGTTAACGATACAGCTGCACAACCATTGTTTGAAGTTTTAAACGGAAATGTAGAAATGTTAATTCCAATGATTGATCAATTTTTGATAACTATTGATAGAGAAAATAAAATTGTATTGATGGATTTACCTGATGGTTTGATTCAAATGTATTTATAGTTTTCAGTCGCAGTTTTCATTTATGTTATAAAAAAGCTTAAATCAAAAAATCATTATTCCTAAATAATTTTGTTTCAATTCAAACAATTTGCTATTCAACAAGATAAATGTGCTATGAAAATTGGTACAGATGCGGTTTTGCTTGGTGCTTGGTGTCCGATAGAAAATAATCCTTTTTCAATTTTAGATATTGGTGCCGGAACAGGTATTTTAGCATTAATGCTTGCCCAACGAACCGATGCAGAACAAATTGATGCTATCGAAATTGACGAATCGGCTTACGAACAATGTGTTGATAATTTTGAAAATTCGCCTTGGAGCGACCGATTATTTTGTTTTCATGCTGGTTTGGATGAATTTGTTGAGGAACCTGAAGACGAATACGATTTAATAATTTCAAATCCACCATTTTACACAGAAGATTTTAAATCAAAAAACGAAGAGCGGGATTTGGCTCGGTTTAAAGATGCTTTGCCCTTTGAAGATTTAATTGAAGCCGTCGATTTATTTCTTTCTGAAAACGGAATTTTTGCTGTAATAATTCCATTTAAAGAACAAGAAGATTTTATACTATTATGCGAAAATTTTGATTTATTTCCATTTAAAATTACTCACGTAAAAGGAACTCCAACTAGTGAAATTAAGAGAAGTTTAATAGCCTTTTCTCGTATTGAAGCTGAATTCGAGATAAACAAATTGGTTATTGAAAATTCAAGACACATTTATACAGAACAATACATAACGTTAACCAAAGACTTCTATTTAAAAATGTAATTATTGATTTACGTAAACATAGTATTGTACAACAAAGCATTACCATCGGTAAGCATAGAAACAAAACGGCACATTAAAAGTAATCGTTCGTACAAACTATCTTTTTCTAAATGGTGTTTTTCAGGTAAAATTTTCAATATTAGCTTGTCAAAGTTGGAAGCATTTCCATCGTAATTGTTGTTGAAAGCCGTAATAAATTTATCCAACAAATTGTTAATTATTTGATAACCAGTTATTTCTTTTTCAATAACTTCACGACATTGATAAATATTTTTTATACTCAATTTTATAATATCATCCATTTGAGCTTTGTATTTGCTTTTGTCTGTCAAAGAATATGGAAATTTACCTTGCAAAATCAATTCTTCATTCTCCATAAAAACCTTTACAGCATCTTGAATTAAAGTTCCTATTGCTAAGGCTCGCAAATAACTAATTCTGTCTTCTTTGGTAGTTAAAGTATTATACGTTTTAGTATTGATAGTATCTTTTACTAATTTAATTAAATATTCTAATGCAAAATCTTCCGCAACTAAACCTAAATTTATTCCGTCTTCAAAATCAATAATGGTATAACAAATATCATCAGCGGCTTCCACTAAATACGCCAACGGATGTCGTTCAAATCCGATATCATTTCCTTTTTTGTTAGAAATCAATCCCAATTCCGAGGCAACTTCTTTAAAAAAAGGGGTGTCTGTTTGAAAGAATCCAAATTTTTTGTCTGCAATATTTTGAGTTGGTTTTTTAGGCAGGCTTTCTTTTGGATATTTCATAAAAGCACCCAAAGTGGCGAAAGATATTCGCAAACCACCTTCGTTTCCTGGGCGAGAGCTAGTTAAAACAGAAAACCCATTGGCATTTCCTTCAAAATCAATTAAGTCCTGCCATTCTTTGTCGGATAGTAAATTTTTAAATTTTTGACCTTTACCTATTGAAAAATATTCTCCAATTGCTTTTTCGCCAGAATGTCCAAAAGGCGGATTACCGATATCGTGGGCTAAAGATGCCGCTGCAATTATTGCCCCAAAATCATTCGCTTGATATCCGTGAATTTCTTTTAAGGATGGATATTTTTCTATAATTTGCTTCCCAACCAATCGTCCAAGCGAACGTCCAACCACCGAAACTTCCAAACTATGAGTTAATCTTGTATGTACAAAATCCGTTTTTGACAACGGAATTACTTGGGTTTTATCTTGCAAACTTCTAAAGGCAGCCGAAAAAATAATTCTATCATAATCGACATCAAACCCCAATCGGGTTTCATCTTGCTCACTTCGTAAACGCTTGCCTTTATCGCCTTGGCGTTTTAAGGATAGTAATTGTTCCCAGTTCATTTAATTGTTGATGTTGATTAACGTTTTTTGATTTTAAGAAATGTAAGTTAAAATTAGAATTTATTTAAATTCCGATTGTGTTACTCTTTTTCGTTAGCTAAAAAGAAATTTCTAGATTTCATTGGGTACTGGTTATAACTTTTATCACTAGGGTTAGCAATTGAAGTTTTTAAATTTACCTCATCACCAAGTTTAAAACCATTACTTTCTGTGTATTGATAATCAAGTAAATATTCGCCACAGAAATAATTTCCGTCTGCGTCTTTTTCTATAATTCCGGTATAAACTCCTTTTTGCTTTGACATTTTTTATTGTATTTTTTTCAAAGATAGGGAAAAATGTT
>JBBRCJ010000061.1:0-15902 GCA_038204955.1 Flavobacteriales bacterium
GATTTAGAAATTTACTTCCAGCAATTTCGTGAAAATATTATCGGAATCAATCAAGAATTCAATTCGCCCTACGGGAAAAAGAAATTAATTTATACCGATTGGACGGCAAGCGGACGTTTGTATCGACCTATTGAAGAAAAAATAACTAACGAATTTGGTCCTTTTGTAGCCAACACCCATACCGAAACTACAGTTTCTGGCACGGCAATGACAATGGCATATCATAAAGCTCGACATATTATAAAACACCACGTAAATGCAAATGAAAATGATGTTTTAATTACCGATGGAACTGGAATGACAGGTGTAGTAAATAAATTTCAACGAATTCTAGGACTTCGAATTCCTGAAAATTTTAAAGAGTTTACTAAAATCCCCGAAAACTTAAAACCTATAGTTTTTATATCGCACATGGAACATCATTCCAATCAAACCTCTTGGTTGGAAACCATTGCCGATGTAGTTGTAATTCCGTCGTGCGAACAAGGTTTATTTAGTATTGAAAATCTAAAAAAATTAATAGAAAAATACAATTATCGAACCATTAAGATTGCTTCAATAACTTCATGTTCCAACGTTACAGGCATTAAAACTCCGTATCACGAAGTGGCAAAAATAATGCATCAAAATAAGGGTTTATGTTTTGTTGATTTTGCGTGTTCCGGACCTTACGTAACCATCGATATGCATCCTTCAGATTCTGAAAGTTATTTAGACGCAATATTCTTTTCGCCACATAAATTTTTAGGAGGACCAGGAACTTCGGGCGTGTTGTTTTTTAATAAAAATTTATATAAAAATAGTGTCCCCGATTGTCCTGGAGGCGGCACTGTAAGTTGGACTAATCCTTGGGGCGAACACAAGTACATTGACAATATTGAAGATAGAGAAGATGGTGGAACTCCAGGTTTTTTGCAAGTTATGAAAACTGCTTTGGCAATTCAGCTTAAAGAAAA
Source organism: Flavobacteriales bacterium (assembly GCA_038204955.1). Classification (GTDB taxonomy): domain Bacteria; phylum Bacteroidota; class Bacteroidia; order Flavobacteriales; family Flavobacteriaceae; genus Flavobacterium. Next base: position 957 of record JBBRCJ010000061.1, read on the forward strand.
AATGGGAGTTGATAATATTTTGAAACGCGAAAATGAATTGGTTGATTATGTATTTCAAAAATTAGAAAACATCGAAAATATTAAAATTTTAGCTGCCCAACATAAAAAGCGTTTGGGTGTAATTTCATTTTATATTGACGAACTTCATTTTAATTTAGGGGTTAAATTGTTAAACGATAAATTTGGAATTCAAACTCGCGGTGGTTGTAGTTGCGCAGGTACTTATGGACATCATTTACTCCACGTTGACCAACAAATGTCTCATGATTTAGTGTCCGAAATTACATTGGGCGACTTGATTAGAAAACCAGGTTGGATTAGAATGTCGATTCATCCAACAACTACTTTTAACGAAATTGAATTTGTTTGCAACAGTATTATTGCAATGGCTAAAAACCATAAAGAATGGAGTTTAGAGTATCAATATGATAATAAAACTAACGAGTTTATAAATAAAAACGCCACTAATCCTGAAAAGGAAATGATTGAAAAATGGTTTTCAATTTAAACTACTTTTTGTGTTTAAAGCGTTTGTGTGACCAAAGATAAAATTCTGGAGCATCGTAAATTTGAGCTTCTACTTTTTGAATAAATAATTCTGAAATTTTATAATTAGGTACATTTGAAACATCATCAGAAAGCAGTTCTATTGAGGCTTCATAAAATCCTCGTTTAACCCGTTTTACTTTTAAAAATACTACATTCATATCATATTTTTTTGATAGAAATTCAGCACCTGTATGAATTGGTGTTTCAACACCTAAAAATGTAAACCAATGATTATGATCTGATTTATGTGGCGTTTGATCACTTGCAAAACCGTAAACACATAAGCTATTTGCTCTTTGCTGTTCTTCTATATAACTTTTAGTTTGTTTTGTTGTTATTAAAGTAGCTTTAAATTTTGATCGAATATCACGTACTAATTTATCAAAATAAACATTACCAATCTTTTTATAAATTCCAATTCCTTTAAATTGAATGTGATGATTCATTGAAATTGACCATTCATAACTGGCATAATGTGCCATCATTAAAGCAATGCTTTTTCCTTTTTTTTCTATTTCCAAAAAATTTTGCAAGTTTATAACTTTATAACGTCTGTTCATTTCTGCTTTAGAAATAGTCATGGTTTTTGCCATTTCAAAAAAGGTATCGCACAAGTAATGAAATGATTTTTTTTCGATATCTAGTCTACTTGTATCGGATAAATTAGGGAAAGCTAGTTTTAAATTATCACGAACAGTTTTTTTACGATATCCAATTATACGGTATAATACAATATAAGTACAATCGGATAAAAAATATAAAATTGGAAAAGGTAAAATAGAAATTCCAAATAAAATTGGATATAAAAGTAGGTAAAGTAATAATTGCATTGACTTTAATTTTTTGCAAATATACGATTTATCTATTTTTTATTGAATGTTTAACAAAACTTAAATAACTATTGTTATTTTTACTAAAAAATACTGTTTATATGGATTACAATTTTATTTTGTTAGGATTAATTGCTGTAACGGCATTAATAAGTTTTAAAGGTTTTAATGACACTTTATTCTTTAAACAATTTCAGTTCCACATTGGCAGTATTCGTGCCGGTGAACAATATCGAATGATAACATCAGGATTTTTACATGCCGATTTAATGCACTTGGGTTTTAATATGTATGCTCTTTTTTCATTTGCTCCAGTAGTTATTGGTTATTTTGGTAATTTTATTTTTATAGTTTTATATGGGATATGCCTACTTTGTGGAAGTTTATTAACCTATTTTTTTAAAAAAAATAATTACAGTTATGCAGCAATTGGTGCCTCTGGAGCAGTTACAGGAATTATTTATGCAGCAATTTTATTAGAACCAAGTATGAGTATATATTTCTTTTTTATTCCAATTCCAATTCCAGCTTATCTTTTTGGTATTGGATATTTACTTTACTCTATTTACGGAATGAAATCACAAAACGACAATATTGGCCATACAGCACATTTTGGTGGTGCAATTGGCGGGTATATTTTTACAATTGTCAAAAACCCAGAAATGGTAACCAATAATACTTTTATGGTAGTCTTATTAGCCATTCCAATAGTAATATTATTTGTAATGACCCAGCAAGGTAAAATTTAATTGGCATACCTTTTGAAATACCAGTTTTAAAAATTTAAACAAATTAATAATGAAAAAAGTAATTGTACTATTAGTAACCTTATTCTCTTTTATAATGGAAGCACAAAATTCACAACCAATACCTCAAATTTCTGTTAACGGAGAAGGTAAAATTAAAGTAACTCCTGATAAAGTAATTATAAATTTTGGAGTTGAAAATATTGGCAAAGAAGCTGCAGAAGTAAAAAAGGCTAACGACGAAACGGTCGATAAAGTGATTAAATTCATTACTAAATTCGGAATACCAAAATCAGATTTTCAAACTACCAACGTAAGTTTAACTCGAGATTATGATTATGACAAAAAGAAATATAATTTTAAAGCTTCTCAAACTATAATAATAATTTTAAAAGACATTTTAAAATACGATAGTTTGATGATGGGATTAGTTGACAATGGAATCAACAATATTACGAATGTTAGTTTTGAATCATCAAAAATTGAAGATTTTAAATCGGAAGCACGAAAATTAGCCATAAAAGACGCAAAACATAAAGCGGATGATTATGTAGTAGCATTAGGGCAAAAAATGGGTAAGGCTATTTCTATTACTGATAATTCGCAAACGTATTATCCGCAACCCATGTTTAAAGCAGTTTCAATGCAAGTTGCAGATGGTGGTGCTCCCCAACATGAAACATTAGCTATTGGCGAAATTGAAGTTACTGCCAATGTTACTGTAAGTTTTATTTTAGAATAAAAAAAAATAATAACAAAAAAAAGTCCTGAAATAATTCAGGACTTTTTGAGCCGGCGGAGGGACTCGAACCCACGACCTGCTGATTACAAATCAGCTGCTCTAGCCAACTGAGCTACGCTGGCGACGTATTGAGAGTGCAAATATAATGGTTGATTTTAAAAATCCAAAATTAAATAACACTTTTTTTAACTTTATTTTATTAAAGTGCGTTTATTTTTTCAACCAATTGATTTGCAGCTGCTTCTAATTCAACATTTATTTGTTTAAAATGCGCTTTTTTATTCTCTACTTTTTTAGCATTTACTTTAACGATTAAATTATCGAAAGTTCCGATTGCTTCATCAATTACTGCATTGGTTTCAGGTGTTGGTTTACCAGTAGTTGACATTTCGTAAAGGTAAACTGCTTCAATAATATCGCCTAATACAAAATTGATATCTTTTTTTAAATTTTTAATGTTAGCCATTATTTCGATTTTTTATTTATTAATTCGGGTGCAAAAGTAAGCATTATCTTTTATAAATGAATCATTAAATGTAAATTTCTAATATTGACGCATTTCCTAACAATTGAAAATCTTTTATTTTAGCAGGAATTAAAACGGAGTCCCCTTTTTGATAGTTATATTTTTGATTTTCAAAGTTAATTTCGAAATTACCCTCAACACACATATAAACAATAAAAGAGTCCTTGTCATTATGAATTGATAATACTCCATTTAAAGGAATAAAATTGGTTTTGAAATAAGAACAATCAACAACCTTGTTCGATTGATTACTGTTTTTTAAATACTCAATTTTTGATTTAACTACATCAAAGTTGATGGCTTCCAAAGCGTTGTCTATTTGCAACGCTCTTTTAGTGCCATTGGCATCAGCTCTATCAAAATCATAAATGCGATAGGTTATGTCTGACGTTTGTTGAATTTCGGCAATAACCGTTCCAGCTCCAATGGCATGAACTGTACCTGTTGCCAGAAAAAAAACATCTCCTTGAGTAACTGTTTTGGAGTCAAGAATGGTTTCTAAAGTATTGTTTTTTAAATGTTTAAGATATTCTTCAGGTGACGATTTATCCTTAAAACCTACTATTAATCGGGCCTCATTATCGGCTTGCATTACAAACCACATTTCGGTTTTACCAAATGAGTTATGACGCTTTTTTGCCAATTCATCATTGGGATGTACTTGTATTGATAAATCATCTTTGGCATCAATGAACTTAAAAAGTAAAGGAAATTGTTTACCAAATCGTTGATAAACTTGATTTCCTAAAATATCGCTAGGATAATTATCAATAAGTTCATTTAATGATTTTCCAATTAAAGAACCGTTTTTTACAATACTTACATCATTTTCAACAGTTGAAATTTCCCAACTTTCACCAGATATTTCGCTGTTTATGTCTTTATTTAAAACTGTTTTTAGTTTTGTTCCACCCCAAATTCGGTCTTTTATTATGGGATAAAATTGTAGTGGATATAATTTCATGGTAAAGATTTAAGATTTTAACAAAGGTAATAAATAATCACAAAACTTTATCAAATAGCCCAGATTGTAAAGGAAATCATCGACTTGTCTTTTTTGACGAGACGAGATTGTATTGGAAAGCGGGAACTATATGAATTGAAAAACGTAGTGTGCTACTACTAAAAATCGGCTGTATAAATTAAAAAAAAATTATTGTTTTTTTAAAATTGCCAATGCTTTAGTAATATGAATTTTACTTGATATGGAGTTAAAAACGAGTTGTACAACGCCATTTTTATCAATTACATAGGTTACTCGACCTGGTAAAAGTCCAAATAAATCGCTGGGAACACCAAATAATTTACGGATTTTTTTATCGGAATCGGATAATAAAATAAAAGGTAATTTATATCGCTTTGCAAATTTTTGATGTGATTCAATGGTATCACTACTTATTCCGATAACTTCGGCACCTAAATTTTTAAAATCTTCGTATTGATCACGAAAACTACAAGCTTGGGTTGTACAACCTGGTGTGTCATCTTTTGGATAAAAATAAATTACTACGGGTTGTTTACCAATAATGGTTTGACTTTCAAATACAGTTCCATTAGTATCAATTGCGGTAAAATTTGGCAAAGTATCACCAATTTTTAATTCGTTTTTAATTGCCATTGTAAGTTACAAAATTTCTTGGGGTTTCATATAAAACTACTTCTAAATCAAATTTTGAATCTATTTTTTTTCTTATTTTGTTCCAAATTACAACCACTATATTTTCGGCAGTTGGATTTAAATCAAAAAATTCAGGAACATCAAGATTAAGGTTTTTATGGTCAAATTGGTCTTCAACATCTTCTTTAATTATATCGGTTAACACTTTTACATCAACAACATAGCCAGTTTCTTTATCAACTTCACCAGTTACAGAAACAATTAATTCATAATTGTGCCCGTGAAAATTAGGGTTGTTGCATTTTCCAAATATTGCATCGTTTTGTTCCATAGTCCAATCTTTTCTATACAAACGATGGGCGGCGTTAAAATGAGCTTTGCGAGATATTGTTACTTTCATTTAATTTAGATTGTTTATTTTAAGAATTTAGATTTTTGAAATTTGGTTTTTATAATTTGTGGTCTTCGAGGAAATGATAAAATTCATCAAAAATAATTTTAAACCAAATAGTATAAATTTCTGGTTTATTTTTGATATCAGTTTTTATAGCCTCAATGGGCATCCATTTATAGCTTTCTACTTCTTCAGTATTTATTTTTGGTTCATCGTTATAGTAACCAATCATCACGTGATCAAGTTCGTGCTCTGTCAATCCGTTATCAAAAGGTGCTTTGTAAATAAAATGAAATAATTCTTTTATTTCAGTTACAAATCCCATTTCTTCAAATAAACGTCGGGTTCCTGCTTCAATATTAGTTTCGCCGTCACGCTGGTGGCTGCAACAAGTGTTAGTCCATAATAATGGTGAATGGTATTTTTGATGCGCTCTTTGTTGAAGCATTAATTCATTTTTATTATTCAATACAAATACTGAAAATGCTCTATGAAGTACTGCTTTTTCGTGTGCTTCAAGTTTATTCATCAACCCAATCTGCTCGTCATTTTGATTTACGAGTATCACTTTTTCTTCAGGCATATTTAATTTTATTTCTAAGCAAATTTACAAAAAAGAATTGGGTTTTTCAATTAAACAGTTTTGTAAAAAAAGTTAATAAAATAAAAAAACCGGCTGTTTACAGCCGGTTTTAAATGAGTTTTGAATAAAACTATTCTGATTGTTTAGTAGCTAAACTGTAAACTACTAAACCAAATCCTATTTTGTTGATAGCATCAGCAATGTTGTATGCTACATCTACACTTCCTTTACCTAAAATAGAAGTGTACCATCCTTCAGTTCCTAACATGTATCCTAATGGATAAATTGCCCAACCTACTAATACAAACCAACATAAGATTTTGTGTGATGCTAAAACATTTCCACCGGCTGCAGCAGCCAGTTTTGAAGCACTACCTAACCAAATTTCATACACAATGTAGAAATAAGCAGCTCCTGAAAGCGCTCCCCAAAATGCTGCTTGGTCACTAAATAAAGTTTCTCCTAAGTAACCAGTTACAAGCATCACTAATGAAGCGATGATCATTTTCCAAAGTAAGTCGGTTTTAGCTCCAGCTACTTTTAAAATTAAATAAAATTCAACGCACATTAATGGCACAGTTAGTACCCAATCCACGTAACGGAAAAAAGTTGGTGATTCATGAATAGTAGCCCAATACTCTTTCATGTAAAAATAGTGAACCGCAGCAATAAAGGTAATTAAACCTGAAATAAGTACTGAAGTACGCCACTTTTTATCGAATTGATTTAACGATAAAAAGAAAAAAGCTGAAGCCGCCATCATGGCCATACAGCCTACAAAAAATGTGAAACCAATGTAATCATTTGATTCCATTCTAGCCATGTTGGCCATAAATAAAGATAAGTTTTGCATAGTTTTATTAATTAATTAATTTTGTTTAACAAACTTAAGAAAATAAAATCTTACTTTTACACATCATTCAATGTTTTTTACCAAAATTTATAATATGTTTAATTTTTTAATATGAAAGTACACAATTTAACAATTGTAATTAGTTTTTTTTGTATTTGGCTAAGTGGTTATTTTTCTCAGCAAATTCAACTGTTTAGCGCATTTATTTTAGTATTTAGTTTCGGAATTTTACACGGTGCAAACGATATAGTAATCTTAAACAAGATGCAGGAAAAAACCGTAATAATCTCTAAAATTAAATTACTATTTTATTATATAACTACAGTTTTAGTAACGGTTTGTTTATTTTATTTTATTCCTATTGTAGGATTATTATTTTTTGTGCTATTAAGTGCCTACCATTTTGGAGAACAACATTGGCATTCAAAACTGGCTAGTCAGCTTAAAATAGTTCGTTTTTTTCAATTAATATATGGTTGTTTTATTTTATTTTTATTATTTCAGTTTCATTTTCAAGAAGTTAAAAAAGTAGTTTTTGAAATAACTAATTTATCAATAACAAAATTTTATAACCAGTTTATATTTTATGTTTTAACGTTTCTTTTACTAGTTACAGGGTTGTATTTAGCAATTAAAAGCAAGAAATTCAAATTTAGTTTACTTATAGAAGTTTTTTATTTGATAATTTTCGCTTTGATTTTTAAAATCACTACATTATTATGGGGATTCGCCATTTACTTTATCTTTTGGCATAGTATTCCTTCTTTAATCGAACAAATAACTTTTTTGTATGGCAATTGGAGTAAAACAAATTTTTTATCTTATTGTAAGTCGGCTAGTGGATATTGGTTTGTATCAATAATTGGAATTGTCGTTTTATATTACTTTTTAGACGACAAAAAGCTTTTTGAAGCCTTATTTTTTTCATTTTTAGCCGCAATAACTTTTCCTCACGTTATAGTGATGCTTTTGATGTTTCAAAAAAAGAATTAGTAGTTTAATTTTTAATAAACTTAGTTTCAAATATTTTAGTATCGGAAATAATTTTAATCAAATAGACTCCTGATGGTAAACCAGAAACATCTAAACTGCTATTGCCTTCAATAGTATGTTCTAAAATTTTATCGCCCAATACAGAGTAGATTTGTGCATTTCCAACTTCTTTTAAACCTGAAAAAGAAATTGAATTAATAGCTGGATTTGGATATACTGAAATAGTATTTGTTTCGAAAGATGTATTGGATAAAGTTGAAAACCATGGTTGACCATAATTTGCTCCAAATATATAATTGACCAAATTTGGGTAGTCAATAAAAGGGTTTCGGTTTACTTGCCACGTATAAATATAATTATTTCTATTCATTTCAAAATCATCACTAGGGTCTGCTTGATTCCAAACTAAAAGTGAAGCTAAATCACCTATTGTTCCTGCAGTCGTAGGCGAATCTGCTGGGTTTCCATTAATAACATTCAATCCGTTATAACGCACAGCCATGTAAAAAAGTGCTCGTGCTACATCTCCGTGCCAACTACCTTGGCTTCCTACTGGCCCGTTATAATCTATTCCATAATTTCTATTACTTCTCGAAGTATTTTCAGGACCATCTTCTGCACGTAAATGATGCGCATCAGCGTGACCTGCTAAAATGTCATTGGCACTAGTTGGTAGCCAAATGTCAATCCCGTCAGGAATGCTTGAAGTTGCGTCGGCAAAACCACCTCGAGATTGAGCATAAATATGTTCTCTGTTCCATTTTCCTGTATTAGTATTTCCGTCTTGAACGTCAATTTTTGAACGAGGTTGCTCAACATACATCAACCAAACTTTATTAGAATTGGCAGGATTTTGATCGGCAACCTTTAAAATATCATAAATATCGCCGTAGTTATGAGCGTGAACTACTGCTGGATTTGCAATAATATCTTGTAGTGCTTGTTTTAAAGTAGCTCCCGATAAACCTTCAATGGAACTATAATAACCAGCAGGGGCTGTGCTTAAGACATTTCCATAAGTAGGATTTAAAGGTGTACCAAAGTTTGCCACTACAAAATTAATATTTTCTACTCTTAATATTTGATTATTATTGAAAAGAGAATAATTAGATGGTAAAGAATATAAAGAAAGTTTTAATTCCTCATCGCCATCATTAACACCGTCATTTAATATTAAAAGAGTTGTTGATCCTGATGATGAACCCACTGGAATGGTAATTGAAGTTGAGCCCGAAAAATCGGCAGTTGTAAATGTGCCATTATTTAAAGATAAATTTAAAACTAAATTAGTTCCAGTAACGGGTTGAGAAGTAGTGAAATTGACAATCAAATTTTGACCTTCTATCAATGAAGTTACGTTTGTAGTGGTAGTAATGTAGTTCAAAATAACGCCCGACCCATCATTATTTACTCCAGGAGTTGGAATTTTTACTTCATAAGTTCCGTCATTTTTACGTTGAATTGATTTTGAAATTGAATTAGATGCTTGTGCGTCATAGGTACAAAAAGGGGTTCCAAAAACGGACATTAATTCTGTTGCTAAAATAGATGAACCTGTATAGGTTACCCCATTTATTAAATTAATATTCGTTGCTGTTGTGTATAAAGGAAAATCAGTGGCATCTCCCAAATAAAGACCTACACCATCGGGACCATTTTGCATAGTAGCATCAAGAAATAATCGGGCAGGAGTGGGCGAAACGCTCGAATTACCAATATGAACTATCCCATTTATATCAGTCGTTAAACCATCTAAATCAATTGAAAAATAACTGCTTTTTCCTAACCCGTTGGAATTTCCATTAAAAAAAACTAAAACGTACCCATTTAATGAAAAATAGGGTGTTGTTGATTTTAGTTCAACAAACTCTTTAGTATCGGTTCCCGGGTTATCGGCATCTACTTCATTGATAACCACTTGTGCATTTGACACAAAAACCATTGTTAAAGTAAAAAATAAAAGTAATTTTTTAAACATTGTAGTTGATTTAGTTTACAAATTTAATCCTTTTAGTTTCATAAATTCATAAAAAAGAGGTTACTAAATTAATAATTTATTGACAATTCTAAATAAATCATAAAAAATAGGCAAATATTAAAATTTTAAATACTTTTGCAAAAATAAATTAACATAAAATGAAAAAAATAGTTTTAATTGCATCTATTGCATTAGTTGTATTTTCTTGTAACAAAGTCAAGAAAAATGAATTCTTAATTTCAGGAACTGCAAAAGGAATCGAAGACGGTAAAACAGTAATTTTACAACGTCAAGACCCATTAACAGGAATGATTATTGCTTTGGATTCAACCAAGGTTAAAGGTGGTAAATTTGAATTAAAAGGAAAAACTACTGAACCTACCTTCAATGTTCTTCAAATTGCTAAACCAGAATCTAAAGTTGGTTTTATTTTAGAAGAAGGTGAAATTAAAGTTGTTGTTGACAAAGACAGTATTAATAAAACCACTGTAAAAGGTACTTATAATAATGATGAGTTTACTACTTTCAAGAAAGATAGTGAAAAAAGTCAAAAGGCTACTCAAAAAAAATTAATGGATTTTCAAACCAAAAATATGGCTGCCATGAACGAAGCACAACAGAAAAAAGATACTGTTGTAATTAATCGTTTAATGAAAGAATATAATGAAATGCAAAAAGAGGCTTCAAATATGTATACTGTATACGCCGAAGGACACCCAAAATCATTTTTAACGGCTCTAATTGTTGAGGGTATGTTCAATATGCCAGCACCAGATGCTGAAAAAATCAAGAAAATTTACAATGGTCTAGATTCTGATTTAAAGAAAACTAAAATTGGAGTATCTATTAAAGATAAATTGGCAAAGTTAACCAATCCTGTTTCTGCAGCATCAGGTTTATCTAAATGAAGTGATCTTGGTAAAGTAGCTCCCAATTTTTCGGCAAAAAGCCCAAGTGGAGAAACAATATCATTGAAACAATCATTAGGTAAAATTACAATTATTGATTTTTGGGCTTCTTGGTGTGGACCTTGTAGAAAAGAAAATCCCAATGTTGTAGCCATTTACAATGAGTTTCACAGTAAAGGGTTAAATATAATTGGAGTTTCATTAGATAATAATCTTGAAAAATGGAAACAAGCTATTAGTAAAGATAAGATTACTTGGATTCAAGTTTCAAATCTTAAAGAATGGGATGATCCGATTGCTAGAGTGTATCAAGTTGAACAAATTCCTACAACATTTTTGTTAGATGCTGAAGGAAAATTTATTGCTAAAGATTTACAAGGAGATGCATTAAGAGCTAAAATAACCGAATTATTATCAAAATAGTTTAAAATTCTCCTTCGGGAGATTTTTTTATGCAATTCATTACCAAATGGTTGCTTACAAAGATAAAAATAGTTTTGTAAAAGTGCAAAATAAATTTGCAAACCAAAAAAGTGTTGTTATATTTGCATTCGCTTATGGGGAGATACTCAAGCGGCCAACGAGGGCAGACTGTAAATCTGCTGTGTGAACTTCGCAGGTTCGAATCCTGCTCTCCCCACAAAAAAAAGTTCCATTCTTTTCTAAGAATGGAATTTTTTATTTAAATTAGTAGTCCAAAATAATCTGAATTGATTAATGAGGACTATTCAAATGATTTTATTTCAATTTTTACTAAATCTTTTTTTTTAAATAATAGTTACATAAATTTGGAGCACTTTAAAAAAAATTAAAATTTGTTTTAAGTAGGTGTTTTTCATAAAAAGCAAACGTTTTTTTTATTCTTACTTAACTTTTATTCGTATACACACTGCTTAGAATTTAAAATAAATAAATGAATAACAAACAATTAAAACTTTGGAATGAAATTAAAAATTTTGAATTAGACGAAGTTGAAATTTCATTAAGTTTTACCGACCGACTTGCTAGAGAAAATGGTTGGACAATTGAATATTCAATTCGAGCAATACTTGAATACAAAAAATTCATTTTTCTATTAACAATTACTAATCATCCTTTAACTCCTTCAGACCAAGTTGATCAAGTTTGGCATTTGCATTTGCTTTATACACAATCGTATTGGGAAGATTTTTGCGAAAACTTACTAAAGCGAAAAATTCATCACAGGCCAACTAAAGGAGGCGATAATGAAAAATCAAAATTTACAAATTGGTACGAGAAAACAAAAGAATTGTATTTTGAAACCTTTAAGACAAAAACACCGAAAGACATCTGGCCAACAAGTAAAATAAGGTTTTCCGAAATTGAATTTGAAAGAGTAAACATAAAAAGAAATTGGATTATTAAAAAACCATTTTAATGAAATATTTATCTGAACTAACTCCTGCCGAAGTTTATATTTTAACTAACAATAAAGTTTCTCATCAAGAATTATTAAAAGTAACTTTGGCAGATTTATTATTGAAACAAGTTTTAAAAATGTTTGAAGTTCAAAGACAACCTCACAATAGGCAGGAAATTAGAATTTATAAATACGTCGGAATAGGACAAAATTTTAAAAAACACTTATCTAAAGGGCACGAAAAATTCTTTCTATCATCATTTGAAAAAGATAATGAAATTGAAATATTATTTCGAAATTTGATAAAGATTGGTTATCAAAATTCAAGAACAGTATTGGATTTTAAAAATAGTATAATAAAATCACCAACTTTAAAAAAATGCTTCAAACAAAATGTATTTCAAAAGTTGTATTATGGATATAGTTTTACCGAATATGGAACGGAATTAAAAAGGAAAATTGAGAAAGAAATACAAAATATTAATATTGAAATTTCGGATTTAAAAAATATTGAAAATCAAAAAGCTATTGAACTCATTAAAGTGATCGGAGGCAATATATTTCTTTTAGGAATTTTTGATTATGAATTGCTTCATCAAATCGATAAAGATTTATCAATAGAAATAAACAGATTAAATTCTAGCGAAAATGGAACTGGTTGTTCAGGTTGTGGCTTTAGTTTTGATGATTTTTCTTCAAGTTTTGAAAGTGGCTGTAGTAGTGATAGTGGTTGCGGAAGTGGCTGTTCGGGTTGCGGGAGTGGATGTTCGGGTTGCGGTGGTTGTGGTGGGCATTAAAAATGCCCCAAATAGTGTTTGACTTTTTGAGGCAGATTCATTTAAATTCAAAATATTTTTTAAAAATTATTTTCTTTTAATAACTTTTTCAACTGCTTCAACAATCGCTAGATTGTTTAATTTATACTTTTCCATTAATTGTTCTGGTGTTCCGCTTTCGCCAAAAGAATCTTGAACGGCAACAAATTCTTGCGGAGTTGGTGTGTTTAATGATAAGGTTCTTGCTACACTTTCACCTAAACCTCCCAATATGTTGTGTTCTTCGGCAGTAACGACACATTTTGTTTTAGCTACCGATTTTAAAATTGCAGTTTCATCTAATGGTTTTATGGTGTGTATGTTTATTACTTCGGCTGAAATTCCTTTCGCTTCCAATGCTTCGGCAGCAAGTAATGCTTCCCATACCAAGTGTCCTGTTGCAATTATGGTAACATCAGTACCTTCGTTTAACAGGATTGCTTTTCCAATTTCAAAAGGTTCATTGGCAGGCATAAAATTAGGCACCACTGGTCGTCCAAAACGCAAGTAAACAGGTCCGTGATGATCTGCAATTGCTAGTGTTGCGGCTTTAGTTTGATTGTAATCACAAGTATTAATTACCGTCATTCCAGGTAACATTTTCATTAAACCAATATCTTCTAAAATTTGGTGCGTTGCTCCATCTTCACCCAAAGTTAATCCGGCGTGCGAGGCACAAATTTTTACGTTTTTATCAGAATAGGCTACTGATTGGCGAATTTGATCATAAACTCGACCTGTTGAAAAGTTGGCAAATGTTCCAGTAAATGGAATTTTTCCACCAATGGTTAATCCTGCAGCAATTCCTATCATGTTTGCTTCTGCAATTCCGATTTGAAAAAAACGCTCTGGATGATTTTTTTTAAAATCGTCAAATTTTAATGAACCTATTAAATCGGCGCAAAGTGCTACCACTTTTTCGTTTTTTTGCCCTAATTCTGTCATTCCTGCTCCAAAACCTGAGCGTGTATCTTTACTTCCTGTGTTTGTATATTTTTTCATTTTTTTGTTATTGAAAGATTTTAATATTGAAGCGATTAAGATGTTGAAATCTGAAATCTATAAATATAAAATCTAAAATTAATAGTCACCTAAAGTGGCTGTATTTTGTGATAAGGCTTGTTCCAATTGTGCATCATTAGGAGCTTTTCCGTGCCAAGCGTGAGTATGCATCATAAAATCAACACCGTTACCCATTTCTGTGTAAAGTAAAATACAAACTGGTTTTCCTTTGCCTAATTTTGATTTTGCTTCGTTTAAACCATTTAAAATTGCTTCTAAATTATTACCCTCTTTAATTTCTAAAACTTCCCAATCAAAGGCTTGAAATTTTGCTTTTAAGCTTCCCATTGCCAAAACTTCGTCGGTTGTACCGTCAATTTGTTTTCCGTTTACATCAATTGTTGCAATTAAATTATCAATTTTTTTAGCTGAGGCATACATTATCGCTTCCCAGTTTTGACCCTCTTGCAATTCACCATCGCCGTGAAGAGTAAAAATTAAATTAGTATCATTATTTAATTTTTTGGCTTGTGCGGCTCCTATAGCTACTGATAATCCTTGACCTAAAGATCCTGATGCAATGCGAACTCCTGGTAAACCTTCATGGGTAGTTGGATGTCCTTGCAAACGGGTATTTAATTTTCTAAATGTTGCCAATTCTTCTACAGGGAAATAGCCGCTTCGGGCTAAAACACTATAAAAAACTGGTGAAATATGTCCATTAGATAGAAAAAATAAGTCTTCCCCAATTCCGTCCATATCAAAACCAGATTTGCGGTTCATTATGTTTTGATAAAGGGCAACCAAAAATTCGGTACAACCTAATGAACCTCCTGGATGACCTGAATTTACTGCGTGAACCATTCGTAAAATGTCGCGACGCACTTGAGTTGAAAAATCTTGAAGCTGTTGTGTGTTTGTTGTCATTGTCGTTGTTAAAATTTAGACTTTTGCAAATATATAAATTTAGATTTTAGGTTTTAGAATTTCAATTTGGTAGTTATTAAAAGTTATCTACAAAAAAAAGT
>JBBRCJ010000062.1:0-15839 GCA_038204955.1 Flavobacteriales bacterium
TATTAACACCACATATAGCTGGTTGGACATTTGAAAGTCACGAAAAATTGGCACAAACAATTGTTAATAAAATAAATAGAATGTATCAATAATTTTTATATTTTAGCAATTCAACTAAAAACAAAAAATTTATGGAAGTTACAAAACCAAATGATGAGCTGTGGAATCAATCGCAAAAACCAACTCAGGAAAACAAAAAAGTACTAGCCGGAATTATGGGAATTTTATTTGGCTCCTTTGGGGTTCACAAATTTATCTTAGGGTATACTAATACTGGAATTATTCAATTAGTGTTATCAATAGTAACTTGTGGAGCTTTTGGAATAGTAGGTTTTATTGAAGGTATAATTTATTTAACCAAAGGCGATGATGAGTTTTATCAAATGTATCAAGCCAATGAAAAGAAGTGGTTTTAATACTTTTTAAATTATAGGGTACTTTTACCCTATAATTTATATTTTCACTCAAATATTCCACCCTTGCCTTCACTCAAATTCTTTTCCAATTCTGCCTGAAACTCCTCAATTACAGGTTTCATTGTACTATCTGGAATGTCTGAAATTTGAATGTACATCAAACCGTCGATCGCATTATTAAACAAAGGGTCTACATTAAAAGCAACTAACTTAGCATTTTGCTTGATGTATTTTTTAATTAATACTGGTAATCTTAAATTTCCTGGCTCTAATTCGTCGATAATTTTATCAAATTTTACCAAATCGGCTTCGGCTTCGTTAAAAACAAAGTCTTTATCGGCGTCTTTAAGTTTTACTTTAAATTCTTTTTTGGCGTGAATGTATTGCGCTACGTAGGGATCATAATAGTTTGATTTCATAAATTCAATCATCAACGACTTACTGAAATTTGAAAACTGATTGCTTATACTTACACCACCAACCAGGTATTTATGTTCCGGATAACGCAAAGTAGTGTGAACAATGCCTTTCCATAGTAAAAACAAAGGCATTGGTTTTTGTTGGTACTCTTTAATAATGAAAGCGCGTCCCATTTCGATAGAATTTTGCATCATATTGTACAGTTCAGGTTCAAAACGAAATAAATCATTAAGGTAAAACCCAGACATACCGTATTTAGGAAAAATTTCTGACCCTAATCCCATCCGGTAGGCGCCCGCAATTTTTTGGGCTTCCTCGTCCCACAAAAACATGTGATGATAATATTGATCGTATTGATCTAAATCGATTGATTTATTTGTTCCTTCGCCAATTTCACGGAACGTAATTTCACGCAAACGTCCAATTTCATTTAAAATATTAGGAATTTTTTGAGCTCTAACTAAAAAAACTTCATAATTTTTACTTTGTAACAATCGGTAATTTCCTTGACGCACAAAAGCAAGATCTTCTAAAATTTTTTCTTGATTGGTTTCTTTAACAATCTCTTTAGGTGTTGTAGGAATTTTTAAATCTTTAATTTTAGGAACCTTTATAAATTTCTTTTTGTCGAACGATTTAGATAATAAATACGTTTTTTTACGTAAAAAGGCTCCATAATTCTCTAGAGTATTATGTTCATTTTGTTCCGCAACCGAGATTGGTTTTCCAATTCTAACTTTAATAACCCTGTCTTTGTGCGTAAACAATTCCGACGGTAATTTGGCGGTTCGCAATGTTGGACTTAATTTGGACAAAAAATAAAATAATCGACTGTTTTTGGCATGAAAATAAATAGGAACAATTGGAACTTGTGCTTTTCTAAAAACTTTAATCGCGCCTAACTCCCAAGGTTTGTCTACAATTAATTTACCATCTTTATGAGCTGAAACTTCACCAGCAGGGAAAACCCCCAAAGGCTTACCATCACTTAAATGACGCAAGGTTTCTTTAATTCCAATCATACTTGATTTAGCATCTTTATGATCTTCAAAAGGATTTACTTGCATAATATACGGACGCAAAGGTATGGCTCTGTTTAATAAAAAATTGGCAATAATTTTATAGTCTGGTTCTACTTCCAACATTAATTTTAACAACAATATACCATCAACTCCGCCTAAAGGATGGTTAGAAATGGTAATATAAGCACCTTCTTTAGGTAACCGTTTGTAATCGTCTTTCGGTATTTCGAATTTTACATGTAAATCATCTAACATTCCTGTTAAAAATTCCAAACCGCTGTGTACAGCATTGTCATCATACAACTTGTTTACAGCCGAAATTTTTAATCCTTTCATAAATATCCAAGCCATAAACGTGCCCACAAAGCCTAATTTATCAACCTTTAAAACCTTTGCAATTTCTTTAGTAGTAACTAATCCCATTTAATTTTTTTAAGGTTTGAACCAAAAACAAATATAGTAAACTTAATCGAAACCCTATTTTAAATCTAAAAATTAAATTAAAATTTGATAATTTAATAACCATTTGTAGTAAATTTGAAATCATAAAAAAGTAACTTTTCAATATGAAAATAATCTCTTACAATGTAAACGGTATTAGAGCCGCAATAGCCAAAGGTTTTCTTGATTGGTTGCAAAGTGCCAACCCTGACGTAATTTGTTTACAAGAAATTAAAGCCAATAAAGATCAAATTCCAACCGAAGAAATCACAAAAGCGGGTTATCCTTTTCAGTATTATTTTTCGGCACAAAAAAAAGGCTATAGTGGTGTTGCCATTTTGAGTAAAACCGAACCTAAAAACGTTGTTTTTGGTAACGGAATTGAACACATGGATTTTGAAGGGCGTACACTTCGGCTAGATTTTAATGATGTTTCGATAATGAGCTTGTATTTACCATCGGGAACCAACATAGAACGTCTGGATCATAAATTTATGTTTATGGATGATTTTCAAAACTACATTAACGAGTTAAAAAAAACAATTCCAAACCTAATTATTGGTGGTGATTATAACATTTGTCATGAGGCAATAGACATTCATGATCCAGTGCGTAACAAAACTGTATCAGGGTTTTTGCCAAGTGAACGCGCTTGGTTAGATGGTTTTATGAAATCTGGATTCATTGATAGTTTTCGACATTTTAACTCTCAACCCGACCAATATTCTTGGTGGAGTTATCGAGCCGGAGCCCGAAACAATAACAAAGGCTGGAGAATTGATTACCTTTTAGTTTCTGAAAATTTAAAATCTCGATTAACCCGAGCCCTTATTTTACCCGAAGCCAAACATTCCGATCACTGCCCGGTTTTAGTTGAAATTGAATAATATTTTGAAGCCAATTACGTTCACCGCTAATTTTTTGCTTCTACAACTGTTTTTTTTAGGTCTCAAAATTAGCTTCCATTGGTCGCAATTTTTGCTTCCAAAAAACCTCAATTTTAAAACAAAAAGATGCCTCTTCAACAAAGGCTAAAATAACAAATAGTTAAAATTTTAAATTTTGGACAAATTAAAATAGATAAAAATTGTAAGTTTGTAACTATGGAGAAAAAGGAAAAACTTACGATAACTAAACTAATAAAAGAGGCACAAATATTTTGTATTTCCCAATCGAAAATTCAACATAAAGAACTTTTCGGAATTACTGATGGAAAAGCTGTTGGAACTTTAATTGAGCATAAATTTCAAAAACACCTTAATGATATTTATGAAGTTCAAATCGGTTCTTCAGCAAGTGGTGTTGATTTGCCTTCAGAAGACATCTTAACAGATATTAAAGTTACATCAATTAAGCAACCGCAATCTTCTTGTCCTTTTAAAGACGCAAAACAAAAAGTATTTGGACTTGGCTATAATCTTTTAGTTTTTGTTTACGACAAAACTGATGATTCAAATTCAAAATCTGCCATTTTAAATTTTGTAAGTTGTTCATTTGTTTCAAAAGAAAGAACTGCAGATTATACAACTACGTTTCGTTTGAGAGAAATGGTAAAAGACAATGCAAACGAAGAAGATATAGTAGCATATCTGCAAGACAAAAATATTCCTGCTGATGAAATCACTTTATCAAAATTAGCTCAACAAATTTTGGAAACTCCACCAGAACAAGGATATCTGACAATTTCAAATGCTTTACAATGGAGATTGCAATATTCACGAATAGTTTCTCTATTAGATGATATTACTGGGATTTCAAAAATAATAAGTTACAATAAACCTAAATAAATGAGAGTATTTGAAGCAAATATTACTCTTTTAGTTTCAAACTTTTTAAATGAAAGTTTGAGAGAAATTATATCTATTGAAAAAGCTAATCAAAAAATGTATGATGCCTTCGGCATCATACATTTTTTTGATAATGAAGATGATTTACAAACTTTAAAAAAATCTATTTCTGAAAATAATAGAAATTTAGAAGAGCCAAATAGAGCTGAATATGGTGATTTTCAAACTAATGAAGATTTAGCAAATAAAGTAACTTTGCATTTAGTTTCTAAAAATATTTTGCCGAAAGTTATAATTGAACCAACTTGTGGTAAAGGAAATTTTATTATTGCGGCATTAAAAAATTTCAAAAACATTAAATCAATTTTTGGTGTAGAAATCTACAAACCTTACGTTTGGGAAACTAAATTTAATATAGTCAATTACATTCTTGAAAATCCACAAACAAACAAATCAGAAATCTCAATCGCTCATTGTAATGTTTTTGATTTTGATTTTAAGAAAATTGCAAAACAATATTCTTTAGAAGAAATATTAATTATTGGAAATCCACCTTGGGTAACAAATTCAATGTTAGGCAGTTTAAATTCAACTAATTTACCAAGAAAAAACAACTTCAAAAATCATAGCGGATTAGATGCAATGACTGGAAAAGGAAATTTTGATATTGCAGAATTTATTACAATGTCATTAATTGATACTTTTCAAAATAATAAAGGTAATTTATTACTTTTAGTAAAAAATTCTGTTTTGAAAAATATTGTTTTTGACCAAAACAAAAGAAATTTTAAAATAGGAACAATCGAAAAAAATTGTATTGATTGCAAAAAAGAATTTAATGTTTCTGTAGAAGCATCTTCGTTTTATTGTAAACTAAATTCAGTCCCTGAATTTAATTGTAAAGAATTTAATTTTTATGATAATAAAAATTATGTTCAAAATTTTGGTTGGTTAGAAAATAAATTCGTTTCAAATATTGACACCTATTTTAGCACTAAAGAAATTGATGGCGAAAGCCCTTTTGTTTGGCGTCAAGGATTAAAACACGATTGTTCAACTATTATGGAATTGGATAAAGTCAACGGACATTATGTTAACGGATTAAATGAAGAAATTAAATTAGAAAGTGATTTAGTTTATGGAATTTTAAAAAGTTCTGACTTAAAAAACACAGTTATAAACCAAACACGAAAATATACTATTGTAACTCAAAAAAAAGTAGGTCAAGATACAAAATATATTAAAACAGAATTTCCAAAAACTTATGAATATTTGATTGACCATTTGTCAAATTTTGATGCAAGAAAGTCAAGTATTTACAATAACAAACCATCATTTTCTATTTTTGGAATTGGTGATTATTCTTTCAAACCATACAAAGTAGCAATTTCAGGATTGTATAAAACATTTTATTTTACTTTGGTTTTACCACAAAATGATAAGCCCGTAATGCTCGATGATACTTGTTATTTAATAGGTTTTGACAGAATAGAATTTGCAATTTATTCTTTAATTCTACTAAACTCAAAAACTGTTATGCAGTTTTTGAAATCAATAACCTTTGCTGATGCAAAAAGAACATTTACTAAAGATGTATTAATGAGAATTGATCTTTTAAAATTGTCACAAAATATTGATTTAAACGTACTAGAATTAGAACTTGATAAAATTAATAAAATGTATAATTTAAATATAACTTTAAATTTATGGGAGAATTATATATGTGAAATGAGACCTATAAATAATGGTCAACTAGAAATGTTTATTTAAAACAGGTACTATAAAATAGGCATTTTAGCTCTAGAAATGTGAATTATTTACAACGAAGAAGTTTTGACCTGCAACAAGATGTTACCAAATGGAATTAAAATTTTGTAAAAAAAGACCAATTGCAATAAAAAAGTTTAAAAATAACTAAAACAAAAATATGTTCAAAAAAATCACCATCGCTATCTTAATATTATCATTAGCAACTTCGTGTGTGTCTAAAAAAATATTTACCGATTTAGAAAATAAGTTTGCCGACCTAAAAAAAGAAAATCGCAAACTAGAAGACCATAACGACAGCTTAACCAAAGCCAAAAACCAACTTTTGCTTGACAAAACCAATTTGCAAACCGAACTTGACAAATTAAAAAGCGACCACAACAAACTACAAGCTGAGTATGATGCTACCGATAAAAATTTAAAAATATTACAGTCCTCTTACAATTCTTTAGAAAAAAACAGTGATGAAGCATTAAAAACTAATTTAGCTAAAAATAGAGATCTACTAGCCAAACTTGGAGAAAAAGAAAAAACAATTGCTGCAGAACAAGACCGACTAAACAAGTTAAAATCAGATTTAGAAGCAAGTTCAAAACGACTGTCAGAACTTGAAAATTTTATAGCTGCTAAAGACGCAGCAATGAAAAAATTAAAAGAAACACTCTCAAAATCACTTAACGCATTTGAAGGTAAAGGCTTGACTATTCAACAAAAAGAAGGTAAAGTATACGTTTCTATGGAAAACAAATTATTGTTTCAAACCGGAAGTTGGGCAGTAGGTGAAGAGGGCAGAAAAGCAGTGGTTTTAGTAGCTAAAGTATTGGGTGATAATCCAGATTTGTCAGTTTTAATTGAGGGTCACACCGATAATGATAAATTTTTGGGAGCTGTTGGAGGTGTTGAAAACAATTGGGATTTATCAACCAAGCGAGCCACGGCGATTGTAAATATAATATCTGAAAATAAATTAGTAAACAAGCAAAACTTAACAGCTGCTGGTCGAGGCGAATTTGCACCAATTGCTACCAATGACTCACCGGAAGGAAAATCAAAAAACCGCAGAATCGAAATTATTTTAACCCCAAAATTGGATGAAATTTCGAAAATGTTGAATGAATTGTAAAATTTTAAAAAATAAAAGGAACTGAAAATTCAGTTCCTTTTATTTTTATGGTAAAGAATTCTAAATTTTATAAACCTGAGTATTCAATTGATGTAACATTTCGGTAGTCATTGAATCTAAAACAAAATCATTTTTCCAACCCCAGTCTTCTCGCGCTGCAGTGTCATCTATACTTGCAGGCCATGAATCTGCAATTTTTTGACGAAAATCGGGTTCGTAATCGATTTTAAAATTTGAATATCGTTTTTTAATTTCCTCAGCAATTTGTTTTGGAGTAAAACTCATCGCAGCTAAATTATAAGACGATCTAATTTTAATTTTATCATCATTGGCTTGCATAATTTGAATGGTTGCTTTTATTGCATCGTCCATATACATCATTGGTAAAGCAGTGTTTTCGGTTAAAAATGAAGTAAATCTTCCATCGGTAATAGCTTTGTGATAAATGTCAACTGCATAATCAGTTGTTCCGCCGCCAGGTTCTGTACTCCAGCTTATTAATCCAGGATATCGAATACTTCGTACATCAACACCATATTGTTTGTTGTAATATTCGCACCAACGCTCGCCCGTTTGTTTACTAATTCCATAGACTGTTGAAGGTTCCATAATTGTATACTGTGGCGTATTTTCACGTGGAGTTGTAGGTCCAAAAACAGCAATACTGGAAGGCCAAAAAATCTTTTTTATTTTTTTGGCTTTTGCCAAATTTAAAACGTGAAACAACGAATTCATATTCAAGTCCCAAGCAAAGGCTGGGTTTTTTTCGGCTGTTGCCGATAATAATGCCGCCATTAAATAGACATCGGTAATTTCATATTTTTCAACTAAATGCTCAATTTGATTGTAATCCAGTGCGTTGACTACTTCAAAAATACCATTGTTAACAATGTCGTTATTTATTTTTCGTATGTCGGATGCTATTACGTTGTCATTGCCGTAAACAGATCTTAATTTAGCAGTTAACTCGGTTCCAATTTGTCCGCAAGCACCAATAATTAATATTTTGGTAGTCATAAAGTTGATTTTTATTTCACAAATATAACGATTTCGTAAATTGTATCTTCACATTTAAAATTCAATTCTAAAACATTTCATAAAAAAAATTTAGTATTCCTCCGACTTTTGTATTTTTGTATTCAATTAATAAGATAAAATGAACGTTAAAATTTTATATATTTTCTTTATTTTCAGTATCCTTATTTCGTGCAAAGACGATACTGAAATTCGAGTTATTGAACAATTAAAAGAAGCTCAAAAGAAAGAAGTTATTTTTAATAACATTAATAAAGGTTGGACTTTTGCCATTAATCCTGTAGAACCAACAACGCAATCAAAAATAAATAGTTGGATAGAATGGCGGGCTTTTTTAAACGAAATCAATCAAAAACCTAAAAGCTCCATTGGTGCTTTTCAAAAAAAAGCGACTACTTTAAGCAAAAAAGTAATAGATTTAAACAGCAATATTCCATCAGAATTTAACAACCCGCAGGTTAAAAGTCGCATAACAGCAGTTACTACTAAAATAAAAACATTAGATTTATTCATCCATTTGAATCAAATTCAAGATCAAAAGGTAATTCAATTAATTGCCGATATCAATATTGAAATTATAGCTTTACAACGCCAAATGGAAGAAATTGTGCGTCGTTCATTAATTCCTCGTGAAGCTGGCGAACCCGATTATATTAAAATTAAAGATTCTTCTAGAGCTATTCCAGATTCTTCATTTCCAATTCAATAAAAAATTGAGTAAATCACAAGTTATTTCTAGTTTTCAAAAATCGGCAAAAGTCAACATTCTTTCCAATGCCATTTTACAACGCGATTCAAAAACTAATGCTAAAGGTTTGATTGGCTCGTCGTTATCGTTTACCATTCAAGCCCTCTTTGAAAAAAACGAGTTGCCGTTGTTGTTACTTTTTAATGATAAAGAAGAAGCGGCTTATTATTTAAACGATTTAGAATTGTTAATAAACGACAAAGATGTTTTGTTTTATCCCGCTTCTTTTCGGCGTCCGTATCATATTGAAGACGTTGATAATGCAAATGTTTTACTTCGGGCTGAGGTTTTAAACAGGATAAATTCGCGTCAAAAACCCTCTATAATTGTTTCGTATTCCGAAGCCATTTTTGAAAAAGTAGTTACTAAAAAGGAACTAGAAAAAAATACTTTCAAGGTTTCGTTAAACGATAAAATTTCCATTGATTTTTTGAATGAGGTGTTATTCGAATACAATTTTAAACGCTTAGATTTTGTTACAGAACCTGGTGAGTTTTCAGTTCGAGGCGGAATAGTAGATGTTTTCTCGTTTTCAAATGAGCATCCGTATCGAATTGAATTTTTTGGGAACGAAGTCGATTCCATTCGAAGTTTTGATGTAGAAACCCAATTATCTATTGAAAGATTAAAAAAAATTGCAATAATTCCGAATGTCGAAAATCAGTTTTTTGATGAAAACAGAGAGTCTTTTTTAGAGTATATCAATGAAAAAACGGTTGTTTTTATTCAAAATACAGAACTTCTTTGCTCGCAATTGGACAGATATTTTGCTCGAGCGGAAGAAGAATTTGAAAAATTATCAAAAGAAATAAAGCATTCAAAACCCGAAGAAATTTTCATCAATCAATCACAATTTCTCAAAAAAACCAACTATTTAACTGTAGTTGAATTGGGAAACATTCCTGTTTTCAAAATCGATTCAACAGTTCAATTTAACCTCTTACCACAACCGTCATTCAACAAACAATTCGATTTGTTACTGCATAATTTAAGTGAAAATCATTTTAAAGGAATCAAAAATTATCTTTTTTGCAGCAATGAAAATCAGGCCAATCGTTTTCACGAAATTTTTGAGGATTTAGATGAAGAAAATTCAGAATCGGTTCGAAAACAATACAAAACCATTCCGATGCCACTTTTTCAAGGATTTATTGACGTTGAAAATCAAATTGCTTGTTATACAGATCATCAAATTTTTGAACGCTATCATAAATTTAGCATTAAAAACAACATTTCGCGAAAGCAAACCATCACTTTAAAAGAGTTAACTTCATTAAACGTTGGCGACTATGTAACGCATATTGATCACGGTATTGGAAAATTTGGAGGATTGCAAAAAATTCAAGTCGAGGGCAAAACGCAAGAAGCAATAAAATTGGTGTATGCCGACAATGATATTGTGTATGTTAGCATTCATTCGTTACACAAAATAGCAAAATTTAACGGTAAAGATGGAACTCCGCCTAAAATTTATAAACTAGGTTCAGGTGCTTGGAAAGCCTTAAAACAGAAAACCAAAGCGCGAGTAAAACACATTGCTTTTAACTTAATTCAATTGTACGCCAAGCGCAGATTGGAAAAAGGATTCGCTTGCAATACAGACAGTTATTTGCAAAAAGAATTGGAAAGTTCCTTTATTTACGAAGATACACCCGACCAAGTTACCTCAACTTTAGACGTTAAAAAAGATATGGAAAGCGACCGCCCAATGGATCGATTGGTATGTGGCGATGTAGGTTTTGGAAAAACAGAGGTTGCAATAAGAGCTGCATTTAAAGCAGTTGACAACGGAAAACAAGTAGCAATTTTGGTGCCAACAACCATTTTGGCATACCAACATTACCGAACTTTTACCGAAAGATTGAAAGATATGCCCGTTACAATTGGATATTTGAATAGATTTAGAACGGCCAAAGAAAAAACCCAAACTATTAAAGAATTAGCAGAAGGAAAGTTAGATATTATTATAGGAACGCATCAATTGGTGAATAAAAGTGTACAGTTTAAAAATTTAGGTTTGCTAATTATTGACGAAGAACAAAAATTTGGTGTAAACGTTAAAGACAAACTCAAAACCATTTCAGCAAATGTTGATACATTGACTTTAACAGCAACCCCAATTCCTAGAACATTGCAGTTTTCATTAATGGCGGCTCGTGATTTATCAGTAATTACAACACCACCGCCAAATAGATATCCAATAGAAACTAATGTGGTAGGGTTTAATGAAGAAACCATTCGTGATGCTATTTCGTATGAAATTCAGCGCAACGGGCAAGTTTTTTTCATCAATAATCGCATCGAGAATATTAAAGAAGTTGCAGGCATGATTCAACGATTGGTTCCAAATGCTCGTGTTGGAATTGGTCATGGACAAATGGACGGCAAAAAATTAGAAGAATTAATGTTGGCATTTATGAACGGTGATTTTGATGTTTTGGTTGCCACAACAATTATCGAAAGTGGTTTGGATGTGCCAAATGCGAATACAATTTTCATTAATAATGCTAATAATTTTGGCCTTTCAGATTTGCATCAAATGCGAGGTCGCGTTGGTCGAAGTAATAAAAAAGCATTTTGTTATTTTATCTGCCCGCCCTATTCCGTGATGACTGAAGATGCTCGCAAACGTATTCAAGCATTGGAGCAATTTTCAGATTTAGGAAGTGGATTCAATATTGCAATGAAAGATTTAGAAATTCGTGGAGCAGGTGATTTATTAGGTGGTGAGCAAAGTGGTTTTATAAACGATATCGGTTTTGACACCTATCAAAAAATTATGAACGAAGCCATTGACGAACTAAAAGAAAATGAATTTAAAGAATTATATCCGACAGAGAACAACATTGAAACAAAAGAATATGTAAAAGATTTACAAATTGATACCGATTTTGAGTTGCTTTTTCCTGACGAATATATAAATAGTATTACAGAGCGATTGAGTTTGTACAACGAATTAGGAGCTATTAAAAATGAAGAGGATTTAATAAAATACGAACAGAAACTTATTGACCGTTTTGGTGCATTACCAAAACAAGCCGTTTCGTTACTAAACAGCATCCGAATAAAATGGAAAGCAACCAACCTTGGCATCGAAAAGTTAATTATGAAACAAGGTAAAATGGTAGGTTATTTTATTGGCAATCAACAAAGTGATTTTTATTCTTCTAATAGATTTCTATCTATGGTTCGATTGGTACAACAAAACCCAAATTTGTGCAAAATGAAAGAGAAAGAAACTAAAAATGGCTTGCGGTTGTTGTTGACTTTTGATAATGTAAAGTCTATTAATAAGGCATTGGAATTGATAAATCGGGTTTAGAATTAAGTAAAAATAACTTTTACAAAGTAATCTTTAGGATTTAGTAAAACGCCTTGTTTTAAACTAGGCCAAACGCCAAATTCTTTAACACTTATTTTATAAATCTCTGAAAACCATTTTTTATTTTCTTCATAATTTTTTGAGTTAAAAGTCATTATTTTCTCTTCTACAAGTTTATTGTTTTTGTACACTAATAGTTCAACCGAAACTTCACCAGCCCAAATACAAGCAACGTTATCGGGGCAACGCGAATCATCAAAAACACGTTTTAATCGCAATTGAAATCCTTTTTTTAAAGTACACTTTTTTTGAATTATTTTAAATGATTTTTCTGAAGTAATTACTTTTTTCTGAGAAAAAGAAAGGAATCCGAAAAGTAAAAACGAAAATAAAACTATTTTTTTCATAATTATTACATTAAATGAGTAAAGTGTTTGTTGTTCTTATAAACCAAACTCAACAAAGTTGGCAGTACAATTAATAATAACGGCATTGCAATTAAAAACCCTCCAATTACAGCAATAGCAAGCGGTTGATGCAATTCTGAACCTGTACCAATTCCAATTGCTAATGGTAAAAGTGCAATAATAGCACCCAACGCTGTCATAAGTTTAGGTCGCAGTCGGGTAGAAATCGAATAAATTAATGAGCTTTCGATATCTTGAGTAATTTTAAAAGTTTCTCGAAATTGCAGAAATGTAAAAATAGCATTTTCACTAATAATGCCAACAATCATAATAATTCCTGTGTAACTACCAACATTTAAAGGTGTTGCGGTTATAAAAAGTAAAATATAACTTCCTGCAATTCCTAAAACCGAAATTAAAAGGATTACAAGAGCTACTCTAAAATCTCTAAAAAGGAATAAAATTACACCAAAAACTAATAATGATGAAGCAATTAAAATCATCAATAATTCTTTAAAAGATTGTTGCTGTTCTTGGTAAGCGCCGGCATATTCAATGTAATATCCGTTGGGTAAATGAATGTCGGCACTCACTTTTTCTTGAATGTCTTTCATAACTGCGCCTAAATCTCGGTTGTTCAACCGAGCAGTTACCACGCTCATCATTTGTAAATTTTGCCGTTCTATTTCGGCATCGCCTTTTTGAGCAGTTATTTCAACTAAATTCGTAATCGGAATTACGTTGCCATTTGGTAAAAAAACTTTTAATTTTTTAACGTCTTCCAAACTTCTTTTTTCGGAATTCTGATAAATCAGTCGCACTGGTGTGGTTCGCTCGTTTTCTAACAAGTTACCTACAACATTGCCTTCGAGAGCGGTTTGCATTTGAAATTGTAAATCTGCTGGAGTAATTCCAAACTGAGCCAATTGTCGGTAATTTAGTGCAATATTCACAGTGGGTCCAGTCCAAATTATTCCATCAAAAACATCGGCAGTGCCAGGAATTTTTTCAACAATGGCATTTACTTTTTGAGCAATTTTCTGCAATTCTTTTTGGTTGCTTCCATATACTTTTACTTCAATTGGCGCTACCGAACTCATCAAATCTCCCAACATATCGCCAATTACTTGACCAAAATCTATCCGTAAGGCAGGTTGCGATGCTTCCACTTTTTGACGAATTTCATCAATAACATCAATACTGGTTTTATCTCGTTTCGTCTTTAACTGAATCAAATAATCACCTCGATTTTGTTCCGTAATAAAAAATCCCATTTGTGTTCCAGTTCGACGGCTGTAGGCTTCAACTTCAGGAGTTTTTATAATTATTTTTTCAACTTCTTTCAACATTCTATCCGTTTCTTCCAATGAAGTTCCTGCTGGCGATTCGTAATCCAAAACGATACTTCCTTCGTCCATTTCGGGTAAAAAACCAGTTTCTAAATTGGGTAAAATAATGAAAATTGAGATCAATAAAAACAAACAAAATCCGATACTTATTATAGGTTTCGATATAAAATAACCTACCCAATTTTGTGTTTTTACTTCGTGAATTGGTGTTGAAACAATAACTTCGTCATCCGTTTTTTGCTTTTTTGTCAGCATCAAATAAACCACAGGAAGTAATAACCAAGTTACAAAAAACGAACAAACTAATGTAATTATCATAGTGTCTGTCAATACTTTAAAGTACGAACCTGCCACGCCACTCATCAAAACAAACGGAATAAAAATAACAATAGTACTTATCGACGAACCTAACATTGCAGGAAACAAATAGTGAATTGCTTTTTGTAAAAGCGAAACCGTTGGTACATCCGGATGCTCTTCGTGTGTGCGATGAATTTGCTCGACAACCACAATCGCATCATCAATAATTAAACCCAAAGCGGCAGCAATTGCGCCCAAAGTCATAATATTAAACGTTTGCCCTGAAAAATATAAAACAATCAAAGTTAACGACAACGTTACTGGAATAATTATTAAAATAGTAGCACTCGCTTTCGCGGATTTTAAAAATAAAATGGCAACAATTATTGCTAATAAAAGCCCGACAAGCAAACTATCGGTAACGCTTTTTACGGCATCATTTACAAATGTAGCTTGTTCATAAAAAGGCGAAATTTTGATACCTTTGGGTAAAATAGTTTTTAATTTTTCTAACTTAACCTGCATTTCTTGGGAAACCGAAATTAAATTGGCATTGGGTTGTTTAATGACAGCTATTAAAATACTTTCTCGCCCATTGGCATTGATTTTTATATACTCTTTGGCTTGCCTAATTTCAACGGATGCAATGTCTTTTAAAGTTACAATTCCGCGCCCATCGTTGCTAATTACTAGGTTTTCAAGTTCGTCTTTTTTGTCCACTTGCGCATCAGTTATTGTCAAATATAAATACCGATAATCTGCCAAATAACCATTCGATTTGATAAAATTTGTTGAACTCATTACTTGTGTTATCGCAGCTGGTGTAATACCTCGTGCTGCCATTTTATCAAAATCAAGTGCGAGCCAATACTCTTTTTCTTTACCACCAATAATTCTAATTTCGCTAACGCCGTCAATTTGAGATAAAAAAGGTTTTATAATAAAATTTGCAATTTTTTTAAGTTCAATTGCTGATTTGCCTCGTCCTTCAATTGCATATCCGATTACTGGTAAAATTGACGGATTCATTTTTTCGACTGTTATTTGTGCGTCGGGCGGTAAATCGTTTTTTATTTGATTAATCTTTGATTCAATACGACTTTTACTCAAATCAATATCGGAATTCCAATCCATAAATGCCGAAATTTCGCAACTTCCTCGACTTGTTGTACTTCGAACTGTTTTTAAATCTTGTACTTTTTTTATGGCATTTTCTAACGGTTTAGTCACCGTAATCATCATTTTGTTAATTGGCATTTGACCAGCATCAACAATAATTTTTATTTTCGGAAACGTAATTTCAGGAAATAAACTGGTTTGCATTTTGGTAAACGCAAAAAAACCTCCTATAATAATTAGGAAAATTATCGTGCTTAAACCGTTTTTGTGTCTTACGAAAAAGTTGTTCATTTATTTTTGGTTGTTGGTTTCGCTCCTGCAAGGTTTTTCTACTACAAGATTTTTCTCCTGCAAGGTTTTTTTCAAACCTTGTAGGTGTTGTTTTATTGATCTTTTATACCTACAAGGTTTGAAAAAAACCTTGCAGGATTACAAACTTTGTCCTATTCAATTGACATTTTACTTTTGAAAAAGTATTTTTCTTCCAAAAAGCCAAGAAAATTATGCAACTTAAACCGTTTTTGTGTCTTACGAAAAAGTTGTTCATTTATTTTTGGTTGTTGGTTTCGCTCCTGCAAGGTTT
>JBBRCJ010000063.1:0-15439 GCA_038204955.1 Flavobacteriales bacterium
TAGTTCTAAAATAATCCATTAATTTCTGCATCTATACGATTTATAATCATCCCCAAATCTTCCGGATTGTTTAAAAAATCAACGTTGTCAACATCAATAATTAATAGTTTCCCTTTGTTATAAGTTTGAATCCAAGCCTCATAACGTTCGTTCAATCGGCTTAAATAATCTATTGAAATTGAATTTTCATATTCACGACCACGTTTGTGAATTTGCCCCACTAAGTTAGGAATAGAGCTTCGTAAATAAATCAACAAATCGGGCGCTTCAACCAAACTTTCCATCAATTCAAATAACGACGAATAATTCGTAAAATCTCTATTGGTCATTAAACCCATTGCGTGCAAATTTGGAGCAAAAATGTGTGCATCTTCATAAATCGTTCGGTCTTGAATAATTTTTTTTCCGCTTTCACGAATTTGCAATACTTGACGAAAACGGCTGTTTAAAAAATAAATTTGCAAGTTAAAACTCCAACGCTCCATTTGATGGTAAAAATCGTCTAAATACGGGTTGTCAACAACATCTTCAAAATGAGGTTCCCATTTAAAATGTTTGGCCAACAATCTGGTTAAAGTAGTTTTGCCTGCGCCTATGTTTCCTGCTACCGCTATGTGCATTATGGTAATTGTATTTTATAATTTATAATTTGCTCGCCCGTAAAAATAGTCAAAATTTGGTCTTTATAGGTAAAGTTTTTAATACTTTTTTCAGAAATTTCAATCGCGTAATTTAGGTTGGATTTAAAATCAAAAAAAGAGATTATATTGTTTTTAGAATAAAAATAGCCTTGATTTTCAACCATTTTAAAAGTATCAAAAACAGGAATTAAGCCAATTTCAACAACTTTGCCAAAAATATCCATTGAAAAAGCCATTTGTTTTTCATCAATCCAGGTAAAGTAATTAAAATCGGATTCATAAAACAATAAATTATTTTTTAAAGGTTGATTAAGTTCAGTATATATTTTAGTTTCATAATTAAATAAGCCCAGTTTTTGATTACTTGAGTTAAAAACCCAAATACTATTTTGAGTACTTTTACCAATTCCGTGGGCAATAATTCCGTCAATAAGTGTTGAAAAGTTCAAATTTTGAATTTCATTCAATTGATTGTCTAGCAGTACAATAGAATTAAAATTTTCATAAAATAATACAATTTTTAGCGGATTGACAATATCAATTTTTGTTATTTCGCCTAAAGCAACATTTTGATATTGCCAAGTTTCTCCCTCTTTTTGTTTATAAAAGATATTATTTTTAATAAAATAGACGTATCCTAAACCATCAATTCCTGCAAAAAGCGTTGCATATAAAGTTGTTGAATCGACCTTGACAATTGTCAATTTTTTCGATTGTCCGAAACTATAAAAAATAGTAATAAATAATAAAAAAACAATAGTATTTACTTTCATAATGCTAATTTACAATAAACCTTTTTACTTTTTTAAAGTCATACTGTATAATTTAACAAATCGTTAGTAACAAATTGTTTTCGTAATCGTCATATTTGTTAGTTGTACGAATTAAATTTTAATTATTATGAATAAGTCAATTTCAATTATAGCATTACTTTTAAGTTTCGCATTTTCAAATGCCCAAAAAGATTTTCAAGGAATGGCTGTTTATGAATCAAAAACAAGCACTTCCGATTTTAAAAAACGTTTTCAAGGCAATAAAGATATAACGCCAGAAATGCAAAAAACAATTGAAGATCGTATGAAAAAAATGTTTGAAAAAACATATATATTAAATTTCGATAAACAAGCCTCTATTTATAAAGAGGAAGAAAAATTAGAAACTCCAGGAGCTCAAGGCGGTGGCGGTATGCGAATGATGACCAATATGATGGGCGGTGGCGGCACGATGTATAAAAACGTTAAAGAAAAAAAATATTCGGTAGATAAAGAATTTATGGGAAAAGAATTTTTAATAAAAGATTCATTACCCAATTTAAAATGGAAAATGGAAAGTGAAACCAGAGTAATTGGAGGTTACAATTGTTTTAAAGCCACCGCAAAACGTCCTGCAAGTAAAACCGATTTCAGAAACTTTAGACCTAAAAAAGAAGAAACTGCCGATGCTGCAAAACCAAAAGAAGGCGAAAAAGATAAAAAAACAAACTTTTTAGATGGCATTGAAATGCCCAAAGAAGTTGAAATAACGGCTTGGTACACTCCAGAAATCCCTATTAATCAAGGGCCCGAAAATTATTGGGGGTTACCAGGTTTAATTTTGGAAGTAAATGATGGTAAAACAACTATCTTATGTTCAAAAGTAGTTTTGAATGCCAAAGACAAAGCCGATATTAAAGCGCCAACCGTTGGAAAAGAAATTTCGCAAAAAGATTATGACGATACGGTTGTTAAAAAAATGGAAGAATTGCGAGAAATGAATCAAGGTCAAGGTCGCAGCAATGGCGGCTTTCGTATTGGTGGTTAAATTAAGTTGGGCGTTACCCCGCCGGAAAAAGCGGGGTCGGGCTTTCACTACAATCTTTTATTTTGAAAAAAAATAAAAGGATTTTCGCTCTATCCCTAACGCAATCAAACTAAAACTAGTATGTTTTTAAAAACCATAACACCTATATTTAAGTTGATCTGTTAAAAATTTTTAAAATTTCTCCAATCGGTATTTCAAAAAATTACTGCCAATTATAAAAACCAATGAAGCATCTTTTACTTTTATTTTTATTTTCAACATCATTTCTTTTTTCACAAAACATCAAGGTCGAAGGGTTAATTCTTGAAGACGGAAAAACTCCTTTAGAAATGGCAAATGTAATGGCAATAAACCAAGCCACTAAAGGAATGGACGCTTATGCGATTACAAACGATAAAGGAAAATATGCCTTGAATTTAAAACCCAATACAACTTATACCATAAAATTAAGTTATATCGGAATGGCAAATAAAGAAATCGTTTTGACTACCGAAAAAGAGAACATCATCAAAAATCTTTCAATGGAAGCAGGCGGAATTCAGTTGGATGAAGTAGAAATTGTTCGTGAAATGCCTGTTTCAATAAAAGGCGACACTATTGTTTACAATGCCGATTCGTTTAAAAATGGAACCGAAAGGAAACTTGAAGATGTTATAAAAAAACTTCCAGGAATGGAAGTAACCGCCGACGGTGGAGTAGAAGTAGAGGGCAAAAAAGTATTGAAGTTGCTCGTTGATGGAAAACCTTTTTTTGATGGTGATACCAAATTAGGTTTAAAAAATATTCCAGCCGATGCCATTGATAAAGTGCAAGTTTTGCGAAATTACAATGAAATTGGAGCATTAAAAGGTGTTGAAAACAATCAAGACGACATTGCAATGAACATCAAATTAAAAAAAGGTAAAAAGAATTTTTGGTTTGGCGATGTTAGTGCCGGAATTGGTTTGGGGTTGAAAGAAGACCGACATATTTACAACCCAAAACTTTTTTATTACAGCCCAAAATACAGCATCAATTTACTTGGAAATTTTAATAACATTGGTGAATTGCCGTTAACATTTCAAGACTACTTTAAGTTTACAGGCGGTTTTAGAAATATGATGAAAAAAGGCGGAAGCTCATTTAATGTTTCCGATAATAATTTAGGAATTTCGTTGCTAAGAAATGATAGAGCTAAAGAAATAGACACTAAATTTGGAGCTACAAATTTTTCATACAATCCAACAAAAAAATGGGGACTTAACGGTTTTGCTATTTTTTCAAACTCGACCACAGAATTGGAAACGAGTTCACAAATAAATTTTTTAGCACCAAATAACGTAAAACAAAACAGTGTTGAAAATTCTATGCAAAAAAACAAGTTTGGATTATTTAAGTTGAGTTCAAAATACAACCCAAATGAAAAATTACAAATTGATTACGATATTTTGACTAAAATATCCAATCAAAACGAAGTTTCTAATTTATTTAGAACGGTAATTACAAATACAAGTGCTTCGGAAAATATTTTAAATGACAAAAGACAAAATCCAGTTTCGATTACTCAAAATTTAAATTTTTATTATACCAAAAATGAAAAAAATATTTTTGCCTTTGAAAACACATTTTTATATCAAGATGAAAATCCATTTTTAAATGTAAATTTACTAAACCAGCCTTTCTTTTTATCAGGTTATACATCAGGTCAAAACCGAAATGACATTACTCAAAATCGATTTGTAAAGACAAACAAATTTGATTCAAAACTGGACTATTACTACGTTTTAACTTCAAAAAGCAATGTAAATGTAACATTAGGAAATACCTATTCCAATCAAGTTTTTAATTCCGATATTTTTCAAACATTGGATGATAAATCAATAAATAACTTAACCAATTCGGTAAATTCAAATCAAGTTAAATACAATTTTATTGATTCTTATTTAGGGTTACATTATAAAATATTATATAAAAAATTTACATTTACTCCTGGGGTAAGCTATCATAATTATATTTTAAATGACAATCAACTTGGGAGCAGTAATAAACGTAATTTCAACAGAATTTTACCAGATTTATTTATTCAATATCAAATAAAAAAATCAGAATCGTTGACTTATAATTTCGGAATCACTAATAATTTTACCGACATAAATCAACTTGCTGAAGGCTATGTTTTAAATAGTTACAGTAGTTTGTTTCGAGGCAATAGAAATTTAGAAAACGTAACATCTCAAACTCATTCCTTGACTTATTTTAAGTACAATATGTTTAATTTTGAAAACATTAGCGGAAATATTACCTATTTAAAAAGTATTGATGCCGTAAAAACAAATGCGAATTTTATAGGTATAAATCAAGTTTCATCATCTTACAATTCTAATTTTGCCGATGAAAATTTTAGTGCTCGTGGACAATACGGGCGTTCGTTTTTTAGGTACTATAAAGCCTCCTTGAGTGGCAATTTAAATTGGTCAAAATTTAACAATATTCAAAATGGAAACTTACAAACCAACGAGAGTTTTACTAAAAGTTATACCGTTAAAGCGAGTACTAATTTTAAAAAAGCACCAAATTTAGAACTCGGCTTTAGCCAAACCATCAACGATTATCAAGGTAATAAGTTTACAACCAACAAGCCTTCGGCTAAAATTGATTATTTCTTTTTAAACAGTTTTTCATTTGTTACTGAATACGAATACTATAATTATTTTAATAGTGATAAAACTGTAAACAATAAGTATGATTTTTTATCGGCAAGTTTTATTTATTTAAAAAACAAAGACAGTAAACTTGAGTATAAAATTTCGGCAACCAATTTATTGAATACCACTTCGTTAAATGATGATAGTTTTTCACAATTTTCTACTCGAACGTCACAATATGTAGTGCAACCAAGATATTTAATTTTTACTTTGAAGTATAATTTGTAGATACATTTCAAACAAAAAAACCATCAAGAAACTAATCTCGATGGTTTTTTATAATTTATTTGATGAGAATTTAAATCCCAAATGCACTCTTAACTTTATCTACAAAATCTAATTTTTCCCAAGTAAACAATTCCACTTCAACAGTTTTTGTCAATCCGCCTGGAGCAGAAAAAGTTTTGGTAACCGTTTCTGGAGTTCTTCCCATATGCCCGTAAGCAGCAGTTTCACTATAAATTGGGTTTCTTAATTTTAAACGTTGCTCAATAAAATAAGGACGCATATCAAAAATAGCTTCTACTTTTTTACTTATTTCTCCGTCGGTTAAATTTACTTTTGAAGTTCCGTAAGTAACTACATTAATTGATGTTGGTTTTGCAACACCAATTGCATAAGAAACTTGTACCAAAATTTCAGAACAAACACCTGCCGCAACTAAATTTTTAGCGATATGACGTGTTGCATAAGCTGCACTTCGGTCAACTTTACTTGGGTCTTTTCCAGAAAATGCTCCACCGCCGTGTGCGCCTTTTCCACCGTAAGTATCTACAATAATCTTTCTTCCAGTTAAACCAGTATCTCCGTGAGGTCCACCGATAACGAATTTCCCAGTTGGATTAATGTGGTACGTAATATTATCATTAAACAAATGAGCATATTGCGGGTATTTTGCCTTAACTCTTGGAATCAAAACCGAAACTAAGTCCGATTTAATTTTCGCCAACATTTTTGATTCTTCATCAAAATCATCGTGTTGAGTAGAAATTACTATAGCATCAATTCGTTGCGGTTTATTATCGTCAGAATATTCTAAAGTAACTTGCGACTTGGCATCTGGACGAAGGTATTTTATTTCGTTATCTTCTCTTCTTAAATTTGCTAATTCTATCAATAATGCGTGTGATAAATCTAGTGCCAATGGCATATAATTTTCGGTTTCATTAGTTGCATAACCAAACATCATTCCTTGATCGCCTGCACCTTGTTCTTCTTTGCTAGCTCTATCAACACCTTGATTAATATCTGCCGATTGCTCGTGAATTGCCGACAAAATACCGCACGAGTTGGCTTCAAACATATATTCACTTTTAGTATATCCAATTTTTCTAATAACTTCTCTAGCAATGTTTTGAACATCCAAATAAGTATTAGATTTCACTTCACCAGCCAAGATAACTTGTCCAGTAGTAACTAAAGTTTCACAAGCCACTTTTGATTCGGCATCAAAGGCTAAAAAATTATCAATTAATGCGTCGCTAATTTGATCGGCAACTTTGTCTGGGTGACCTTCACTCACAGATTCTGACGTAAATAAATAAGCCATAAAACTTCTATTTTTAATTAGTTTTTATGCTGAACTCGTTTCAGCATCTAAAATTTTCAATAAAAAAGATTGCAAAAAAATGTAAAGGAGAGAATTCTGCTTTAGCATTTTTCATTCCGAACTTATTTATGAATTATACAATTGATAATTTTAAAACAAATTAGGAATAGAGGTTGCAATCAGTCAAATTTTTCCTCTTTTAATAATGGTACAAATGTATGAAATGAAAATGAAATCCAAAAAAATCTTTCCTTTTTTTTAATTTATTAACTGCCCTATTTTAAATACAGATAAAAAAACCACTTATATATATTTTATTAGTTTTAAAATCTATCAATATTCGATTATATAACAAAATTTAGAAAATTTATCTAAAATAATTTCATTTGTAAATAATTATATTACATTTGCTAAATAAAATTATAAAAAATAAAATGAAGTTAATGATTTGTAATATGTGTTGTATGATGTGGAAAAATTCGCAGAGTACTTTTATTGCATAATTTTAAATTTAAAATATATTCAATCAAGCCTCTGCAAATCGCAGAGGTTTTTTTTTACAATAAATTTGTCACACTGAACGCAATCGGAGTGCTTAAAATAAAAATCAAAATGAAAGTAATAGCAAAATATATGATGATGTCTTGTATGATGATGTGCACAATGTGTTGTTGTACAATTATACCCTATTACCAAATTTTGAAGACCTAAACTAGTTTAACAACTATCCTTAAAGTCCCTTTGGTAAGCCATCCAAAGGGGCTTTTTTTATACTGAACTTTTTTCAGCATCTTAAAATCTTAAATCTAAATAATTCAAATTATGACAAAATTGTCACATAAAGTGTAGTCGAAGGGCTTTAAAATCAAATCTTAATACTAATAATCTAAATAATTCAAATTATGACAAAATTGTCACCCTGAGCGCAGTCGAAGGGCTTTAAAATAAATCTTAATACTAATATCTTAAATACTAAAAAAAATGAGCACACAAAAATTCGCAACAAATGCTTTGCACGCTGGACACGACGTTACTAAAAATGGAGGAACAAGAGCAGTTCCAATTTATCAAACTTCATCGTTTGTATTTAACAATTCCGAACACGCTGCTAATCTTTTCAGTTTAGCAGAACCAGGATTTATTTACACTCGTATCAACAATCCAACTAACGATGTTTTAGAACAACGTTTGGCAGCACTCGAAGGTGGAATTGGTGCGGTTGTCACTGCGTCAGGAACTGCAGCAACAAGTACAGCACTTTTGGTTTTACTTAAAGCCGGAGATCATATCGTAGCATCCAACAGTTTGTATGGCGGAACTTACAATCTATTAAAAGTTACTTTGCCTCGATTGGGAATCACAACAACATTCGTTGATCCTTCAAATCCTGAAAATTTCAAAAATGCGGCACAAGAGAACACAAGAGCTTTCTATGTTGAAAGTTTAGGAAATCCAAAATTAGATGTGTTGGATTTGAAAGCAATTTCGGCAGAAGCTAAAGCATATAAAGTTCCTTTTATTGTAGACAATACCGTAGCAACTCCTTATTTATTAAACCCAATTGAACACGGTGCAGATATTGTAATTCATTCTTTAACAAAATACATTACTGGAAACGGAACTTCAATTGGTGGAGTAATTATTGATGCTGGAAATTTCGATTGGAGCAACGGAAAATTCCCAGAATTCACC
This sequence comes from Flavobacteriales bacterium, assembly GCA_038204955.1. Lineage (GTDB taxonomy): Bacteria > Bacteroidota > Bacteroidia > Flavobacteriales > Flavobacteriaceae > Flavobacterium. Next base: position 8,367 of record JBBRCJ010000063.1, read on the forward strand.
GAACCATCAGCAGGATATCACGGATTAAAATATTTCGAAGCACTTGGTCTAGCTTCTTTTATTGCTAAAGTAAGGATCGAAGGATTACGCGATTTTGGTGCAGCATTAAGTCCATTTAACGCTTTTCAAACCATTCAAGGATTGGAAACTTTAGAGATTAGAATCAAAAAACATTCAGAAAATGCTTTGGCTTTAGCACAATGGTTGCAAACACAAGACGAAGTGGCTTGGGTAAATTATCCTGGATTAGCAACATCAAAATACAAGGAACTTGCTGATAAGTATTTGCCAAATGGAAAAAGTGGCATCGTTACTTTTGGATTAAAGGGCGGATTTGAAGCCGCTAAAAAAGTAGCAGATGGAACTAAATTATTCTCACTTTTAGCAAATATTGGTGATACCAAATCATTAATAATTCATCCAGCAAGCACCACACACCAACAGCTATCGGATGTGGAACAAGAAGCAACAGGAGTAACTAAAGATTTAATTCGCTTGTCAGTAGGTTTAGAAGATATAGACGATTTGAAATCTGATTTAAAAGAAGCATTTGTAGCCATTGAGTCAACTGTAAAAATTTAATTAATATGAGCACAAAAATTGTAAATCTTTCTGGAAGTTCAAAAAATAAGGAACAATTTGTTGTTAATGCAAACCATTATGAAATCAAAATAGGAGCCAATTCAAACAATTCAAATTTGAATGCGCCAAGTCCAATAGAATATATTCTTGCAGGTTATGCAGGTTGTATCCATGCAGTTGGAACATTGATTGCAAGCGAACTTAATTTGAATTTAAAATCGCTCCAAGTGGATGTAAAAGGCGAAATAAATGTAGACAAGTTTTTAGGAAAATCCACTACTGAGCGTGCTGGTTTTAACAGCATCGAAGTAGTTATAAATCCAGAAATTGATGCTTCTGAGGAAGAGATTCAAAACTGGTTAACAATACTAGAAACACGCTGTCCTGTGGGTGATAATCTAAAAAATGAAACACCAATTCGTTTGAATTTAGTTCAAAAATTGGAGAGTGAAGCAGTGTAATATCATTAAAGTTTAGGTTTTGTTTGTTTGTAACTGTCTTCAATTTCGCGGTTGAAGGCAGTTATTAAAACAAAGTTATTCCAAACAATTTAAAAAAATAAAAAAATGCTAGAAAAAATAGACCTATTTAATTTTGAATTAGAAAACGGAAAACAGAAATCGTTTCTTCCATTATTCTATCAAACTTTTGGTCAACCTATAGGAAATTCGCCCATTGTAGTAGTAAATCACGCTTTAACTGGAAACTCAACTGTTATTGGAGAAAACGGCTGGTGGAACGATTTAATTGGCGAAAACAAAATTATCGACACCAATTATTTCACTATTATCGCATTCAATATTCCCGGAAACGGATTTGATGCTTCAACCGAAAATCTAATTTCTAATTACAAAGATTTTACCATTCGAGATGTTGCTAAAATGTTTTGGGAAGGATTAAATTATTTACAAATAGACTCTGTTTTTGCAGTAATTGGTGGAAGTCTTGGTGGAGCTGTTGCTTGGGAAATGAGTGCCCAACAACCCAATAAAATTAAGAATTTAATTCCAATTGCTACTGATTGGAAAGCCACCGATTGGGTTTTAGCTAATGTCTTAATTCAAGATCAAATTTTGAATAATTCTGATGATCCAATAGTTGATGCACGACTTCACGCCATGCTTTTGTACCGAACCCCACAATCTATAAACCAACGTTTTCAAAGAAATAAAACTGAAAACGAGAATATTTTTAAAATAGAAAATTGGTTGCTCAATCACGGATTTAAACTCAAAAACCGCTTTCAATTATCAGCTTATAAACTGATGAATCATTTGCTAAAAACCGCTGATATTACAAAAAATAGAGGCGATTTATTGTCCTTTGGTATTAAAAACAAGGCTTCAATACACATTGTAGCGGTTAATACCGATTATTTTTTTACTGCCGATGAAAACCGCGAAACCTATCATCAATTAAAGTCAGTGAAAGAAAACGTATTCTACCACGAAATAAAATCCATTCACGGACACGATGCTTTTTTGATAGAATTTGAACAATTAAATGAAATTTTAGCACCCATTTTTAACAAACAAAAACAACAAAATTATGTCAACAATTAGAATAAATATAATCCTTTTTGGAATAGGAAATGTAGGTAGCACGTTGATAAATCAAGTCATTGAAAGTCAAAAATTCTTCCTTGAAAAAAGAAAAATTGATTTGCGTTTTCCAATAATTACCAATTCCACCTTAGCTTTTTTCGAAAAAGACGGAGTTCAAAACCACTGGGAAGTAAATTTTGCGCAATCGGCAATTCCGTACAAAATTCAAGACATAATAGATTATGTTCAAGAACAACAATTAGAAAATCTAATAGCCGTTGATGCTACAGCAAGTCAAGAAATTATAAAAAGTTACATTCCGTTAATCCAAAACGGATTTAATATTGTCGCCGCAAACAAAAAAGCCAATACTTTACATTTCGATTTTTACAAAGATTTGCGAAGAAATAGTATAATATACGATAAAAATTTTCATTATGAAACCAATGTTGGCGCAGGTTTGCCAGTAGTTCAAACCATTAACGATTTGCATTTTTCTGGTGAAAAAATCACTAAAATCCGAGGAGTTTTTTCAGGTTCTTTAAGTTATATTTTCAATAGATTTTCATCCGAAGAAACTACTTTTTCAAGCATTTTACAAGATGCCGAAAAAATTGGATTAACCGAACCTGATTCTCGTGAAGACTTATCAGGAAACGATGTAGCTCGAAAATTACTAATTTTAGCACGTGAAATCGAACACGAATTTGAATTTTCTGACATCAAAATAGAAACACTTTTACTTCCTGATTTAAACGAAAATAACTCTAAGGCAACCTATGCAATCAACAAACAATTATTCGACAAACCATTTCATATAGCCAAAATCACACAATCCGAAAACCACGCTTTGCGATACATAGGTGAGCTTGATGTAATTTCTAAAAAACTAGAAGTTAAACTAGTTTCAGTTCCCAAAAGTTCGCCATTAGGTCAGCTAAAAGGTGCTGATAATCTCATTGAAATCTACACAAAATCCTACGGCGAAATCCCAATTGTCATTCAAGGCGCAGGTGCAGGAAAGCAAGTAACCGCTCGAGGGGTTTTGACAGATATCCTCAAAGTTGCCGAAAAAATCAAAGTAAAAGAACAAATTCTCCATTAAAATCTCCAAACCAACACCTGAAAATGTTGGTTTTTTAATTTTTACAAAAAATATTTGCAAAATACAATTCTGTGCTGTTACTTTGCAGTGTTCATAAATTTATTGCTTGTTATCACGAAAGCTCGAGGGAATAGACCCGAAGAAAGCTTAGCAACCCTACAACTGTAGAAGGTGCTACATTCTAGTTTGAAATTTCAAACAAAGATAACCACGAGAATTCCTTCTCACTTTCCACGATAACATTTTACTAATTTTTTGAAGCTATTCCAGCTATCCGTTGCAATCTTTTGTTTTTTTAAAGAAAAAAACAAAAGGATTTCCACTTCTATCTGGGCTAGGGCATTCGTGCAACCAATAATAATTAATTATTAAAAATTTTGCGAACCTTGCAAAAAATCTTTGTGACTTAGCGGTAAAAAATAAAGCTTAGCGCCTTAGCGAGAAAAAAAAACATAGCGAACCTTGCGAAAAACCTTTGCAACTTAGCGGTAAAAGAAATAAAGCTTAGCGCCTTTGAGTCTTAGCGAGAAAATAAAAACTTAGCGAAACTTGCGAACAACCTTTGCAACTTTGCGGTAAAAAGAAAATATATGTCAACAATAAAACAAGCAATACAAGAAAGAATCCTAGTTCTAGACGGAGCAATGGGAACAATGCTTCAACGCAACAATTTCTCTGAAGAAGATTTTCGAGGCGATCGTTTCAAAGATTTTCCACATCCGTTAAAAGGTAATAACGATTTACTTTCAATAACACAACCTGAAGCTGTAAAGCAAGTACACCGTTTGTATTTTCAAGCTGGTGCTGATATTGTTGAAACAAACACCTTCTCAGGAACCACAATCGGAATGGCAGATTACCATCTTGAAGATTTAGTTTATGAATTAAACTACGAATCAGCCAAAATAGCAAGACAAGTTGCAGATGAATTTACAGACAAACCAAGATTTGTAGCAGGTTCAATCGGACCAACAAACCGAACAGCATCAATGTCTCCAGATGTAAACGATCCAGGTTATAGAGCTGTAACTTTTGACGATTTAAGAATTGCCTATAAGCAACAAGTTGAAGCCCTAATTGATGGCGGTTGCGACGTTTTATTAGTAGAAACAATATTCGATACGCTAAATGCCAAAGCCGCACTTTTTGCCATTGAAGAAGTTAAAGAAGAACGAAATCTAGATATTCCAGTAATGGTTTCAGGTACAATTACCGATGCATCTGGACGAACATTATCAGGTCAAACGGTTGAAGCATTTTTGATTTCGATACAGCATATTGATTTGTTGAGTATTGGTTTCAATTGTGCACTCGGTGCCGATCAATTAAAACCGTATTTAAAACGTTTAGCACACAACACACAATTAAATATTTCGGCACATCCAAATGCTGGTTTACCCAACGCTTTTGGGCAATACGATCAAACACCAGAAGAAATGCAAGCATTAATAAAAGAATATTTGCAAGATAATTTAATAAATATAATTGGTGGTTGTTGTGGCACAACACCAGAACATATAAAAGCTATTGCCGATGTAGCCAAAGAATTCAAACCAAGAAGTTTAGAATTAGAATCAACAATTTAAAATCTGTGAAAATCCTTTTAATCTGTGGCTAAAAAATAAAAGATACTGAAATAAATTCAGCATAAATATGTCAAGAAAAAACAAAATAAATTTACAACTCTCAGGTCTAGAACCGCTTTTTGTTACCGAAGAATCCATTTTTGTGAATGTTGGAGAACGAACTAATGTAACAGGTTCACGTAAATTCCTTCGATTAATAAAAGAAGAAAACTACAACGAAGCACTATCAGTAGCAAGAGAACAAGTTGAAGGCGGTGCACAAATAATAGACGTCAATATGGACGAAGGAATGTTGGACGGCGTTTTTGCTATGACCAAATTCCTTAATCTTATCGCTGCCGAACCAGATATTGCTAGAGTTCCAGTTATGATTGATTCTTCCAAATGGGAAATAATCGAAGCTGGATTAAAAGTTGTACAAGGAAAAGCAGTCGTAAATTCAATTTCATTAAAAGAAGGCGAAGCAACTTTTATTCATCACGCCAAGTTGGTAAAACGTTATGGCGCAGCAGTAATCGTGATGGCATTCGACGAAGATGGTCAAGCCGATACTTATGAAAGACGTATTGAAATTTGTAAAAGAAGTTACGATATTCTGGTTGATGTAGTTAAATTTCCTGCACAAGACATCATTTTTGATCCCAATATTTTTCCGGTTGCAACCGGTATGGACGAACATAAATTGAATGCATTAGATTTTTTTAGGGCTACCAAATGGATTCGTGAAAATCTTCCGTATGCTAATATTTCTGGAGGTGTTAGTAATGTTTCGTTTTCGTTTCGTGGTAATGATACCGTTCGTGAAGCAATGCATTCGGCATTTTTATACCACGCAATTCAAAACGGAATGACAATGGGAATTGTAAATCCGGAAATGCTTGAGATTTATGATGAAATTGATAAAACATTGTTAGAACACGTTGAAGATGTTCTTTTAAATAGAAGAGAAGACGCAACCGAACGATTGTTAGATTTAGCCGAAACTTTTAAAGGCGATTACAAAGTAAATGAAAAAGCAATTGCCGAATGGCGAAATGGGACGTTTCAAGAAAAATTAACCCATTCATTAGTCAAAGGAATTGACGAATTTATTGAAATTGATGTTGAAGAAGCGCGAGTAAATTCCGCGAAAGCGATAGAAGTTATCGAAGTCAATTTAATGGCAGGAATGAATGTTGTAGGCGATTTATTTGGAAGCGGAAAAATGTTTTTACCACAAGTTGTAAAATCAGCTCGAGTAATGAAAAAAGCAGTTGCTTATTTGTTACCTTTCATCGAAGCCGAAAAATCGGGTAAATCATCATCGGCAGGAAAAGTATTGATGGCAACTGTTAAAGGTGATGTTCACGATATTGGAAAAAATATAGTTGCTGTTGTTTTGGGTTGTAATAATTTCGAAATCATTGATTTAGGAGTTATGGTTCCGCCAGAAAAAATAATTCAAGCGGCGATTGAACACAATGTTGATATCATTGGTTTGAGCGGTTTGATAACTCCATCATTGGACGAAATGGTTTATTTAGCAAAAGAAATGGATAAACTAAACATTAAAATTCCAATAATGATTGGTGGCGCAACTACTTCACGAGCACATACAGCTGTGAAAATTGCACCAGAATATAAAGAAACTGTAGTTCACGTAAACGATGCTTCGCGCGCTGTAACAGTTGCGAGTAATTTGCTTCAAGCAGAAACTAAAGGCAGTTATGTAAAAGCGATTCGGGAAGAATATGACAAATTACGTGATGGTTATTTGAACAGAAGTAGAGATAAAAATTACCATACAATCGAGAGTGCTCGTAAGAATAAATTGCAATTAGATTGGGATAATTTCACACCAGTAAAGCCAAATTTTATTGGAACAAAAACCATTTCAGTTGAATTAGATGAGTTGGTAGATTTTATAGATTGGACTCCATTTTTTAATTCGTGGCAATTGTTCGGGAAATATCCTGCAATTTTATCTGATGAAGTTGTGGGCGAACAAGCAACTAATTTATTTGCCGATGCACAAATAATGTTGAAACAAATTGTATCGGAGAAATGGTTGGAAGCAAAAGGAGTTTTCGGAATTTTTCCAGCCAATACAATTAATGACGATGATATTTTAGTCGAAAGTCGAAAGTCGAAAGTCGAAAGTGAAAAATTAACAACTTTTCTAACTATAAGACAACAATCTCAAAAAACAGCTGGCGCACCAAATATTGCTTTAGCTGATTTTATTGCTCCAAAAGATTCTGGAAAACAAGATTATAT
>JBBRCJ010000064.1:0-15373 GCA_038204955.1 Flavobacteriales bacterium
CCAATATGCTCTTTATTCCATTCATTTGGTCCAATTAAAGACAAGAAATCGAATCCTTCTACATCTCGATATAAATGATAAATTTCTCCAATAACAGGTTCAAATGAAAATTTGGCATTATAAACCAATTCATTCCATTCATATTCCTCCATTAAATTTTGATATTGCAATTTGAGTTCGTCAAACTTATTTTCAAATTCTTTATTCACATTAGTAATACCTCTGCTTTTCCAAGATACTATATCATCAATATGTATCGCAGGAGCACCAACAGATGTTGCGTAGGGAAGTAAACTTGCATTATATCCTGTTTCTTCAGAGTAAACTATGTTATCAGGTTTTTTAGTATTCATCAAATTGATTTTATAATATTTTTTGCAAATATAAGAATTATTTGTTTTGTTTAGCCTTATAGTTTTAAAGTTAAACAAAAAAAAGTGTTTTAGTAAAAATTTATTATGTGTTCTTTGATGAAAATTTAAAGTATGAGATACCGACCGCTTTTATTATTTTCATAATTTATAGATTACCGTAAATACTACTAAGGGATTTGTACATTCTGCAAGATATTTGAAATACGGATGAATTATAATAAATCATCCCGAAATAACAATAAATTTGGCCTTAGAATCTTGAGAACATCTTTTGTGGGACAATATGATTTAAATTTTATCCCTATTATTTATATAAAATACCCCCAAATAGTGTCTAACTTTTTGGGGGCAGTGTAAATTAAGAGAGTTTTAATATTAAAATGGTCTTTTTTATTGCCAACCGCCGCCCAATGATTTATAAACATTGATTACCGCATTAAACTGTCGTTTTTTAGTTTCAATTAATTCTAATCTTGACGAAAGTGCATCACGCTGTGTCATTAACACCTCAAAATAGTCCACTTTAGCAGAGCGAAACAAATCGTTAGAAACTGAAATGGCAGCTGTTAAAGCTTGCACTTCTTTATTTTTTAAATCATATAATTTTTGTAAATTATTGATACTTGAAATTCCATTGGCAACTTCAATATATCCATTCAAAATGGTTTTTTGATAGTTGTACATTGCTTGAATTTGAACTGCTTTTGCCGTGTTAAACTGAGATTTAATTGCGCTTCTATTGATTAGAGGAGCTACTAAGTCGCCAATTAAATTATAAAAAACCGACTCGGGTGCAGTAAAAAGATAGTTAGTTTTGAAAGCATTAAAACCTATACCACCTGATATGGCAAGTGAAGGATAAAATTCGGCACGTGCTGCATTAACATCACATTTTGTAGCAAAGAGTTCCAATTCAACTTGTTTTATGTCAGGGCGATTTTTAAGTAATTGTGTTGGAATTCCTTCACTAATTTGTTGTGGCACTTGAACATTTATTGCAGCTTTATCTCTAATAATAGGTTGCGGATAGCGCGCTAATAAAAAATTAATATTATTTTCATTTTCTTTAATTTGCTGCATTATATCAAATTCTAAACTTTGAGAATTTAATACTTCGGCTTCAAACTTTTTAACACCCAATTCAGTTGTTCGTGCGGCATCTTTCTGCACTTTTACAATTTCTAATGCATTTTGTTGTAGCACAATGGTTTCTCTAATAATGTCTAATTGATTGTCTAATGAAAGTAATTCATAATACGAATTGGCGATTTCAGAAACTAAATTAGTAACTACAAAATTTTTCCCTTCAATGGAAGCTAAATATCTTGAAAAAGCGGCTTTTTTAGAATTCCGTAGTTTTTTCCAAATATCAACTTCCCAACTTGCGTGTAAACCTAATCCAAAATTCGTTAAATTTTCAGGAACAATTTCGCCTGGGGTTATTTCTGTACTTGCGTCTCCAGCACCTTGACTAGTATATAGTCCAACTTTTTCAATGCCTGCTCCTGCTCCTGCAGTTACATTGGGCAATAACATTCCTTGACGTAATTTTACCTGATTTCTAGCAATTTCGATATCTTGCAAGGTCATTTTTAAATCGATATTGTTTTTTAGGGCACTGTCTATTAAATTATTGAGATTTTTATCTACAAAAAATTGATTCCATTTAATTTTTGCTGAGTTGTTTGTAGAATCTTTTAAAGCAACAAACGTTTCAGGCATAGCCGTTTTTTCTATTTCTTGAACTGGTGCCAACGATTTACAACCTACCAAAGTTACTACAAAACCAAGTAGCACTATTTTTATTTTTTTATTCATTATATAAAATTTCATCTTTAAGGTCGATTTTTTTTCTTTTTATTTTTAACTAAATTTTTAAGATAGTTTTTTAAAACTTCCGAAAGCGTCCCTTCTTCTTCGCCTTCTACCAGTACGTTTTTTTCAGAGATTCTAGCGAAAATATAATACAATCCTGGAATAATTACAACTCCAAAAATAGTCCCAAACAACATTCCTCCTGCTGCGGCAGAACCAATAGTTCGATTACCAACTGCCCCAGGACCTGATGCAAATACCAGCGGAATTAATCCAGCAATAAAAGCAAATGAAGTCATTAAAATTGGTCGTAACCGTGCTTTTGCACCTTCAACAGCCGATTGAATAACAGTTAAGCCCGCAGCATGTCGTTGTACAGCGAATTCTACAATCAAAACAGCATTTTTACCCAAAATTCCAATAAGCATTACCATAGCAATTTGAGCATAAATATTATTTTCTAGCCCTAAAACTTTAAGAAAAAAGAAGGCTCCAAAAATACCAACTGGCAAAGATAAAAGAATGGGCATCGGCAAAACAAAACTTTCGTACTGCGCAGATAAAACTAAATAAACGAAAATTAAAGAGATTAAAAAGGCATATAAGGCTTGATTTCCTTGGCGTGATTCATCAATAGAAATACCAGCCCACTCAATACCAAACCCTTTTGGTAATTTGGCTTTTGCTACTTCCTGAACTACTTTTAAAGCTGTTCCACTACTAAAACCATTTGCGGGACTTCCGCTAATTTCGGATGCATTGTACAGGTTGTGTCTTGTAATTTCTGATAATCCATACACTTTATCTACTTTCATAAATGCCGCAAAAGGTACCATTTCATCTTTATTATTTTTAACATACAATTTTAATAAATCTTCAGGCGTTGCTCTATATTGCGGCAAGGCTTGAACCATTACCTTATATTGACGGTCGTATTTAATGAAACTTGTTTCGTAATTACTACCAATTAATGTTGACAAAGTATTCATTGCATTGTCAATAGTAACGCCTTTTTGTTGCGCTTTATCATTATCAATATTCAACATATATTGCGGAAAACTAGCGTTATAAAATGAAAAAACTGAGGTAAGCTCTTTTCTTTTTCGTAATTCTTTTACAAAATCATTATTAACGGTTTCCATTAATTTAAAATTTCCGCTTCCAGCTTTGTCAAGTAAACGAAGTTCAAATCCACCTGCTGCGCCGTAACCAGGAACTGCTGGTGGTGGAAAAAATTCGATAGTTGCTCCTTTAATTTTACTAGCTTTTTCTTCTAATTCGTCCATTACTTGGGTTAGCGATTTATCACGATCGTCCCAATCTTTTAGATTTATCAAGCAACTTCCAGTGTTTGCTCCAGTTCCTTCCGATAAAATTTCGTAACCAGACATTGAGGATACTGATTTAATTTCTGGCATTGCCGAAGCAATTTTTTGAAGTTGAGATGCTATTTCGTCTGTGCGTTCCAACGTTGACCCTGCAGGAGTTTGAATAATGGCATAAAACAATCCTTGATCCTCATTAGGAATAAAGCCAGATGGAACAGAAGAGCTAATGCCCCAAGTACCAAAACAGAAAGCAATCAAAATTAAAATAGTAATTACCCGTCTATTTACTATTGCAGAAACTAACCTAGTATATTTTCCTTCTAAATTATTAAACTTAGCATTAAATCCTTCTAAAAAACGATTCAGCACTGTTCGTTTTTTTGCTTGACCGTGGGTGTTTTTCAACATTATAGCACAAATTGCTGGTGTAAAGGTAAGGGCTACAATACCAGATAAAATAATTGCTGTTGCCATTGTCACCGAAAATTGTCGGTAAAAAATTCCAACTGGACCACTCATAAATGAAATTGGAATAAATACCGCCGCCATAACCAACGTAATTGCAATAATGGCTCCACCAATTTCTTTCATTGCCATCTTGGTAGCATCTAAAGCATTCAAATGGTGTTCTTCCATTTTAGCATGTACCGCCTCGACGACGACTATGGCGTCATCAACTACTATTCCGATTGCCAAAACCAAAGCAAACAACGTAATCAAATTTAAAGATATTCCGAACAATTGCATAAAAAAGAATGTTCCTACAAGTGAAACTGGAACCGCCAATGCCGGAATTAAAGTTGAACGCCAATCGCCCAAAAATAAAAATACAACCAATGAAACTAAAATAAAAGCTTCAATTAAGGTATGGATTACTTTTTCTATCGAAGCATCTAAAAATTTAGATACGTCATACCCCAACGAATAATCCATTCCTTGAGGAAAAGATTCGGCTTTAATTTCTTCTAAACGTTTTTTTACATTTTTGATTACTGCGCTAGCATTACTCCCGTAAGATTGTTTAATTACAATTGCTGCCGATGGTTTTCCATTCAATTTAGAATATAAATCGTAATATGCATTTCCTAGTTCAACTTCAGCTACATCTTTTAATTTTAGTAATTCGCCGTTAGCATTGGCCTTTAAAACTATATTTTCATATTGTTCTTTAGTTGTAAAACGACCTGAATATTTTAAAACATATTCAAAAGCCTGTGATTGCCTGCCCGAGCTTTCACCTGTTCTTCCTGGCGAAGCTTCTAAACTTTGATTGTTAAGCGATTCCATAACTTCGTCTGCAGATACTTTGTAGGCCAACATTCTATCAGGTTTCAACCAAATTCGCATTGCAAATTCTCTATTTCCTAAAACATCGGCAAAACCTACCCCGTCAATTTTTTTTAATTCTGATAGTAAGTTAATATCCGCAAAATTGTACATAAAGTTTACATCCATTTTTGGATCTTTACTAAACAAATTGATGTACATCAACATATTAGATTCTTCTCGAGTAATTTTAATTCCTTCTCGAACTACTAAAGGTGGTAATTTATTTACTACAGCAGCAACTCTATTTTGAACATTAATAGAGGCTACGTTTGGATCTGTTCCTAATTCAAAAACTACTTGAATTGAAGCTGCGCCATCATTTCCTGCATCGGATGCGATATATTTTACACCAGGAACACCGTTTATAGCTCTTTCTAGCGGAATTACTACCGATTTTATCATCAATTCTCCATTGGCTCCAGGATATTCTGCGGCTATATTTACTTTTGGTGGTGAAATTGATGGAAATTGAGTAATTGGCAAATTAATTAATGCCAATGCACCAAGAAAAACAATAATAAGAGAGATTACTATTGATAATACAGGGCGTTGTATAAATTTATTAAACATATTATTTTATTTGTGAAATTAAAAAACGCCTATTGTTTGATTAATTGTAAGTTTTTGATAACTTGATTTGGAGCAATGAATTTTGCATTTATTTTTTCATCCTCTTTTACAGTTTGTAATCCGTCTAATAAAATTTTATCTGAAGCATTTATACCCGAATCGATGATATACAAATTGGATAATTTTTGTTTGACTGTAATGTTTCTTGATTTTACAACATTATCTTTATCAACAACATAAACATAAATTTTATCCAAAACTTCAAAAGTTGCTTTTTGTGGAATTACTAAAGCATTATGAATAGGCACTGTCATTCTAACTTTTCCAGTTTCACCGTGTTTTAAAAGTAGTTCTGGATTAGGAAATTTTGCTCGAATAGCGATATTTCCTGTTTCGTTATCAAATTCACTTTCGATTGTTTCAATTGCTCCTTTAAATTTGTGTATTTCTCCATTAGATAGCAATAGTGAAACTGTATTTTTTACATCGTCTTTGGCTCTAGTTTTATAATCTAAATATTCCACTTCCGACATATTAAAGTAAGCGTAAACTTCTTTATTGTTTGAAATTTTAGTTAATACCGTTCCATCTTCAATAAGACTTCCTTTTTTGAACATAATTCTATCAATAGTGCCATCAAAAGGTGCTGTTATTTTAGTAAATGATAAATGAGTTTCTGCCATAGCTACATCAGCATTTGCTTCGTCTAGCTTGGCTTGAGCCATTGACAATTCGGTTTTAGAAACAATGTTTTTATCAGCCAATACCTTTGTGTTTTGCAATTCTAAAGCTATTAATCTGGCTTCGGCTTTTGCCTTCATATAATCGGCTTGGTATAATTTTGGCATTATACTAAAAAGTAATTGACCCGAACGTACTTGACGTCCTTCATCACAATGCAACGTTTCTAAATAGCCTTTTTCTTGTGCGCGGATTTCAACATTTTGTAACGATTGAATTTGAGCCACATATTCTTTAGTAAATGTGGTGTCTTTAACGATTGGGTTAGTTACAGTATATTCAGAAATTTCGACTTTTTCTTCTTTTTTTGAATTACAACTGGTTAAATTTACTAATGCACTAATGCAAAATAGTAGGAATACTTTTTTCATGTTTTAAAAAAATAATGATATTGAAAATGGATAAAGAATGATTGATAACAACCGGATTTGATTTATTTTATATAAATCAAATTTTAATAACTTGTAAGGAAAGAAAACTAAAGCGTGGAATTCGAGAAATATGTTCTGAATTGTATGTTTTAAGATTCGTTTTTTTACTTTTAAAAAGTAAAATTAAAGAATAATTTTTTAGGGTATTTGAAAATGAAAGTACTGTGTTTTTCTTAGCAAAACACATAACATCTTCATTTTCAAAATCGTCAATCAAATCAATTTTAATGCTGTAATTCGTTTTTTTAGAATATTCAATATTTGAAGGTAAAAAGTTTTGAATTTTGTTAAATTTTAAATGATGACTTTCTTCCAAAGAAAAAGCACGAAATGTTGTAAAGAAAAACATAACGAAAGCAAATAAATATAAAAATAGCTTTTTCATATAGAGTGCAAACTTAATATCTTTATCAAGATAATGTGTAAATTGCTTACAAATTTAACATTTTTATAATATAAATCGAATAACTTTTATAATAAAAAGAAATAAATTTTATTTGAATTAAATGCTGTTTCTAATTTTGAAATTTAATGTAGCCCTTTTAATTATTTTAAATTAAGAAATAAGTTAAGAAAATTGTGAGCTTTTTTAATAATTATGACCTATTCACAACTAAAAATAAATCAATTTTATTAACCTAAAGAATCAATACAGAATTCAATTTATATTTTCACTACATTATTTTATCAAACTTATTTATTAGTTAAATTTAATAAAGTAATCACTTTGTTTTGTGAGGTTTAGACATTAGTTAAACTTAAGACAAAGAAAATTAACTTACAATAAAACACTATAATTTTACTAAAAATTTTAAAATATAAATTATGAAAACAAGAAAAATTTTATCGTTAGCCTTCTTAGGAATGGCCTTTTTTGCAGGAATTACTTCTTTTGCTCAAAAAGCAACTAAAAATGTTGTTGAAGTTGCTGTGGGTTCCAAAGATCACACAACACTTGTAGCGGCAATTAAAGCAGCCGGATTAGTAGAAACATTGTCGGGTAAAGGTCCGTTTACTGTGTTTGCGCCTACTAATGCTGCCTTTAACAAACTACCAAAAGGAACTGTTGAAAACCTGTTAAAACCTGAAAACTTAAAAACATTACAAGCAGTCCTTACTTATCACGTTGTTGCAGGAAAGTTAGACAGTAAAGCCGTAGTGGCTGCAATTACTGCTGGCAAAGGGAAAGCCGTATTAACAACAGTCCAAGGGGCAAAATTAACAGCTTCATTGAAAGGTAAAAATGTAATACTTACAGATGCTAAAGGTGGTGTTGCAACTGTAACAGCAGTCGATTTAGGTGCTACAAATGGAGTTATTCACGTTATTGACGGCGTGTTAATGCATTAAAAGCTAATTTTTTTAGGATTTATTTTAAAACCACGCTACTTTGCGTGGTTTTATATTTTAAAAATACCCACAAAAAAATTATATTTGTATCGTGAAACACTATGATTACATTTTTACAGGTTCTGGTTTAGCTGCACTAATGACGGTTTATAACATGGTTTTATCTAGAAAATTTTCGGATAAAACTATTTTACTTATTGACAAAGATGTGAAACAAACCAGCGATAAAACCTGGTGCTTTTGGGATGAACCCGATTCTAGGTTTGATTCTGTGATTTCAAAAAAATGGAAATCGGCACTTTTTGCAACCAAAGTTTTTAGTAAAAATTTAAAATTACAACCTTATAATTATAATATGATTCAAAGTTTGGATTTTTATAATTTGGTTTTCGATACTATCAAACAACATAAAAATATTGAATTTATAAATCAAAAAATAATTGATTTTAACGAATTAGAAAGTAATTGTATTGTAATAACTGAAGGCGAGAATTATTCTTGTACTAAAATTTTTAATTCCATCTTGAATTTAGATTTTGTTAAAAATCAAACCAAATATCCATTATTACAACAGCATTTTATTGGTTGGTTTATTAAAACAAACAAACCAATTTTTAATGAAAACGTTGCAACATTTATGGATTTTTCAGTTGAGCAAAGAGGAAACACACGTTTTATGTACGTTTTGCCAACTTCAAGTACCAAAGCATTAATTGAGTATACTTTGTTTTCTAAAGATTTGCTTTCGCGGAAAGAATATGAAGATGAGATTGAAATTTATATCAAAAAACTTGGAATAACCGATTACGAAATTGTAGATAAAGAACAAGGATGCATTCCTATGACGTCTTATAATTTTTGGAAACACAACACTAAAAGTATTTTAAATATCGGATCAGCTGGCGGTTGGACAAAAGCTAGCACAGGTTTTACTTTTAAAAATGTTACAAAATATTCTAAAAGTTTAGTATCGTTTCTTGCCACCGAAAGTGATTTTAGAAAATTTCATAAAAAAGACAAATTTTGGTTTTACGATTTACTATTTATAGATGTTTTGTATAAAAACAATGCATTAGGTGACAACGTTTTTTATTCACTTTTCAAAAAAGGGAATCCCGTTTTAATTTTTAAATTTTTAGATGGCGAAACCTCCATTTTTGAAGATCTTCAAGTGATGTTGAAATGCCCAACTTTACCATTTGCAAGCGCATTAATTGGTAGAATTTTTAGATTTTAGCTCGTCTATCAAATCATAACAAATCTTTATGAATCAATATTGAAATTGATTTTAAAATCTTTGTAACTTTGCATCTTAGTAACTTAAAATAAAAATTATGTATCCAGATGAAATGGTAAAACCAATGCGAGCAGAATTAACTGACGCAGGTTTTAAAGATTTATATAGCGCAGAACAAGTAAATAATGCTATAAAAGCAGAAGGTACAACACTTGTAATTGTAAATTCAGTTTGTGGTTGTGCGGCTAGAAATGCACGTCCAGGAGCAAAAATGAGTTTGGATGGCACAAAAAAACCAGATCATTTAGTAACGGTTTTTGCAGGAGTTGATAAAGAAGCAGTAGATGCCGCTCGTGAAAACATGTTTCCTTTTCCACCATCGTCACCAAGTATGGCATTATTTAAAAATGGCGAATTAGTCCATATGTTAGAGCGCCATCACATTGAAGGTCGCCCAGCCGAAATGATTGCTGATAACTTGAAAGACGCTTACGCAGAGTTTTGTTAAATAGTTTTCAGTCTCTGTTTTCAGTTTTCAGTCAAGTGATTTGCTAACTGAAAACTGCGACTGAAAACTCAAAACCTGACATTTAAAAAATGCAACTCTACAACACTTTAAGCGCCGCCCAAAGAGCCGAATTGATTAACCAAGCCGGTCAACAACGCCTTACGTTGTCTTTTTATGCATACGCCAAAATTGAAAATCCAAAAAAATTTCGTGACGAATTATTTTTGGCTTGGAATTCTCTAGTGGTTTTGGGTCGGATTTATGTAGCGTATGAAGGAATCAATGCGCAATTATCTCTTCCTGCAGATAATTTAGTGAGTTTTCAAGAAACTTTAGAAGTCTATAGTTTTATGCAAAATATTCGATTGAATATCGCTGTCGAGCAAGACGATCATTCGTTTTTGAAACTAACAATTAAAGTAAGGGATAAAATTGTAGCCGATGGTTTAAATGACGAAACTTTTGACGTAACCAATAAAGGAATTCATTTGAACGCGATAGCATTTAATGAAATTTTAGACGATCCAAATACAATTCTTGTCGATTTTAGAAACCATTACGAAAGTGAGATTGGCCATTTTAAAAATGCCATAACTCCCGATGTGGAGACTTTTCGTGAGAGTTTACCAATTATTAACAATCAATTAAAAAACCATAAAGAAGATAAAAATTTGGTAATGTACTGCACAGGCGGAATTCGTTGCGAAAAAGCCAGTGCTTACTTTAAGCACCAAGGTTTTAAAAATGTTTACCAACTTGAAGGTGGCATTATTCAATACGCCAAACAAATAAAAGAAGAAGGTTTAGAAAGCAAATTTATTGGTAAAAATTTTGTTTTCGACCATCGTTTGGGTGAACGAATTACCGATGATATAATTTCGAAATGCCACCAATGCGGAACTTCTTGTGATAACCATACCAATTGTGAAAACGAAGGCTGTCATTTACTTTTTATTCAATGTGATTCTTGTAAAGAAGCATTTCAAAATTGTTGTTCAACAGAGTGTAAAAAAATAATAAATATGTCACTAGTAGATCAAATAAATCTTCGAAAAGGCGTTAAAAATGGTAATATGATTTTCAGAAAAGGAAAATCGGATAAATTATTGTATAAAGATGAAGCTGGAAATTCAATTCTAAAACCAACGAAAATTGTACATAAGCAGTCTATTAGAAAAAAAATTGCCATTAAAAAAGTACTAATCGGTAAGGGGGAACATTATTTTGTAAAAGCAAAGGTGGGTTTGTTTTTAATAGAAAATCAAGAACTTAAAATTGGTGATAAAATTTTAATTTCAGGACCAACAACAGGCAATCAAGAATTAGTTGTAACCCAAATGAATGTAAACGGAATTCCATCTGATGTCGCAAAAATTAGCGATAAAATGAGTATTGAATTACCATTTAGAATTCGATTATCCGATAAATTGTATAAAATTTTATAAAAACTTTATTTTTTTTAAATACAAACCCATTTCGAGCGAAGTGGGTTTTTCAATTTAAATAAAAATGATAAAAATCGAAAACATAAAATCGAAAAAAATACTATCTTTACAAATTAATCGTTTAAAAGAAACGTCGTTCGCTAAAGTGAACACTCACTATATATTTTAAAATTATGTCTTGTCAAAGTTGTTCAACGTCGGATGGTGGTGCACCAAAAGGCTGTAAAAATAATGGTACTTGCGGCACCGATAGCTGCAACAAATTAACGGTTTTCGATTGGTTGGCCAATATGAATTTACCTAGTGGTCAAGAGCCGTTTGATTGTGTTGAAATTCGTTTTAAAAATGGACGAAAAGAGTTTTATCGAAATTCCGAAAAACTCACTTTAAGCATTGGAGATGTGGTGGCAACCGAAGCTTCGCCTGGTCATGATGTAGGTATAATAACTTTAACTGGAGAATTAGTTAAGGTACAAATGAAGAAAAAAGGTGTAGCGGTAACAAGCCCAGAAATTAATAAAATTTACCGAAAAGCATCACAACGTGATATAGATATTTGGAGCGATGCGCGAGATAAAGAAGAGCCTATGAAAGTGAAAGCCCGAAGTATGGCAATTGCTTTAAAGCTAGAAATGAAAATTTCCGATATTGAATTTCAAGGCGATGGTTCAAAAGTTACGTTTTATTACACCGCCAATGACAGAGTCGATTTTCGTCAATTAATTAAAGAATTTGCAGGCGAGTTTAAAACCCGAATCGAAATGAAGCAAGTAGGTTTTCGTCAAGAAGCCTCACGATTGGGAGGTATTGGTTCATGTGGACGTGAATTATGCTGTTCAACTTGGTTAACTGATTTTAGAAGTGTAAACACCTCGGCAGCTCGCTATCAACAATTGTCATTAAACCCACAAAAATTGGCTGGGCAATGTGGTAAATTAAAATGTTGTTTAAACTATGAATTGGATACTTATTTAGATGCTCTAAAAGATTTTCCCGATTTTGAAACTAAGTTGCAAACGGAAAAAGGTGATGCTGTATGCCAGAAACAAGACATTTTTAAAGGTTTGATGTGGTTTGCCTATACCAATAATTTTTCTGAGTGGCACGTTTTGAAAATTGAACAAGTGCGTGAAATTGTAGTTCAAAACAAACAAAAAATCAAAGTTTCTTCATTAGAGGATTTTGCTATTGAAATAGTAATCGAAGTTGAAAAAAACTTCAATAACGCTATGGGACAAGAAAGTTTAACCCGTTTTGATCAACCTAAAAGAAAGAAAAGCAACTCTAAAAACCGAAACAAAATTGTGGCTAAAGTTGAAGGAGTTGAAAATCCTAATCAAGCGGTAAAACCTAATCCTAATCAAAATAAATTAAATCCTAATACAAACAAACCAAATGCTAACCAACAAAATACTAAGAAAATAAATCCGAACCAACTAATCCAGAATCAGCAACCTGTTGAAAAAAAGAAACCTGTAATTATTATAAAAAAGAATGAAAATCCAAGTTAAACTTTTTTACTTATTTGTATTGATTGCGTTAGTGTCTTGTGATAAAAAAAGAGTTTTCGACGAATATAAATCAGTAGGAAATTCTTGGCACAAAGACAGTATTATCAACTTTAAGTTGCCTCTATTAGAAAATAAAAAGCTATATAATTTATTTGTTAATATTCGAGACAATGCAGACTATCAATATGATAATATTTTTTTAATCGTTTCTTTAGAACAACCAAACAAACAAGTTAAGGTAGATACTTTAGAATATAAAATGGCAAATCCAGACGGAACTTTGCTAGGCGATGGTTTTTCGGACGTAAAAGAAAGTAAATTGGTTTATAAAATCAACCAAAGTTTTAATTTAAAAGGTGAATACAAAATAAAAATTCAACAAGCTGTTCGAGAATCGGGCAAAATTGAAGGGGACAAAAAACTCAAAGGAATAACAGAAGTAGGTTTTAGAATCGAATCTTTAGAATAAAAAAATGGTAATAAAAAACAGTAAATCTCCCGTTAAAGACATCAAATATTACTCTAGAAAATTTTGGAGAGTATTTTTTTACACACTCGGTGGCGTATTCTTATTTTTTCTATTTGCCTCTTGGGGACTTTTCGGAAAAATGCCTTCCTTTGACGATTTAGAAAATCCAAATTCTAACTTGGCAACCGAAATAATTTCTTCAGACGGTGTTGTATTAGGAAAGTTTTATAATGAAAACCGGACAGCAATAAAGTATAAAGATTTACCAAAATCTTTAGTTGACGCTTTAGTTTCAACCGAAGACGAGCGTTTTTACGAGCATTCAGGTATAGATGCTAGAAGAACTTTTGGAGCAGCAGTACAATTAGGAAGAAACGGTGGGGCTAGTACTTTAACACAACAACTTGCCAAATTACTTTTTCACGGTGAAGGTTCTAAATTTTTACCTTTTCGAATCATCCAAAAAGCTAAAGAATGGATAATTGCAATTCGTTTGGAACGTCAATATACTAAAAATGAAATCATTGCAATGTATTTCAATCAAGTTGATTTTGTAAATGGTGCCGTCGGAATCCGATCAGCAGCAAAAGTGTATTTTAACAAAGAACCTCGTGATTTAACAATTGAAGAAAGTGCAATGTTTGTTGGAATGTTAAAAAATCCAGCTCTTTATAACCCTCACAAAGAAAGACGACAAAAATTAGTTTTTGATCGACGAAATACTGTGTTAGGTCAATTAGTTCGTAACAACCATTTAGAAGAATCGGCAAAATCAATTTTAGAAAAAAAACCAATCGTTTTAAATTTTCATCCAGAAAGTCATCAAGAGGGAACGGCAACTTATTTTAGAGAGTTTTTACGAGATTATATGAAAAATTGGTGTAAAGACCATAAAAAAGCCGATGGCGAAGAATACGATATTTACAGTGATGGTTTAAAAATTTATACTACTATTGATTCTAAAATTCAAGAACACGCCGAAGAAGCTGTTCAAGCACATTTAAAAAACTTGCAACAAGAATTTTTTGCCCAGCAAAAACAAAACAAAAATGCACCATTTGTCAATATTTCTACCGTTGAAACTGATAAAATTTTGAATCAAGCCATGAAAAATTCAGAAAGATGGCGCATTTTAAAAGACCAGGACATGAGCGATGAAGAAATTATAAAAACCTTTAGCGTAAAAACCAAAATGACAGTTTTTAGTTGGGATGGTGACAAGGATATAGAAATGACTCCGCTTGATTCAATAAGATATTACAAGCATTTTTTACAAACAGGGTTAATGTCAATGGAACCTCAAACAGGGCAAATTAAGGCTTGGGTTGGTGGTATAAATTATAAATATTTTCAATACGACCACGTGGGTCAAGGTGCACGTCAAGTAGGATCTACCTTTAAACCATTCGTTTACGCAACTGCAATTGAACAACTCGGAATGTCGCCTTGTGATACTATGGTTGACGAACCATTTATGATTCACAAAGGAAGACACAATGTAACGGCCGATTGGGAACCTCGAAATTCAGATAATCGTTACCGAGGTGTAATGACACTTAAACGAGCATTAGCCAATTCCGTCAACGTAATATCTGCAAAATTAATTGATAAAACAGGTCCCGAAGCCGTTGTTGAACTAACTCATAAATTGGGTGTAACATCCGAAATTCCTCCGCAACCCTCAATAGCATTAGGAGCAGTAGACATTACTGTTCATGATATGGTAGCTGCTTACAGTACATTTGCCAATCAAGGTGTTTATATTAAACCACAATTTATTTCTAGAATTGAAGATAAAAATGGCGCGGTAGTATACGAACCAGTTCCTGAAACCCACGATGTTTTAAATAAAGATATCGCTTTTGCAGTAATTAAACTTTTAGAAGGTGTAACCGAAGAAGGTTCAGGCTCTCGCCTTCGAACACAAGGTGGTGGCAATGGTTACAATCGGGTAACTGGTTATCCGTATATGTTTACCAACCCAATTGCTGGCAAAACAGGAACAACTCAAAATCAATCCGATGGTTGGTTTATTGGAATGGTTCCCAATTTAGTAACAGGTGTATGGGTTGGTTGCGAAGACCGCTCGGCACGATTTAAAGGAATTACTTATGGTCAAGGAGCAGTTGCAGCATTACCTATTTGGGGAATGTTTATGAAAAGTTGTTATGCCGACAAAGACCTTCAAATATCAAAAGAGCAATTTGAAAAACCCGATAATATGACAATTAAAGTTGATTGTTATACTGCGCCACGACAACAAAC
>JBBRCJ010000065.1:0-15098 GCA_038204955.1 Flavobacteriales bacterium
CAACAGGAGTAAAGCCAACTTATTTAATTACTATCAAAATTTTAGAGCAAATTTTTAATATTAAAAAATAAAAAATGAGTGCACAACAGCAAAACAACATTCCTGAAGAAATTGATTTAGGAATTTTATTTAAAAAAATAAATGGGTTTTTTAGTAATATATCTTTTTCGGTTTTTAAATGTATTTTGTATGTAAAAAAAAATATAGTACTATTGTTGGGTATACTAATTTCGGGGATAGTTGTGGGCGCATTTTTTGACTATTCTACTAATGTTTACGACAGCAATATTATTGTTTCCCCAAATATGGGCGGAACGGATTATTTATATTCTAAAATTGACTTACTATCTTCAAAATTAAAAGAAAAAGATTATAAATTTTTCATTTCAAATGGAATAAAAAAACCAGAAAAAATTAGTTTAATAGAAATCGATCCTATAGTTGATATTTATACATTTGTAAACAATTCAACATCCGCCGCTAGTGCACAGAACACTCAAAATTTTGAATTGGTGAAATTATTATCCGAAAGTAGTGATATAAATAAAGTAATTAAAGATGAACTCACCAGTAAAAATTATCCACATCATAAAATTCACCTTGTAACTACATCAGCAACAAGTGAAGAAGAAACAATAAAACCATTATTAAAATATTTGAATACTGATGAGTACTTGAATCAAATTTTAGCAATATCAAAAGACAATATTAAAATTAAAATGAAAAAAAATGAGGAGTTAATTGCTCAAACTGACTCATTGATAAGAATATTGACAATTAATTTGACTAAAAATCAAAAAAGTTCTAATTTAGTTTACAATAACGAAAACAACCAGTTTAACTCATTTTTTGATTTGAAAAATAATTTAATTAATGAAATTGCAAGTCAAAAAATTGCTTTAGTTAACCAAAATGCAATTATTAAAGATATAAGTACTGTAGTAAACATCAAAAATGTTAAAGGCACTAATGGTAAAATGAAATTTGTACTTCCAATGCTTTTTTTAGCCATGTATTTATTTGTAATATTATTTATTGGTTTTTATAAAAAACAAGCCGCAAAATTAAACTAGTTACAAATGAAAGGAATTATTTTAGCAGGAGGTTCAGGCACTCGATTGCACCCATTAACTTTAGCGGTAAGTAAACAACTGATGCCAATTTACGATAAACCGATGATTTATTACCCGTTGTCGACTTTAATGTGGGCAGGAATTAATGAAATATTAATTATCTCAACTCCACACGATTTGCCTTTATTTAGGCAACTTTTGGGTGACGGAGAAAACTTGGGATGTCGTTTTGAGTATGCCGTTCAAGAAAACCCAAACGGATTAGCGGAAGCATTTATTATAGGAAAAGAATTTGTTGGAAATGATAAAGTAGCTTTGGTTTTAGGAGACAATATTTTTTACGGAACAGGTCTTGCAGAATTGCTTCAAGCCAATAACAATCCTGACGGTGGAATAATTTATGCTTATCACGTTAATGATCCAGAGCGTTACGGAGTAGTTGATTTTGATATTAATGGTAAAGTACTTTCAATAGAAGAAAAACCAGAAAAACCAAAATCAAATTATGCAGTTCCCGGAATTTATTTTTATGACAATTCTGTGATTGAAATTGCTGCCAATATTGCACCAAGCCATAGAGGAGAATTGGAAATTACCGATGTGAATAAAGAATATTTAAAACGAGGCAACTTAAAAGTTAGTATTCTTGATAGAGGAACGGCTTGGTTAGATACAGGAACATTTCAATCGTTAATGCAAGCAGGGCAATTTGTTCAAGTAATAGAAGAACGTCAAGGTTTAAAAATTGGTGCCATTGAAGAAGCGGCTTATAAAATGGGATTTATTGATGCCGAACAATTAAAACTACTTGCACAACCATTACTAAAAAGTGGATATGGAGTTCATTTAATAAGTTTATTACATTAATACTATTTAAAAACTATCTTTATTTGCTAATTTTTTTAATAACAAATTCTTGCTAATTTGTGTTATTCCTTTTATAAATGATTTTTACAGAAACCAAACTTAAAGGCTGTTTTATAATTGAACCCAAAATAATTTGCGATGAACGAGGTTATTTTATGGAAAGCTACAACGAAGAGACCTTTCAAAAAGGAGTAGGGCAAATCGTTCATTTTGTTCAAGACAATCAATCGTTTTCAACCAAAGGTGTTTTGCGTGGCTTGCATTATCAAACGGGTGACCACGCTCAAGCCAAATTAGTTCGAGTATTACAAGGTGAAGTTTTAGACGTTGCGGTTGATATTAGACCCAATTCAGAAACTTTTGGTCAGTACGAGACTATTGTTTTATCAGGTGAAAATCAAAAACAATTTTATATACCTCGAGGATTTGCTCATGGTTTTTTAGTTTTGAGCGAAACCGCCACTTTTTTTTATAAATGTGATAATTTTTACAATAAAGAATCAGAAGGTGGCTTGATGTACAATGACGAAACGGTAAATATCGATTGGCAGTTTCCAACAGAATCACTATTAATTTCAGATAAAGATAAAATTTTGCCCAACCTTTTAAATGCCAAGAAAGCATGGTAGTTTTAGTTACTGGTTCGGGCGGGCAATTAGGACAATCGTTGCAATTTGTTTCGAAAAATCATCCTGAAATTGACTTTGTTTTTTGCAACTCATCTCAATTAAACATTTCAGATTTTAACAATATAAAAAACGTTTTCGAAGAATTTAAACCAAATTTTTGCATTAATGCAGCTGCTTACACGGCTGTTGATAAAGCTGAAAGTGAGCAAGAAAAGGCACATTTAATTAACGTTGTTGGAGCAAAAAATTTAGCTGAAGTTTGTAATCTGTTTAAAACAACTTTGCTTCACATTTCTACAGATTTTGTTTTTGATGGAGAATCTGTCAAACCTTATACAGAAGAAGATACAACAAATCCAACTGGTGTTTATGGTCAAACAAAGTTAAACGGTGAAAAAGAAATTCAAGCACTTTGCGAAAGTTATTTTATAATAAGAACTTCTTGGGTGTACTCACAATTTGGAAATAATTTTTTAAAAACCATGTTGCGATTGGCATCTGAAAGGAATAGTTTATCAGTGGTAAATGATCAAATAGGGACTCCAACCAACGCGGTTGATTTGGCGGAGGTACTAATTAGAATACTAGTTTCTTCAAAATCTAAAACCCAAAATCTAAAATCTAAAATCCTGAATTTTTCAAATGAAGGGCAATGTAGTTGGTACGATTTTGCAAAAAAAATATTTGAATTCTGCGACATATCGATTGATTTAAAACCCATTCTTTCCTCTCAATTTCCTACACCAGCACAACGACCAAGTTATAGTGTTTTGGATAAAACGAAAATTAAAAAAGCATTCGGAATTGAAATTAAACCTTGGGAAGAGAGTTTAAAAACCATAGATTTTTCCGTTATAACGGAATATAAACCGTAGTATTTTATATTGTGATGGTATAGTTTACTAACTCAAAAATTGATTACCACATAAATTCACATTTATTTTAGATTATAAGACATTAAAAACAATAAATTTACAGACAATTAGAATACAATTTTGTTTTAACAAAAAATAAAACCATTGAAAAATAAGAATTTTATATATTACATTTTACTCTTTCAATTTGTTTTTGGGTTTTCTCAAACTACAAGTAAAATTATCATAGAACATGCCGATTTTGAAGATAGAAATGAGTATGAAATTCCGGGTGCTTTTTTACTTACAGGAAACGTTAAAATAAATCATCAAGGTGTAAAAATGACCTGTAATAAAGCCTATTATTATCAAGCAGAAAATTATATTAAAGCCTTTGGTAATGTGCAAATGATTCAAGGAGACACTTTGTTTTTAAATGGAAAATATGCAGAATACAATGGAAACATTCAAAAAGCATTTGCCACAGGCGATGTAATAATGCGTTCACCAGAATCAACTATTGTTACAGACACAATATTTTTTGACAGAATGAGTCAAGAAGCTTACTTTAACAGCAACGGTACAATAACCAATAAAACCAATACTTTAAAAAGCAAATCAGGGCGGTATTATGTTCGTGAAAAAAAATATCAATTTTTATCAAAAGTAGTTTTAACCAATCCAGAGTATGTTATTAAATCCAATCATTTGGATTATCATACCAAAGAAGGAAACTCGAGATTAATTGGACCATCAACAATAACCGGAAAAGATAATTTTATTTACACCGAAAACGGATTTTATAACAGTAAAAAAAATACGGGTCATTTTCTTCGAAAATCATATATAAAATACAAAGACCGTTTGATTGAGGGAGACAGTTTATATTACGATCGAAAAAAAGAATTTGCATCGGGGACCAACAATGTGAAAATTACTGATTCTATAAATAAAGCAATAATTCGTGGGCATTACGGTGAAGTTTATAAAAAGAAAGATTCATTGTACATAACCAAACACGCATCGATTCGTTATTTAATTGAAAAAGATTCCATGTTTATTCATGCTAAAAAAATTGTTGTAACAGGTAAATTGGGCGAACGATTGGTAAGAGGTTATAAAAATGTTCGTTTTTTTAAAACGGATATGAGCGGAAAATGTGATTCAATTCACTCTAGTCAAAAAAATGCGTTAACGCAACTTATAGGTAAACCCATTCTTTGGAACTTTGAAAATCAGTTAACGGGAGATGTAATGCATTTAATTGGCGATAAAACGGATAAATTAGATTCATTAAAGGTTTTAAACAATGCGTTTATTGTTTCCAAAGATACTATAGGAGCAGGATTTAACCAAGTAAAAGGATTAAATTTATACGGTAAATTTAAAGATAACAAACTTCACGAAGTTGATGTAATAAAAAACACCGAGGTGGTCTACTATATGCGGAACGATAAAAACGAACTTATTGGGATTAACAAAAACGTAAGTAGTAAAATAAACATGTTAATGGACGATAAAAGTAAAATTGAAACCATTACTTTTTTTACCAATGTTGACGGCGATATTTACCCCGAAAAAGACCTACCCGAAAATGCCCGAAAATTGCGGGGCTTTGTTTGGCGTGGTGATGAACGAATAAAAAGTAAAGAAGATATTTTTCCTGAGGATGAGGTGGCTTTGGACAAAAAGATTGTTTTGGAGAGTAAACAGAATCTAATAATAGAAAAGATCAATATTGAAATTGCAGACATTAAACTTAAAGATAAATTAAGCAATTATGAAATATATGATGGTATTTTCAAGAAATTTAATAATAGAATTATAGTAGATAAAAACAACAATATGTTTTTAGCAAAGAATTACAAATTTAAATTTCCTACAAAAACCAGTTCATTTACTGAATATATAAAGTCACATCCGAAATATAAAGATGTTGTAAGAATTGATTATGTATTATGGTATTGGGATAAAATGCCCGGTAAACAATATGACGGTGGGTTGTTTAAAGGAGATGATGGTATCGAAGAAATAGAATTTCCTAAAAAAGAATATTTAACTTTTGAAGAAATATTTAAAACGTATAATGATAGATTAATAATTGATAAGAATGGTACCGAACTATTAGTTTTTAATGGGACTTTTAAGGTTCCAAGCAATATTTATGCAGGAAATTTATTGAAAAAAAATTATCCAAAGTATAGAAAGCAAATTAGAATAAACCAAGTATTATGGGATTCAGAAAGTATGTTGAAGGGAATCTACGATGGAGGTATTTATACGGGGGATTAAAAAAAATTTAAAAAAATTTATTTCAATTGAAATTTGATTTTTTAACAAGAGTACCGAATCTATTTTAAGAAAAATCAGCATCTTATATTTAAGAGAAAAAAATTATTTTTATATCAGAATCTATTCAATTTTTCGTTGCTTTCAAAAACTTAATAATGTTTCAAAAGAAAAACAAAATAATACAAGTATTATCATCAAATAAAAAACATTTAGATTCCTCTTTGTTTTTATTCTTAATAAATGTTTTTAATTTTATTTTTCCTTTATTGTTATCACCTATAATAATTTTTCGTTGTGGTATTGAAGGCTTTGGAATTGTTACACTATTTCAATCTATAATGCTATTTATTTCATCGATTACCGATTATGGATTTAATATAAATGCAACAAGAGCAGTTACAATAAATCAATATGATAACTTATTTGTAAATAATTATTTTTTCACTGTAACATATACTAAAATAATTTTATTAGTTATATCATTACTAATATCATTAATAGTATATTTAATTTTTCCACAAGCCCAACAAAATTCTTTAATATATCTTTCTTCTTTAGCACTTTTATTAGGTAGAGCTTTTAATCCGTTATGGGTTTTAAGGGCATTACACAAAATGAAATTTATTTTTTATTTTTATTTATTTTTTAAAGTTTTATGTGTTTTGATTATTTATTCATCTTTAAAAAATTCAAATTATTTATATTTGATTAATTTATTTATTGGTTTTTCAGATTTGCTAACATATCTTTTTGCTTCTTATTATTTATTTTTTTACTTGAAATGGAAGTTTATATCTCCTATAATTAGTCAAATAAAGAATCAAATATATTTTGGTTTTGCAATTTTTATACAAAATGTGTCTATAAATGCAAATACTTATCTGAATCCTATGATTTTAGGTTTTTTTGTAGATTCATATACTTTGGGAATTTATTGTGTAGTGGAAAAAATAATTTTAGTTATAAAATTTTGTGCGTCATTTATTCAACAAAGTGTCTTTCCCAAAGCTTGTGAATT
This sequence comes from Flavobacteriales bacterium, assembly GCA_038204955.1. Taxonomy (GTDB): domain Bacteria; phylum Bacteroidota; class Bacteroidia; order Flavobacteriales; family Flavobacteriaceae; genus Flavobacterium. The sequence continues at coordinate 6,734 of JBBRCJ010000065.1, forward strand.
GAGTATGAATAACAAATTAGAATTTAATAGATTTATGAAAATCCTACTGTTTTTTTTAATTATAAGTATGATTATAATTGGATTTTTTCTCATGTTTTTTTCAGATATAATTGTATCATACTTTATCAAAACTGATAGGGTTTCTTGTAGTAATTTATTAATATTTAATTCTTGGATTCCATTAATAGTTTCTCTTAATATGGTCCCTTACCTAACATTTATAGTTTATAAGGCACAAAAACCATTAACATTTATAATTGTTTTTTCTGTTATATTAAATTTGACTCTTAATACAATATTATCAAAAACGTATGGAATCTATGGAATTTCAATTGGAATTTACATTACAGAGTTTTTTATTTCTATATCTTTGTGGCTATTAATGATTTTTAAATATCCAAAATATAATTTTTTAAAAAATGATAAGTAAACTTAATTTAGGTTGTGGCAATGATATTAGAACTGACTTTATAAATCTTGATATTGCAAAACTACCAGGTGTTAATGTAATTTGTGATATAAATAGTGACCCATTACCATTTGAAGACAGTACTTTTGAGTATATTATTTGTAATGACATTCTTGAGCATGTTCGTCTTGATAAAGTTTTAAAAGAAATCCACAGAGTTTTAAAACCTAATGGTATCGTAGAAATAAGAGTCCCTCATTTTACATCAAGTAATAACTTTATTGATCCAACTCATAAAAGAATGTTTTCTTTTAGAACATTTGAATTTTTTGTAAAAAGTGCACTAAATCAAAGAAGTTATTATTTCGATTTTCATTTTAGAGAAGTTTTAATTTCCAAAATCACTTTTATATCTAAAAATCCAATAAACTGGCCTTTCATGTTTTTGGTTAACTTAAGCAACACAAATAAAAAAATATATGAAGAAACATTTTTAAGAAATATTGCCCCAGCTTTAAATATTGAAATTAAACTTAAAAAATAATCATATTTTATTTATGAAAATTAATCAAAGCAACCTACAGCAGTTTTTTTTAGTTTTATTAATAACATTTTGCATTCAAACAACAGATGTTAAAGTAGGATTCATTAAGATTTCAGAAATTTTATTACTCATTTTAACTCCTTTTTTATTACAAAAAACTTTAAACAAGTATTTGTTTTTTTTTATAATCTTTTTTACTTTGAGTCTATTAATTAGCTTAATTATCACTAGTACACTTGATTTTCAAATACTAGGTAAATCTAAAATAAAAGCTCCCTACATAATTAGTATAGCCAGATATTTAGAGTTAATAGCGTGTATAACAGTAAGTGCATTAACATTAAAATATTTTTGTCAAAATCAATCTCCTAAAGCTATCAAGGGAATTGTAAATTTAAATATTAACATAACTATTATAATAGTTGTGATTTACATTTTGGTATTACTCAAAATAATTCCGATTAGTAATTCTGTAGTAGTTTATGAAAATTATAGACTTAGAGGCTTATATTTTGAAGGTGGTCCTTACGGATTGATGTTGGGTTTCATATTCATACTTACTTATTTTCAAAAAAAATCTCTCCGGTTATATTTTAAAAGAATTTTTTTAGTCATCACAATCATTTTTTTTGCTAAGTCAAAAGCTGGAACTATGTTAGTAATAATTTGGTTTTTAATTAGTAATTATGAATTGTTTAAAAATAAAATAAAAAATTATAAATATCCTATTATTGTTGTCCTCTTCATAGTTCTTTATTTTTCAGTAATAAATATTGGATCTATGTATTTTAAAGAACTTGATAAAATTAGGACATCTGTAAGAGAAAGACAGGAGGATCCTTATTTAATATTAGGAAGAGTTTCTGGATTATATATTGTGCCCAAAATAATTGAAAAAAATCCTATTTTAGGAATTGGTATTGGAAATTATCCTCTTATTAGAAACAATAAAGAATACAGGACATTTTTCCCAGTACCACCTAAAAAAATGATAGATATTGATTCCCATGGTTTAGGGGGTATTGTGGATATTATTGTAGATATGGGTCTTCTAGGCTTTATTTTTTTTTTAACAATAATAATTTTGTTATTTAAAGCTTTAAAAAAACAAAGAAAAAACGGAAAAATTTTATTAGTTTCTTATGTTTTTTTATATATTTTTGGTGTTCAATTAACTTTTTTGTACCCTTGGATTTTTTTAGGAATAATAATAGCTTATAAAAACAACTATATAAATGAAATTAGTTATTGATTTACGAATGATTAATGTTTCTGGAATAGGAACTTATTTAAAAAACATTATCCCCGGTGTTGTTGTAAATTTTAAAGACATTGAAGTTTTAGGGAATTTTGAAGAAATTCAAAAATTCCCCTGGTCGTCAAATATAAAAATTATTGAATTCAACGAAAAGATATATTCTTTCAAAGAGCAATTTGAATTTCCAAAAGTAATTCCTGTTTGCGATGTTTTTTGGTGTCCACATTTCAACGTTCCACTTTTTCGGGTTAAAGCAAAAAAAATAATTTCAACAATTTACGATGTAAATCATCTTGCGGGCTTTAATAAATCGTCTTTTTTAAAAGAACTATATGCTAAAATATTATATAAAAGCGCAATAAAGAAAAGTGATACAATAATAACTATTTCAGAATTTTCAAAGTCAGAAATTATAAAGCATACAGGTGTTGCACCATCAAAAATTCAATTGATTTATTGTGGTGTCAACCAAGAAAGTTTTTCAAATCAATTGGAAGAATTAGAAAATCTTGTTTTGCCCAAAAAATATATTTTATATGTTGGAAATGTAAAACCGCATAAAAATCTCATATCTTTACTTAAATCGTATTCAATCTTAACAAAAGAATTTAAAAATGAATACAAAGTCGTGATTGTTGGAAAAAAAGAGGGTTTTATTACAAAAGAAAATCAAATCCTCGATTTTATTTATAAAAACGATTTAAAAGAAAACATCTTCTTTACAGGATATATTAAAGACAACCAAATTCCTACGGTTTATAAAAATGCATCATTATTTGTATTTCCATCTCTTTATGAAGGTTTTGGATTGCCAATTCTTGAGGCAATGTGTTGCAATATTCCCGTAATTTCTTCAGATGCAGCAAGTTTAAAAGAAGTAGGAGGAAATGCTGTTGAATATTTCTCTCCATTAGATTATAATCAATTAGCATCTACAATAGCAAAAGTAATTGGTAATATTAGCCTGCAAAACGATTTAATAAGTAAAGGGAAACAACAAATAAAAAAATTTACTTGGCAGTTGGCTGTAGAAAAGCACATTTCGGTTTTTGACAAATTTCTTAATTGAAGTATTTTAAAATTTCTTATTATTTAATTTTAGATATCTTATTTTAATTTATTTTTTCAAGAAATCTCCGAAGAGTGAAAACATAAAAGATCCAATATCAAATGAATACTCACTATTATTTACATTAACATGGTTTTCACCAATTCGTTCAATTCTAATCAATAACGTTACTTTAAATCGGTATTTTTCAGAGAACATTTTTACTAATGAAAGCTCATTTATTCCTCAATCAAGTATTGCGGTATTAGATAGAATTTTTACTTTATTTATAGTTTTTATTAATGATTTTAAAGACAGTCGAAATAATAGTTTTTATCAAATAATTCTAATTCAAAATAGTATCTTTGTATTGCTATAATAGTTAAGAATATCGGTTAGATTAAAAATGGAAAAGAAACAAATTCGAGGTTTATACAATAATGCCATTTTAATTATATTATTAATTTTCTCGGCATTTCCCCTATTATCGCGTCTTCTCCAAAGTATTTGCCTTATAACACTGTCTCTTTTAACAATTATATATTTTCTTTTGGAAGAAAAAAAAAAATGGAGTTTATCTAAAACTAAAACTTTATTTAGTTTAAGTATTTTTTTTGAGGTCTACTTTATAACACTTATTTACTCAAATAATTTAAGTTCTGGTTTGAATTATATTAAAGTTATGCTGCCCATAATTTTATTTCCCTTAATCTTTTTAGTTAACAAAGAATTTATATTACAAAAAAATAATGTAAAAAATTATACCTACATTTTTGTTAGTTCAATACTAATGTTTTTAATTTATCTTAATTTATTTGTTTATAAATCATTTGTAATCAAGGATCTAAATATAGTTCAAATTAGAGACTCATTTGAAAAAGCCACAAAAGTTCACGGTACTTATTTTTCTTTATGGATTGGTTTTGCCGTTATTATGTTGCTATTTAAAATAAGGGAAAATAAAAAAAACTATTATTTTATAACTGTAGCTTCACTTATTATCATTTATTTTGTTTATTGGCAAAATATTATTGCTGCACGAATGCCTTTAGTTACAACCGTATTTTTCATTCTCGTTTTTACAATTAAAAATAATATAAAACTTTTTGGAATTTTATCAACATTTATTTTTTTTGGACTTTATTTTATTCCACAAAAAGTACTATTTATCGAAAGATTTGAAAGAATAAAGAATTATGATTTTACATTCCCAAAAGGAGATTATACAATTAATTGGCCAAATATTAGTCCCGAACAAGTTAGAAATGGAATTTACTATTGTTCATATTTAAAATTTAAGAATGCTCCATTGCTCGGTTATGGCATTGGCGATGTTGACAATATCCTTCAAGATTGTTATGATTGTAAATTTACCAATACCAATACATATAAATTATTAAAATATAATTCACATAATCAATTTTTAGATATAATATTGGTTTCTGGATTTATTGGATTTCTAATTATTTTTATTTTTCAAGTAAATATAATTAGAAGAGCAATAAAGAATAATTTTTTTATATATGTATTCTTTCTTCTATATTTTTTATTAAATATGAGTTTTGAGAATCTTCTTTGTAGACAAGATGGAGTGATTTTTTTTAGTTTTTTTAATTCATTATTATTTATACAATTAATTCCAAAAAATGAAAAAAGCATTAATTCATGACATTTTAGTTCAAAGCGGAGGTGCTGAAAAATGTGTCGAGAGTTTCACCAACATTTGGGATGATTTTGATATATTTACTTTAGTAGATAACTTGTCCGTAGAAGATAGAAAAAGAATGTTAAAAGGAAAAACAACTAAAACTTCGTTTATTCAAAAACTTCCATTTTCAAAAAAGCTTTTTAGACACTATTTTCCGTTTTATCCGTATGCTGTTGAACAGTTTGATTTTTCAGAGTATGATTTAGTGATAAGCTCATCTTTTTCGGCTTGCAAAGGAATATTAACCAAATCTGATCAAATTCATATTTCTTACGTATATTCTCCTGTTAGATATGCCTGGGATTTATACCATCAATATCTTAAAGAGGCTAAATTAGAAAAAGGATTAAAAAGTACTATTATAAAATGGATGTTATTTAAATTTAGAAACTGGGATGCGGGTACCGGAAATCGACCTGATTATTATATAGCTATCTCACATTATATCGCAAAAAGAATTAAGAAATTATACAACAAAGAGTCGTTGGTGATTTATCCACCAGTAGATTGCTCTAATTTTACAATTGGAGAAACTACTGGTGATTATTATTTTACAACATCAAGAATGGTTCCTTATAAAAAAATTAACTTAATTGTTGATGCTTTTGCTAAAATGCCAAATCGAAAGCTTATCGTTGGCGGTAATGGTCCTGATTTTAAAAAAATAAGTAAACTTAAAACATCCAATATCGAACTCTTAGGATTTTTAGATAATAAAACACTTTTAAATTATACACAATCAGCAAAAGCATTTATATTTGCAGCCGAAGAAGATTTTGGTATTGCACCTATTGAAGCACAAGCTTGTGGTGTACCTGTAATTGCTTTTGGCAAAGGAGGCGCTTTAGAAACGATAATTGGTTCATTCGCAACGGAAAATAGTATAAAAGATAAAGATACGGGGGTTTTTTTTGAAAGCCAAACTACCGAATCCATAATAAATGCAGTAAATGTCTTTGAAAAAAACAGCCAAATTTTTAATAAGAACATTATAAGAAATCAAGCATTAAAATTCGATACTAAAAGATTTGAAGTTGAATTTAAGGCAACGGTTGAAAACATTATTGAAAACCATAAATTTTAAAATGAAAAAAGCAATCATTACAGGAATAACGGGACAAGATGGAGCCTATTTATCAGAATTATTACTTAACAAAGGATATGAAGTTTATGGCACTTACAGACGTTCGAGTTCTATGAATTTTTGGCGAATTGAAGAATTAGGAATTCAAAACAATCCAAACTTACATTTATTGGAATATGATTTGAATGATCAAACTAGTAATATAAGGCTAATAGATAAAGTTAGACCAGATGAAATTTATAACCTTGCTGCACAAAGTTTTGTTGGTGTTTCTTTCGATCAGCCAATAGCAACGGCACAAACTACAGGAGTGGGCTGTTTACATCTATTAGAGGCTATTAGAATAATAAATCCCAAAATAAGATTTTATCAGGCTTCAACCTCCGAAATGTTTGGTAAAGTACAGCAAATTCCTCAAACCGAAGATACCCCTTTTTATCCAAGAAGTCCTTATGGTGTTTCAAAATTATTTGCGCACTGGTCAACTATAAATTATAGAGAAAGTTACGATATTTTTGGAGTAAGCGGAATCCTGTTTAATCATGAGTCACCACTTCGTGGTAGAGAATTTGTAACAAGAAAAATCACGGATACGGTTGCAAAAATACATCTAGGAAAACAAGAAAAATTAGAGTTAGGAAATTTGGATGCTCAAAGAGACTGGGGTTTTGCAAAAGAATATGTTGAGGGAATGTATAAAATGTTGCAACACGATACCGCCGAAACTTTTGTATTATCAACAAATGAAACTCATACTGTAAAAAAATTCGTTGAATTATCATTTAATGAAATTGAAGTTCAATTAGAATGGAAAGGACAAGCCGAAAATGAAAAAGGATATTGTTTAAAAACAGGTAAAGAATTAGTATCAATTAACCCTAAATTTTATAGACCTGCCGAAGTTGAATTGTTAATAGGGTCGGCACAAAAAGCAAATGATTTATTGAATTGGAAACCAAAAACAGAATTAAAAGAATTATGCTCATTAATGGTTGCTGCCGATTTAAAAAGAAATAAAAATGGATTCTCCTTCTAAAAAAGTATTTATAACAGGTATTAATGGTTTTACTGGAAAGTATCTTTCGAATTATTTTTTAAAAAATGATTTTGAAGTCTATGGGCTTAGTAATGCAATTGAAGGAGAAAACGCCAATGTTTTTGTCTGCGATTTACTTGAAAAGGATAAATTGACTGCAATTATAAAAAAAATTCAACCGTCAATAGTAATTCATCTGGCTGCAATTTCTTTCGTTGGTCATGAAGATAGCAACGAAATATATGCAGTAAACGTAATTGGAACTAAAAATTTATTGGATGCAATTCAAACGGAAGGAAAAAGTAATGTAAAGAAAATAATAATAGCAAGTAGCGCAACAGTTTATGGTAATCAAATTGAAACTGAACTTTCGGAATCATTATGCCCGAATCCTATTAATCATTACGGAATTAGCAAGTTGGCGATGGAACAGGTTGCTAAAATGTATTACCATTCCTTGCCAATTATAATTACACGACCTTTCAACTACACAGCACCCGAGCAAAATATTAATTTTGTAATACCAAAAATTGCCAAAGCATTCAATGAAAAAAAAGAGGTTTTAGAATTAGGTAACACCTCAGTATTTAGAGAATATAATTCAATAGATTTCATATGTGAGTGTTATTATAAATTGGCAACTAGCAATTATCAATCAGAAGTGGTAAATTTATGTTCAGGACAAACATATTCATTAAATGAAATAATTAGTTTTTGTTCCGAAATAACTAATCATAATTTAGAAGTAAAAGTAAACCCAGCATTTGTAAGAGCCAATGAAATCTTTAAATTATCTGGAAATCCAGAAAAACTATTAAAAATGATTAGTATTGGGAATAAATATTCTTTGAATGAAACATTAAATGGTTTTTTCTCAAATTCCAAATAAAATCTTAAAAAATTATTATAACTTGCATTTATTAAAATTTTTTTAAATGATTCTGAATAATTTTTATGTAAAATTAATGATTTCATATTTTAAATATAAATTCAGTTTTAACGTATTGCTTTTATTATCAGCAATATTGATTACTTTACCACTCAATAACATTTTTGTAAGTATAGCTGTAATCATTTTTATCGCAACAACAATTATAGTTTATCATAAAAATAAAATCAATCACAAGAAAGAAATAGTATTACCAATGAGTTTGTTTATTTTAATGTGCTCCAGTTATTTTTGGAGTGAAAATCAACAACTCACTTTATTCGGCATTCAAAAAGAGTCGCCTCTTTTCTTTATCCCTTTTGCGTTTTTGTTTTTACCGAAATTAACCA
>JBBRCJ010000066.1:0-14795 GCA_038204955.1 Flavobacteriales bacterium
CTTCGGGACAATTTTTTCCATTGGGCTCCCGCTACGCGGGTGATGGAAAACCATCGTTGCTTTCGCACGACGTTCTTCCATCACCCGCTTTGAGAGATTTCTTTTCAAAAGCTTCGCTTTCTCAAGAAACCTCGCAAAGCGGGAGCCCAATTAAAGATTGAAAGATAAAAAAAGTCAATTTTAGAAATAGAATTGGCTTTTTTGCAGGACATTCCATTCGCATCTAACTTTTTTCATTTTCCACAAATTAGAAAGATTTGTTTTTTTCACGAATTTTAACATATTTCATAAATAATTTATGAAAATTCGTGAAAATTATTTTTATTAATTTTAATGATTAGTGAAAATTCGTTGCAAAAAAAATACCAAATAGAAGCTATTTTTTAAAAAGTTTCTATACACTAAAGAGTTTAAGTATATAGACTAAAATTTAAAAAAATTAATATGCTAAATCTCTTTCCAATAAATTTATTTCTTTTTTAAATTGGGTAAAAAATAACAAATTATACCAATTAATGGTAAAAAAGAGCAAATGTGATATACAAAAATAATACTCGTTTTATCGGCTAAATTACCTAATAGTGCTGAACCTAAACCACCCATTCCGAAAGCAAAGCCATAGAAAAGACCTGAAACCATTCCGATTTTTTTAGGTAATAATTCTTGAGCATAAACTAAAATTGCAGGAAATGCTGATGAAATTATGATTCCGATAGTGATGATTAAAATATCTGTTTGCAGTAAATTGGCGTATGGTAAAAAAAGTGCGAAAGGTGCTGCACCAAAAACAGACAACCAAATTACATATTTTCGGCCTATTTTATCGCCTAATGGACCACCAATCATCGTCCCAATTGCATAGGAAATTAAATATAAAAATAAGTGAAACTGAGCTTGCTTGATGGTTAAATGAAATTTATCAATTAAATAAAAGGTATAATAACTTGACAAGCTTGCAGAATAAAAAAACTTTGAAAATATGACAATTAACAAGGTGGCAATAGCAAAAACAACTTGGTTTTTAGATAAATTATGGTAAACAATACCCACCGATTTAGACAAAACCCTATTAATTAATTGTTTTTTATACCAACCAGCTATTTTACCGATAACAAAAAGAGCTATTGTAGCAGCAATAACAAACCAAATTATGTATCGTTGTCCATTTGGAACTACTATTAAAGCAACCAAAAGTGGACCAAGAGCTGTGCCTAAATTGCCGCCTATTTGAAAAATAGATTGCGCTAAACCTCGTTTTCCGCCTGATGCTAAAAAAGAAATTCGTGAAGCTTCGGGATGAAAAATGGAGGAACCAACGCCAATAAATGCTGCTGAAATAACTATTTGATAAAATTGATTCGCAAACGAAAGCATAATAATTCCGAGGAGCGAAAAAAACATTCCGTAAATTTGAGAAAATGGTTTTGGATGTTTATCGGTATAAAAACCAACAACAGGCTGTAAAATAGATGCTGTGAATTGAAAACTAAAGGTTATTAACCCAATTTGTGCAAACGAAAGATGGTATTTGGTTTTTAGAATTGGGTAAACCGCAGGAATTATGGCTTGAATTAAATCGTTTAATAAATGGGCAAAACTAATTGCAAATAATACTGAAAAAATAGTTTTTTGAGCAATAATAGATTTTAGTTCTGCAATTGAATTTTCGTTTTCCACTGGATTTTGTTTGAATTGCAAAAGTAAGAAAATGAAGTGTTTATTGAATAGTAATTTTACTAATTATTAGCGATTCTATTTAGAGATAATTTATATTTGATTTATTCGTAATTTTGTAATTATAAATACAATTTTTGTTGAAACAAACCAAAAACAAATCAGCACTTCACGAAAAAGAAGGCATCACTAACCCTGAAATTTTCAGTCAATCATCGCTGGAGCAAATAGTTGGTTTTCGTAAAATTCAACCTTCTGCAAATGAACTGATTTCGGGTATTTTAAATCAAGACAAAGTGGCTTTAAGCCGAGCAATTACTCTGGTAGAAAGTACAAATTTGGTTCATCTTGAAAAAGCAAACGAAGTTATAAATGGTTGTTTGCCATTTGCAAATAAATCGTTTCGGATTGGAATTACTGGTGTTCCTGGAGTTGGGAAAAGTACTTTTATTGAGGCTTTTGGGAAACATTTGACCAATTTAGGAAAAAAATTGGCAGTTTTAGCAGTTGATCCAAGCAGTACAATAAGTCACGGCAGTATTTTGGGCGATAAAACCCGAATGGAAGAATTAGTGGTTGATGAAAATGCGTACATTCGACCAAGTGCATCGGGCGAAACATTAGGCGGAGTGGCACGAAAAACTCGTGAAGCCATAATTTTGTGCGAAGCGGCAGGTTTTGATGTAATTATTATTGAAACTGTTGGCGTTGGGCAAAGCGAAACTGCGGTACATAGTATGGTTGATTTCTTTTTACTGTTAAAAATTTCTGGGGCTGGCGATGAATTACAGGGCATAAAACGGGGCATTATGGAAATGGCCGATGCGATTGTAATTAATAAAGCCGATGGCGATAATATTAAAAAAGCCGATTTGGCAAGGGTAGAATTCAACAGGGCTTTGCATCTTTTTCCGGCAAAAAAATCGGGTTGGAATCCGACGGTTTCTACTTGCAGTTCCATTACTAAAGAAGGGATTAATGAAGTTTGGAAAACCATTTCTGACTATTTGAAACTCACTAAATCAAATAATTATTTTGAAAAAAAACGACAAAATCAAAATGAATTTTGGATGTTGGAAACTATAAATGAACAACTAAAAAATAATTTTTACAACAATCCAGAAATTGAGAAGTTATTAGATAAAAATAAAAAAGCGGTTCAAAAAAATGAAATTTCACCTTTTGCAGCCGCGATAAATTTGCTAAAAACCTATTTTAAGTAGTTTTACAAATGTCTATCCAACTGGAAACTTTGCCCAATTCACGATTTTGATTGAAATTACCACAATGCAATACCGATTTTGTTTTTACTAATTGTGGAACGAGTTTTTCAAAGTAGGTCAGCCCTTTAAACATATCGGGCATTATAGTTTCGGATGCTTTGATTTCGACTAAATTTAAAAGTTCATCGTTTTGCCATATTAAATCAACTTCGTGACCCACAGCATCGCGCCAAAACCACAAATCGTGCAACAAATTTTGATGGTAATTGTTTTTCACAAACTCGGATACTGCGAAGTTTTCAAATAAATTCCCTTTGTGTGGACTTATTTTTAAACTGTGTGCGTCTTTTATTTTTAGTAAATGTGCCAATAAACCGGTGTCATAAAAAAATAATTTAGAACTTTTCGTGATTCGTTTATTTAAATTTGCAAAATAGGGTTGCAATTGAAAGACTATGTAACTGCTCTCTAAAACTGAAATCCACGATTTTGCTGTTGGCTGCGTAATTCCGCACTCGTTTGCCAAAGAATTCAAATTCAATAAATTGCCCGCTCGTGCAGCACAAAGTGCAATAAAATTTCTAAATAACTTTAAATCTTTAATATGGATTAATTCCGATAAATCACGTTCCACATAGGTTTGGATATAATTGGAATAAAAAACCTTTGACGGAATATCTCTATCATAAATTGCTGGATAAAAACCTCGTACCAAATTAACGGCATAATCATCCGAAAGGAAATTAGCCGATTTCATCTCTTCTAAATCAAACGGAAGCAATTTAAAAATAGCAACTCGACCTGCCAAACTTTGGGTTATGTTTTGCAACAATTGAAAGTTTTGCGAACCCGAAAGAATGTATTGACCCATAATTTGATCTTCATCAACTTTTGTTTGCAAATACGAAAACAAAAAAGGAACTCGTTGAATTTCGTCAAAAATTACATATTTGTTGTATTCTTTTAAAAAATTATTTGGATCTCTTTCTGCATAATCACGCATATCCGGATTTTCAAGATTAATGTATCTATAATTTGAAAATTCAGTTCTCAAAAAAGTAGTTTTTCCTGCTTGACGTGGTCCTGTTAATGCGAGTATTGGATATTTTTTTGCGTAAATATCCATTTCTATTTTTATTCTACGTTTTACACTCATAATCAATTGATTTAAAACGCAAATATACAACTAATTTTGAAAATACACTATACTATACTTTGAAAATACACTATACTATACTTTTAAAATACACTATACTTTACTTTGAAAATACACTATACTTTACTTTGAAAATACACTATAATCTACTTTGAAAATACACAATACTCTACTTTGAAAATACACTATGACTTACTTTGAAAATACATTATATAAAATCAAGAAAATCACTCCTCATACAAAGAGATTTCTCTGTCGTAAAATTCGTTGGCTTTTACAATTAACGCTTCCATTTCTTGGTTTAATTCGGCTTCGTCAAGGTCTTCGGCTTCTTCAAGAAATTCTACTTCATCATCTTTTAGATTGATAATAAATCGAGGGTAATCCAAGTGGATAATAAAGATATCTTCTGGAAAATCGGTATTGTCTCCTAGTAAAAATTTTGGTAATTCCATTTTTTATTTGGGATTTTTTATATACGAATTAAGATTTCTCATAAAGCGTAAAAATTGGGTTAAAATATAAATGATTATTTGAACAAAAACAAAATTAGGATTTTTTAGTTGAACCAAAAAATCCTAATTTCTTAATATAAAAAATTACTTGTCCGATAAAATTACAGAATTATTACTTTTTCCCATAAAAATGACTTTGGTATTGGTTGAAAGTGCTACTTCTTTTTGAGCTTTTATTTGTTCGTATTGCAATTGTTTATCTGATAAATTAGCTGAAATTATTTTTTGATAATCCGATATACCTTGCGCTTCTACTCGTTTACGTTCGGCTTCTTGCTTTTCTTTTTGAAGTACGAAAGTCATTTTTTGAGCATCTTGTTCGGCATTAATTTTACTTTCAATAGAGGCTTTTACTGAAGTTGGCAAGTTGATATTACGAATTAACAATTGTTCTAAAACCAAGCCTCGAGCTTTAAAATCATTTTCGATTGTTTTATAAATACGTTGTTGAAATTCTTCTCGTTTTGATGAATATAAAGCAACCGCATCATAATAAACTGCGTTGTCACGAATACGAGTTCGAGTAATTGGACGCACAATTTTATCCGAAAAATCTATACCAATATTTTTATATATTTTTGGAGCATCTGTTGGTAAAATTCTATATAAAACAGTTAAATCAATCACTACTTCCAATCCATCAGAAGATAAAACACGAATGGCATCATCGCCATCTTTTGCTCCTTCATTATGAATGGCTGACATTGTGTAATTTTGGGTTTGAATGTTCATTTCAGTAACATCAATTAAAGGATTAATAACGTGTAATCCACTTTGTAAAACCTCTGAATCAACATTTCCGTAAAGTGATTTTACGCCAACATTACCTGCGCTAATTTGTTTAAACATAGAACTCGAAATTCCGATTAAAGCAATTACTAGTCCTACAATTCGGATTGGAGTTGAATATTTGGTAAAAGGAGAAAAGTTTTTTTGAACCGAAAAACTATAAAAAATTAATCCGCAGCCCAATAAAATTAAAAGTATCATTTTTGTGTTTTTAAATTATACTATGGTTATACGTTGCTCCCGGTTAATAGTTACAAATTTTTAATACTATATTCGATTAATCGTGATTTTCAATAACTAATTGCTTAGTCAAATAATGAAATCGAATATAAAGAAACAATGCAGCAGAAGTTAAACCTGCTAAAAGACCAATCCAAACGCCAACTGCTTTCAAATGAGTATAAATACCTAAATAATATGAAATTGGAAACCCAATAACCCAATAAGCAACAAAAGTAATATACATTGGAATTTTAACGTCTTGTAAACCACGAAGCGCACCTAAAACAACCACTTGAATTCCGTCTGAAATTTGAAAAATAGCAGCTACCAAAAGTAATTTTGAAGCAATTTCTATTACAACTGCATTATCCATTTGTTGTATTGGATTTTCCATATCTAAAAATAAATAAGGCAAATAATTGTGGAAAACTACAAATAAAACGGCAAAAATAATTTCAATTAAAACCGATAAAATAAATACAGATCGAGCAATGGTTATTAAACTTTTATAATCTTTCAAGCCTTTTTGAGTACTTACCCGAATCATTGAAACTACACTTAACCCAACGGCAACCATAAATGTTGAAGAAGCTAAACTCAATGCAATTTGATTGGCTGCTTGACTGGTTTTACCAATGTTTCCGCACAACCAAATGCCTGCGGTAAACAAAACTACTTCAAAAAGCATTTGCAAAGCAGTTGGAAAACCAAGATCAATAATTTTTTTTAAGACCGTTTTTTTAATTTCCGAAAATCCGAAACCTTCAAAATAAGGATGCAATTTTTTTCGTGATGCTAAAATAAAGTGCATAAAAGTAACCATTAAAATTCTTGAAATTACGGTGCCCAATCCAGCACCTATGATTCCCATTTTCGGAAAAATCCAAATACCATAAATTAAAACATAGTTAAGCAAAATATGCAAAACATTTGCCAAAATAATGGCATACATTGAGTAATGGGTTAACGAAAGTCCATCGGCAAATTGCTTGTAACCTTGATAAATTATTAAAGGCAATAACGAAAAAGCAGCCCAATATAAATAGGGTTTTGCCAATATAATTACTTCTCTTGGCTGGTGTAAAAGTTCCATTATAGGTTGGCAAAAAACGACTAAAAGAAAAAGCATAAACCCTAAAATAATGCATAGAAACAAACCATTATGAAAGGTTGATTTTACTTTATCAAAATCATTTTCGGCATGCGCCTCGGCTATAATTGGAGTAATTGAAGTTGAAAATCCAATACCGATGGACATTGCAATAAAAATTAAACTATTACCTAATGAAACCGCAGCCAATTCGGTCGAGCCTAATTTACCAACCATTATATTGTCGACTATGCCAATTAAAGTGTGCCCTAACATTCCTAATATTACAGGAAGAGCAAGCTTCAAGTTGTATGAAAATTCTTTGGTATATTGTGTTAATTGCACTTTGGAGTTTTTTTGGCAAAGATACTTAAATCAAGTGTTTCTTTTTGTGTTATGCAATTAATTTCAACTTTAAACTACTTTTAAAAATCAAAAATAGACCTTTATCCGAAGTATAAATTGTATTTAAGAAAAGTTATCTAAAAATAAAAATAGTTCTTTTTTATTTTTAGTTACAATTACAAGTCACTGCTTAAAAATTCAATAATCGTTTCCGATTAAGCTATGATTTAAACGGTGGAATCTCTGTGAGTAAACAATTCGATTTGAGTTTGGGTGTAGATGTACGTTTACAATACAATTTAATACAATAAACCTATGACGATAATGATTTAAAACCCTTAAAATTGATTTAAATCATTTTTAGAAAATCAAATTTATATACTTTGATGAACTTAAGTCAAGCGGTAGCGTTAATCAAGAATTTTGCTCTAGGTTTAAGGACGCAAGGAATTGGTGTTGCTGCCAAATATATTGATATAAGCTTACACTGTGAAAAATATACCACATTCGGAACTGGACAAATATCTTTTAGGTTGACCTACGGGTGTAAATTATATTTTTTTCATTTTTTATTAATCTTAATTCTAAAATAAAATCTGACAATTATGTAAATTTTAAAATAAAAAGTGTAACTCAAACTGTTTATCATCGTGTTATTTTTGCATCATATTAATTAAAATAATAAATAATAAAATGAAAATTACGCACAAATTCAAAATTGCAATTACTCTTGTTGTAGTAACATTATTTTTAAACAGTTCATTTGCGCAAGATGCAAAAACTTCAAATTTCGATCAAGGCTTTCGATTAGGGTTTGGAATAAATGGTGGATTACCGACTAATAAGGTTTACGATTATTCATTAGGTATTGATGCAAGAATTCAGTACGATTTATCAAAAAGTACGTCTGTAACATTTACAACTGGTTTTACCAATTTGTTCATTGGAGACAACTTGCCTGACGTAGGTTTTATTCCTGCAAAAGCAGGTTTCAAAGCCTTTATTTTAGAAGATCGATTTTATGTTTTAGGTGAAGTTGGTGCTGCTTTTGCAGTAACTAATGGTTACAATGAAACTTCTTTTTTATGGGCTCCAGGTATTGGTTATGCTAATAAAAACTTTGATGTAAGTATTCGTTATGAAGACTATCAAAAATTCAATACTAACCAAATTGCCTTGCGATTGGCATATGGTTTTAAATTATAAAACGCTGTTAAGTTGATTGGTTTTTGTTTGATGCAATTGTTTCATAGCAATTGCATCTTTTTTTTTCTTATTTTTTAAGCATCTCTTTATAAATATTCATGTTTTTTTTAACTTCCTCACTCAATTCAGGTTCTTTAATGTCTGTTAGTTTTTGTATTTCTTCCCAAATAATTTTTGCTACAAAATATCGTGCCATTTTTTTATCATCGGCTGGAATTACAAACCATGGAGCTGTATCGCTTGCTGTTTTATTAATTGCTTCTTCATAAAACTTCATATAATCGTCCCAAAGTTCCCGCTCTTTTAAATCATTCACTGAAAATTTCCAATTGTCTTCACCGTTTTCTAATCTATGCAATAATCTTTCTCGCTGCTCTTCTTTGCTCATGTGTAAAAAAAACTTCAAAACTAATGTTCCGTTTTCCGAAATATGATTCTCAAAGTTAACAATTTGTTGCATTCTATTATTCCAAAATTGTGGAGTAATATCATCAACCGATTCAATTCCAGGTAAGTTTTCGCCTAAAATATATTCAGGATGCACTCTTGTAACCAATACATTTTCATAATGCGTTCTATTAAAAACAGCAAATTTTCCTTTTTCGGGCAACGCCAAATAGTGACGCCACAAATAATCATGTTCTAACTCACTCGAATTTGGAGTTTTAAAGCTATGTACTACAACACCTCTAGCATTAAATTCTTTAAAAACTTCACGAATCAAACTGTCTTTCCCGCTAGTATCCATACCCTGTAAACATATCAAAACAGCGTGTTTATTGTGCGCATACATAACATCTTGTCGTTCACTTAATTTTTTTTGAACCTCTAGAAGAGCTTCTTCTTTATTATCATCATCTAAATCAACATTCAATAATGTTGACATATTTGATAGTTTAATATTCTTTACAACCTTAAAGTCACTTACGCTAACTAATTTCATATCTAATTATTTATATTTGTAAAGTTATTAATTTGAAGCTATTTCCCGCTATCCACTACAATCTTTTTTATTTCGTTAAAAAAAACGAAATAAAAAAGGATTTCCACTTTTATCGGGGCTAACCTATCACTAAACTTATGGACAATTTTCAACTTTCGTTTTTATTAAAAATCATTGGGCTTGGTTCGGCGTCGGGATTATTGTATCACGACAAAACCATCACAGCCATTGGTGACAATTCAGGTTTTTTAACCGAATACAATATCGAAACCAAAAAAATTTTACAACATCCAATAATAGAAAACTCCAAACAAAACATTGAAAAAAAAATAAAACCCGATTTTGAGTCCATAACTCAATTCGAAAACAACATTTATATTTTTGGCTCCGGATCAACCGTCAACAGAAACAAAATGGTTCAAGTAGATGCCAAAACTAAAAAAGTTATCAAAACCAATGATGTAACTGATTTATATTTAGGAATGCAAAGTTTTGCTAACTTAAAACCCGATGAGTTTAATTTAGAGGGCTCCATTTACGATGGTAATCAATGGTTTTTTATAAACCGTGGCAATACTAAAAAATCAAAAAACATCATCTTTACAGTAAATGGAAAGAACTTGACCGATGAATTTCAAATTGTTGCCAATAAATTTAAACTTCCAAAAATAAAAGGAGTCAAAGCCAGTTTTACAGATGCCATTTTAATAAATGATAAAATCTATTTTTTAGGCGCTGCCGAAGATACCGATTCTACTTTTTTTGATGGCGCAATATTAGGCAGCATAATTGGTCGAATCGATGTAAATTCAATGACCATAGATTTTACCAAAAAAATATATAACAAAAATAAATTTGAAGGGATTGCTTTATTTGAACAATCTCAAAAAGAAATTACATTCTTACTTTGTGAAGATGCTGATACAGAAGTTTTAGAATCGTCTATTTATAAATTGGTTATATTGAAATAGTTTTCAGTTTTCAGTCTCAGTTTTCAGTTTTGTTAAACCTAAAAAAATTTCTTTAACAACACATATAAATTTTTATACTGAATAACAAAATGTAATTTAAATAATCAATTATCGATTTAAATTAAAAACCTAAAACTGCCACTGAAAACTGAAAACTGAGACTGAATATTGAGACTGAAAACTGAAAACTGAGACTGAAAACTGAGACTGAAAACTGAGACTGAAAACTGAAAACTGAAAACTAAAATTTTTTCAAACCCTTCCCAACCTTTTTATAAAAAAAGTACTCTTTATAATAAACAACACCATTGTGATAAACGAAAAAATAATTAACGACTGCAAAAAGCAACAACGCGAAGCCCAACGTTTGGTTTACGAAGATCTTGCGCCAAAGTTGTATAGAACTTGCAAACGCTACCTTAAAAAGGAAGAAGAAATTGAAGAAGCCTTAGCCGATGCGTTTTACACCATTTTCACAAAACTAGACCAACTTAAAGAAATAAAGGCTTTTGAAGGTTGGGCTCGCAGAATAACTGTAAACCAATGTTTGTTAAGCATCAAAAAAAATGTCAACTTCAATATGTATCTTGATGATGTTAAACAACTTTCACAACCTTTAACACCTGAAATGAGCGATTTGGAAGAGGAAGATTTGATGAATTTATTAAATTTTATTCCAGCAGGGTGCAAAACAATTTTTAATTTATTTGTAATTGAAGGTTACGGTCACAAAGAAATTGCCACAATGCTGTCCATATCCGAAGGAACATCAAAATCACAATTAAATGTTGCCAAAACAAAACTAAAAGATTTAGTAAACAACCTTTATTATCAAAAAGCAAAATAATACTGAAATTTAATTAGTACAAAAATATAAAAATGGAAAATCAAGATAAATTATATGAACTATTTAAAACAGCATCCGAGAAATCGGAAACCAAAGACTTTTCTGCAATGGATAAAGTTTGGAACCGTGTTGAAGATAAGTTGGACAATGTAGTAATTAAAAAGAGAAGTCAAGTTTGGAAAAAATTAGCCGTTGCGGCATCGGTTTTATTAGTAATTTCAATTGGATATCAATTTTTGAAAAATGAAGAAATTATAGTAAACGATACAAACCCAATAGTTATAAAGGAAAAAGTTGTTACTAAAACAGACGAAGCGGTTGCTGTAGTTGAGGATCAAAAACCAGTTGCACCAGAAAAAAACGACGATATTGATTATAAAAAAGCAGACGAAGTTTTAAGCGAACCAACTCCAGTTCAAAATTCAGTAGGTTTTGTAGAACCAAGTCCAAAAGCAACTGAGGAATTGGCTAAAACACAAGAAAAAAAATCCGAAAGTCAAGAAGAATCTAAGCTATTTCAAAATCAAAATGCTCGAAATGTAGCTTCATCTAATCAAAACACGTTTTATCCAAGAGGGCGAAAATTTGATTCCAATTCAGTACAACGAAGTGCCGCGCCAGTAGTTGTTTACGAAGCCGAAGCCGCTAAAGAAGTGTCTCAAGATAAAAAGTTAGATCCTTTGTATGTCGCTGATGGAATGGTACTTAAAAAAGATAAAGCAAAAAAATTACAAGAAATTTTAGCCGAAAAGGATAGCGAGAATGACGATAGTGACTTTGAAAAAGTAGTTGAATTAAAAGAACCATTATACATTATTAACGGAACTTATTACTCTGAAAAAGAGTTGTTTGGCCCTAACCCAACAAGCCCTTATTCCCCTCTGAACAAGCAAGATATTGAAACCATTTCGATTCTTCAAAGTGATGTTGCCACACCAATTTATGGCAAAAAAGGTGAAAAAGGAGTTGTAATTATTAAAACCAAAAACGGAAAACCTGCAGTAATTTCCAAAAAAGAGTAACCAAAAAAGCATTTAACTTTTAAAAAACTTAATTATGAAAAATTTAAAAATTTTGTCGGTGGGCATCGCTATGCTCTTAACTTTCCTGACTTTTGGTCAAGAAAAAACAATTACTGGAATCGTTTCGGACAATCAAGGTGCTTTACCAGGCGTAATTGTACAAGTGAAAGGAACTAAAAATACCGTTAGCACCGACTTTAGCGGAAATTACAGTATCAAAACCAAAGTTGGAGACGTTTTAACATATAGTTTTATTGAAATGAATACAGTTGAGGAAACTGTTGGAACATCAAATGTAATTAATGTTGTGTTGAAACAAAATACAAATACACTTCAAGAAGTAGTTGTTGCTGGTTATGGAGTCAAGAAAAATAAAAATTTAGTTTATAAAATTTCAAGAACTAGAGCACTAACTCAAGCTTCAAACCCGAATATTATTCAAATTTTACAAGGTAAGGTTTCAGGCTTGGCAATAGATAAATCAAATAATTATACAAAAAACCACGAAGAAAATAAAGTAATTAAAAATTCAAAAGGCTATTTATCAAATGATATAAAAAACGACGAAGAATACAATTCATTAATTGAAAACGCCTTTGAAAGTCCAAAAAATTCACCACTTTCCACTTTTTCAATCGATGTTGATAATGCTTCTTACACCAACGTTCGCCGATTTATAAACAGCGGACAAAAAGTGCCGAAAGATGCAGTGAGAGTCGAAGAAATGATGAACTTTTTAAATATACTTATCCGCAACCGAAGGATGAAAATCCGTTTTCGATTAATACCGAATACAGCGAATGTCCTTGGAATACCAATCATAAATTGGTAAAAATTGGTTTGCAAGGAAAAGATATTGAACCTAAAAATTTACCCAACTCGAATTTAGTGTTTTTAATCGACGTTTCTGGTTCAATGAGCGACGAAAATAAATTACCATTATTGGTTCAATCGTTTAAAGTTTTGGTAGCACAACTTCGTAAAGAAGATACCGTTTCGATAGTAGTTTATGCTGGAGCTGCAGGAATGGTTTTACCTCCCACTTCGGGTACTGACAAAAAAACAATAATTGCTGCCCTGGAAAAATTGAATGCTGGCGGAAGTACCGCTGGTGGCGCAGGAATTGAATTGGCATACAAAACTGCCCAAGAAAATTTTATAAAAGGTGGAAACAATCGGGTTATTTTGGCTACCGATGGCGATTTTAATGTTGGAGCATCTGCAAATTCAAGTTTGGAATCGTTGATTGAAGAAAAAAGAAAATCGGGCGTTTTCTTAACTTGTTTGGGTTACGGAATGGGAAATTATAAAGACAGTAAAATGGAAATTTTGGCCGATAAAGGTAACGGGAATTACGCTTACATAGATAACATTCAAGAAGCCAATCGTTTTTTGGGTAAAGAATTTAAAGGTTCGATGTTTACGATTGCGAAAGACGTAAAAATTCAAATTGAATTCAATCCAAGTCACGTGCAAGCCTATAGATTAATTGGTTATGAGAATCGTAAATTGCGTCCTGAAGATTTTAAAAATGATGCTATTGATGCTGGTGAATTAGGAAGCAATCACACGGTTACGGCTTTGTATGAAATAATTCCAGCAGGTTTAAAAGATGATTTTTTTACCGATTCGACCGTTTTGAAATATACAAAAACAGAAGTTGTAACCACAAATTTCACTACTGAATTGGCAACTATAAAGTTCCGATACAAAAAACCAGATGGTGATAAAAGTATTGAAATGATAAACGTGATTCCAGATAATCCGAAAAAACTATTAAATGCTTCGAACGATTTTAAATTTAGTGCTGCCGTGGCTTGGTTCGCATTGAAATTACGGGATTCAAAATTAGTAAATAACAAATCGGAAGAAGCCATTTTAGAATTGGCAAATAATGGTTTAGACAATGATAAAGAAGGCTATAAAGCAGAATTCGTAAGATTAGTTGAAGCAGTTGAATAAATTTGGTTAATTTAGGTTGATTAAGGCTCGACAAGTTTCGGCTTTTTGGGTCTTGATTTTAAAAAGAAAAAAATATGAGAAAAATAAAAATTTTATCAATAGCAATTTTTATGCTTTTAAACTTTTTGGCTTTTAGCCAAGAAAAAATTATTACTGGAATTGTTTCTGATAATCTAGGAATTCTTCCAAAGGTAAATGTTACAATTAAAAGATTGAAGAATGATGTTTTAACTGATTACAATGGAAAATATAGTATTACTACCAAAGTTGGAGATACTTTAATTTTCAGTTTCGTTGAAATGTATGATGTAGAAAAAATAGTTGGGCTTTCAAACCAAATTAATGTTTCAATGAAAGGAAACAGTAAACTTTATGAAGTTATTGGTTGTATACCTATTAAAAAATCAAAAAAAGGACAGGAACAATCAAAAACTAAAATTGACAAACAAATTACAGGAATTGTTTCAAATAATAAAGGAATTGTATTACCAAATGCAGAAGTAAGTGTAGAAGGAACAAATAGAAGTGTTCTAACTAATTATAAAGGAGTTTACTATATATATGCAAAAGAAGGAGAAACTTTAATCTTCAGTTTTATTGATATGATTTCACAAAAAATCATTATTGACGGTTGCATGAAATTAGATATTAAATTGTCTTCTAATTCAACTTTTACTGGTAAATATGTTAAAAAACCAATAATCTATCTCTACCCAGAAAAAGAGACAGCAATTGATGTTAAATTTGATTTTGTTGGCAAAGTTTCCACAACATTTCCAAAATACGATAAAAATTGGTCCGTTATTGCTTATCCAGATGGCAAAATTTAT
>JBBRCJ010000067.1:0-13874 GCA_038204955.1 Flavobacteriales bacterium
GCCACTAATATTGAAGCAGTTGCAAAAATCTATGCTTTAAAAAAACGAGCCGAAAGTCAAAGTATGATATGCTTAATGAATGGTGAAAAAATGATGTATTATGTTTTTAAAGATATTCCCGAAGTGGCTTGGCAAATCATGGACTTAGCCGAAAAACCAACTACATTGATTTTAGACAATCCAAGAAATGTGGCTTCAAATTTAATTGCAGCCGATAAATCACTTGGAATACGACTAGTAAAAGAACCCTTTTGTTTTAAATTAATGGAACGAATGAAAAAACCATTAGTTTCAACCTCGGCAAATATTTCAGGCCAACCAACTCCAATAGCTTTTAAAGATATTTCACAAGAAATTATTAATGGTGTCGACTATGTTGTAAATTTGTATCGTGATCGAATTGCAGGAAAACCATCTACGATTATTAAGTTGACAAGCGATTCTCAAGTTAAAGTTATTCGGAAATAGTATTCAGTTACAGTTTTTAGTTTTCAATCCTAAACTGTAAACTAAAAAATTGAAACAAATAAAATGAACTACAAAAACGCTTTAAATAATCCAATATTTCAAATAATCGCAAAAGCATCCCAACAACTAAACGTTGAAAGTTATGTGATTGGTGGTTTTGTGCGTGACTATATTTTAAATCGAGAATCTAAAAAAGACATCGATATTGTTGCTGTTGGCTCTGGAATTGAGTTGGCTTTAAAAGTTTCTGAATTAATTTCAAACAAACCAAAAGTACAGGTTTTTAAAACTTACGGTACTGCAATGTTCCGATATAAAGATATTGATATTGAGTTTGTTGGTGCCCGAAAGGAGTCTTACAACTATGACAGTAGAAATCCAATAGTTGAAAATGGAACTTTACAAGACGATCAAAACCGTAGAGATTTTACCATAAATGCTTTAGCATTTTCACTTAACCAAAATAATTATGGCGAATTACTTGATCCTTTTAACGGAGTTCTTGATTTAGAAAATAAAATAATAAAAACACCTTTAAATCCAGATATTACTTATTCTGATGATCCTTTACGAATGATGAGAGCCATACGTTTTGCTTCTCAACTGGGTTTTGAAATCGAAAAAGAATCATTTGAATCGATTAAAAAAAATAAAGACAGGATTAAAATTATTTCGGGAGAAAGAATTGTCGATGAGTTGAATAAAATTTTATCAACTAAAAAACCTTCTGTTGGATTTTTATTACTTTATCAATCTGGACTTTTAGACACAATTTTACCTGAATTAACAGCTTTGAATTCTGTTGAAGAAATTGATGGACATACTCATAAAAATAATTTTTATCATACTTTAGAAGTGGTTGATAATATTTGCCCAAATACTAATGACGTATGGTTACGCTGGGCTGCATTATTGCATGACATTGGAAAAGCTCCTACAAAAAAATTCAACCAAAAACAAGGCTGGACGTTTCACGGACATGAATTTTTAGGAGGAAAAATGGCAAAGAAAATCTTTGAAAGATTGCATATGCCTTTGAATCAAAAAATGAAATTTGTTCAAAAAATGGTTACAATGAGTTCACGGCCTATTATTTTGGCAGACGATATTGTAACTGATTCGGCTGTACGAAGATTGGTTTTTGATGCAGGTGATGATGTTGAAAATTTAATGACTTTGTGCGAAGCAGATATTACAACTAAGAATCCCGCTAAATTTAAAAAATATCATAAAAATTTTGATTTAGTGCGTCAAAAAATTATTGAAGTTGAAGAGAAAGATTCCATACGAAATTTTCAACCACCAATAACTGGTGAACAAATTATGGTTATATTTAATTTAAAGCCTTCACGAGAAATTGGTGTTTTAAAAGAAGCCGTAAAAGAAGCCATTTTAGAAGGTGAAATTGCAAATGAATATGAAGCGGCTTATGAATTTGTAATTAAAAGAGCTTCCAAAATGGGATTAAAAAAAGTATAAAAACTTGAATAATTTTTATTAAATTTACATAAAAAAATCGATTATGAGTACACTTGAACTTAAAGCCGAAATAATTGAAAATATTTCTTCTATTGATGATGTAAAAATCTTAGAACAAATTAAACAATTTCTTCAAATTGACAAAAATGATAGTGATATTAGGATTTTTACTCCTGAGGAACGAAGAAGAATAGAAATTTCATTGGAGCAATATCGAAATGGTCAATATATGACTCACGAAGAGGCTGAAAAAGATTTAGACAAATGGTTCGAGGAAGAGGAAGAAAAATTACGTGGACTTTAGCATCACTCGAAAGTCGAAAAGAGATATTTGACTATTGGAATAAACGAAATAAATCTTCGATCTTCTCAAAGAAATTAAGAAATCTTTTCAATGAGCATTTATTAATTGTTGCAGATTATCCTTTAAGTTCTGAAAAAATCACTAAACCTGATATAAGAAAACGATTAGTTCGTGATTTTTATATTTTGTATAACATTACTGATACAGAAATCATTGTACTTGATGTTTGGGACACCAGACAAAACCCAAAAGAATTCCCAATAAAATAAAAAAACGCAACTGCGTAAAATGAAAAATATATTCCCTACAATAGCCAAAACGGCATTAATTTTAGTTTATTTAGTAATAATTGCTGGAGCATTGGTTCGAATGACGGGTTCAGGAATGGGTTGTCCTGATTGGCCAAAATGTTTTGGATATTATATTCCACCTACCGAATTATCGCAACTTACTTGGACACCAAATCGTGATTTTGAAAAAGGACAAGTCATTATTAAAGATGAAGTTTTATTAGTTGCTAAATTTAATTTTAAAACTAAGGCAAATTTTGATTCTTTAAATTGGGAAAAATACACCAAGCACGATTATGCTATTTTTAATGTCTATCAAACTTGGATTGAATACATTAATCGATTGGTAGGAGCACTCGGTGGATTGGCTTGTTTAGCAATGGCTATTGGTTCTTTTTGGTATTGGAAAATTGATAAAAAAGTTACTATTTTTTCTTGGTTTGTTGTTTTTATGATGGGATTTCAAGCTTGGTTGGGAAAAACTGTTGTTGATTCTAATTTAAGTCCGTTTAAAATTACGACTCATATGATTGTTGCATTGCTCATCGTTGCTTTAATTTTGTATGTGATTTTTGTTTCAAGTTTCAAGACTCAAGTACCTCCAACGGTTAACGCACCTATTTTACCTCCAAATTTTAAAAAAACTCTTCGCTTTGCATTATTAATAACTGTAATTCAAATAATTATGGGTACTCAAGTGAGACAAACTATAGATGAAGTAATAAAAAATGGTTTAACCGAACCTATTTTATGGTTGCAAAATCCAAAATTGATTTTTTACATACATCGATCTACATCTCTAATAGTTTTAGTATTGAACGGGTATTTATTTTATCAAAACAGAAAACTAATTCTTGGATTTAAAAAACTAAATTGGGTTTTAATGTTGATTGGAATGGAAATTTTTACTGGAGTTGCAATGTATTATTTTGATTTTCCATTTGCTTCACAACCAATACATTTAACAATTGCCTCTTTACTTTTTGGCGTTCAGTTTTATTTAATTTTAGAAAACCAAAAAACGCCAATTAATGAAAATTTTTAAAATTTTAATATTCTTATTTTTAACTAACCATTCTATGTCTCAAAATTATATTGCAAATAGTCAAAACAGTAAAGTCGAATTTGTTATTAAAAATTTAGGCTTAAATGTAAGAGGATTTTTTACTGTTTTACAAGGCGAAATGATTTTTAATGCTAATGATTTAAAAAAGTCCCAAATGAATTTTTCAATAAATTCAAATTCTGTTGATACTGGAATTAAAGACAGAGATAAACATTTACGAAAAGAAGAATATTTTGACGTTGAAAAATTTGATTTAATTACTTTTAAATCTACTAAAATTGAAGCTATATCAAGGTTAAACAGGTACAATGTAGAAGGAAATTTGACTATAAAAGGAATTAGCAAACTTATAAATTTAGAACTAATAATCTCTGAAAAAGAAACTAATTTAAGTTTGAAATGCAATTTTGAAATTAACCGTCGAAAATTTAAAGTTGGTGGAAGTAGTTTTATATTATCCGACAATGTTAAAATGAATATTAATATTATTGCCGATAAAAAAATCCTATAAATTAAAATTATAGGATTTTGAAATTTTTAAATACTTAAGTTAGACTAATTGAAAACTTGGTTTAATGTTATCAATATTGGGTAATATAATCGGTTCAATTAATTTGTCTTCCAACAATTTAGCCCAAGTTTTCATATATAAAATGGTATCCGATTTTGAGTTGCGGCTCAAATGTGTAATTGATTTATCTTTCAAAACTTCTTGTACAATTTCAGTATCAGAAAGCCATTCTAAATGTCGTAAGTCCTGTTTTGAAAATCCGAAATCAATCATTTTTTCAATAATTAAATCCATCGGAAAACCAGAAGTTGGACAATAGTCGATTAATTGTTCGTTCCAATCGCCACGTTTTTCTATAGCATATTTTTGAATTTCGGCTCTTGAAAAGGTAGTAATTGTTTGCGCTAAATTCCCACAATTGCAACTGCCCATATGTCCCCATTCATAGCGAGAACCATTTTGAATTTGATTAGCGGTTTTGCGTAATGCATCAATAATTTTTAAACTTGGAATAGCCATACTGTTTAGAATTTATAGAAATGATTTTTTATTTATTTTTTAATTGCTAAATTATGAATTTGACAGAAACCAAATTATATATTGAGTAACTTTAACTTCTGTTCACCTTAAAATATTTTTTAATTGTTAAACTAATATCAATAAATTGTAAATTTTACTTACTTTTGTAATCAGACTATATTGTCAATTACTTTTTTGAATTTTATTAAATGTCCAAACTTGCCGATGCAGATAAATTTCTAGATTTATCAGATTATGGAAGATTTTTTGGAAAATGGTTAGCCAATTCTTTAAAAAACACGCGTTTTACGCCAATTCACGTTACTCTATTGTTTGGAATTTCAGGTGTAATGGCTATATTTTGTATCTTAAACAATCATTATTTATGGGCTGGTTTTTTTATAATCTTAAAATCAGGAATTGATGCTGCCGATGGAGAATTGGCACGATTAAAAAAAACACCTTCTTATTCAGGCAGATATTTAGATAGTGTTTTCGATATTATTTTGAACTTTATGTTTTTTATGACGATTTGTTATGTTTCTCAAACCAACATTTGGTTTACACTTTTTGCTTTTTTCGGAATTCAATTGCAAGGTACTTTGTACAATTATTATTATGTAATTTTAAGAAATAAATCGGTTGGAGGTGACACTACTAGTAAAATTTTTGAATATAAAACTCCAAAAGCGTTACCTGGTGAAAAGCAACAAGTTGTAAATATTTTATTCGGAATTTATACAATTGTTTATGGCGTTTTCGATAAAATTATTCATTTTTTAGATAAAGAAGCTTATAAAGTGAAAACGTTTCCAAATTGGTTTATGACTTTACTTTCGGTTTACGGGTTGGGTTTTCAATTGCTTTTAATTGCAGTTATGCTTCCTTTAGGCTTGATTGAATATATTGTTCCTTTTTTTATAGTGTTTACTATTTTTATTTTTATAATGATTCAAATTAGGAAACGGTTTATAGTCTAAATAAAGTTTCAGGTTTCAAGTTTAAAAGTTGAAACAAAAAAACTTGAAACAATTTTAAACTTTTTTACCCCAACCAAGTTTTAAATTCTTGAACTTTTTCACGACTTACAATTACTTCATCATCTTTAAATGTTGGTAAAATTACTTTTAATCGTGAATTGCTGTAAACTTGAATTTCTTTAATCGCTTTGAGAGGAATAATAAATTTTCGGCTCACCCGAAAAAAATCTTTAGGGTTCAATTCGTTTTCTACTACTTCTAAAATTGGGTCAATTAAATAATCTCTATTGTCAATAGTATGAATGTAGGTTCCTTTATTTTCAGAATAAAAACATTCAATTTCTTCATTGGAAATCACTTTTAAATGTTGCCCAATTTTTACAGTAAAGCGAGTTTTAAATGTTTTTTCGGCTGGATTTACCAGCATTCGTTTTATTTGATCAAAATCAAATTGTTGAATTTCGGGTTTGGCTTGTTGCTGTTTAAATTTATTAATTGCAATTTCCAATTCATCCTCATCAATTGGTTTTAATAAATAATCAATACTATTGAGTTTAAACGCTCGTAAAGCATATTCATCATAAGCAGTTGTGAAAATCACAGATGATTTGATCTCAACTTTTTCAAAAATTTCAAATGATAAACCATCGGATAGTTGAATATCAAGAAATATTAAATCGGGATGATTATTGTTTTGAAACCATTCTATAGATTCTTGAACGGAATGCAGCATTTGATTTACAGCAAAACCAAGTTTTTCAACCTTTCTTTGTAATAAACGTGCTGCTGGTTTTTCGTCTTCAATTATAATAATATTCATTCTTTCCTTTAAGTTTCTAAGTTATTGATATTGTGAGTTTCTAAGTTTTAAAATTAGTTTCAATATTGAAATTACACTAATTTAACTGCATATTTTCTGCTCCATTTTACAATTAATGGCACCAAAATTACAGTTGGTAACAACCAAGCAATTACCCCTAAATTGTATTTGTCAACGGTTACTATAAATGCGGTTACCGATGCTATATATGCTCCAATCATGCGTTGTAAATGAATTAACAACCAATAGTTTTTAAATTTTGAATTTCCATTGTACAATTTTAAATCGGTTTTAACCATTAAAATACTTATCATTCCAAAAACCAACAAAACAACACCAAAATTGTTATGATTAAAAAGTAAATAACCCCCGAAAACAATAAATCCAATTCCGAATAAAAACATTCCGAAAGTTAAAAAATAATCTATAATTTTTGGATGTTGCTTGTTTAATAAGTTTTTTAATGACAAGATTCGTTGCCCAGTACAAACCATATAGAAACTAAAAACTGCAACGATTAATAAAAATAAATTGTTGTGCATTATTGACATTACAAAACCAGCAATTGCATTAATAATCATTGAAAACAAAAATAGTTTACCTACTAAAAAATGAGATTTATCACCTTTTTTTCTTGCAATGTTTAGGGTTCCTGTTATTAAACCAATACTTCCAAAAACGATGTGAATTATTAGTATTAATTTGAATATCTTTTCCATTTACTTAGTTGTATCCTGCTAAAATTTTGAATTACTAAAATAATAAATCATTTTAAAAATACTAACTCCATTTTTGGGTTTGTTGGTTTTCTTTTTGCATAATTTTACTTATTTTTCGTTGTTCCCAATTGCTACCAAAAAACGACTGTTGAATATATAACTTTATCGTTTTTGCAATAATTATGTAAGTCCATATTGACATTACAAACCAATTTAAAAAATGTATTGGAAAAAAGTTAAATCTTATATTTCCAAATTCTTTTAACAAATAAAAAGTTAAACCAATGCAATAAAAAAATAAGGATATATAATACCGTTTCAATTTTTGAACTTTATTTTTTGCAATTTCATATTCACTTAAATTCTCTAAATAATTTTTATTTCGTCTCATTTTAGTTCCATTTTTGAGTTTGTTGTTGGTCTTTTTCCATATATTGTTTTATTTTTTTCTCTTCCCAAGTTTTTCCAAAAACAATATTGGGACCAAAAACACTAACTGCTTGCGCAACTAAACCGATGCCCCAAAAGAAAGCAGTAATGAAATTTTTGAATTGAAAATAACTTTCGCCAGGATTCAAATTTTGAATATTGAAATAAATAATATACATATTTACAACACAATATACTGTAAGATGAACGTAAAATCCTTTGATTTTTTTTACTCGTTTTGCGGCAATTTCGTATTGTAATTGCTGATTATTGTTTGATAAAATTTCCATAATTTCTGATTTTTTAAGGTTATTTCCAAGTGTTTTTTTGCTCGTTGTTTTTATTCATCAATTCATTAATTTTGCGTTCTTCCCAGTTTGATGTTAGTCCAAAAACTGAAAGTCCATGAAAAATTAAACCGAATCCCCAACCTGCCATTGGCCAAAAAAACCATAAGTGTCTTGAATCGGTGGTTAAGTTTATAAAAATTAAAAGCGGAATTACAATGCAGTATGAGGTAAGATTTCCGTAAAATCCTTTTAATTTTTCGACTTGTTGTTTTGCTCTATTGTAAGCGGTGTTTTCAGAATAATTTGTATTTGTTTCCATAATGTTGATTTGTTTACTCAATATCGGTAAATAAACCGAAAATTGGGTTGGTGATTGAATAATTGAAACTTCTCTATTGGTTAAAATGGCGTATCGACTGATAATGTTTTGAAGTCCGACTCCTTTTCGGTCGCCAAGTACCTCTTTTTTTTGTAAATCGTTTTGAACTACTAAAGCATTATTTTCGATAAAAATTTTAATATGTAATGGTTTTTGTTCCGAAACTACATTGTGTTTTATAGTGTTTTCGAGCAGCAATTGTAATGATAACGGGACTACTTTGGCTTCATCGTTCGAAAAATTTTCAGGTAATTCAAATGTTATACTGTTTTCAAAACGCATTTTTAGCAAATTCATATACGTTTTTGCAAATGCTAATTCTTCGGCAACCGTTACTAGTTCTTTATCTTTTTGCTCCAAAACATAGCGGTAAATTTTTGATAACGATGTGGTGAATTTTTGAGCATTATCTGGGTTTTCTTCTATTAATGAACTTAAAACGTTTAAACTATTGAACAAAAAATGCGGATCTATCTGGTTTTTTAAACTTTCAAATTTTGCATTTGCAGTTCCTGCAATAATTTTTTGTTGTTGTACTTTGTTTTCTTGATATGCTTTAAAAAACTGTAAACTATATATTGTAAGTGAAACAAAAAAGGTTATAATTATTGATACAACGTAATTTTGAGGTTTTTCATTTGTAATAAATTCTTGAAATGATTTTCGATTAATTAGTACTTCTTCAAAAAAATGTAATAGAAATATCACTAATAATGATACTAAGAACGTAGCTATAAACCCTATAATTAATCGTTTTGATGAAAATCGTTCTGTTGCATAAATCTTATCTAAATAGCAAAATACTTGTCCATTGGCATATGAAAGTGAAAAAGTGTATAATGTTGTAAATCCAAAATTTATTAGTAAATGATTGTCAAAATGAAAAACGGAACCAGTAACAATATTCAAAAACTGTAGTACAATAAAAATTGCGATTGATAAATAAAATGTTTTTTTGAAATTAAAATAGGTTGTGTTCATTTTTTTTAGTCATTAAGTTAAGCGTTACAGGTTAAGTGTTTAGTACTCTTAACCCATAACTTTTAACAATTTTATTTACAATTTTTTAAAGCATTTTGTGCTCTATCCAATCCCCAAGATGGTGAAAATGGAGTTTCTGGTTTAAAAGTAGCAAATAAAGATACTGATTTTTCAAGGTCTTTACACAAACTTTTTACATCAACTCCAGTCCATTTTGCACCTCCAATTGCAAATTCAGCCTTACTCATAACCACTCTAGGGTTTTCGGGTGCAATCATTCCAGCTTGAGTGTAAAGTGCTGTGATTTTTGGTGACATAGTCATACCGTAGTTCATAGGGTCGGAGGCTAAAAGTGCGGTCATTGCCATTGCTTTAACAACTAAAAGTTCCGCATTGTTTGGTGTTTTGGTTAATTCAATATCCAAAGCTGCATTTGCTTTTGCTAACAAAGGTGTCAAGTTTTCTTTATTTTTCGGATTAAAAGCTTCAGTTGTATTTACTAATGCAACATAATAATTAGGTAACCAAGAGGTTTTATCTGCAGCTGCAATTCTCTCAAATAGTGCTGATGCTTCGGTAGCGTTTCCGGCTCCCCAAAGTCCTAAAGCTTTTCCCATTCCTTGTTCAAATTGCCCTTGAGCGTTTGCAAACGTTGTTGCTAAAAATAATGCGATAACTAAAATTGAATTTTTCATAATGTGATTGTTTAAAATGTTTAATTTGGTTTAAATTGTTTAAATGTTTAATGTTGTTTATTTTGGTTTAAATTGTTTAATCTTGTTTTGTGCGAATTAAATTCCTAAATCTAAAATCCTAATTATTATACAAATTTAAAGTGCTTTTATTCGTTTAAAAATTGATTCTTACTGAACTGTTGATTTTTACGGATGAATTGTTTTTTGATTTTTGATATTGACTTTTGATATTGTAATTCCTAAATCTAAAATCTTAATTCCTTAATTATTATGATACAAATTTAAAGTGCTTTTATTCGTTTAAAAATTGATTATTACTGAACTATTGATTTTTATGGATGAATTGTTTTTTTAAGTTGTTAAGTAAAAAAGTTGCTAAGTTGCTAAGATTTTTGAAACCTAAACAATTTGAAAACTTAGAATCTTAGCAACTCAGGAACTCAGAAACTTTTTCTAAAGATTCTTCAACTGATTGTCCTTTTTATCATTACTAATGGTCATAAAAAATCCTAGAAAAAAGAAGCTATCGGCTGTAGGAGTGATGGCTCGTCTGTCATAAATTCCATTAGCATTTTTATTATTTGCATATTCATACCCAAAAACATTGGGCGTTTGCAATACATTATTTACTGAAAAATAGAGAATTTTTTGAGAAGATATTAAATACGCCCAGCTCAAACTCAAGTTATTGTATTCTCTTGTTTTTCCATTCATAAAAGCAGTTTCATTTGGGTTATTGTAAGGTCGTCCTGTAGCAAAACTTTGTGTAACACTTATTTGCGATTTCCAATCGGTGATAAAGTACTTTCCTACCAGTGAAATAGAATGATCCGCAACGAAACTTGGAGTAACTTTTGATGTAAAGTTTCTATAATCACGTTTCGTATCTATATAAGAATAGGAAATCCAATATTCTAAATTTTTAAATGATTTTCCATCTCTCCAAAAAATCTCTAAACCCTTTGCATAGCCTGTTCCGTCATTATTATAATCCGAATTAAATTGA
The DNA here is from genome assembly GCA_038204955.1 of Flavobacteriales bacterium. Lineage (GTDB taxonomy): Bacteria > Bacteroidota > Bacteroidia > Flavobacteriales > Flavobacteriaceae > Flavobacterium. The sequence goes on from JBBRCJ010000067.1 coordinate 10,937, forward strand.
GGTGCAATAGTGTTAAATTTTATCAAATTAGCATAATCTTTAAAATAAACTTCTGTACGAAGTGTTTGTTTATTTTTGCTGTAATTGAAATTTAAAATATAATGAGATGCTTTTTCTGATGAAAGATAATCAACATATTTCAAATAGTCTTGTTTTGGTGCTTGAGTAAAACTTCCGTAAGCAAGTGAAATAGTTGAATTTTTTGCCACTTTATATCCCAATGAAAATCGAGGTGCAAAAGTTGTTTCGTGTAACATTGCGTTATTTGCAATTCTAAAGCCTGCTTTTATTGCAAATTTACTTGATAAAAAAATATCAGCTTCGGCAAAAGAAGCCAGAATATTTGCGTTGTAACCGCTTCTAAAAGTAGTGCCAGAATTTGAACTGAAATTTTCATTAAAATTAGTTACAAAATAATCCGAACCAAACGACAATTTTATTTTATCTGAAAATGATTTTCTAAATTTGAATTTTAAATGCGATGCGTTTTCTGTATTATTTACATTATCCAAATTAAGATCCACTTTGTTTTTTCCTAAACCGTAACTAAAACCAGTAGTAAACTGCCAACCTTCGCCAAATTTTGTAGTGTAATTGGAATTAACGTACAAGTTGTCGTTATTCAAATTAACTCGGTTTTTAGTAATAGAATTGATACTTTCTTGGTTTAAATCGAATCTTGAATCATCAAATGCTACGTATAATTTAAAAATACCTCGTGTAAACGTTTTTCTGAATATGGCTTCACCCGATAGCGATTGAAATGGTTTGTTCCAATCAACAAGTTGCGGCACTAATTTTTGATAAGGAGCTAAATTGATATACGATGTATTAACCCGAATGGAATTATTTTTCCATTTATTGGCTTTAGCGTAACCTAATCCTACCGACATTATTTGCAATTCGGTTTTATTTTCTTGCTCCTCATCATTTGAATTTAAAAGTAAAACACTCGAAAGCGCTTCGCCATATTCGGCAGAATAGCCGCCAGTTGAAAAGGAAATTCCACTAAATAAAAATGGAGAAAATCTTCCGCGTGAAGGCACATTGGCCGTTTGCGCACCATAAGCCTGAGCTACTCGCATACCGTCAACATAAGTTTGAGTTTCATCGGCTTCGCCACCTCTAACAAATAAACGACCATCTTCACCAACATTATTGGTTCCTGGTAAGGTTTGCAAAGCCGAAACTATATTTGCATTTGAACCCGCTGTGGTTACAATATCTAATGATTTTAACATTGAAATTCTTGATTTTTCGCCAGTATTCATAGTTCCTGCCGAAATCACAACGGCATCCAAAGTGTTTACACTTTCTTGTAAAACATAAGTTTTATCTTTACAATTGGCAACATCAATAGTTTCCGTTAAAGTTTCGGAAGTTAAAAAGGATATTTGTAATTTTTGAGTTCCTGTAGCAGCAGTTTCAAATGAAAAATTTCCTTTTTCATCACTTGTTGCTCCGTCATAAGTGCCTTCAATAAAGATATTGGCTCCAGTAATTGGTTTCTTTTTGGCGTCAATAACTTTTCCAGAAATGGTGTTTTGTGAAAATCCTAAAAAAGAAATTAGTAAAATAAATGTTGTAAATATAGTTTTCATATTTTTTGTTTTTTGATGTAGCAAAGAAACATCGAACTTCAAAAATATAAAATTTGTTGTTACCGAATTGTTGTTTTTTTAGGATGAAGTGTTTTTACAGGAGGTTTAAATTTTTAATTGGGTTGAAATCATTTAAAGAATAAGATAAATGCAGAATTAAAATTTATATTAATGACCAAAACTATTTTAAGTAAGAGCTTTGCCAACAAACGTCATATTTTTTTCATTAAAAATTCCCCTAATCCTAATTTTAATATTAGTTGTCTTTCGGTTAAGGACAAATTTCCGAAGTACAAAACCATTTCTAAATTAAGCCAAATATCCAAATCTCTTGTAACGGCTGTTGTACGATCGGTTATTTTATACACGCTATTTATTCTCCAATATATTTCACTTTTATAAATTTTGAACAATCATTTTCAAACTCATTACACGTATCAAATAAGATTGTAGTTCCTTTTTCATTTTTGTTATTTTTCAATATTTGGTAAATTTCAACTCCTCCAATTGGGTCAACTCCAACTAAATCAATAATAATATTCTTTGTAAAAGTCAACGTTTTATATAAGCTTAGTAATCTTTTAAGACTTCCTGCTAATGTGTTCACTTTTATTTTTGGTTTCATCCAATTAACTTCATATATTTTATTTCTGTAAAATATATTTGGTCCACAATTCGTAAGATACTTTTCAACTGTTAGAGGAAAAATAAATCTTAAAAGCGAATTAGTTTGTATGTGTTCAACATATTTGAAACTTGAATTTTGAGTTGTAAAAACGCTATTTAATTTAAGAGTTAAGTTTCTAAATTTGGGACCTCCAAGAATTTCAATTATAATAATTTCTCCTTCATTTGCAGTAAAAGCAGGGATTATAAAATCATCAATAATTTGTTCAGGGAAATTTAATAGCATTATAATTTTGTTATTTGTAAATATTCCTAAATTTAGTTTTTTACACTTCTACAGTTAAATGTCGCACAACGTCAGACTGCGAAAAAACTTGCACAATCCATCAAACAAATATACCAATACTTGTAAGAAACACCAAATAGTTGTATTTTTAGTGATGCAACACATTCTAGGAATTTCCCTTAATCGGTTACACGTATCTAGTCTTGAGTACCCTCTTGGATCTATCTAGCTGTTGACATTGTTTGATTACAAATCCTAGCGGTCTGGAGGCATAAAAAGTGCCAATAAGCATGTATTAATGGCATCATTAACTTATAACTTAAAAAAATATTTGAAGTTTATCACCAAAAAAATCAAAATAAAAGCTGGAGTTGTATGTGAAATTGAAACAAAAGTACCAACTTCGCTAAAAACAGCTTTCTAT
>JBBRCJ010000068.1:0-13750 GCA_038204955.1 Flavobacteriales bacterium
GATATTGATTCGTGAAAGTGGCTATAAAATGGAAATGGAAGACATTGAAAACAATTGCTTTTTGCCCGACGAATGTATGAAAACAACAGATAATGAATCGTTTTTTAAATCGCTAATTGCAAATGCAACTCATTTTGAAAACTTACTTTCAGATGCGAAACAAAAAGACTGTAGATTGAAGTTTGTATCCAAATTTGAAAACGGTAAAGCCAGCGTTGGATTGCAATTAATTCCGAAAGAAAGTCCGTTTTACAATTTGGAAGGAAAAGACAATATTGTAGCGTTTTTTACCGATAGATATGTTGACCAACCCTTAATAATAAAAGGTGCTGGTGCTGGTGCTGCGGTTACGGCTTCTGGTATATTTGCGGATGTAATTCGGATAGGAAATGTATAATATTGTTTAATGAGTTTAAATTGTTTTAAATGGTTCAACCCTTAAACTTTCAAACTCTTAAACCTTTAAACAATTGTAAATGAACGAAATAAAAATATTTTGCCCAGCAACCATAGCCAATTTAAACTGCGGATTTGACGTGATGGGTTTATGCTTGGAAGGCATTGGCGATGAAATGATTATCAGAAAAGTATCGGGAAAAGGAATCAAAATAACCCAAATTACTGGAGCAAATTTACCTTTAGAAACTGAAAAAAACGTAGCTGGAGTTGCAGGTTTAGCATTATTAAACAAAATAAAAACCGAGTTTGGATTTGAAATTGAAATTCATAAAAAAATAAAAGCCGGAAGCGGAATTGGCAGCAGTGCAGCAAGTGCCGCTGGAGCAGTTTTCGGAATAAATGAATTGTTAGGAAAACCGTTTTCACGAAAAGAATTAGTTCATTTTGCAATGCAAGGCGAAGTCTTAGCTAGCGGAAGTGCTCACGCCGATAACGTTGCGCCTTGTCTTTTAGGCGGATTTACCTTGGTTCGAGGCTACTATCCGTTGGATATTGTAAAAATTGAAAGTCCAGAAGAATTGGTTGTTGTAGTTTTGCATCCGAATATTGAAGTTAAAACTATTGAGGCACGAGCCGTTTTGCAACCCATGATTTCGTTAAAAAGTGCCATTACGCAATGGGGAAATTTAGGAGGATTAATTGCCGGATTGTATTCAAAAGATTACGATTTAATTGGTCGTTCGCTACAAGATGTAATTGTTGAACCTTTACGAAAAGGATTAATTACTAACTTTGATGCAGTTAAAAATAGCGCTATGGAAAACGGTGCTTTGGGTGCTGGAATTTCAGGTTCTGGTCCATCCATTTTTGCGTTGTGCAAAGGACAAGAAAATGCTAAAAAAGTTGCTGATGCAATGAGTAAAAGTTATCAAAATACCGAAATTGAATTCGATATTCATATTTCAAAAATTAATGATTTTGGCGTAAAAGAAATTTTATAATTAAACATTTAAATCTTTAAGTTTTAAAACGATTTTACATATACATTTTACAATTATACATTATACGATTCTCAAAAAATGAACTATTACAGCCTAAATAATAAATCTCATAAAGTAACTTTTCAGCAAGCAGTAATTCAAGGATTAGCGCCAGATAAAGGTTTATATTTTCCTGAAAAACTAACAAAATTGCCAGATTCGTTTTTTGAGAATATTGAAAATTTATCCAATGAAGAAATTGCTTTTGAAACCATAAAACAGTTTGTTGGTGCTGAAATTCCAGAAACGGAACTAAAACAAATTATAAACGAAACATTGTGCTTTGATTTTCCGTTGATTGAAGTGGAAAATAATGTGTTTTCATTAGAATTATTTCACGGACCAACAATGGCTTTTAAAGATGTAGGTGCTCGATTTATGAGTAGATGTTTGGCCTATTTTAATAGAAATATTGACCAAAAAAACACGGTTTTAGTTGCAACATCAGGCGATACTGGTGGCGCAGTTGCCAGCGGATTTTTGGGTGTAAAAGGAGTTGAAGTGGTCATTTTATATCCTTCAGGAAAGGTTAGTGATATTCAAGAACGGCAGTTGACCACTTTGGGACAAAACATAACTGCTCTTGAAGTGGACGGAGTTTTTGATGATTGCCAAGATATGGTGAAATTGGCTTTTTTGGATGATGATTTGAAATCTCAAAATTTAACTTCTGCAAACTCCATAAATATTGCGCGTTGGTTGCCACAAATGTTTTACTTTTTCTTTGCATATAAAGAATTGAAAAAACACAATAAACCATTAATTGTTTCGTGCCCGAGTGGTAATTTCGGGAATATTTGTGCAGGAATTATTGCTAAAAAATTGGGTTTGCCGATTGTACACTTTGTTGCTTCTACTAACATAAATGATACCGTTCCAAGGTTTTTAAAAGGCGGAAATTACGACCCAAAACCATCATTTGCGACAATTTCAAATGCTATGGATGTTGGAAATCCGAGTAATTTTGTTCGAATTCAGGAACTTTACAACAATGATTTGAATGAGTTTAAAAAAGATTTTTCTTCATATACTTTTACTGATAAAGAAACTAAAATGACAATGAAAAGTATTTACGAAAATAGTAATTATGTTGCCGAACCTCACGGCGCAATTGGTTTTTTAGGTTTAAAGAAAGAAATGGAAAAACAACCGAACTCGATTGGTGTTTTTTTAGAAACGGCTCATCCGATTAAATTTTTGGATGTTGTGGAACCCACTTTAGGTTTAAAACTGGATATTCCGAAGCAAATTGAAAGCGTTTTAGGGAAAGAAAAAGCGAGTTTAAAAATTTCTAATTACAATGATTTGAAAAAATATCTTTTAAAAAAGTAGATTTTAAGTAACAACTTGAGCCTAGCCCAGATTGCAGTGGAAATCCTTTTTTGTTTTTCTTTAAAAACAAAAAAGATTGTAACGTAAAGCTGGAAATTGCTTCAAAAAAATACTAGTTGTTCTATAAAATTTTACTTATTTTAGCAATCTCAAAAATTTAAAAAAGTAAAATGAAAAATACAGCATTAACGCACATTCACGAAAGTTTGGGTGCAAAATTAGTTCCGTTTGCAGGTTACAACATGCCAGTTTCTTATGAAGGTGTGAATGCTGAGCACGAAATTGTTCGAAATGGAGTTGGCGTTTTTGATGTTTCACACATGGGCGAATTTTTGCTAACTGGCGAAAATGCGTTGGCTTTGATTCAAAAAGTAACTTCGAATGATGCTTCGGTTTTGGAAATTGGACGAGCGCAATATTCGTGTTTGCCAAATAATGATGGCGGAATTGTTGATGATTTGATTGTTTACAGAATGAAAGAAAATCAATATTTGTTGGTTGTAAACGCTTCGAATATTGAAAAAGATTTGAAATGGATATCGCAATATAACGATTTAGGAGTTGAAATGAAAGATTTGTCGGATGACTATTCGTTATTGGCAATTCAAGGTCCAAAAGCAGTTGAGGCCATGCAATCGTTGACTTCAATTGATTTATCGGCAATTAAATATTATCATTTTGAAGTGGCAGATTTTGCTGGAATTGAGCACGTAATTATTTCGGCAACTGGTTACACTGGTTCGGGTGGTTTTGAAATTTATTGTAAAAATAGCGAAGTAGAACAGGTTTGGAACAAGGTTTTTGAAGCTGGAAAAGCGTTTGGAATTAAGCCAGTTGGCTTGGCAGCAAGAGATACTTTGCGTTTGGAAATGGGATTTTGTTTGTACGGAAATGATATAAACGACTCTACTTCACCATTGGAAGCAGGTTTGGGTTGGATTACAAAATTTAATAAAGACTTTACGAATTCTGAAAATTTAAAAGCCCAAAAAGAAGCTGGAGTTAGCCGAAAATTAGTTGGTTTTGAATTGACAGAACGTGGAATTCCGCGTCACGATTACGAAATTGTAAATAAAGATGGAAATAAAATAGGAATAGTAACTTCGGGAACAATGTCGCCAAGTTTGGGTAAAGGAATTGGTTTGGGCTATGTTACCACTGAGTTTTCGGTCATTGAAAGCGAAATTTTTATTCAAATTAGAAACAATAATGTTGCTGCAAAAGTGGTTAAATTACCTTTTTATAAAAAATAATTAATAATAATTTTAAAAATCAATGACAGGCTCAAACAGCTATTAAGAAAAATTGAAATTGAAATTGATTATTGTATTTGATTTTTGAAATTGAAAGAGATTTTTTGCACAAATAAAATTAAAAGATGGGAAGAGCATTCGAATTTAGAAAAGGAAGAAAAATGAAACGCTGGTCGGCCATGGCAAAAGCGTTTACTAGAATTGGAAAAGATATTGTAATGGCAGTTAAAGAAGGTGGCCCAAACCCCGAAGCCAACTCAAGATTGCGTGCCGTAATTCAAAATTCAAAGGCTGTTAATATGCCAAAAGAAAATGTTGAAAGAGCCATAAAAAAAGCAACTGACAAAGATACTGCTAATTATAAAGAACAACTTTTTGAAGGATATGCTCCGCACGGAATTGCCATTTTAATTGAAACTGCTACCGATAATAATAATAGAACAGTAGCTAACGTTCGCAGTTATTTTAATAAATGCAACGGCACCTTGGGTACACAAGGATCGGTTGAATTTATGTTTGACCATACGTGTAATTTCCGAATTCCAAACAATAATATTGATATTGAAGAGATGGAATTGGAATTTATTGATTTTGGAGCAGAAGAAATTTTTGCTGACGAAGATGGAATTTTAATATATGCACCTTTTGAATGCTTTGGTGCTATTCAAAAAGAACTAGAATCAAGAAATATTGAAATTCTATCGTCTGGTTTTGAACGAATTCCTCAAATTACTAAAGAATTAACTGAGGCCCAAATGGCAGATGTTGAAAAACTAATCGAAAAGATGGAAGAAGATGATGACGTTATGAACGTGTATCATACAATGCAAGAATAGTCACGCCAAAATTAAAAAATTGACATTCCAGTTTTAGTAGTCAATAATTCCAGCGCAAACATACCTAATTCAGAGTTCCCTTTTTCATTTAACCGTGGAGACCAAGTTACTACAACAAATTTTTTAGGATATAATGCAGCTATCCCACCACCTATACCACTTTTTCCAGGTAAACCAACTTTATAGGTAAACTCACCCGATTCATCATAAAAACCGCAAGTTTGCATTACTGCATTTAAACGTTTAACTTGGCTTTTAGTCAAAATCTGTTCTTCAATTATCGATTTTCCTTCATTTGCAAAAAAGAAAAAAGAATGAGCCAATTCTTTACAACTCATTTCAAGAGAACATTGATGAAAATAAAAATCTAAAACAATTTCAACCTCATTATTAATATTACCAAATGATTTTAAAAAATTACATAATGCAGCATTTCTAAAACCAGTATTTTTTTCAGATTGTGCCACTTTTTCATTGTAATTTATGGCTTCATTACCTGATATTTTTCTAATAAAATTTAAAAAATCTTGTTTTGGATTTTTCAATTGTGAAACTAACATATCAGCAATTACGAGTGCACCAGCATTGATAAATGGATTTCGTGGAATACCTTTTTCATATTCTAATTGAACCAAAGAATTAAAAGAACTTCCTGAAGGCTCCACTCCTACCCGAGTCCAAATTTTTTCATCTAAAAATGAAACGGCAAAGGCAACCGTTAAAGCTTTTGAAACGGATTGTATAGAAAATTTTTCATTACTATCGCCAACACCAAAATCGTCTTTCGAAATTGTAGTAAGATGAATACCAAATTTACTATTATTCACTTTGGCTAACTCTGGAATTGTTGAGGCAACATTTCCGATTACTGGAAGAAGCTTTGACTCTTGATAAATAGATTCTAAAATTGATTGATAATTCATTAACTAGGTTTTTTGCTTTTTCTTTTTAGCCGCAGGAAAAAGTACATTATTTAAAATCAAACGAAAACCAGGTGAATTTGGATGTAAATCTAATACTGTTGGTTCATCGCCTACTTTGTGTTGATAATCTTCCGGATCATGTCCGCCAAAAAAAGTAAAAAATCCTTTTCCTTTTTGAGCGTGAATGTAGCGAGCTTCTTCATTAAGTTGGCATTCTCCAAGTACTAGAACATTTGTTTTAATTAATTTTCTGTCAAATGAAGTCGTTTGACCCATAAAACCTTTTACTAGCGAAGTATGATTTTGACATAACATAGTTGGAATAACATCCCATTTTGCTGAAAAATCCATTAAAGTAAAGTAATCTTTCTCCATCGGAATTCTTCGTTTATCAGTCATGTCAATATCAGAAAATTCATAATGTTCAGGCCTTCGATCTAAAATAAAATCTTTAAAAGCGAAAGTTTTGGTATAGTCAATTTTCGATTGATAATTGGCCTCGCTATCATCACCATCAAACATTGGTTCACAAATATCTACACCATCAGCTGCCAAAGCAATATCAAAACTATCGGTTGCAGAACACATTGCAAACATAAATCCGCCTCCAATTACAAAATCTCGTATTTTTTTGGCAACAGCCAATTTTTCTTCGGAAACTTTGTTGTACCCTAATTTTTTGGCTAAAAATTCAGCTTGATTTTTTTGTTCAATATACCAAGGTGCATTTCTATATTGACTATAAAATTTACCATATTGTCCCGTAAAATCCTCGTGATGCAAGTGCAACCAGTCATATAAAACTAATTGATCACTCAAAACCGCTTCATCATAAATTGGAGTAAACGGAATTTCGGCATATTTTAAAACCATAGTAACAGCATCGTCCCAAGGTTGCTTTCCTGGCGGCGTGTAAACGGCAACTTTAGGTGCTTTTTCTAAAACTACCGTTTCCATATTTTGTGAAGGACTTGAAATTTCATTTAAAATTTGATTGGCTTCCGCATCTGATAATAATTCAAAACTTACACCTCTAATTTGGCATTCTTTTCGAATTTCGGAAGCATCGGGTAGTAAAAAGGAACCGCCGCGATAATTGAGTAACCAACTGGCTTTGTATTTTTTATCTAAACACCAATAGGTTACACCGTAGGCTTTTAAATGATTTTTTTGAGTAGTTTCGTCCATCGGAAGCAAAATAAAATTTGCTTTTAATGAGTAGGAAATTAAGATTAAGAATAGAAATGAATAGTTTTTAAAGTGCATTTTCTGAAGTTATTTTTCTAAAAATATTAATCCTAGTTCCTTTATTTTTTTAAAATCAGCATCAAAGTTATAAAAGATAAATTGTAATTAATAGCAGTAGCTGCAATTATGCATCGGGAAGTTTAATTTTATAATTTTGCTTTAATTCAATAACAATTTTCTTAATGTTTTGGTTCATCTCAAGTATAAAACAATCATAAAGTAAATTTTCAACACTACTTTTTTGAAGTTTAGAAATACTAAAAACACCAAGTAATTCAATTTCGGTTATAATAGAAACTCCAATTTTAAATTCCAAAAAAGGTTTTGTCAAGGTGTTTATTTGTAGTACGTGAATTAAAAAATTAGTATCTACCAAATAATCAATCCCATTCATCTCTCAACTTTTTTTGATAAGCAACCGCATCAAGTCCACCAGTATCTATGGAGGGTAGTTTGCCATAATGCTTTCTCAATATTTTTTTTCAGAGCTATTTTTTAATTTCAAAAGAACTTTTCAACTTCCTCTTTTGTAGCTCCTTTTTTGATAACTATTGTCATAATTATTATTTTTATCAAAGTTACACAAAATTTGTTTCCATTAGAACTTTTTAACTTCACAAATTAGTTAAAATGGCACATCACTATCGTCTTCAATACTAAAATTGCTACCAAATGCATCGTTAGCACTTGGTAAATTTTTTGTTTGAAACGGATTATCATCTTGATTCATACTTGATGGCAAATCGTCGTAACCACTACCGTAATCTTCTAAATTGTCGAATTTACCCAAATTTCCTATGAACTTTAAACGTACGTTTTCTAAACTTCCATTTCTATGTTTTGCAATAATAAATTCAGCTTGACCTGCTGTTGGCGAAGCTTCATCGTCATCCCACTCGTCTAGTTTATAATATTCTGGTCGGTAGATAAACGACACAATATCAGCATCTTGCTCAATTGCACCAGATTCCCGTAAATCGGACAATAGCGGTCGTTTACTTGAAGCACTTCGAGTTTCTACAGCTCTCGAAAGTTGTGAAAGTGCAATAACTGGCACACCTAATTCTTTGGCCAACGCCTTTAAATTTCGAGATATTGTAGATATTTCTTGCTCTCTATTTCCACCACCTTTTCCGTTACTACTTCCTGCGGTCATTAACTGCAAATAATCAACTATAATTAATTTTATTCCGTGCTGGGAGGACAATCGTCGTGCTTTGGCTCTCAAATCAAAAATAGATAATGACGGCGTATCATCAATAAACAATGGTGCTTTTTCTAAATTTTTAACTTTTACACTCAATTGTTCCCATTCGTGTTTTTCTAGTTTTCCGGTTCTTAATTTTTCGGATGATAAACCTGTTTCGGACGAAATTAAACGTGTAATTAATTGAACTGATGCCATTTCAAGAGAGAAAATTGCAACTGGATGTCCGAAATCAATTGCTACATTTCGAGCCATTGAAAGTACGAATGCGGTTTTACCCATACCGGGTCTAGCCGCAATAATAATTAAATCACTTGGTTGCCAGCCCGATGTTATAGCGTCTAGTTTTGTAAAACCTGTTGCAATGCCACTCAAGCCTTCTTTGTTGGCAATTTCTTCAATTCGGGCTTTGGCTTGTTGCACTAAACTTTGCGCCGTTTCCGAACTTCGTTTAATATTTCCTTGAGTAACCTCGTATAATTTTGACTCGGCTTTGTCCAATAAATCAAAAACATCGGTAGTTTCGTCGTACGAATCTTCAATAATTTCGTTGGATATTTTAATTAAACTTCGTTGTATAAATTTTTGAAGAATTATTCGCGAATGGTATTCAATATGTGCCGAAGAAGATATTTTTTGGGTCAATTGAATCAAATAAAAGTCACCACCCGCTAAATCGAGTTTAGCAGTTCTTTTTAGCTGTGCCGAAACTGTTAATAAGTCAATCGGTTGACTGTCTGTGAATAACTGAAAAATAGCTTCAAAAATAAGTTTGTGTGCTTCTTTGTAAAAAGCATCGGGTTGTAAAATGTCAATTACTTCGTTAACTCCTTTGGTGTCAATCATCATTGCTCCCAAAACCACTTCTTCAAGATCTAAAGCCTGTGGCGGAAGTTTTCCTTTTTCTAAATTGATAAGTGTACTTCTATCAATTTTCATCGGGCTCATATTCTGTACATTTTCCATAAAGCGAAACTACGATTTTTTATACTTTGTTTAGGTTTGATTTATTAGAACGCTTTGTTAATAACTCGCAAATATTTGTTAATAACCATAAAAAAACCGCCTTGCTATTGACGAGACGGTTTTTATAAATTTTATAGGATTTTACTCTTTATACTCGCCCATTTTACTGTATTTGTCCATTCTTTGTGCAATTAAATCAGTTGTTGATAAATCTTTTAATTCACTGTAAGCTTTGGTTATATACTGTTCTACAGTTTTAAAAGTAGTTTCTCTGTCGTAATGAGCTCCACCTAATGGTTCTGGAATAATATCATCTACTAATTTTTGCTTTTTCATATCGGCAGAAGTCAATTTTAAAGCTTCAGCAGCTACTTCTTTATATTCCCAACTTTTCCATAAAATTGAAGAACAAGATTCAGGTGAAATTACGGAATACCAAGTGTTTTCCATCATTAAAACTTTATCACCCACTCCTATTCCCAATGCTCCGCCTGAAGCACCTTCACCAACAATAACGCAAATAATTGGCACTTTTAAGCGAACCATTTCTAAAATATTTCTAGCAATTGCTTCACCTTGACCACGTTCTTCTGCTTCTAAACCAGGGTATGCGCCCGGAGTATCTATTAATGTTAAAACAGGAATTCCAAATTTTTCTGCCATTTTCATTAATCGCAAGGCTTTACGATATCCCTCAGGATTTGCCATTCCAAAATTTCTAAATTGACGCGTTTTAGTATTGTAACCTTTTTGTTGCCCAACAATCATAAAAGATTGTCCACCAATTTTACCCAAACCACCAATCATCGCTTTATCATCTTTAAAATTTCTATCGCCAAAGAGCTCTAAAAAACTATCACCACATAAAGCTCTTACGTGATCCATAGTGTAAGGGCGACTTGGATGGCGTGAAAGTTGAACCCTTTGCCAAGCAGTAAGATTTTTATAAATTTCTTGCTTGGTTTCAACTAATTTTTTTTCTAATTGCTTACACGTATTCGTTACGTCTACATCGGACTCTAAACCAATTACTTGACACTTATCTAATTGATCTTCTAAATCTTTTATTGGCAATTCAAAATCTAAATATTCCATAGTTTGTTTAGTATTTGTAGTACTTGTGATGTACAAAGATAAAATTTAAAATCGTTAGTAAAAATAAAAAACTACTTTTTACTTTTAATTATTGAATTTACAACCACTGAAAAAAGGATAATTAAAGCTCCAAGATAAAACTCGGGCTTCATTTTTTCATTATCATTAAAAATTAGTAAAGCTAAAACTATACCGTAAATAGGCTCTAAATTTATGGTTAGCATCACTGTGTAAGCACTTAAATGCTTCATTATAGCAGTAGAAACGATAAAGGCATAAGCAGTGCAAATTGAACTTAAAATTAATAAATAACCAAAATCATTAATTGATATTTCAAAAAAATGTACATTAAAACTATTCGTAAAGAGCAGTAAAATTGATAAAAATAAAACGCCCCCCGATAATTCAAAAAAAGAAATTACAGTTGGGTTATGCACTTTAACAAACTTGCTATTTATGACTGAAAAAAGAGCTGATAGAAAAGCGGAAGTTAATGCTAAAGTGATTCCTTCAACATAGCTTCCTTCAAATTTAAAAATTAAATACAATCCAAGAACTACAATTAAACCAAAAAAAACTTCGTACCAAATAACTTTTCGTTTGTAAAATATGGGTTCAATTAACGAAGTGAAAAATGAACCCGTGGCTAAACAGGCCAATGTAACAGAAACATTAGAAACTTTAATAGCTTTAAAAAAGGTAAACCAATGGAGTGCAATAATGCAGCCAGCTAATAAAAAAGATAAAATTGTTTTTTTAGAAATTACAATTGGTATTTTTTTTATTTTAATGTATATAAAAATAAAACCTACAGCAAACAACATTCTAAACCAAACCAAAGGTAAGGCTTGAAGCGAAATTAATTTTCCTAAAATAGCTGTAAAACCCCAAATAAATACAATTAAATGAAGTTTTAAGTAACTCTTTGAACTATCGCTTAGCATTTCGGAGTAAATAAATGGCTAAAATTCCGAAAACAATATTAGGAATCCAAACGGCAATTATTGGAGGAACACTTGATTTACTGGCTAAAACACCAAAAATTTTATCGATAAAAATAAAACAAAATGCCAATAAAATTCCTATTGCAAGATTCATTCCCATTCCACCGCGACGCTTCATTGACGAAACTGCAACTGCGATAATAGTTAAAATAAAAGCAGAAACTGGCAAACTAAATTTTTTATATAAAACAACCAAATAAGTATCTATATTTGAAGAACCTCGCGCTTTTTCTTTTTCAATAAATTTAGTTAATTGAGTGTAATTGAGTGTTTCTGCAATGTAAACTACTGGTGTTAAATCTTCTAAATCAAAACTAAAAACAGTATCTTTTTTTTCGGCGGTTTCTAAAATATCATTTAAATCTCCTACTTTGCGCTTTTTATAATCATACATGGTATAATTTTTCTGCTTGGTATTGAATTGAATTCGGTTGGCCGTTATTTTATATCGTAATTTTTCATTATCAAATTTTTCTAATGAAAAGTTAAATGCAGTTTGTGAGGCAGAGTTAAAGTTACTTACATAAATGTATTCATCTTTAGTTATTTGTCGGTAAACATCGGAATTATCTCGCATTTCATTTTGACCATTCCCAATTAAATAAGTATATCTAAAATTATTGAAACCTTCACTGGCCTTGGGCAATAGAAAGAAACCCATAAATAATGAAAATAATGAAACTAAAGTTGCACCAATAATGTAAGGACGTAAAAATCTAGTAAATGAAATTCCAGAACTTAATATAGCAATAATTTCGGTATTATTAGCCAATTTAGAAGTAAACCAAATAATTGATAAAAATAGAAATATTGGAAATAAAAGATTGGCAAAATAAATAGTAAAATCTATATAATATTGAATAATCGGGGCAATAGGTACTTTATTTTCAATCATTTTATTCACTTTCTCAGAAACATCAATTGTTATTCCGATTGGGATGAACAACAAAATCATTACTGAAAATGTGGCTATGTAACGCTTTAAAATGTATTTGTCAATAATTTTTAATCCTAACATAAAAAAAATTTAAAAGTTTTGAAATTGTGACTATCAAACTAAATTTTATAATCTAACACTCATATTTTTTACCATCATATCTTTCCAAACTCTAAAATCGCCAGTAATAATATGCTTTCGGGCTTCACGAACCAACCACATATAAAAACCTAAATTGTGAATTGTAGCAATTTGTTTTCCTAAATATTCGTTTGCAGCAAATAAGTGTCGAAGGTAGGCTTTTGAATATTCGGTATCTACAAATGTAATTCCCATTTCATCAACTGGGCTAAAATCGGCTTCCCATTTTTTATTTTTAATATTAATAGTTCCATTTGCTGTAAACAACATTCCGTTTCGAGCATTTCGAGTTGGCATTACACAATCAAACATATCTACACCGAGAGCAATGTTTTCTAAAATATTAATTGGAGTTCCTACGCCCATTAAATATCTGGGTTTTTCTTCTGGAAGGATATCACATACAATTTCGGTCATTGCATACATTTCTTCTGCTGGTTCGCCTACGGAAAGTCCTCCAATTGCATTTCCTTGTTGGTTTGAATTTGCAATGTATTCGGCACTTTGCACCCGTAAATCTTTATAAGTACTTCCTTGTACTATTGGGAAAAAAGTTTGTTCAAAACCGTACTTAAACGGCAATTTGGTTAAATGATTGATACATCTATCCAACCAACGGTGCGTCATGTGCATGGAGCGTTGCGCATACCGAAAATCACAAGGGTATGGAGTACATTCATCAAATGCCATAATGATATCGGCACCAATACTCCGTTGAATTTCCATTACATTTTCAGGAGTAAAAAAGTGAAAAGAGCCATCAATATGCGATTTAAACTTAACACCTTCTTCTTTAATTTTTCTATTAGCCGATAAAGAGTACACTTGATAACCCCCAGAATCGGTAAGAATGTTTCTGTCCCAATTCATAAATTTATGCAGTCCGCCAGCTTTTTCTAATATATCAATTTGTGGTCGCAAGTATAAATGATAGGTGTTCCCAAGTATAATGTCGGGATTAATTTCTTCTTTTAATTCTCGTTGATGCACACCTTTTACTGAAGCTACTGTTCCTACAGGCATAAAAATTGGTGTTTCAATAACGCCATGATCTGTAGTTATACTTCCTGCACGGGCTTTGCTGTTTGGGTCTTTTTTAAGTAATTCAAATTTCATATCGGCAAATATAAATTATTTACTTTTTATGGTTTGTTATTTACGGTTTATTTTAACATAATAGTTTTACGATTTAAAAAAAAAATAGTCTTTAATGAATTTGCTATCGTATACTTTTTTTTGTAGATAACTTTTAATAACTACCAAATTGAAATTCTAAAACCTAAAATCTAAATTTATATATTTGCAAAAGTCTAAATTTTAACAACGACAATGACAACAAACACACAACAGCTTCAAGATTTTTCAACTC
>JBBRCJ010000069.1:0-13590 GCA_038204955.1 Flavobacteriales bacterium
TTAGATACGTAGACGAATTAAAAAGAAAAAGAAAAAATAAAGAAGAAGTCTAGTTCCGCTACGCTTCACTAAACTTCTTCTTTATTTGATTGAAATGATAATAATAACAAACAATTTTACACACTTTTTAATACACTACCACTTATTATTTATTAGTAGGAATTATAAAATCATTTATTTTGCAGTAAAATTTTTGTCTATAAATACAAAACATCAAGTTTTATAGGCAAAAATGCTATCAATACAAAAGTTTTCAGGTATTGAAATAGACAAATCATAAAAAAAGCTCGATGTTTCATCGAGCTTTAGTGATATAAAAAATTAATTTATCGCTATTTAGCAATATTAACCGCCCGAGTTTCTCTAATTACTGTAATTTTTACTTGCCCGGGATAGGTCATTTCAGTTTGAATTTTTTGTGAAATATCAAATGATAAATTTTGAGCCATATCATCGCTTACTTTTTCACTTTCAACAATAACTCTTAACTCACGACCCGCTTGAATGGCGTAAGCATTTTTTACACCGCTAAATCCAAAAGCAATTTCTTCCAAATCTTTCAAACGTTGAATATAAGAATCCATTACTTGACGTCGTGCCCCAGGTCGTGCACCAGAAATAGCATCGCAAACTTGAATAATTGGAGAAATTAAATATTTCATTTCAATTTCATCGTGATGTGCACCAATTGCGTTACAAACTTCTTCTTTTTCTCCGTATTTTTCAGCCCATTGCATTCCTAAAAGTGCGTGAGGTAAGTCACTTTCAGCATCTGGAACTTTACCAATATCGTGCAATAAACCTGCTCGTTTTGCCAATTTTACATTCAAGCCTAATTCGGCCGCCATTATACCGCATAATTTAGAAACTTCACGAGAGTGTTGCAATAAATTTTGCCCATAAGACGAACGGTATTTCATTCTACCCACCACTTTAATTAATTCAGGATGCAAACCGTGAATTCCCAAATCAATCACAGTTCGTTTACCTACTTCAATAATTTCATCATCAATTTGTTTGGTTGTTTTTTGAACTACTTCTTCAATTCTTGCTGGGTGAATTCGTCCATCGGTAACTAATTTATGCAATGATAAACGTGCAATTTCACGACGTACTGGATCAAAACAAGATAAAATTATCGCCTCTGGAGTATCATCAACAATAATCTCAACCCCAGTTGCCGCTTCTAAAGCACGAATATTTCGTCCTTCACGACCAATAATTCGTCCCTTTACATCGTCGGATTCAATATTAAATACTGACACACAATTTTCAACCGCTTCCTCAGTCCCAACGCGTTGAATTGTTGATATAATTACTTTTTTTGCCTCTTGTTGTGCGGTTAATTTGGCTTCTTCAATAGTTTCTTGAATGTGTGCCATAGCTTTAGTTTTAGCTTCTGCTTTTAAGCTTTCAACCAATTGTTCTTTAGCATCTTCGGCAGATAAACCTGATATTACTTCTAACTGCAGCACTTGACTTTTGTGCATTTTTTCAACTTCTTGATTTTTTCGGTCTAATAATTCAATTTTACTGTTGTATTCATTAGTTTTTGCTTCAAAATCATCATTTATTTTTTTAGCTTTAGATAATTCACTAGAAACTTGTGATTCTTTGTCACGAATTCTTTTTTCAACCTCAGCCATTCGTTTATCCTTAGCTAAAATTTCGGTTTCATGTTCTGATTTTAATTCTAAAAATTTTTCTTTTGCTTGTAGAAGTTTATCCTTTTTAATGTTTTCTCCTTCCGAATTTGCATCTTTTAAAATTAATGCAGCCTGACTTTTTGCATTATTTATAAGAGTTGAACTGCCTGATTTTTCAAGCATTTTTGCAATTCCAAATCCGCCTGCAATTCCAGCAAATGCGCCAATAATTATTTGTACGATGTCCATAGTTTGTTAAAGTTAGTATATATAAAAAAACCTACATTAGTTGGAATGCATAAACTCGAATAGACAAGTTTTGAGCTAACTCGCTGTTCAAGCTTCCTACTTAAAGGCTTGCTATAGTGCGACGATTCACTCATTTTAATTTGTTAGTGTTGAGTTTACCAAAAATGTACTAATGTAGGCAGTATTTTTAGGTTAATTGTAAGAACGTTTTTTAATCTATTTTATTCGTTAAGATAATCGCCAATTAAATTATTTAATTTAATTAATCGGTCTAGGGTTTCTGTACCATCGATTGTATTATTAACATTTTTTTGTTCCGTTTGCGATGCAAATTGTAGCGCACACATTGCCAAAACATCTTGCTTATCTCGAACGGCATAATTTTCTTCAAACTGTTTTATCATTATATCAATCTTTTTTGAGGCACTTCTCAAGCCTTCTTCTTGCGATAATTCGACCGTTAATGGGTAAACTCTATCTGCAATTGATATTTTAATTTTTAATTTGTCATCCATAAACTTAATCTGCTAATTGCGCTATGCAATAATCAATTTCTCTTATTAATGAATTTATTTTCAGCTTGGTATCACGTTTATAATCTTCACTGCCTAATAGTGAATTGGTCATTTTTAATGTGTTACTTTCATTTTTCAACATTTCAATGTCTTGTAATTGTTGAAAATTTAATTGATTTAAAATTGCTAATTCTTTGGTTAAATTCTTGTTTTTGTTTTCCAAATCATTCATTTTATTGAACAAGGTTGAAATTCGTTTTTCAAGAGTTTCCATTATAACAGCAATTTCACTCATATAAATGATTTTAATCGTATCTTAATTTTACAAATTTATAATTCCTTTGTTAGGAATGCAATTTTTTTTTAAATAAAATTCATTTATTTTTTATTTTTATCGCAATGTTCTAATGTTAAGAATTTAAAGATGTTGTAATTGCAAATATCTTTTGTAAAAGTGTAAAATTTTTATATTTTAGCAAAAATTCGATTTATGAAATTTTTTAAAATATTTTTTCTTTTTACTTCGTTCACATTTGGTCAAACAATCATTTCAAAAGATTTTTTTCAACATCCATTAGATATTCCGATGCAACTTGCAGGAAATTTCGCTGAACTACGCCCCAACCATTTTCATGCGGGTTTTGATTTTAAAACTAATCAAAAAGAAGGATTAAACGTTTACGCTGCTGCTGCTGGTTATGTTTCGCGAATTAAAATATCCAATCTTGGATATGGAAAAGCCATTTATATTACTCATAATAATGGCTTTACAACGGTTTATGGACATTTGCAGAAAGCAATGGGTAAAATTCAAGATAAAATAATTCAAGATCAATATTTGGCCAAAAATTACGAAATTGAAACCTTTTTTAAACCTGGCGAAATCGAAGTATTAAAAGGCGAGATTATTGCTATTTCTGGAAATACAGGAGGCTCTGAAGGGCCTCATTTACATTTTGAAATTAGAGATAATATAACCGAAAAGACTATTAATCCTTTATCGTTTGGATTAGATTTAAAGGATACTAAAAAGCCAATTGTTTCCAGCCTTTTAGTATATCCTGTTGATGAAAATGCAGTAGTAAATCAATCCAAAAGGCCAATTTTGTTAAATTTATCTTTGCAAGAAGATGGATCTTACTTGTCTGAAAGTGTAAAAGCAGTAGGTAAAATTGGATTTGGAATTAGCACTTATGATACAGATGATGTTTCTTATAATTCAAACGGAATTTACAAAGCGGCACTTTTTTCAAACGGAAAGTCAGTTTTTGCTTATGAATTTGATACATTAATTTTTGATGAAGCACGATATGTAAATGCGGTTATTGATTATCCGAAATATAAAAAATCGCACCAGCGAATTCAAAAATTATTTATGAAAACTCCATTTAATTGGAGTAATATTAAGTCAAATATTGAAAATGGTATTAGCAATGTGATTCCAAATTTCGCCGAAACGCAACGCATCGAAGTGTCTGACTTTAATGGAAACAAAACAATAATTTCTATACCAATTTCTTATTGCTTGGAGCCTGTTGTAGTTGTTGAAGATATAAAAAAAACCAATTATTTATTGAAAGCAAAAATTGATAATTTGTATGAAAAGGACAATTGGTCAATTTCGTTTCCAGCTAAAACTTTTTATGATGATTTTTATCTTAATTTTGATGTAAAAGACAATATTTTATTACTTCACGAAGATTCGGTACCTGCTCATACTAATTTTTTAATCTCAGTTTTTGATGATAAATCATCCGAAATTGACAAGAAAAAAATGTTTATAGCATCAAAATATAATGGAAAACTAAATTATATAAACACTTTTTTAAAAGATAATACGTTTTCTTGTAAAACAAAAACATTAGGTCAATTTACTTTGGCAAAAGACACAATAGCTCCAAAAATAGTTATTTCAAAATCTATTCAAAACAAAGACATTTTGAATCAAAAAGAGGTTCGCTTTTCTGTTTCTGATGATTTTTCAGGGATTAAATCAATTAATGGTTATTTAAATGAGAAATGGATTTTATTTGAATATGAATCAAAATTAAAACGAATAATTCATACTTTTGAAGATTCAAAATTTATTGATGGATTAAATACTTTAAAGTTATTAGTAATTGATAATGTTGGAAATTCAACTACATTTGAAACACAATTTACGAGAAGTATAAAAAAATAAAAGCACTTGAAAACAAAGAATATCTTTTTCGCAATTATTACTTTATTAGTTGGATATTTAAATTTTGCACAAACTGCCAAAGTTACGGGCGTAATTTTAAATGAAAACAACCTACCAGTCGAAGGCGTGAATGTAAGTTATTTAAGTAAATCTTCTATTACCGATTTTACGGGTTCATATTTAATAAACGTTCCTGCAAATCAAAAAATAATTTTAGTTTTTACACACGTTTCTTTAAAACAAGCTACTTTAACCATTCCAAAGTTGAAACCAGGTGAAAATTTTGAATTTAACGTAGTTTTGAGTAATAAAGCCGAGCAAATGGGCGAAGTTGTAATTATCAATAATCGTAAACGAGTGCAAGGAATTACGAGTTTGGAGCCCGAAATGATTCGTAAAATGGTAGGTGCAAATGCTGGTATAGAAAATGTTTTAAAACTTTTGGGAGGCGTAAATTCTAATAATGAGTTGAGTACACAATATTCAGTTCGTGGCGGCAATTATGATGAAAATTTAGTATATGTAAATGAAGTTGAAATTTATCGACCATTTTTAGTACGGTCAGGGCAACAAGAAGGATTGAGTTTTACCAATTCCGACTTGGTGCAAAATATTGAGTTTTCAGCAGGAGGTTTTCAAGCTAAATATGGTGATAAATTATCGTCAGTGTTAGATATAACATATCGCAAACCCACTAAATTTGGAGCCTCAATTGAAGCTAGCTTATTAGGAGGAAGTATATCTGCCGAAGGAATATCTAAAAATAAAAAATGGAGTGCTTTAATAGGTGTTCGGTATCGAGACAATTCACTATTGGTTAATAGTCAAGAAACCCAAACTAATTTTAAACCTACTTTTGCAGATGTTCAAACCAATGTAAATTATAATTATTCTAAAAAATGGCAGTTTAGCTTTTTGGGAAATATTTCTCAAAACAAATATAACTATCAACCCTTAACACGTCAAACTAATTTTGGAACTATTAATGATCCTATTGCGTTACAAATTTTTTATGAAGGACAAGAAAAAGACCAATATCAAACTTTTTTTGGTGCGGTAAAATCTACTTTTTTAGCATCTGAAAATAGCACGTACAAGTTTATAGCTTCTGCATATCACACGCAAGAGCAAGAACATTTTGATATTGATGCTTCGTATTATTTAGGCGAAATTGATACAAGTATAGGTTCAGATACATTTGGAAATGTTAAATTTAGTCGTGCAATTGGTTCTCAATTAAACCATGCTCGTAACGATTTAGATGCTTTAATTGTAAATACCGAAATAAAAGGAACCCATATTTTAAAAAATAAAAGTCAAGTTGACTGGGGTTTTAAATACACTCGTGAAAGCATTCGAGATAGAATTACTGAATATGAAGTGATTGATTCTGCAGGTTTTTCAATCAATCCACCTTTTTTAAATTTACCTCAAAATGATCAACCTTACAATCCTTATACTGGTCCATTAGTACCTTATCAAAACGTAAAAGCATTGAATTTTGTAACAATAAATAGATTTTCGGGTTTTGCACAATGGAATACTAAAATGGAATTGGGTGAAAATAGTTTATGGATAACAGCAGGAGTAAGGGCACACGATTGGCAAGTGTCTGGTGATAAGATTAATAGTTCTAAAAATCAAATCGTTTTTAGTCCTCGAGCACAAGTGGCTTTTAAACCCAATTGGGAAAAAGATATAGTTTTTAGGTTCTCTACCGGATTTTATTATCAACCACCGTTTTATCGTGAATTGCGTGACAAAGAGGGTGTGGTTCAACCTGATGTAAAAGCACAACGTTCCATTCATTTTGTATTGAGCAACGATTTTAATTTCAAAATGTGGAATCGACCTTTTAA
Organism: Flavobacteriales bacterium; assembly: GCA_038204955.1. Lineage (GTDB taxonomy): Bacteria > Bacteroidota > Bacteroidia > Flavobacteriales > Flavobacteriaceae > Flavobacterium. The sequence goes on from JBBRCJ010000069.1 coordinate 6,452, forward strand.
ATTAGTTTCGGAATTGTATTATAAATCGATGAATGATGTAAATACCTATAGTCTTGAAAATGTCCGTATTCGATACCGAGCCAATAATGATGCTGTTGCCTATGCACAAGGCTTTGATTGCCGATTAAATGGTGAATTTGTTCCAGGAACAGAATCATGGTTTAGTTTTGGTTATATTAAAACCGAAGAAAACCAAAATGATAGGGGTTATATTTCACGACCAACTGACCAAAGATTGAAATTTGGAATTTTATTTCAAGATTATATGCCCAAATTACCCAATTTAAAATTATATTTGAATTTGGTTTACAATACAGGTTTGCCAGGAGGTTCACCTTCTTATGCCGATGCGTATGATTATCAATTGCGATTGCGTGATTATAAGCGAGCTGATGTTGGATTTTCATATGTTTTTACTGAAAAAAATAATGAAAGGAGAAATGGGCACTGGCTTAAAAAATACCAAGACTTATCTTTAGGGTTTGAAATTTTTAATATGTTTAATAACCAAAATGCAATTACTAATACTTGGGTTCGTGATGCGTATACTAAAAATCAATATGGCATTCCGAATTATATGACCAATCGTGTTTTTAATGTAAAATTAACCGCTAGGTTGTGATTTTTTGCTAAATTTGACAAAATTGAATTCTATGAAAAGTTTACTATCTATAATTGTGATTACCATTGTATTGGGTTGTAATAATCCAAAAGAGATGCCAAAAGTAAAATATGAATCGGCTAAAAATTCAGAAAAAGTAACTGAAAAAAAAGATACTACTCAAATTGAAATTGCTGATTTACCTATTCAAATGGAAGGTACTAATTACCTGCTTCATCCAATGGGAAAATTACGTTTAAAGGGCGAGGATTCAAAATGGGAAAGCGGTAAAAATTCAAATATAAACAGCTATGCTATATCTAATTATAATCGTTTTGAATTGACAGGTTATTTTGACAATATAAAATTTCAAAACATTGATTCAATAGCAACCCATTTATTAACACAAAAACAAATTCAAATTCAAACCATAACATTTTTAAATACTATTGCAGATAAAATTAAAAAGCAATATTTAATTTATACATTAGTGGATATGGATTCAAATAAAGATGGGAATTTGGATGAAAATGATATTAAAAGTTTGTATGTGAGTTTTTCAAATGGTCAAAGTTTCATTAAGTTGTCTGCCGATTATCAAGAAGTTATTGATTGGAATTTATTAGAATCAAAAAACCGTCTTTATTTTAGATCTATTGAAGATATAAATAAAAACGGCGCATTTGATAAAACAGATAAATTACATTATTTTTTAGTAGACTTAAATGTGAAAAATTTAAAAGTTGAAGAATATTTTTTATAAAAAATATTATTCAAAGCTTTGTAAGGTTACTAAATTTGAATAAGTGCCATTCATTGCTAATAATTCGGAATGAGTACCTTGTTCAACGATTTCACCTTTTTTCATAACTATAATTTTATCAGCTTTTTGAATGGTTGATAATCTGTGGGCAATTACAATCGAAGTTCGGTTTTGCATCATGTTTTCTAACGCAATTTGAACAAATTTTTCACTTTCGGTGTCCAATGCCGATGTTGCTTCGTCCAAAATCATTATGGGTGGGTTTTTTAATACGGCTCTTGCAATTGACAATCTTTGTCTTTGTCCACCGGATAGTTTTCCGCCAGCGTCACCAATATTAGTTTCAATTCCGTTAGGTAAATCTTTTACAAACTCATAAGCATTGGCTATTTTTAAGGCTTCTATAACTTCTTCATCAGTGGCATTTTCTTTTCCTAATAAAATATTATTTTTTATTGTATCGTTAAATAAAATTGAATCTTGAGTAACCAATCCCATTAAACCACGAAGCGATTGTAATTGCATCTCTTTAATATCAATTCCGTCAATTTTAATTACACCTTCTTGTACATCATAAAAACGGGTTAGCAGGTTAGCAATAGTACTTTTTCCACTACCCGATTGACCTACAAGAGCTACTGTTTTTCCTTTTAGAACTTCGATACTAAAGTTTTTCAAAACATTTTCATCTTCGTATCTAAAATTAATGTTTTTAATTTCTATTTTATCTTCAAAACTTAATTTTACAACGGCATCTGGTTTGGATGTAATTTGATTTTCTTCTTCTAAAATAGCTAATACTCTATCGGCAGCAGCCATACCGCTTTTTACTTGATAAGATGCTTTTGATATTGCTTTTGCTGGAGTTAAAATGTTGTAAGCCAGTCCCATATAGGCAATAAAAACAACACCTTTTAGTACGGGTTGACCATTTGGCAAATGCTCAATTAACACCATTTGACCACCATACCAAAGTAATATGGCAATTACTACGATACCTAAAAATTCACTTAATGGCGATGCTAAATTATTTTTGTTTCCGATACTATTACTTAATTTTACTAATCGTGAAATTGAGTTAGTAAATTTATCGGTAAAACTTTGTTCTGCGTTGTAACTTTTTACTACTTTCATTCCACCAAGAGTTTCGTCTAAAATAGAAACGAAATAACCTGCTTCGGCTTGTGCACGCTCTGATTTTGATTTTAAATTTTTTCCCAACCTCGAAATGATTAACCCAGAAACAGGAATAAATACAAATACAAAAAGAGTTAATTTCACACTAATTGCAAACATAGTTATAACTGTAAATAATATTGTAAGCGGTTCTCGTACAATAAGTTCTAGTACAGAAAAAAAAGAATTTTGAAATTCACCCACATCGCCCAACATTCGAGCCATTACATCACCTTTACGCTTTTCAGAAAAGAAACCAATTGGTAATGAGATTATTTTTTTAAAAAGTTGTACTCGCATATCTTTAAGCACTCCATTTCGTAAATGCATTATGTGAAAAGATGCTAGATAATTGAATAAATTTTTAAATAAAAAAGTTATTATAATTAAGCAAACTGTGAATAACAGTGCATCTAATTTTTCTAATTTCGCCATATAATAATAAAGGTATTCTTTTCCAAATTTAATAATTTCAAAGATTCCCTTATAAACAGGTTTTAAAGTAACTTTTTCCGTTGCATTAAACAAGACTTCCATCATTGGAATTAATGCAACAAACGAAATTGTGCTAAATAAAGCATATAAAATATTGTAAATTATGTTCCAAATCACATTTGATTTGTAAGGTTTTACGAAAGGAAGTATTTTTAAGATATTCTTATCCATTATTTTTTGTAGTTATAATTTTGAGCAATTTCAATTGCTTTTTCTAGTTTTTGAAGTAATAATTCTTTTGAAGGAAGTTGTGTAAAATATTCTGAAACTTGAATTTTATCATTCGTGTTTAACATCAAATACTTTATTTGCTCTGATGATTTTTCACTACACAATATTAAACCTATTGGTTCGTTTTCGCCTTCTTTTCTTTCGTTCTCATTTAACCAAGCCAAATATAGTTCCATTTGACCCTTGTAACCTGCTTTAAACTTTCCTAATTTTAAATCAATCGCGATCAATCGTTTTAAACCTCTGTGGTAAAACAATAAATCGATATAAAAATCTTCGTTGTCAATTATGATTCGTTTTTGTCTTGCCAAAAAAGCAAAATCAGAACCCAGTTCAACTATAAATTTTTGTAAATTATTTAAAATAGCACTTTCTAAATCTTTTTCCGAATACGAATCGTGCAATCCTAAAAAGTCTAAAAAATATGGATCTCTAAATACTAAATCGGGCGTAGTTTTTTGTTCTTCTTCTAAAACTTTTAGTTCATTTTGTATTGTTTCTTCTGGCTTTTTACTAATTGCCGTTCGTTCAAAAAGCATACTGTTTATTCTTTCTTGTAACATTCTTACGCTCCATCTTTCGTAAATACACATTTGAACATAAAATTCTCGTTTTGTATCGTTTTCAATGTAAATAATAGCAAAAAGATGCGACCAACTCAATTTTGTAGACACTGTCTGCAAAATTGTAACATCCTCAATTACAGAACTTAACTTAATAAATGCTTGAATGTTTCTTTTACTAAAACCATTTCCATACAATTTAATCAATTTCTCGCTCAATTCAGGAATTATCTTTTTTCCATAATCGGCTCTTAAATTCTTTAAAATTTCTGTTTTAATAGTTGTACCAATTTGCCAATACAACAAAGTAAGTTCTTGATTAACAGATGTTGCCACTCGATGTCGAGATTTTTCAATCAATTCGATAACCGAATCAATTAAAGGCAAATTATCTAGTTTTTCAAGATTTTTATCCATTAGTTCAATTGCATTGCAACAATAATATTTTTAATTTTTTGGTCTAATTCATTTTCTACTTCAGTGGCATTTTCAACTTTATCTAAAGGCGCATTAACACTAAAATAAAACTTAATTTTAGGTTCGGTTCCGCTTGGTCTTGCGCAAATTTTGCTACCGTCTCCCAAATAATAAATCAAAACATTCGATTTTGGAATATTCAGCGTTTCAATTTCGTTTGTAAAGCAATTTTTAGAAGTCGAATTATCATAATCTTCAATACAAACCACACGTTGACCGTTAATTTCTTCAACAGGATTTTCTCTTAAATCCACCATCATTTGATTAATTTCTTTTAATCCATCGATGCCTTTTTTGGTTAAAGATATCAAATGTTCTTTGTAAAATCCGTGATCCACGTACAAGTTAAGCAATTCTTTATAAATTGAACTTCCAGCGGCTTTGGCTTGAGCAGCAATTTCGCAAATTAATAATGAAGCACCAACGGCATCTTTATCTCGCACGGCATCGCCCACCATAAAACCAAAACTTTCTTCGCCGCCGCCAATAAATTTTTGGTTCGGAAAATCTTTAATCATCTTGGCAATCCATTTAAAACCTGTTAGCCCAACTTTACATTCTACGCCGAAAGCCGTTGCCAATTCTAGCATCATAGGTGTTGAAACTATGGTAGTACCTATGAAATTTGACGCTTCAATTTTGCCTGAACGTTTTCGTTGTTCTAACAGAAACGCCGTCATTACAATCATCGTTTGATTCCCGTTTAAAAGAATCATTTTTCCATCATTATCACGAATCGCAACTCCCAATCTGTCCGAATCTGGGTCGGTTCCAATCACAATATCTCCGTTCACTTTTTCCGCCAATTCCATCGCCATTTTCAATGCTTCTGGCTCTTCTGGGTTTGGCGATTTTACGGTTGGGAAATTTCCATCAGGAATTTCTTGCTCCTTAACAATATTCAAATTTGAATATCCCGCTTGTTTCAAAACCTCGGGAATCGATTTTATCGAAGTTCCGTGTAACGATGTATAAACAATATTCAAATTTTCTTTAGCTGATGTCGACGTATCAAAACTAGCATTTTCTAAAGTCGATTTCACAAAAGCTGCATCAACTTCATTATCAATATATTCAATTAAACTTTCGTTGGCTTCAAACTTAATCTCGCTGTATTTTAAGGCTTCAATTAAGGCAATAATTTGGCCGTCTTGTGGTGGCACCAATTGTCCACCATCTTGCCAATACACCTTGTAACCGTTGTACTCCGGCGGATTATGTGATGCTGTAAGCACAATTCCAGCATGGCATTTTAAATGTCTCACAGCAAACGACAATTCGGGCGTTGTCCGCATATCCGAAAATAAATACACATGAATTCCATTAGCTGAGAACACATCAGCAACCACTTTCGCCAAGGTATCGCTATTATGTCTACAATCATAAGCAACGGCCACTTTTAAACCTTCATTCGGAAACGATTTTTTCAAATAATCCGATAAGCCTTGCGTGTTTTTCCCTAATGTATATTTGTTGATTCTGTTTGTGCCAACGCCCATTACACCTCGCATTCCGCCCGTTCCGAACTCTAAATTTTTATAAAAACTTTCCTCCAATTCCTTCACACTCAACGTCATCATAACTTTAATATCATTATGTGTTTGTTCGTCAAAAACGGGAGAAAGCCATTCGTTTACTTTTTCTAATATTTCTGGTGCAATGTACATATTTATTGTTTTTTTGAATTTTTTCAGAAGCCATTTCCCACTATCCGTTACAATCTTTTCTTTTTTAAAGAAAAAAAGAAAAGGATTTACACTACTATTGGGGCTAGGGCAATTCGTGTATTCAATTACTTTTTATATCCAATTTTTATATTCAAATTTTTTGAATATGTTCTTAAAAAAAATTCAATTTTAAGGGCACAGATTGAGTTTTCAAATATTAAAAGTGTCACTTATCTTGTAACGCTCTTCATTATTTTTGGTTCGTAAAATAATTTCTCCTAAAAAACCTGCTAAAAATAATTGTGTTCCAATAATCATTGTAGTTAACGCTATATAAAACAACGGATTATTAGTTACTAAAATTGTATCAAAACCAGAGTACAATTTAACTAATTTAACAACTATAATGAATAAAGTAGCAACTAAACCAATTATAAACATTACCAATCCAAAGGCTCCAAACAAGTGCATTGGGCGTTTTCCATATCGTGACAAAAACCAAATGGTTATCAAATCTAAAAAACCGTTTATAAAACGACTCATCCCAAATTTTGATTCGCCATATTTACGTGCTTGGTGAATAACTACTTTTTCTCCTATTTTATGAAAACCAGCATTTTTAGCTAAAACAGGAATATAACGGTGCATTTCGCCTGAAACTTCTATATTTTTAATAACTTTATTCTTGTAGGCTTTTAAACCGCAATTAAAATCGTTTAAAGTAACACCCGAAGTTTTGCGAGCCGCCCAATTAAATAGTTTTGAAGGTATATTTTTTGCTACAACCGAATCGTAACGTTTCTTTTTCCAACCTGATACCAAATCAAAATTGCCTTCTGTTATCATTTTAAATAATTCTGGAATTTCATCAGGACTGTCCTGTAAATCAGCATCCATTGTAATAATAACATCGCCCTGTGCACGAGCAAAACCAGCATGTAACGCCTGAGATTTTCCAAAATTAGTTAAAAAACGAATTCCTTTAGCATTAGTATTCTCTTTCGATATTTTTTCGATAACATCCCAAGAAAGGTCAGTACTTCCGTCATCAATAAACAAAATTTCATATGAAAAATTGTTTTCTTTCATTACTTTCACGATCCATGAATGCAATTCAGGAAGTGATTCTTGCTCGTTTAATAACGGAATTATAATGGATAAATTCA
>JBBRCJ010000070.1:0-12264 GCA_038204955.1 Flavobacteriales bacterium
GTGAAGTATTGCATTTTCTATAAAAGGTTGCACAATCATATTCGGAATTTTAGTTTCTAGAACATCGATTTTTTCGTCAACTTTTAGTACAAATTTAAAATCATTAAAACGAACTTGCTCTAATTCTACATACAATTGCAAACGCTTAATTTCGTCTGCAACGCTAATGAAAGATTGCGAAGATTGCGATAAAAACAACCGCACCAATCGCGCTAATTTGCCAATGTGTTCGCTGCTTTTTTCTTGCTGATTGCTATTGATAAAATATTGTCCAGCACTTAAGGAATTGAATATAAAATGGGGATTCATCATTGCCGATAGTGCATTTTGACGCAGTTCGATAATTTGATTGTTAGTAGCAATTTCTTGTGATCGTTTTTGGGTAATTTTTTTTATTTGATTCCGATACAACCATATTAAAATAAATCCTAGAAATAAAAATAAAAGTAAAAAAAACCACCATTTAAGATAAAATGGATAGGCTCGACAAATTTCGAACTCCTTAACTTTCCAATCAGAATTTATATCTTTTATTCTAATACTAATTTTGTGGTTACCATAAGAAACCGATTGAAAATTGATGCCTTTATTTTTAGTTTGCAACCAATTAGAATTATCCACTTTGTATTGAATAATTTGATTTTCTATTGCATAGAAATTCTGAATATTTAATTTTATTGAGGTGAATTGTTGCTCTGCTTCTAATTCAATTTTGGGAGTTATTTTATCACTATATAAAATTTCAAAACTTGGTTTTTTTGATTTTAAATTAATGATCTTTTGATCAATTTTTGCCAACCCATTATTGGTTGCTACAAATAAATTATTGTCAAAAACCGCAACATTATAAACATCATTTGTTGGCAAGTAATTGAACTTATTTAAAACACAATTGCCATTTGTACTAATTTTAAACAAACCATTTCCTGCACACAGAAACACATCGTTATTTATTGGTTTAATTTTACGAATATTATCTAATTTTATTGTGTTTATTGCTGTAATAATATCAACAATTTTTTCATTTAAAACTTTATAAATCGCATTGTTTGCGGCAATCCACATGGTGTCATTTATAAAATTAAAATCTTCTATAAAACCTTTTATTTTAAATTTTAATATTCGTTTGTTATAAATAAAATCCTTGTCAAATGTGCGAATATTTATTTCTTGACCGTTGTTAAAATAATATTCGTTTTTATATTTTAAGATACTTTTAATTTTCTCTTTTTTAGTAATTTTATTTACAATAATTTTTTCTGTTATTTTGTTTTTTGATAATGTCGATAAACAAATGGCATTATTGCCAATCAACGAAACATAGTTTTGATGATCAATTTTTTCGATTATTTGTTTTCCCTTTATATTCAATAAATTTAATTTTTTATTCCAAAATTGAGTTTGTGTTTTTAAAGAATTTAAAACGGGATTTCCTTCAAAGTTGTTTAATATTATTTCAGTTTTTGAGTTTTCTAAGTTTTTAATTGTAGCGTTTTTATCATAGGAATATAATTTGAATCGCGTAGAAAAAAACAATGAATTTTTATTTAAAGAAGTTGCAAAACCATTAAAATAATTATCAGTGTTTTTTATGCTAATAGTTTCATTTAATGTACTTGGAATACAAAAAAGACCTTTTTCGTTTGTAGCGATCCAAATTTTACCTAAAGAATCGCAGTATAAAAAGTTAACATTATCTTGATTGTTCAAACCGATACTTTGACTTAACGAAACCCAATTGTTTTTTTTAAGTATAAAAAGTCCTTGATTTTGAATGCTTAACCAACAATTTTCTAATTTATCTATAACAAAATCATGCTTGTAAATTGGATTTTTCGACAGATTGCTTGGTAGTTGTATTTTAGAGTTTATATTGCCTTGAAAATTTAAAATATATAAATAATCATCTTCCAGAACACAAACATCATTTTTTCTAAAAATTACTTTATGAATAAATTTAATTTCTTTTGGAAGTTTGATTTTATAGCTTTGAAATTCTAAAAAATCGTTATTGATTTTAATTTCTTCACCGTTTTGAAGTAAGATTGGTGCAGCAATTCTTTTAAATAAAGTTTGTGAAACCTGTTTAGTAATATTAAAATTATCTTTATCAATAATTATAAACGGATAGGTTTTATTCAAATGTCTATTTTGTGAATTGAATAAAAAAATCTTATCTTTTGTGGTTATTATCTGGTTTTGATATTCAGAAAATATAGAAGTTGAAATAATTTTATTCTTTTGAAATTTTTGAAGTTTTCCAGTATAATTCAATAAAAAAATGGTTCCATTATCGTTATAAACCGATACAATATATGGATTGTTCAAACCTTCTTTTACATTATAATTTATAAAATCGTTACCGTTAAAAACACTAAATCCGTTGTCTGTACCAATCAGTAAATTTTTATTGTTGTCTTCGGTAATACAGTATATTATGTTAGACGGCAAACCATCATCAGTAGTGAAATGAAATGATTTATATTGCGTTTGGGCATTTGATAAAATGAAGGAAAAAAGTACTATTAATAGCGAAAACTGTCTCATTTATTTATTGAAAACCTTATTTACTTTAGTATAATTTCGTCGCGATATTGGCAATTGCGTGCCATCTTGTAGTTCAATAAAATGAAAATCTTTAGAGATAATTTTATTTGCAAATTTTAAATTCAGAACATACGATTTATGAATTCTAATGAAACTATCATCCAACAAATCTTCAAAATGTTTTAATGTTTTACTTAGAGAAATCTTGCGTTTTCGAGTTAAATAAATAGTCGAAATATTATCGTCGCCTTTTATATACAAAATCTCATCGTGGTCGATTATCGATTTTCCGCCATCGTAACTCAAGGTTATTGTATTTGAAATATAAATAGCATTTTGACTATAAAAATAAGTTTTTACGGATTCAATTGCCGTTTTTAATTCTGAGATCAATATAGGTTTTAAAATATAATCAATAGCGCCAACTCGAATAGCATTTATTGCATATTCTTCGTGAGCCGTAACAAATACTACCTGAAAATCTCTTTCTGGAAAATAATTTAGTAAATCAAAACCGTTTTCTACAGGCATAGAAATATCTAAAAACAATAAATCAATTTTATTTTTTTCAATAAAAAGTTTCCCTTCATCTACAGTTTGAAACAAACCTATTATTTCGATTTCTGGGAAATTATTATTCAAAATAACTTCTAAATTTTTAAGATTTAGAATTTCATCATCGACAAGTACCGTTTTAATTTTCATAAGCAAAGCGTTTTAAAAATAGCAACAAGTTTAATAACAATTTGTTACAAAATAAAGAAATCGAAATTTTAACAAACTTAACAATTTTTTCAATTTTTTTGTAACATTTCTTTAACTTTATAATCTAATATTAAAATAAAACAATCAAAAATATGGTTAAGCACTTTTTAAACCTTGAATTTAAGGCGTTTTTTCGCTCAGCAAGTTTAGGAACTAGCATTGTAATTAAAATTTTTACGGCACTTGCAGCACTTTACTTTTCATTAATTTTTATTTCGAGCGGTTTTTTAGCGTATAAATTAATTAAAGATAAATTGCATTTAGATCCTTTAATTACTGTAAATAAGTTTTTAATTTATTACTTTATTTTAGATTTAACGGTTCGTTTTTTCTTTCAAAAAATGCCCGTTTTAAATATCAAGCCACTTTTACATTTACCTATTTCACGAAATACAATTGTCAATTTCACCTTAGGAAAAACAGTTTTATCTTTTTTTAATTGGGTTCAAGCTTTGTTTTTTATTCCATTTTCATTGATTTTGGTTTATAAAGGGCACTATCCAATTCAAAACGTAGTTTTTTGGCATTTAGGAATCATCGGAGTTGTGTATTGTTTAAATTTTGTTAATGTACTTTTAAACAATAAAGATGCTGTTTTCTATCCTATTGTTGCTGTAGTTATTGGTTGTGCATTGGCTCAATATTATAAATTCTTTAATATAACCGATTTTACATTTCCATTTTTTAATGGTTTGTATCAAACACCTTTTTTCTTTTTAATTCCAATTATTTTGGCAGCTGTGTTGTATTATTTTTCGTTTAAATATTTCAAAAATAATTTGAATTTAGATGAAGGATTACTTACAAAAGCCGACATTGCTAAAACCGAAAACTTAACTTGGTTAAATCAATTTGGAACTTTGGGCACTTTTTTAAAAAATGACATTAAGTTATTAAAACGTAACAAACGCTCCAAGACCACTATTTTTATGAGTGTTTTATTCGTTTTCTATGGTTTGTTATTTTTTACAGGAAGTATAAAAGCCTATGATAATCCTGCAATGAAACTCTTTGCTGGCCTTTTCGTTTCGGGTGGATTTTTATTCACTTTCGGGCAGTTCGTACCAAGTTGGGATAGCGCTTATTTTCAATTAATGATGAGTCAAAATATTCGATACAAAGATTATTTAAGTTCAAAATGGTGGTTAATGGTAATTGGAACCACATTATCAACTATTTTGGCATCATTTTATTTATATTTTGGATGGCATATTTATTTACTTATAGTTGTTGGTGCCATTTATAATATAGGTGTAAACTCACATTTAGTTTTGCTGGCTGGAGCTTATGTTAAAACTCCAATTGATTTATCACAGGCCAAAGGTGCTTTTGGTGATAAAAAAGCCTTCAATTTTAAAACTGTTTTATTGTCATTACCTAAACTTTTAATTCCGATGGCATTATATGCCTTGGGATATTATTTTATAAGTCCAAATGCAGGATTACTCTTCGTTGCCCTTGCGGGAATTTTAGGTTTCGCCTTTAAAAATAAAATGTTTACACTAATTGAAAAAGTATATAAAACCGAAAAATACGCTACAATTGCTGCTTACAAACAAAAAAACTGAATAAATTAAGAATTTATAATCTCAATTCTAAAAGCTAAAATAAAAATGATACAAGTTAATCAACTTTCAAAAACATACAACAACGGCGTAAAAGTTCTAAACATCAGTAATCTTGAAATTCCAAAAGGACAAAGTTTTGGATTAGTAGGAAATAATGGTGCTGGAAAAACCACTTTTTTTAGTTTATTGCTCGATTTAATACAGCCTACAACTGGTAGCATTATTAATAATGAAATTCAAGTAAATACCTCCGAAGCGTGGAAACCTTTTACAGCCGCTTTTATTGACGAAAGCTTTTTAATTGGTTACCTTACTGCCGAAGAATATTTTTATTTTATTGGTGATTTGCGAGGTCAAAACAAAGCCGATGTGGATTCACTTTTAACAAAACATAACGATTTTTTTAATGGAGAAATTTTAAATAGTAAAAAGTATCTTCGTGATTTATCTAAAGGAAATATGAAAAAAGTAGGTATTATTGCCACTTTAATAGGAAATCCGAAAGTAGTTATTTTAGACGAACCGTTTGCTAATCTTGATCCAACAACAGTAAGTCGATTGAAAAAAATTATTTCTGAGTTGGCCAAAGATCCAGAGGTCACCGTTCTAGTATCAAGTCATGATTTGCAGCATACAGTAGAGGTTTGCACCCGAATTGTTGCTTTAAATAAAGGCGAAATAGTGAAAGATTTACAAACATCGTCCGAAACTTTACAAGAATTAGAGAATTATTTTGCTGTTTAAATGGGTTATTTTTAAAATCCAATCCGACCTTAATTTTTAAGGTCGGATTTTTTTAAGCGCCTTAATTTTTGTGGTTATTAAAAAATATGTATTTTTACCAGTTAGTTATACTAAATCCTACTTTTAAAAGTTATTATTAAAACTTTTTTTATTTTGAAAAATACGTATTTAAAGCTTCTTTATAGTTCACTTTTTTTAGTGATTGTAGTAGCTTGTTCCACAAAACGAAATAACTTTGTATCTCGAAATTCTCACGCATTATCAACAAAATATAATATCCTATACAACGGTGGTATTGCTTTGGACAAAGGAGTGTATGATTTAAAATCAAAATATAAAGACAATTATTGGGAAATTCTTCCAGTTGAAAGAATGCAAGTTTTGGATGAGCAAAGTCCTACTGGACAAACTAAAAATGCTAGTTTTGATCGTGCCGAAGAAAAAGCTACTAAGGCTATTCAAAAACACTCAATGAATATTGATGGAAGCGAAAAAAACTTCCAAATAGATGAAGCGCATTTAATGCTTGGTAAAGCTCGTTATTACGACCAACGATTTGTTCCTGCGCTAGAAGCCTTTAATTATGTGCTGTATAAATATCCAAAAAGCGACAAAATCTATGAAGTTAAAATTTGGAGAGAAAAAACCAATATGCGTTTGGATAATGATGCCTTGGCTGTTTCAAACTTAAATGTGCTTTTGACCGAAATTAAATTTAAAGATCAAATTTTTGCCGATGCAAATGCAACTCTTGCACAAGCCTACCTGAATTTGCAAGACAAAAATAAAGCCATTAGCAAATTAAAAATAGCAACTCAATTTACCAAACTTGATGAAGAAAAAGCCCGTTACCGATTTATTTTAGGGCAATTGTATGAAGATTTAGGAAAAAAAGACAGTGCTTTCGCATCCTATCAGCAAATTATTGAAATGAATCGTAAGGCTTCACGGCTTTATATAATGCAAGCCCACGCCCGTCAGGCTGCACAATTTGATTATGTTAAAGGAGATACAATTGCATTTTTAAAGAATTTTAATGAATTATTGGTTGATCGCGAAAACAGACCCTTTTTAGACATTTTAAACCACCAAATGGGGTTATTTTATGATAAAAACAAAAAGTTTGAAACAGCAAAAAAATATTACGATTTATCTTTAAAAAACCGAAAAGACGATCAATATTTAATTACAACCAATTATAAAAATCTTGCTACTATTTACTTTAATAAAGCCAAATATGTAACTGCTGGAAAATATTATGACAGTGTTTTATCAACGTTAAACAATCGAACTCGTGAATATAGATTGTATACCAAAAAGCGTGAAAATTTAGACGATGTTATTAAATATGAAGGAATTGCTCAGAAAAATGATAGTATTTTAAGCATTGCATCACTTTCAAAATCAGATCAAGAATTGTATTATCAAAAATTTATTGATAAAGTAAAAATAGCCGACGAAAAAGCTTTAAAAGAAAAAGTTTTAGCAGATAAATTAGCAGCTCAAGGTCAAAACAATCAAGGAATTTCTGACTTTAAAACACCTAGTAATTTAATTCAACAAGAAGTAGTTCAAACCAGTTCACGATCAAATACTAGTGCGCCACAGTCAAACTTTGGAGCTAGTCAGGTTAGTGATTTTTATTTTTATAATCCATCTACGGTTGCCTACGGTAAATTAGAATTCAAGAAAATTTGGGGTGATAGAGGATATGTCGAAAACTGGCGATTGTCATCAAAAAAAGAAATAGTTTCAGATGACATTGTTGCCCAAAACAATACTGCTTCCGACATCAAAAAGGAAATAAAATTAGATGAAAAATATACTACCAATTTTTACATTAAAAAGTTACCAACCAATCAAAAAGTGTTGGATAGCTTGAATAAAGATAGAAATTTTGCTTATTTTCAATTGGGAACTATTTATAAAGAAAAATTTAAAGAGTATCAATTGGCAGCCGATAAACTCGAAAAATTATTGGTTCAAAACCCTGAAGAGCGTTTGGTTTTACCCGCAATGTATAATTTGTATAAAATATATGAAATCATTAGTCCCGCAAAGGCTTTAGCAATGAAAGAGGATATAATTGCAAAATATCCAAATTCACGATACACGCAAATTTTAACCAACACTATTCCAACAAGTACGTTAAGTTCAAAACCCGAAGAGGCTTATGATACATTATATAAGGATTATCAAAACGGATTGTTGCGCGAAACTTTACCAAGTTTAGAAACTGCAATTGAACAATTTACAGGCGAAGAAATGGAGTCGAAATTCGAACTTTTAAAAGCCAATACTATTGGTAAATTAAAAGGATTAGCAGAATTTAAAAAGGCATTAAATTATGTCGCGTTAAGTTACCCAAACAGTTTTGAAGGTAAAGAAACCGAAAAATATATTGCTTCAAAAATTCCTTATTTAGAGGCGCTTTCGTTTACCAAAGACACTCCTTCAAGTTGGAAAATAGTTTTTCCTATAAATTTTCCTGAAGAAAAAACGGTTAAATCATTATTAGAAAAAATAACAAAATTTGCTAAGGAGCGAAGCATAGAAAAATTATTCGTTACGGACGATGTTTATTTATTAGACAAAAACTTTTTGGTAATTCATGGTATTAAAACCGAAGAAAGTGCCAAAGGAATTGCAACAGTTTTACAAGAATATAAAGAGTATAAAATTAAAGACCATCTGATTGTTATTTCTACAGAAAATTATAAAGTACTTCAAATTAAAAAAAACTTAGATGAATTTGAATCTGGAAAATGGATTACCAATGTTTTTAAAGCACCAGCTCCACTTCAAAAAAATGAATCCGTTAATGAAATAAACCCAGTTAAAAGTGCTAAAACAGGCACTGTAATGCCACCCAAAAATGACATTCCGCCAGCTATTCAAAAATTAATGGAGCAAGAGCGACAAAAGAACAATCAAAACCAGCCAATAATTGACCCAATGCAATCGGATGATGCACCATCAAAAAAATAAAAAACATGTTTAAAAAAAAAATAAAAGGAAATTATACGGATGCATTAGGTAAAACAAATCGTATTGTTGAAGGAACAACCATTATTGGTGATATTAATTCGCCTGCCGATTTTCGTTTAGATGGTAAATTAGAAGGAAATTTTAAAACCGCAGGAAAACTAGTTATAGGTCCAGCAGGGAGCATAAAAGGAACTATAATTGCAATAAACACTGACATCGAAGGTAAATTTGAAGGTAAAATAAATGTTGAAGATTTACTATCTCTTAAAGCAACTGCAGTAGTTTCGGGAGAAGTAATTTGCGGAAAAATATCTATTGAACCGGGAGCCAATTTTACATCGACCTGCGAAATGCGAAACAATACAAAACCAACCTCAAATGGAAACCAACCCATCGAAGAAAAAAAGAAGTAAATGGCTTATCTTAATTTCAATGCCAATTCAAATGGGTGCTGTTATTTTTGCGTTTTCTTATCTAGGCAACTTTTTAGATGGAAAATATTTGAATCCGAACAATTTATTTGTTAAAGGATTAACCTTATTAGGTGTCGCGTTGGCTTTTTACAACTTAAACCGACAACTTAAAGAAATTAATAAAAGCGACGACGAATAAATTATAAAAATGAATCTTAAAAACTTCAAGTCACTTTTATTGGTTTTACCATTCGCAATTTTGGTATTTGCACTTCATAAATTGTTTTTTTATCTTTTCGGATGGCAAGAAATTGAAAGCCATTTGGTGCAACCTTTATTAAATCTCTATTTGTTTTTTGCAATATGTTCCTTGATTATAATTTTTATTTTAACCCTAGTAAAACATAAAAACATCGACAGCGTTGGGCAAGTTTTTATTTTATTAACCTGTATTAAAATGGGTTCTGCTTATATAATGTTACGGCCAATTTCAGAATTTGCCACTAAAAACGTTGCCTTTGAAAAAAAAGATTTTTTTATAGTTTTTGCCGTATTTTTAGCAATAGAAACCATCTTAACCATAAGATTACTAAACAATAAGCAATAAAAAGTTATAAAATTGACAATTCTATTAAAATAAATTAATTTTATAGTTTCTCATATTAATAAAATAATGTACTTTTGCACCAAATTTCAGAAGTAAAATTTAAGAAAAATCAAAATTATGGTGTTTTTAAAAAAACCGTTCCATTTTATTATAGTTACTTTAATTGCAACCCTGCCTTTTTTGGGTCTTGCAAACGAAACTAATACATTGCCAGTTAACTCAAATGTTGAAAATGCTGCACCAGTTGATGAAAAGGCAAAAATTAAAACTCAAATTCAAGAAGTAATAGGGCACCACGTTCTAGATGGTCACTCATTCTCAATTTTTGAAGACGAAGAAACGAAATCACATTATGGTTTTTCACTACCTATAATTCTTTGGGATAATGGTTTGCAATTTTTCTCTTCTGCAAAATTTAATCACGGAGAATCGGTAGCCGAATCAAACGGAAATTACTACGTTTTACACCACGAAAAAATATTTAAAACTGACGCATCAGGAACATTAACTGGAGAAGAAGAAAATCCAACAAATGTAAAACCATTAGATTTATCAATAACCAAAGGCGTTTTAACAATGCTTGTTGTTGCTTTATTGATGTTTTTATTATTCAGTGGTTTAGCAAAATCATTTAATAAAAACGGAGGAATTGCAAAAGGTGCTGGACGTTTTTTTGAACCAATTGTTTTATATGTTCGTGATGAAATTGCAATTCCTAACATTGGCGAAAAGCACTATAAAAAATATATGAGTCATTTATTAACTATATTTTTCTTTGTATGGTTTTTAAATATTTTTGGCTTAACTCCATTCGGAATCAATGTAACAGGAAATATAGCGATAACTGCTGGTTTAGCTTTAGTTACTTATTTTATTACAACATTTACTGCTAACAAAAATTATTGGGGACACATTTTTTGGATGCCAGGTGTTCCTGTTCCAATGAAAATAATTTTAATTCCGATTGAATTATTAGGAACTATTATCAAACCATTTTCATTAATGATACGTTTGTACGCAAACATTTTCGCAGGTCACGTAGTTTTAATGAGTTTAATTGGTTTAATGTTTATTTTCAAAGGTTGGTTAGGAAGCAGTTTGTCATTTATGTTATCGTTTTCAATATCAATTATTGAAATTTTGGTTGCCTTGTTGCAAGCTTATATTTTTACAATGTTATCTGCTTTATATTTTGGTTCGGCTGTTGAAGAACACCACCACGAAGAAGCGCATTAAAATTTAGATTGCAGATTTTAGATTTTAGTAGATTATCCTAAAACACCTAAATTGCAATTTAATTAGTATTTAGGTTTTAATTTTTAATTTTAGTTTTTATACAAAATCTAAAATCTAAAATCTAAAATCTGAAATTAGAACAAATGTTTAATTAAATATATATACATTATGGAAGGAAATCTTCATTTAATCGGAGCTGGATTAGTAGTAATCGGAGCAGGTTTAGGAATTGGTAGAATTGGTGGTTCAGCGATGGACGCTATTGCTCGTCAACCAGAAGCTACTGGAAAAATCCAAACAGCTATGCTTATTGCAGCAGCACTTATTGAAGGTATTGGATTTGCTGCTTTATTCGCAGTATCTTAATACAAAAAAACAGAAAACTAAAAGCTGCAACGGTTGGTTGTAGCTTTGGTTTATCTTAAATTAGTTCATTTACAATTCAGATTACTCATACTATAATACATAAATTATGGAAAAGTTATTAAATGATTTTTCGTTAGGATTATTCTTTTGGCAAATGGTTATTTTTGTCGGATTGATTTTTTTATTGAGAAAATTTGCTTGGAAACCAATTCTTGATTCGGTTAACGAACGTGAAGAAGGAATTAAAAATGCATTATTGGCAGCAGAAAATGCCAAAAAAGATATGCAAAACTTAAAATCGGACAACGAGAAATTGTTAGCCGATGCAAGAGCCGAGCGCGAAACAATGCTTAAAGAAGCAAGAGAAATCAAAGAAAAAATGATTGCTGATGCTAAACTTGAAGCTCAAACCGCTGGCGAAAAAATGATTGCACAAGCAAAAGCAGCAATCAATAGCGAAAAAAATGCAGCAATGGTAGATTTGAAAAATCAAGTTTCAACATTGTCAATAGAAATTGCTGAAAAAGTATTAAGAAGCGAATTATCTAACAAAGAATCGCAAACCAAATTGGTAGCGCAAATGTTAGGCGACGCAAAATTAAACTAATTATATGTCTAGAGCAGCAATTAGATACGCCAAAGCAATATTAGAATTTGCAACCGAAGCCAACAAAGCTGAAGCGGTAAACAATGATATGAAACAAATTGCAACTTCCATTGCTGGAAGTCAAGAATTGAAAGATTTTTTAGCCAATCCAATTGTAAAAATCGAGGTAAAAAAATCGTCAGTAGAAGCTATTTTTTCAAGCGTTCAACCAGAAACAGTAAAACTATTTCATTTATTGAACGATAATAAACGTTTCGAGATTTTACATGAAATTGCAGTGCAATACAATGCAATTTTTGACGAAAATAGTGGAGTTCAAGTAGCACAAGTTACAACAGCTATTCCTATTACTCCTGAATTAGAAAAATTAGTTTTAGAAAAAATTGCTACATTTTCTAACAAGAAAATTACAATTGAAAACAC
>JBBRCJ010000071.1:0-11608 GCA_038204955.1 Flavobacteriales bacterium
ATATAAATAATTAAATTTCTTAAACCAAAGCTTCTTTAATACGTTTCATAGCCTCAATTAAAATTTCCTCGCTTGTTGCGTAGGAAAAGCGAATACAATTTGGATTTCCAAAAGCATCACCAGTAACTGTAGCCACATTCGCTTCTGATAATAAATACATTGAAAAATCATCAGCATTTTTAATTAAAGTTCCTTTTAACGTTTTACCAAAAAATGAAGAAACATCGGGGAAAACGTAAAAAGCGCCTTCAGGAACATTAATTTTTATACCTGGAATTTCTTTTAACAAACCAACTACCAAATCTCTACGTTTGTGAAACTCAGTTACCATATATTTAATTGCAGATGGGTCGGCATCAACCGCAGCAATGGTTGCTCGTTGTGCAATTGAATTGGCTCCACTCGTAATTTGTCCTTGCATTTTGGTACAGGCTTTGGCAATAAATTCAGGACTACCTATGTAGCCTATTCTCCAGCCTGTCATTGCAAAAGCCTTAGAAACTCCATTTACGGTGATAGTTCGATCGTACATTCCAGGAATTGAGGCAATACTGCAAAAGGTTCCTGAAAAATTAATATGTTCATAAATTTCATCAGAAAC
Source organism: Flavobacteriales bacterium (assembly GCA_038204955.1). Lineage (GTDB taxonomy): Bacteria > Bacteroidota > Bacteroidia > Flavobacteriales > Flavobacteriaceae > Flavobacterium. The sequence continues at coordinate 602 of JBBRCJ010000071.1, forward strand.
CACAAAAATTTGTGGATATTTTTCTAGCACTTTTGCCAATGCTGTTAATTCCTCACGGCTGTAAACCGATCCACTTGGGTTACACGGCGAACTGTACCAAATCATTTTTGTTTTCGGGGTAATTGCAGCTTGCAATTGCTCAGGTGTAATTTTAAAATCGCTTTCAATTGTTGTGGGAACTTCTACAGGAATCCCATCTGCCATTTTTACAATTTCAGAATACGAAACCCAATAGGGTGCTGGTAAAATACATTCATCACCAGGATTTAAAAGTACTTGTGCTAAATTAAATAAAGATTGTTTTGCTCCTGTTGATACAACAATTTGCGATGGTTTGTAATCTAAATTATTATCACGTTTGAATTTTCTACAAATGGCTTCCTTTAATTCTGAATATCCATCTACTGGAGTGTATTGAGAATAATTTTCGTCAATTGCTTTTTTCGCTGCTTCTTTTACAAAATCGGGCGTATTAAAATCGGGTTCGCCCAAGCTTAAACTAATAATGTCTTTTCCTTGTAATTTCAATTCTCTTGCTAAGGCGGCCATTGCTAAAGTTTGAGATGTTGATAAGTTGTTAATTCTGTCTGATAATTGATTCATAATGTAGGTAAATAAAAAATGCACCGAAGTGCATTTAAAGTGATTAGTTTATTGTATTATGCTGCTAATTGAGGTTTTTGCCCCAACTCTTTTAAATGTTTAAAGTGTGATAAAACTGCCGAGCCCATGGTTTTGAATTCATTGTATGGTAGATTACATTCCGCTGCAGTATCTTTTACTATTTTACCTATTTTGCTATAATGTACGTGACTTATATGTGGAAAAATATGATGTTCAATTTGATGATTTAAACCACCAGTATACCAATTTACAAACCAGTTTTTTGGAGCGAAATTTGCCGTAGTAAACAATTGATGGATTGCCCATGTGTTTTCAATTTCATTATTTTCATCAGGTGTTGGGTAAGAAATATCTTCAACCACGTGGGCCAATTGAAATACAACACTTAAAATGACACCCGCTGTGTAATGCATTATTAAAAACCCTAAAAGCACTTGCCACCACACAATTCCAACTATAATTGGCAAAACAATCCATATAGAAAAATAAATAGTTTTTGTAATTACCAAGGTAGTCCATTGTCTAGTAGGGCTTTGAATTTTACCATAAGACAATTTTCGCTTTAAGTAGCGACGCATTTGAACAAAATCTGTAGTTATTGCCCAATTAAAGGTTAATAAACCGTACAAAAAAACAGAGTAATAATGTTGAAATTTATGAAAGTATTTCCAGTCGGCCTCTTGTGTAAAACGCATTACTCTACCAGCATCTAAATCTTCATCGTGACCGTGGATGTTAGTATAAGTATGATGCAAAACATTGTGTTGTACCTGCCAATTGTAAACATTTCCAGCTAGAATATAAATGCTTCCCCCCATAAATTTATTTACCCAAGATTTGGTTGAATAGGATCCGTGATTACCATCGTGCATTACGTTCATTCCAATGCCAGCCATACCAATTCCAATTACAACGCTTAAAAGAAGATAAGCCCAGAAAGGTACATTCAACGTTAAAAATAAAAAATATGGAGTTAAGAAAATAGTAAACAAAATTACCGTTTTAAGGTGCAACTTCCAGTTGCCTGTTTTTTCAATGTTATTATCTTTAAAATAATCATTTACTCGTTTGTTTAAAGTTCTAAAAAACTTGTAATCGTCTGTTTTAGAAAATATTGGTGTTGTAGTAGTCATTTTAGTAACATATTTAATTTGCACAAATATAATTATTATATTATTTAATACGCTTCAACAAAACTTTTTTTATAGTTAAAATACCTATTTTTGTAAAAAAAAATTAAATGGAAGAAATTTTTAAGCATTTCCCCAATTTGACCGAGAATCAAATACACCAATTTAGCGATTTAAAACAATTATACTTCGATTGGAATGCTAAAATAAATGTTATTTCACGAAAAGATATTGAAGAGCTCTATGTTAGACATGTTTTACATTCGTTAGCAATTGCAAAGGTGCAACCTTTTGAGCCCGGAGCATACGTTTTAGACGTAGGAACTGGAGGTGGTTTTCCAGGAATTCCATTGGCAATTCTGTTTCCAGAGACTCGTTTTTATTTGATAGATGTTATTTTAAAAAAAATAAATGTTGTAAAAGCAGTTTCCGAAAGTTTGGGGTTAAAAAATATAAAAGCCGAACAATTACGTGCGGAAAATGTTAAAGGTGATTATGATTTTATTGTAAGTAGAGCTGTAACTAACATGCCCGATTTCGTTTCTTGGGTTAAAGATAAAATAAAAAAGACCAACAAACACGAGCTTAAAAATGGAATTTTGTATCTAAAAGGTGGTGATTTAACCGAAGAATTGGCCAATTTCCCAAAAGCAACAGAGTTTTTAATATCCAGTTTTTTTGAAAATGAATTTTTTGAAACTAAAAAAGTAGTGCATTTGCCATTAAAGTTCAAAATGTAAATTTATTAAATAAAAAAAACCTCAAACTTTCGTTTGAGGTTAAAAAAAAGAGCGAAAGACGAGGCTCGAACTCGCGACAACCAGCTTGGAAGGCTGGAGCTCTACCAACTGAGCTACTTTCGCAATAAATACAAAGAAGTAAATTACTTTGTTAGTGGGTGCAAATATAGATTAAATGTTTCTTTTTTTGCAAATTTATTTTATTTTTTTTGCAAATTTTACCTTTACTACTTTTTTTTAATTCATAAAACTTTTATTTTTAAATTGTTATGACTTTATTTGTAAATAAAACGTATGTTAAAAATAGTTAAAATTACATCTATTGAAACCTTTTCCATTCGGATTTCGGTTTTAAGAAAAGGAAAAAACCTTGATTTGTGCCCATTTGATGGTGACAATTTGCCTTCAACTTTGCATTTAGGGGCTTTTTTATCTAATGATTTAATTGGAATAATATCTATTTTTAAAGTTCATAATAAGCTGTTTGACATTGAAAATCAATTTCAAATTCGGGGAATGGCAGTTTTAGAAGCAAATCAAAACCAAGGTATTGGTAAATTTTTAGTAAAAAATGCTGAAATGTATATTGAAAAACAGAATGCAAAATTAATTTGGATGAATGCTAGAAAAAATGCTGTTGAATTCTATAGAAAATTAGGGTATTCGATCTACGGAGAAGCATTTGAAATTGAAGAAATAGGTTCACATTACTTAATGAAAAAACAATTATGATTAAAAATTTTGCCTATAAAATCTTATTTATAATTATTTTAATTGCCTTTTTAAGTTGCAAAAAAACTCCTAATTTATCAGGTGTCGATTCGGGGCCACTTTTAGGAATTACTTTATTTGAAAAAAAACTTCAAATTGATTCTATTTTAATTCAAAGTTTTAAAAACGATGATCTAAAGTTGTTTTATAAAAAACGGGATAATCAAACCGTTTGGCAAAGCAAAGAGCAACGTGATTTTTTTTTGAATGCTATCAAAACTTGTGATAATGAAGGTTTAAGCCCAGAAGATTATAAATTTACTAAATTATATGACTTCGAGGTTAAGGTTGACACTTTATCGGATGCTCATTTAATTGATTACGATTTGGCATTGTCTCTAAGTGCTTTAACCTATATTTCTCATTGTTCAAAAGGAAAATTAAATCCGACACAAATTTATAATGATTGGTCGTTAATTGAAAAAAAGATTGATGTAACTCAAATTTTATTTGATTGTTTTGCCAACAATAATTTTAAAGTAGAACTTGATAAATGTAAACCGCAACATTTTGTTTACAAGCAACTTATTAAAAGTTTAAAGTTATTAAACGAATTTCCAGATGATACTATAAAAGCCATACAATTTAAAGGTAAATTAATTGAAAATAAAAAAAGCGATGTAATTCGTATTGTTAAAACCCGATTAATGTATTGGAATGATATGAAAAAAAGCGACACTATTACTAAGATCTTTGACGATGAAACTCGATTAGGATTAAAAAAATTTCAATCTCGACACGGTTTAACACCCGACGGGCTTTTGGGCAGAGGTACACTTGAAGCTTTGAACTTTTCAAAAAACATTCGTAAAGAACAAGTTATAGCTAATTTAGAACGTTGGCGTTGGTATGCTTCTGATTTTGGTAAAAGTTATATTTTATCCAACATACCCGACTATTCATTAGTTGCCGTTAAAAATGGCGATACCACTCAATTTCAACGTATTGTAGTTGGAAAACAAACTCGAAAAACACCTATATTAGAATCAAAAATTTCAAATATTAACCTGAATCCAAATTGGACAGTTCCGCCAACTATTTTAAAAGAAGATATTTATCCGGAGGCTTTGAAAGATAAAGGAGTTTTTAAACGTAAAGGATTGTCTATTTTTGACAAAAAAAATAAAGAAGTAAATCCGTATTCTTGGAAAATGGAGGATGCTAACGACTATAAATATGTTCAAAAACCCAACAGAAATAACTCATTAGGTTTGATGAAAATTAATTTTCCTAATCGTTTTTCAGTATATATGCACGATACCAATCACCGAGATTTTTTCACCTTAAATTATCGCTCTTTAAGTTCAGGTTGTGTTCGGTTGGAACGACCTTTACAAATGGCTGAGTATATTTTAAACGATTGCAACAAATGGCCTATTGAAAAAATAATCGATACTACGGACATTAAACATTACAAAGAATTAATTTTAAAACGCGAAAATAATCGATTAAAAAAAGAAGCCCTCAAATTAAAAAAGGAAACTTCAAGACTAAAAAAATTAAATATTTTAGCGGTTGAAGTATCGCCCGACGAACTTCTAGAAAAACAAGAAGCTATTAGAATCAGAGCCGAGTACATAGCAAGTTTGGCTAAAAATTTAGAATTAAAAACAATCGTAATTCCTGTAAAAGAAGACATTTTTATTCATCAATTGTATTGGACCGCTTGGCTACGCAATGGTGAACTTCAATTTCGAGAAGACATTTACTGTTTGGATCAAGATTTATATGCTAAGTTGCGATATGTTAAGCCAGAAAAGAAAAAATTATAAAACTTTCTTAAATTTTTAAAGCATTTTATTCAGGCCAATGATTATGTTTATTTTTGTTTGATTTTTCAAAGTAATAATAAAAACTAAATTTTTATTTGAAAACTGTAACATTTCAATCAAACAGTTGTCTATTAAAAGAAAACTGCAAAACAATCATCATCAATGTCAAACAATCAATGGTTACCTTTTTTGTTCACACTCTTCAGTTTAACTGCTGGATTTGCTCAAAAAAAAACACTTAAATCGCAATTTACCTCTGAAAAAATTACCATTGATGGAAATTTTGACGAAACAATTTGGCAAACTACTGCTATCGCAAAAGACTTTACAATGTGGGATCCGGATAACGGAAAACCTGAGAATCCAAACCAAAAAACAGAAGTTAAAGTAGTTTATGATAATGAAGCTATTTATATAGCCGCAACACTTTTTGACAGCGAACCCAACAAAATTTTAAAAGAAATCACTTTGCGTGATGACACTGGAACAGCCGACTTTTTTGGCGTTTGGATTAATGGATTTAATGACGGACAACAAGAGTTTCGTTTTTTTGTAACAGCTGCTGGCGTACAAGCCGATAATTTATATACCGAAAGTAATGGTGAAGACGGATCATTTAACGCAATTTGGGATAGTAAAGCAAAAATTACTGATAAAGGTTGGCAAGTTGAAATGAAAATTCCGTATGCAGCGGTACGATTTCCTGCGGACAAAAATCAAACTTGGGGTATTAATTTTTACCGCCAAGTGAAACGAACCCGATACGATTATACTTGGAATCCAATTGACAATAAAATTAGTAATGTAGCCAATCAAGAAGGAATTTTAACTGGAATTGAAAATATTAAAACACCAACTCGATTATTTTTTATTCCCTATTCTTCTTATTACGTAAATGCCAATAAAGAAAATAAAACTTACGGAGAAATAAAAGGAGGTTTAGATATAAAATACGGAATCAACGATGCCTTTACTTTAGATGCTATTTTGATACCCGATTTTGGGCAAACTAAATTTGACAATGTAGTTTTAAATTTAGGACCCTTTGAGCAACAATTTAACGAAAATCGACCATTTTTTACCGAAGGAACCGATTTGTTTTCAAAAGGCGACTTGGTATATTCACGACGCATTGGAGGCGCACCCTCACGAGATCCAAACATTACTTCAGACGAAGAGATTACTAAATTACCAAGTGCAGTAGGATTGTTAAATGCTTTAAAAGTTTCCGGACGAACAAAATCAGGACTAGGAGTAGGGGTTTTAAATGCGGTTACTGACAATACTTATGCTGAAATTTCTAATTCAGTAACAGGTGAAACACGGCGCGAGAAAATAGAATCTTTTGCCAATTATAACGTATTAGTCTTGGATCAACGTTTTCGTAAAAATAGCTCAGTTTCCTTCGTAAATACTAATGTTACTCGGAATGGTGATTTTAGAGATGCCAATGTTTCTGCTTTGGTTTTTGATTTGAATACTAAAAAAAACACCTATAACCTTTCAGGAAATTACAAGTATAGTTACGTGAATGATTTAGGAAATAATTATCCAAAACAAGGTTTTAGCACCAATTTATATCTTGCGGAAACTAGCGGAAATTGGCGTTATGGAATAGGTTCTTCCTATATTTCAAGAGCCTTTGATATTAATGATTTTGGAATAAATTTTCAAACTCATTATCATTCAATTAATACCAACACGAGTTATCGAACTTTAAAATCAACTAAATACTTTAATTATTATCAAATAGGGTTTTATAACTATGTTGAATTTGATAATTTAACTGGACGTTTGCAACGGTTTAATATCAACTTAAACTCTAATTTTACAGATAAAAAGAATAATAACTTTGGACTCGGATTTAATCCACAGCCTTTAAAAACTTATGATTTTTATGAACCTAGATCACCAAATCAAGAACGATTTGTTACACGACCAGAAAGAATAAGTAGTTTTTTCTATTTTTCATCTAATTACAATAATAAATTTGCATTTGATATTAATCCTTTCGTAGCTTTTTTTAATGAAAAAGGAAGAAAAAGTTACAGTATAGATTTAGGTCCAAGATACCGATTTAATGATAAATTGTTATTGAGTTACAGTTTTGGATACGGTAAAAGTAATAACGACATCGGTCGAATTGCGAAAAATGGTACTGATATTGTTTTTGCTCGTAGAGATGTCCAAACAATCAACAACACTATACAAGGAAAATACGCTTTAAATAATTTAATGACCTTCAATTTAACATTGCGAAATTATTGGTCATATACCTTAAATAACGATATTTTAACCCTTCAAGACGATGGAAGTTTAATTGATAATATTACTTACACCACTAATAAAAATCAAAATTTCACATCGTGGAATATGGATTTATCCTACAACTGGATTTTTGCTCCGGGCAGTCAAGTTTCAATTTTATATCGAAATAATTCAGCAGTTTTTCAACAAGGAGCAGGGTTTAGTGAAGATTATGGACCAAATTTAAGAAGTTTATTAAACAATGAAACATTATCTCATACGCTTTCTGTAAGTGTTCGTTATTTTATTGATTATAATCAGATAAAGCATATTTTTTAAAATGTATATATTTGTAAAAAACTAGCTTTAAAATTAAATTTTCAAAATGTCCAAAAAAGTAATCCTAATGATACTCGACGGTTGGGGAAAATCGCCAGATCCAAAAGTTTCAGCAATTGATAATGCCAATATTCCGTTTATAAATAGTTTATACGATAAATATCCATCGGCGCAATTGCGAACTGATGGTTTAAATGTAGGTTTACCCGAAGGTCAAATGGGAAATTCCGAAGTTGGGCATATGAATCTTGGAGCAGGACGAATTGTTTATCAAGATTTAGCTAAGATAAATCTAGCAGTTCAAAATAAGACTTTAAGTAAAGAACAAGTTTTAATTGACGCCTTTACTTACGCCAAAACTAAGAATAGAGCAGTGCACTTTTTAGGATTACTTTCCGATGGAGGCGTTCATTCGCACACATCTCATTTACAAAGTTTAATTGACGCTTCACAAGAATTTGGGTTGCAAAAAGTATTTGTTCACGCTTTTACAGATGGTCGTGATGTAGATCCAAAATCGGGAGCTTTATACTTAGAAGATTTAACCAATTATTGTTATAAAACCTCTGTAAAACTAGCATCAGTTATTGGACGTTATTATGCTATGGACCGAGACAAACGTTGGGAACGAGTTAAACTAGCCTATGATTTATTGGTAAACGGACAAGGAAAAAAATCTAAAGATGCTGTATTAAGTATTTTAGAAAGTTATAAAAATAATGTCACCGATGAGTTTTTTGAACCAACAATAATGGTGGACGAAAACGAAAACCCAATTGCCACTATTCAAGAGGATGATGTTGTCATTTTCTTTAATTTTCGAACAGATCGCGGACGTGAATTAACCGAAGCACTTTGCCAAAAAGATTTTCACGAACAAAATATGCATCAACTAAAGTTGTACTATGTAACAATGACTAATTATGATGAAACTTATCAACACGTAAAAGTAGTTTATAATAAAGATAATATTACTGAAACTCTTGGTGAGGTTTTGGAAAAAGCAGGTAAAACCCAAATTAGAATTGCCGAAACCGAGAAATATCCGCATGTAACTTTCTTCTTTTCTGGTGGACGTGAAATTCCGTTCAATGGCGAAACAAGAATTTTAAGAAATTCACCTAAAGTAGCCACTTATGATTTACAACCCGAAATGAGCGCATTTGAATTAAAAGATGCCTTAATTCCTGAATTGCAAAAAGCCGAAGTTGATTTTGTATGTTTAAATTTTGCCAATGGTGATATGGTAGGTCACACTGGCGATATGCAAGCTGCAATAAAAGCTTGTGAGGCTGTTGATGCGTGTGTTAAAGAAGTAGTTGAAACCGCTTTAGCAAATAATTACACTACAATAATAATTGCCGATCACGGTAACTGTGAAACCATGATAAATCCTGACGGAAGTCCAAATACAGCACATACCACCAACCCGGTACCTATAATTATGGTTGATAATGAACAAATAGGAATAAAAAATGGCGTTTTGGGGGATTTGGCTCCAACCATTTTACAGTTAATGGGAGTTGAAAAACCTGCGGTTATGACTGGTTCATCGTTATTACTTTAAAATAAATAGTAAAAATAATTTAAAGAATCTATTACTATCTTAAAACCATTCGTTTCGGCGGATGGTTTTTTTTATCAATTAATTCTTATATTTGAACAATTGAAAATTCAATAAATATACTATGCCAATAAGTACCAAAACAACAATTGAAATTGATGGAGAAACATTATCACGTTTTTCAAACCTAACAATCCATCAAAAAGTAAATGAACATCACACTTTTACAATTGAAATTCCAATGCCACGAGAAGTCATTAACCAAGGCATCGAAAAAGCACAAAGTTATATTGGGCAAGAAATACGAATTACAATTGAACCAAATCTTCATAAAAATGAATCTTCATTTTTGTTCTATGGAATAGTTACACAGGCAAAAGTGGAACGTACCAATGGTGCAGGTGGAAAAATCATTATTAATGGTTCAAGCAATACAATTTTGTTAGACGCTTCAAAAAGCACTCGCTCTTTTACTAACAAATTAATTTCAGAGATTGTTAATGAAGTTGGAGGAAGTCGTAATACTATTTCTTCTAATGTTCAAAACAACGCTACATCTATTTATACCGTTCAATACAACGAAACCGATTTTGATTTTTTATGCCGAATGGCTCAAAAAAAAGGAGAATGGTTTTTTTATGACGGTGCAAAACTCTATTTTGGCAAACCAAATTCTAAATCATTCAACCTTATATATGGTACTAATTTGGATTATTTCAATATTGAAATGAATGCAAAACCATTGGGTATTGAGTTCATAGGTTATGACCCTAGTGCTGCCGAAACTCAAAAAGCCAATTCACAAGAAATAAACCCATCTACAACAGGCTATACCAAATCGGTTTTTGATTCTTCCAAAAAAGTATACCTGACACTAACACCACATTATACAACAACCCCATTGAGGAATCGGGCGCAAGAACCCATCTTGTTGATAGAATAACCACACAAACCCAAGCTAAAATTGCTAGTTTGGTTACCGCCAACGGAACAACCAACGAAACAGGATTGCGAATTGGCGATGTAATTGTAATAACCGAATCATCTTTTTCAGCAACAGGAAGACCAGAAGACGGAATGAAAGAGCAAAGTTTTGGAGGTTACATTTTAACCGAAATAATACACTCGTGCGAAGAAAGCGGTGGGTACAGTAACACTTTTATTGCAACACCCGAAAGTGCATCAACGCCACCTTATGGTAACGTTTTCAGTATTCCAATGGCTCAAAGTCAGCCCGCTATTGTTGTCGAAAATAACGACCCAAAAGGATTAGGACGTGTAAAAGTGCAAATGGCTTGGCAAAAAGACGGTAGCGAAAACACGCCGTGGATTCGAATGACCAACCCGCACGCAGGCGGTGGCAAAGGAATGTATTTTATACCCGAAATTGGCGAAGAAGTTTTAATAGGTTTTGAAGGTGGTAATGCCGAAAAACCGTTCGTGTTGGGTGCCATGTACAACGGAAACGAAAGTTCGGGTTATAACACAGCAGGCAACGACCAAAAAGTAATTCAAACCCGAAGCGGTACCAAAATTATTATGAACGATGCTATTGGCAGTGTTTTTATTGAAGACCCAAGCGGTAATACTTGGTTGATGGACGGAAAAGGGAATATTAGCGTTAATGCACCTAATACTTTTTCAATCAATGCAACTGATATTAACATAACTGCAACAAAAAGTATTAATACAAGTGCGGGTATGAATATTTCTGAAAGTGCTGGAGTTGATAAAAACTCATCAGTTGGTATGATGCACAATGTATTTGTAGGTGGCGATAGTATGATGAATGTTTCTGGAAAATTAACAGAAATTATTAC
>JBBRCJ010000072.1:0-11575 GCA_038204955.1 Flavobacteriales bacterium
TAATAAATTAGTGCCATTTTCTGAATTTGCTATATTCAACATTAATTCCGAAATTTGTTCTTGTGTAAAGTTCATTAGTATGTAAGTTTATCGTTAGTAATTTAAAATTACAAATTTTTAACTTTACACACTTTTTTAGGACAGTATCGAAATTAAAATTTTATCCTTTATTTTATTATAAAAATTATTTACGTTTTCTTTCCGTTTCTGTTAAATAAATTTTACGCAAACGGATAGATTTAGGCGTTACTTCAACATATTCATCTTTTTGAATGTATTCCAAGGCCTCTTCTAATGAGAAAATAATTGGCGGAATAATTCTAGCTTTTTCATCATTTCCAGACGAACGAACGTTAGACTGTTTTTTCTCTTTAGTTACGTTTACACACATATCATCTCCACGAGAGTTTTCTCCAATTACCTGACCTTCATAGATTTCGGCATTTGGCTCTACGAAGAACTTACCACGATCTTGTAATTTATCAATAGAATATGGAATAGCTTTTCCTTTTTCCATAGAAATTAATGAACCTTTGTTACGTCCAGAAATTTCTCCTTTAAAAGGCTCATATCCTATAAAACGGTGTGCCATAATTGCTTCGCCAGCTGTTGCAGTAAGCAATTGGTTCCGTAATCCAATAATTCCTCTAGATGGGATATTGAATTTCACAATCATTCGTTCGCCTTTTGTTTCCATGCTTAACATTTCACCTTTACGCATAGTAACAAACTCAACCGCTCTTCCTGAAAGTGATTCTGGTAAATCAATAGTTAATTCCTCAATTGGTTCACATTTTTTACCATCAATTTCTTTGATAATAACTTGTGGTTGACCAATTTGCATTTCGTAACCTTCTCTTCTCATCGTTTCAATAAGAACTGATAAGTGTAAAACACCACGACCAAAAACCATAAATTTGTCTGCTGAATCAGTTTCACCCAATTTCATTGCCAAGTTTTTTTCTAACTCTTTAGTCAATCGGTCTCTAATATGACGTGAAGTTACAAATTTACCTTCTTTTCCGAAGAAAGGAGAATCGTTAATTGTAAATAACATACTCATTGTAGGCTCATCAATTGCGATAGATGCTAAGGCTTCTGGGTTTTCAAAATCGGCAATAGTATCACCAATTTCAAATCCTTCCACACCAACAATAGCACAAATATCGCCAGCAATTACTTCTTGTACTTTCTTACGACCCAGCCCTTCAAAAGTATGTAATTCTTTGATTCTTGATTTTATGATTCTTCCATCTCTTTTTACTAAAGATATTGGCATTCCTTCTTTCAAAATGCCTCTCTCTAATCTACCAATTGCAATACGACCTGTAAAAGATGAGAAATCTAAAGAGGTTATTAACATTTGAGGAGTTCCCTCAGACACTTTTGGAGCAGGCACATTTGTTATAACCATATCCAACAATGCTTCAACATTATCTGTAATGTTTTCCCAATGGTCACTCATCCAGTTATTTTTGGCCGAACCATAAACTGTTGGAAAATCAAGTTGCCATTCTTCGGCACCCAATTCAAACATTAAATCAAAAACTTTCTCATGAACTTCTTCAGGAGTACAGTTTTCTTTATCAACTTTATTAATTACTACGCAAGGCTTCAATCCTAAATCGATTGCTTTTTGCAATACGAAACGAGTTTGTGGCATTGGACCTTCAAAAGCATCTACTAAAAGACAAACTCCATCGGCCATATTCAAAACACGTTCTACTTCACCACCAAAATCGGCGTGACCAGGTGTGTCAATAATATTGATTTTAGTTCCTTTGTATTGTACCGAAACGTTTTTTGAGGTAATTGTAATTCCCCGTTCGCGCTCTAAGTCGTTGTTATCCAGAATTAAATCTCCGGTATTTTCGTTGTCACGAAAAAGTTGACAGTGGTACATAATTTTATCCACCAAAGTTGTTTTACCGTGATCGACGTGAGCAATAATTGCAATGTTTCTAATAGATTCCATCTTGTTTATTTTGAAAGTGCAAAAGTACACTTTATTTATTAGAAAACCACAATATCTTATAAATCATTTAACTATCTGATTTTTAATTTCTTAGAAGCAAAAGTCTGGGTTTTTTTATCGAATCGTTCCCGCTGTCCACTATATCCACTCACTGTGGTGAGCGGGATGTCGTTCCCATCGGGGCTATGTGACATTGTTTTAGGAATTTTTAAAAAGTCAGTACTAAAAATTTAATTGAACATAAAAGTACTTTTTCAATAAAGTTATTATTTATTTAACTATTACTTTACCTAAATTTTAAACAAAACTTAAAATTGTTAAACCTCGAAATAAAATTGGTCGTTCACCTATTTTTTGTTATATTTAATCACTACAAGCAACTATTATGACTGAAATTGAAATTGAAGAAGAAAAAAAAGCGCTTACACGCGAGTACAAAGAATTGCTTCGTATTAGTTATCAAACACTTAGCGCCGACGATAAAAAAATAATTCGTAAAGCATTTGATGTTGCTGTTGAGGCGCACAAAGACCAACGACGAAAATCAGGCGAAGCTTATATTTTTCATCCAATTGGTGTGGCTAAAATTGTGGCATCTGAAATTGGTCTTGGAGCATCAGGAATTGCAGCAGCTTTACTACACGATGTTGTTGAAGATACTGATATCACTGTGGAAGATATTGAACGAATGTTTAATCCTAAAATCGCACAATTGGTAGCGGGTCTAACTAAAATTTCACAAGTTCGTAAAGAAATGAATGTTTCTATGCAAGCCGAAAATTTTAGAAAAATGTTATTGACGCTTAATGATGATGTTCGAGTAATTTTAATAAAACTTGCCGATAGATTGCACAATATGCAAACTATGGATTCTATGCCTGAATACAAACAAATTAAAATAGCATCAGAAACATTGTATATTTATGCTCCCTTAGCGCACAGACTTGGTTTATACAATATAAAAACAAAATTAGAAGACTTAGGTTTAAAGTATACAGAACCAGTGGTTTATAATGATATAGTTAGCAAGATTAAGGAAACTAAAGAAGAACAAGACTTGTACATTAAAACTATTTCCGATATTTTAAAAACCTCCCTTAATTTTGAGGGTGTAGAATATACCATTAAAGGTCGACCTAAGTCAATTTACTCAATTCGTAGAAAAATGGCGGCTCAAAATGTGAGTTTTGATGAAGTGTACGATAAATTTGCGTTACGAATTATTTACAAATCAAGTCTTCATGATGAAAAGTTTATCGCTTGGAAAATATATTCTATTGTTACCGACCATTATCGTCCAAGTCCAAGCAGGCTTCGTGATTGGATATCATCGCCAAAATCAACTGGTTATGAAGCCTTGCACATTACAGTAATGGGCCCAAAAGGACGTTGGGTTGAGGTTCAAGTGCGTAGCGAACGAATGGACGAAATTGCCGAAAAAGGCTATGCAGCACATTATAAATACAAGCAAGGAGCAACAGAAGAAAACGGTTTGGATGTTTGGCTTAATTTGTTAAAAGAAGCCTTAGAAAACTCTGAATCTAATGCAGTAGATTTTGTTGAAGATTTTAAAATGAATTTGTATGCTAAAGAAATTTTCGTTTTTACACCGAAAGGAGAAATTAAATCATTACCAAAAGGAGCAACTTCGCTTGATTTTGCCTTTAGTATTCATTCAGAAATTGGTATAAAAACTAGAGGTACTCGTGTAAACGGTAAATTGGTTCAACTCAATCACGAATTAAAAAGTGGTGATCAAATTGAAATTATAACATCAGTACATCAAAAACCAACTATAAACTGGTTGGATTACGTTACAACTCAACGAGCCAAAAATAAAATACGTAATTATTTAAATGAAGATACTAAAAAGCTAGGAGAAGAAGGAAAGGAAACACTGACTAGAAAATTAAAACATTTAAAAATTACTTTAAATGAAACCGTAGTCAATGAATTAGTAAACTTTTTTAAATTAAAAACAAGTTTAGATTTGTTTTACAGGGTTGGTATTGGAGCCATTGAAAACCAGCAATTAAAAGATTATGCTGCTCAAAAAAGTAATACTTTAATTAATTTTTTCAAAAATAAAATTAAACGTTCACCGAGTACCTCACCATATGATATTCATAAACAAGAGTTGAGTAGTAATTACGATTTACTCGTTTTTGGAAAAGAACAAGATCGTTTGGATTATAAACTGTCAACTTGTTGTAACCCAATTCCAGGGGATGAAGTTTTTGGATTTGTAACTATAAATGAAGGTATAAAAATTCATAAAAAAGATTGTCCAAATGCTATAAGTATGCAATCAAACTATGCTTATCGAGTAATGCAAGCCAAGTGGATTGACTCCTCTCAACAAGAATTTAAAGCTATTTTAAAAATTACAGGAATGGATTCGATGGGTTTAACTAATGAATTAACTCAGGTAATTTCGAGCCAAATGAGCGTTAATATTCAAAGTATTTCATTAAATGGTGAAGCCGGAATTTTTAATGGTCAAGTAACTGTTGTGGTGCAAAACAACACTATTTTAAAAATTTTAATGGATAATATTAAAAAAATAGACGGTATTGAAAAGGTAACACGTGTAAATAAAAATTAAAACAATTTTCAATTTATACATCGTTGTATTTTTTTTTGAATATGAAAGGAATTTCTAAAAAGCATAACTTTATAATCTTTTGAATCCGAAATGAATTCAGATTAAACTAAAAAAATTATCTTTGCAACATTATGACACTAATCGCAACAGACAACTATAAAAATCAAGAAATTGTAAAAAATGTTTTTACGCTTTATCTTGAAGGTCACGGACACCGAAAAACTCCTGAACGTTACGCCATACTTCAAGAAATCTATAACAATGATGAGCATTTTGATATAGAAAATCTTTATATGAAGATGAAAGCTAAGAATTATCGGGTAAGTAGAGCTACTCTTTATAATACTATAGAATTGCTTTTGGATTGTGCCTTAGTAAGAAAGCATCAATTTGGTCAAAATCAAGCTCATTATGAAAAATCTTATTTTGACAAGCAACATGATCATATTATAATGACCGATTCTGGTGAAGTAATTGAATTTTGTGATCCACGAATTCAAACTATAAAAAAAACAATTGAGGAAATTTTTAATATTGACATCAATAGTCATTCGTTGTATTTTTACGGAACTAAAAAAGTGGAATAAAGTAAATTTGATTTATGAAAAAAGCATTACTCATTTTTTTACTTATGTTTTCGGTAGCTCAATCTCAACAAAATGTGTTGATTAGTAATGCCAATAATCCTTCAGAACCTTCTATTTGCATAAATCCGAACAATATCAATCAGTTAATTGCCGGCAGTAACATTAATAACTTTTATTCAAGTAATGATGGAGGTGCAACTTGGAATTCAGGTGTTTTAACATCGACTTATGGTGTTTGGGGTGACCCTACAATTATGGTCGATAATTCAAATAACTTTTATTTTTTTCATTTATCAAACCCACCAAGTTCAGTAGCAGGCGGAAACTGGATAGATAGAATTGTATGCCAAAAAACTTCAAATCTAGGTGCAAATTGGACTTCAGGTTCTGCAACAGGTAAAAATGGCACAAAAGCACAAGACAAACAATGGTCGGCCTTTGACAAAGTAAACAACTTAATGTATTTAACTTGGACACAATTTGATGTTTATGGAAGTTCAAATCCAATTAATAAATCAATAATTCGCTTTTCAAAATCGTTAGACTTTGGAGCAACTTGGTCGACTCCCCAAAAAATAAATGATAACGACGGAACTTGTATTGATGATAGTTCAACTGTTGAAGGTGCCGTTCCAGCAGTAGGTCCGGCAGGACAAGTTTATGTAGCTTGGGCTGGATTAAATAAAATTGTTTTTAAAAAATCATTAGACTTCGGTAATACTTGGTCGATACCTGAAACCCTTGTTACTACAACTTCAGGATGGGATTTTGCAGTTGCAGGACTAGATAGAACTAATGGATTGCCAATTACAACTTGTGATTTAAGTCCAACTTCAACAAATGGAACAATTTATGTGAACTGGGCCGACCAAAGAAACGGAACCAATGACACAGATGTTTTTTTATGTAAATCAACAGATCAGGGTGTAACTTGGAGTACCCCAATTAGGGTAAATAACGATCCAGCAGGAAAACAACAATTTTTAACTTGGATGACTATTGATCAAACTAATGGTTATATTTATATAGTTTTTTATGATAGAAGAAACTATGCTGATGAACAAACCGATGTTTATCTCGCTTACTCAACCGACGGAGGAACTACTTTTACAAACAAAAAAATTAGCACTACATCATTTACGCCTACTTCATCAGTTTTTTTTGGAGATTATACTAACATTACTGCTCATAATGGAGTAATAAGACCTATTTGGGGGCGGATGGACAGCGGACAAAACAGTATTTGGACGGCTTTACTATCTCAAAATCAATTAGTAACAAATCAATTTGATACCAACGAAAAAACGGATGATATTTCAAATTATCCAAACCCTGTATTTAATGACGAATCTTATTTTTCATTTAAATTATTTAAAGAAAGTAAAATTTCAATAATAATTTATGATACTTCAGGTAAAGAAATTTATAAAGTTATTGACGATAAACCATATCCTATGGGAAAACACGTGATACCTTTAAAAAATAAAATTTTACAAAAAGGAAATTATTTATATACCATAAAAAGTGATTATTATTTAAAATCAAAAAAAATGGTAGTAAACTAAAAATATCACTATAAATAAACAACTAACTACAAATAAAGCAAAATGGCAGTCGATTTACTACTAGGATTACAATGGGGCGATGAAGGAAAAGGGAAAATTGTGGATGTTTTAACTTCAAAATACGATATTATCGCACGATTTCAAGGCGGTCCAAATGCTGGTCACACTTTAGAATTTGATGGTATTAAACACGTTTTAAGAACTATACCATCAGGAATTTTTCACGAAAAATCAATAAATGTTATTGGAAATGGAGTTGTAATTGACCCTGTAGTTTTTCAAAAAGAAATTGAAGGATTAGAAAAATTTAAAATTGATATTAAATCAAGATTGATTATTTCTCGTAAAGCACATTTAATACTTCCAACCCACCGTTTACTTGACGCAGCTTCAGAAGCGGCAAAAGGAAAGGCAAAAATTGGGTCAACTTTAAAAGGAATAGGACCTACTTATATGGATAAAACCGGTAGAAACGGTATTCGTGTTGGCGATATTGAATTATCAGATTTTAAAGAACGATACCGTGCTTTGGCTAACAAACACGAAGAAATGATTGCATTTTATAATGTTGCCATTCAATATAATTTATCTGAAATGGAGACTGAATTTTTTGAAGCCATTGAAGAACTAAAAAAAATCGATTTTATAGATAGCGAAGAATACTTACACCAAGCTCAGAAATTAGGAAAATCTATTCTTTGTGAAGGTGCTCAAGGGTCATTATTAGATGTTGATTTTGGAACTTATCCTTACGTGACCTCCTCAAATACAACAGCTGCAGGCGCTTGCACCGGATTGGGAATTGCTCCAAACAAAATTAAAGAAGTGTACGGAATTTTTAAAGCCTACACTACAAGAGTAGGAAGTGGCCCATTTCCGACCGAAGATTTTGAAGAAGCAGGTGATGTTATGGCAAAAGTTGGGAATGAATTTGGATCAGTAACGGGTAGAAAACGCCGTTGTGGTTGGTTGGATTTAGTAGCCTTAAAATATGCAGTACAAATAAATGGAGTTACCCAATTGATGATGATGAAAGGCGATGTATTGTCGGGTTTTTCAACTTTAAAAGTGGCAACTGCATACCAATACAAAGGAGAAACCATTCAACATTTACCTTACAATATTGAAGAAGTAAATGTAACACCTATTTATAAAGAATTTAAAGGTTGGGAAGCCGATTTAACAGGAATGTCTACTTATGATCAGCTTCCGATAGAGTTAAAAGAATATATTGAATTTATAGAAAAAGAAGTTGAGGTGCCTATAAAAATTGTATCGGTTGGACCAGACAGATTACAGACTATTTTAAAATAAAAAATTTAAAATCCGATAGTATAAATTATCGGATTTTTTATTTATTCCAAATTTTCCAACTTTTCTCTGCTTGAAATATCAACATTTCATACCCATTTTTTATCGTAGCGCCTTTTGACTTTGCATTTTGTAAAAAAACGGTCTCTTCTGGATTATAAATTAAATCAAATGCTATATGTTTTTCGGTAAAATAATCATATGGAATAGGAGGGAAGGCATCAATATTTGGGCTGGTACCTAAAGGTGTACAATTGATAATTATTTGATAATTATCAAATGTAGTTTCGTTAATTCGGTTGTAATCAATTGTTTTTTCTGAGGCTTCACGTGAAACAAAGGTGTATTGTATTTTTAACATTTTTAAGGCAAAAGCTACTGCCTTTGCCGCCCCACCAGTACCAAGGATAAGTGCATTTTTATGATGTGGTTTTAAAACTGTTTTTAATGATTTTCCGAAACCATAATAATCAGAGTTATACCCTTTTAATTTACCTTTTTTAGTAAATCGAATAACATTAACTGCTTCAATTTCAGTTGCTTTTTTTGACAATTTATTCAAAAAAGGTAAAATTGATTCTTTAAACGGTATGGTTACATTTAAACCTTTTAAATTTGGATTGTTTTTAATTATTAATAGAAATTCTTCGATAGTTTGAATATCAAAATTTTCATAATGATAACCTTCAAAATATTCGTTAGAAAATTTTTCTTGAAAATAGTTTTTTGAAAAAGAGTAAGAAATATTTCTTCCAACTAATCCGAATTGTTTCTGAATTGTATTATCCAATTTTATCAATAAATTTTTTTAAAAACAAATTAAATCGTTTTCCTTTTGCCACTTTCGGAAAAAGTTTATCGATTATTGAAGTACCTGTTTGCTTCAAACGAAATCCATTACTAAAATGAAAATTTCCTTTAATATCATCATTTACTAAATAATATAAACCTGTTAATCGGAATTCGATTTCAAATGATTCAGGAAAAAATTCTGAAGCTTGTAACAGTATTCCAATAGCAGTTTCATATTCTTTTAAACTTAAAGTAACATCTGCAAGGTACAACCAAGTTTCTAAGCTGGCGTCGCCAAATTGAACAGCCTTTCGATACCCAAACTCGGCTTCTTCCAAATTGCCAATGGTTAAATTTATTGCCGCAAAACGTTTCCAATATAATTTATTTTGATTGTCAATTTCTAGTGCTTTATTAGCATAAAAAAGAGCTTTTTCATAATTTTTTTGACGGACATAAAAATCAGTTATTGCTATCCAACCTTTATCTAAAAGTGGATCTTCGTGAACTGTTTTTTCATAAAATTGAATTGCCAATTCTCTGTTTCCCAATCGTTCGTTGCATTTACCAATGCGCAAAAGAGCATATGAAGTTGCATCATCTAAATCAAGTGTCTTTTGATAATTTTCAATGGCTTCGGCATATCTTTTTAATTTTTCTAGTGCTTTTCCGTTTTCCATAAAAGCCCCCATAAATTCGTCGTCAATGTAAGTGGCGAATTCGAAGGCACGAACAGCCTCATCATAATTTTTTAAAATATATTGTAATCGACCCACTTGGTGCCAAGCAATTTCGCTGTACGGATTTAGGTCAATATATTTGTTTAAATAATCAATTGCTTCCTGATTTTGATCCAAAAATTCGTGACAATATACTACATTATATAACGCAGATTGATCTTCCAAATCTTCCTCAAGACATCGAATAAAATTTTCTTTGGCCAGTTCTAAACTGTCCATAAAAAGGTATTCCATTCCAATTAAATTATAGACATCGGCTAAGTCATCAGTATATTTTAAAGCTTCTTTTAGTAATTCAATTGCTTTTTCATTATTGCCTCGTTTCGAGTAAATATTGGCTTTTTGAATGTAAACTTCTTCGTTTGTAGGTTCTATTGCAAATAATTCATTTAGCAATTTATCTGCCAAATCCAGTTTATCTTCATAAACAAGCATTTCTACTTGAACCAGTTTTAGTCCTGTAGATTTTGGGTGTTGATCTAATCCCAATTTCAATGCTTTTTTAGCCAAATTAGGTTTTCCTAAATCAAGATAATGCAATACAATTTCCTCAAACTCTTCG
Organism: Flavobacteriales bacterium; assembly: GCA_038204955.1. Classification (GTDB taxonomy): domain Bacteria; phylum Bacteroidota; class Bacteroidia; order Flavobacteriales; family Flavobacteriaceae; genus Flavobacterium. Next base: position 10,138 of record JBBRCJ010000072.1, read on the forward strand.
CTATCAAAAAAAAGTACTTTGTTGGTTTTCAACATCGATTCAAATTTTGATAAGGAAACTTGATAATCGTCGTCTTCGTCTTCGTCGCTTAAATACATATTTTTTGATTTTGTAAATCTTATATAAAGATAGATAATCTTTGTTACTTGATGTTTTTTTATTTTTTTGTTTTGAACAATTTAATTAACAATGTTTTAGTTTTAAAAATATAAATTTTCGTTTTATTCCAATTCTAAAATCGTTACTAAAAATTCTTAAATCATTATTTCGTTCAAAGCTTCTATAATTATCGCACAACCTTCTTTAATCTCTTCATTAGAAATTGTTAGCGGTGGAGTAATTCGAACAGCGCAAGGTTCAAATAGCAACCAAAATAAAATCAATCCTTTATCTTGACATTTAAAAACAATTTGATTGGTAGTCTCTGCGGATTCCGTCATTAGTGCCAACATCAAACCAATACCTCTAACTTCTTGTATCAAAGGATGTACCAAAAGTTGTCTAAACAATTTTTCTTTTTCTAGAGTTTGATCAATTAGGTCTGTTTCTATAATTTCTTTCAAGGTTGCTAAACAGGCTGCGGCAATTACTGGATGCCCACCAAAAGTAGTAATGTGGCCTAGTTTTGGATTGTCGGCTAGCAAGTCCATATATTCTTCTTTGGCAACAAAAGCACCTACTGGCATTCCGCCGCCCATTCCTTTTCCTATAATAATTACGTCTGGAATTACATTATAATTTTCAAAGCCAAAAAGTTTTCCGGTTCTACCAAAACCAGGCTGAATTTCATCGATAATTAAAAGTGCACCAACTTCGATACAACGTTTTTTTATTTTTGACAAAAAGTCATTAGTTGGTTGAATAAATCCTGCGCCACCTTGAATACTTTCTAAAATTATTCCAGCGGTTTTAGTAGTTATTTTTTCAATATCGGCTTCATTATTAAAGGTAATAAAATCAACATCGGGAATCAAAGGTCGAAAAATTTGCTTTCGTTCTTCAAATCCCATAACGCTCAACGAACCCATTGTATTGCCGTGATATGCGTTGTGACAAGAAATCAATTGGCTTCTTCCAGTTACTCTTCGGGCTAGTTTTAAGGCACCTTCACAGGCTTCGGTTCCTGAATTTACTAAATATACTTTGTTTAATTCGGGTGGTAAAAGCGAAGCTAATAATTTACAATATTCAACCGCAGGGCTTTGCGCATACTCGCCATAAACCATAACGTGCGAATACAAATCGAGTTGGTTTTTTATGGCATCATTTACTTTTGGATGTTGGTGACCCAAAGCACAAGCTGAAACTCCAGCTACAAAATCTAAATATTTTTTGCAGTTTGTGTCGTATATATAAGACCCTTTCGCATACGATATTTCCATTGACAACGGATAAGGCGAAGTTTGCGCTTGATATTTTAAAAAATCTTGTTTCATTT
>JBBRCJ010000073.1:0-11423 GCA_038204955.1 Flavobacteriales bacterium
TCATTGTTGTCCGATAAAAAAGAAGCCAAAAAGATGGCTTCTTTAATATAATCGTAAATTTGTGTTTCGACATACAAAATACGATGAACAAAAGTAGTTATTTTTCGAGTAAATCTGTTTTCGGACAGCTAATTTCTTTAATTGATGATTCGATGATAAAAAAAGAAGTCAAGATCTGTGATTCAGACCGCTATACAAAGCGATTTACAACGAAAGACCATCTGATAAGTATGCTTTTTTGCTCGTTTTCAAAGTGTACCTCGCTTCGGGAAATATCAGGAGCAATGCTAGGTTTATCGGGTAAAACGAGTAGTTTTCAGTTAAAACATATTCCAAAAAGAAGTACTCTATCTGATGCAAATAAGAAAAGAGATGTTTTGGTTTTTGAAAATATTTACCATCGATTACTAAAACAATATGGCAGTTTTTTATCGGACAGCCGCATTAAGGATGTTATAAATAAGCAGGTTAAAATTTTCGATAGTTCAACAATTAGCCTCTTTAAAGATATTATGGGCTGCGTTGGTAGAAACCCAAAAAGTGGAAAAAGAAAAGGTGGAATAAAGGTTCATACAGTTGTTAATGCAGATGAAATTGTACCGAGTTTAGTTTGGTTTAGTGAAGCAAAAACGCACGACCATAATTTTTTAGAAAAACTAAAATGTGATGAAAATACAATTTATGTTTTTGACAAAGGATATAACGATTACAAGGCTTTTGAGCATTTTACGATTCAAAAAACAGGTTTTGTAACTCGGTTAAAAGACAACGCTACATATCGAAAAATGGAAGGTTTAGACATTGAAGAACGAATTCATAATGGAGTTTTAAAGGATGAAATAATTGAAATTGATGTAAAAAGCAACAAAGAAATAACCCAATTAAGATTGCGAAAAGTGACATTTTATGATCGAGTAAACAAACGAGAGTTTGAATTTTTAACTAATTTGTTTGACTTACGAGCCGATTTAATAGCTGCTTTGTATAAAATTAGATGGCAAATAGAATTATTATTCAAGCAACTAAAACAGAATTTTCCATTGAAATATTTTTTAGGAGACAATGAAAATGCTATCAAAATACAGATTTATTGCGTTTTAATCGTCAATTTACTATTAGCCGTAATTAAAAAGAAATTAAAACGAAGTTGGGCATTTTCAAACTTAGTAAGTTTTTGTAAAATCCATCTTTTCAATTACATCAATTTGATGAAATTTTTAGAAAATCCAGAAAAAGACTGGATAATTGACAAAGCAGAACAAGAACAATTATCATTTCAATGGTAGCCTGTTTTTGAAAAACGACTAAATTAAAAAATTAAAACACTAATAAACAAATAGATAAGATATGAAATCAAACAGTTTTATTTTTTATCGGACATTAATGATTAAAAATATAAGTTCAAATTTATTAAATTTATAATTTTTCGGAAATTATTAATTCATTAAAACCTTCTAAATTAGGCATTGAAATCACTTTAAAACTCATTAAATCAACCTGTTTTTTGTAAAATAGATTATTTTGATAGTTGTTGTCTAAAACCATAGTATTGAACACTATAAATCCTTTTACATTAAGTATAAAACAAAGTCTTTCAATAAAATATTTTTCATATAAAAAATTAGGCATTTTGTTATCTTCAAAAATATCTATTACAATTAAATCGTATTTATTAATAGTTTTAGAAACAAATTTATAGGCATCATCAATTATAATTTCTAGATTGTGAATTTCATTAATTTTAAAATAATTGTTGCCCAGTTTGATTACTTCTTCGTCAATTTCAATTCCAGTTATTTTACCTTTAAACTTTATTTCTTCTGATAAAGTTTTTATTACACTTCCACCACCAACTCCAAGAACCAAAACAGAGTGCATTTGCTGTATTTTTTCATAACCTATCACCTTCAAACCCTTTTTTAAAATTCGTTGCAAACTTCCGTAAGAATAATTAGTATTTAAAGTATCTAATACTAATTCTCCGTTAGCCCAAGTAACTTCAAGAGTTTTACTAATTTTTGATTTCGTTTTAAAAATATTTATGGGAACAAAATAACTTAAGAATCGTAAAAGCATTATTTTTTTGATCAAAAATAAGCAAAAATAAATTTAATTGGGTTTGTAGTTTGAAAAAGTGCCGTCAACATAAAAAATCACAATTTGAGAAATTATTTTTAAATTCAATTCATCGGTAACATCTTGTTTTAATTCAAAATTAGACAATTGCTCTATTTCAATTTCATCTGTAACAGTATTTTTTTTAGCAACAGTATTCATTTCATCTGGAAATGGTAAAATAGGGTTTGTTTGTTCAAATTGAGCTATATTTTTTTTTTCGGAAACTACATTTTTAGGAAAACTACCAACTCCATTTAAAATCCAATCAAAATCTACTTCTGGTAAAACTGATATTATTTTCATTACAAACTCTAAACTAGGTTTATTTCGTCCAGAGAGTAGGTGCGATAAACTGGAACGTTGAATACCAATTTTATCAGCAAAAGACGAGCCTGATAAGCCATAATATTCAAAAACAAGCTCTAATCTTTTAACAAAATCTTCTGTATTTAACATTGTGAATATGGTTTAAATTTACATTACAAATGTAACGAATAAATAATGAAATAAGCTATTTACAATTGTAAATTAATGAATTAGATTCGTTTTTATATTACTATTTAACATTAAATAAATTGCAATAAACATATGATAACTATACATTTAAAATAAAAAATAGTATTTCTATAAATAATTGAATAATGAGTGGTTACATTTGTAATTTTTAATTAAACAATCCTTTACAACTGTAACTTTTAATTAAAAAACTTTAGTTTACATTTGTAAAAAGAAAGATGTTTACTTTTGTAATCAAAAAGCACGACTATGAATTTTAATCAACTTCAGATACAATTTAAAGAGCCGAAACTATTTGGACGCTATATTACTTTAAAGCATATAGAACCTTTATTAAACAATTTAAATTTTAATCATTCAGTTTCAATTATTGGAAAATCTGTTTTAAATCAACCAATTTACAAATGTATCATTGGAAATGGTTCAATAAAAATTTTAATGTGGTCTCAAATGCACGGTGACGAAAGCACAACTACCAAAGCTTTGTTTGATTTTTTAAATTTTTTAGATTCGGATGTAGAATTAGCATTGAATTTTAAAGCTCATTTTACACTTTGTTTTATTCCGATATTAAATCCTGATGGTGCACTAGCCTATACCCGAGAAAACGCTAATCAAATAGATTTAAATAGAGATTCACAAAATCAGTCTCAACCTGAAAGTATTGTTTTAAGAACTCTTTACAACGATTTTAAACCAGATTATTGTTTTAATTTGCACGATCAACGAAGTATTTATGGTGCTGGTGAATCTGGTAAACCAGCATTTGTATCATTTTTGGCACCTGCTTACAATGAAGAGTGTGACTATAATGCTAATCGATTAAAAGCAGTTTCGGTTATAAATGCTATAAATATTGAAATTCAAAAGGAATTTTCGGGTTGCGTTGGTCGTTTTAATGACAAATTCAATATAGATTGTGTAGGAGATACCTTTCAATTATTAAAAACACCAACTATACTTTTTGAAGCTGGTCACTATGGTTCGGATTATGCAAGAGAAACCCCAAGGAAAGCCATTTTTACTGCATTTTTAGTAGCTTTAAATCATATTTACGAAAACGTTATTGTTAGTAATGATTTGATTGATTATTTAAGAATTCCTCAAAATAAAGTTAATTTTTATGATATTATTTGCAGAAATGCTAACATAAATTTTGATAATAGCAAAAAATGTGTCAATTTTGCAATTCAATATACCGAATTGTTAATTGACGAAAAAATTCAATTTCAAGCGCACTTGGTAAAAATTGATGAATTAGAAAATTGTTTTGGTCATTTAGAGATAGATTCTAAAAACTGTGAAATAATATTACAAAATAATCGTTTTGATTTAGAACAACCAATTACGATTAAAATTGGAGATATTATACAATTTGAAAATGGTTTTAAAATAGAATAAACAAAAAATAAACTATATTATTATGAGTAAATTTAGATTAGATGAAGTTGATCATCAAATTTTAGATATGTTAATTGACAATACAAGAGTACCGTTTACAGATATTGCAAAGAAATTATTAATTTCAGCTGGAACTGTTCACGTAAGAGTTAAAAAATTGGAAGATGCTGGAATTATAAAAGGTTCGTCACTAACATTAGATTACGAAAAATTGGGCTACTCGTTTATTGCTTATGTTGGAGTGTTCTTGAACAATACATCTCAAACAAAATTTGTTTTGGAACGTATTAATGAAATTCCTTTTGTAACAGTGGCTCACGTTACCACAGGAAAATTTAATATTTTTTGTAAAATACGTGCTAAAGATACTAAGCACGCTAAAGATGTGATTTTTATGATTGATGACATAGATGGTGTTTATCGTACGGAAACTATGATTTCATTAGAAGAAAGTATTAATGATAAAAAACGATTAATGCACACAATTTTTAAAGAAATTTAACACTTTAATTTTTCAAATTTAAAACCTTATTTTACAATAGGGTTTTTTTATTTAATACTTTTACACAATATTATATAAAATAATTATGACTATCACTGACCTTAAACAAACTGAATTTGCCCCTTATTACGACAAATACATTCAACTAGTAGAAAAACAACCCTTATTGGAGGCACTAGAATCTGGAATAATTGATGTGTTGTCTTTATCAGAAAAAATTACTAAATTCAATAAAGAAAAATTTAGCTATTTACCAGAAAAATGGACTGCACAAGAATTGATTTTACACTTAATTGATGCCGAACGTATTTTTTGTTACAGAGCGCTTTGCATTTCAAGAAATGATAAAACACATTTTCCTGGTTTTGAAGAAGACGATTATGTCAAGAATTCATATGGTAATCAAAGGTCTTTTGACAGCATTATTTCTGAATTTATAGCTGTTAGAAATGCTACAATTTCACTTTTTGAAAGCTTTAATGAAGAACAGTTACTTGAAATTGGTACCGCTTCGAGTAATCCAATTTCAGTGCGAGCTACTGGTTTTATAATCATTGGACATCAAAAGCATCATTTTAAAATTTTAGAAGAGCGTTATTTAAATTAATTAGAATAAACTAAAAATCTTTACAAAGTTAAAACCCACCTAATTTTTAAATAGGTAAAGCGTGCTATAAAATGAATTTTTTAATGATGAGATTTTTTAACTCTAAGCCATTAAACAATTGAATTGGGTAAAAATGGACCAATTTAACGTTCTAAATGTAAAAAAAATCAGTTTTAACCTTAAAAATTTGAAAACCATTAACAAATTTAATTTTGCAATAAAATCATAATATGTCAACCTTATGATAGTTTTTAAAAATTTAAAAATTAATTATTTTTTTTCAAAAACGAAATTAAACCTTTAAAGTATACTTCTTGATCATCATACAAACTCATATGAGAACCATTTTGGCAAATTAAACTTTGTCCTTTAGGAAATTGTGTGGCCATCCAAACCATATATTTCGGATCCATAGTGTCATATTTACCTCCAATAACAAGAGTAGGTATTGTAATATTTTTTAACTCTTTAGAAACGTCCCAATTAGTTAATTTACCTGAAATTCCTAATTCACTTGGACCTTGCATTGTAACATAAAGAGATTGATTTAATCGGCTAAAAGCTCTGTTAACGGGTTCTGGCCATTGGTTTAAAGGCATTCTTAAAATATGTTTATTATAAAAATTTGCCATTAAAAGTTCCATATATTTTGAATTACTAAAATCTTTTTTTGCTTCTATTTCTTTAATTTGAATTAATACTTCAGGCGGCATTTGTTTTTCTAAAACTTTTGAATACTCTCCATATTTGGGACAACTTGCCATCATATTTGAAACAATTAATCCTTTCATATTGTTCTGATATTTTAGGGCATATTGCATTGCTAAAATTCCTCCCCAAGAGTGACCCAGTAAATAAAAATTAGAAGAATCAAGTTTTAAAGCTACTCTAACTTGCTCTACTTCATCTACATATCGATTCAAATCCCAAAAAGACACATCATTTGGATTGTCTGAAAAACCAGTACCAAGTTGATCAAGATAAATAAACTCTATTCCTTCTTTTGGAAGAAAACTTTCCATACATTCAAAATATTCATGTGACATTCCAGGACCGCCGTTGAGTAAAAGAAGCTTTACTTTTGGGTTGTTGCCGATTCGTTTTGTCCAAACCTTGAATTTTTTATTATTTGATGTAATTTCAATCATTTGAACACCTCCGTTTTTTATACCTTTATTTAAATCAATATAATAGGGATTAGTGATTTGTTCCTTTTTATCTTCCCCCTTTCTGCACGATACTAAAGGAATTAAAATAAGTAATACTAGTAGTTTAATTGTTTTCATAATGTATTTATTTTTTAATTTTTATTAATTTGTTAAATAACTTTTAAAAATATCATAATTAATTGATTTCTAATAAAAAGAAAATTTTAAAAATTTAATAGTAAAAACTTTTTTATTCAACTTTTTAAAGTTCTAATAGTTATTTATATTTTATTTATTATTTCAATTAGATTTTTCCAAAGTACAAAGCTTTAACAATTCCATCAGCAAGTCCGATTTTAGGAACGTAAATTTGCCTTGCACCACTCCACTTCATGGCTCTCAAATAAATTTTTGTTGCAGGAATAATTACATCGGCTCTATCAGTATTCAAACCCAATTCTGCAATTCGCTGTTCATAACTTAATGAATTAAGATATTGATATTGTGAATTAAGATACATAAAGGATAAAGGTTTATCTTGAGTTTTACCAGATAATTTGAATATTTTGTTAATGTTTCCTCCTGAACCAATAAGTATAATATTTTCATAAGATTCACAAGTTGTTTTTATCCATTTTTCGATTTCTTGCCAAACAATTTCATTTACCATATCATTTAATAATCGGACTGTTCCGTTTTTAAATGATTTTGAAGTTACCATTTTTCCATTGTTAAATAATGAAAATTCTGTGCTTCCGCCACCTACATCAACATATAAATAGGTTTGATCTGTTTTTAAAAATCCATGTAAATCCGATGATGCAATAATTGCAGCTTCAACTTTACCCTCAATGATATCAATTTCGATATCGGCTTTTTGTTTTATTATTTCGGCAACTTCTTTTCCATTATAGGCTTCGCGCATTGCGGATGTAGCACATGCTTTGTATTTATCTATTTGATATACTTTCATTAACAACTTAAAGGCTGTCATTGCATCTATCATTCTATTAATATTTTCGTCTGAAATTGTACCTACGGTAAAGGCATCTTGACCTAAACGAATGGGAACTCGAATGAGTGAATTTTTATTAAATTGAGTTTCTTTACCTTCTTGTTCTACAATATTGGTTATTAGCAAACGCATTGCATTGGAACCTATATCAATAGCGGCGTATTTTTTTATATTTATCATAATTGGTTAATCGTTTTTGAAATTCGCCTCAGATGGAGTGCAAAGCCTTTTTTAACAAATGACTATTTTTTATAGTTTAAAAAAAGTCATCAACAAAAGCACTTTTTTGGAGTAATAAAAAAAGAAGTTTTTAAAAAAGCTTGGAACAGAATCTGTACTAGGCTCATAAAATTAATCATTTAATTGATTTATATAATAATTATAAGTTTCTAATTGCGCTCTAAATATTGGCTCGCTAGGTTTTCTAACTCTATATTTGTTATCCAGTTTTTCTGATTGATATCTTGCTTTAACATTTCCTTTCCAACCAACTTCAAAGTTATCAATTAATTGTTGTTTAATTTCGGCATCGTAAATTGGACAGGTTACTTCTACCCGACCATCAAGATTTCGAGATAAAAAATCGGCCGATGAAATAAAAACCTCTGAATTATTGTCATTTCCAAAAATAAAAATTCGAGAATGTTCAAGATAATTATCAACAATACTAATAGCTTCAATGTTTTCGGACATGTTTTTTGCTCCTGGAATTAACGAACAGATACCACGTACTTGTAATTGAATTTTTACTCCAGCACAACTTGCATCATAAAGTTTGTCAATCATTACATAATCAGATAAACTATTCATTTTTAGTTTAATAAATGCGGGTCTATTGGCTTTGGCGTTATGAATTTCTCGATCAATAAGTCTGTAAAATCGGGAACGAGAATAGTGTGGCGATACAATTAAATGTTTATACCGATGTAATCGATAATTAACTTCAAAAAATTCAAATACTTTTGAAGCATCTTTTAAAATTTGTTGATGACTTGTTAATAACGTTACATCGGTATAAACTTTTGCAGTTGATTCGTTGAAGTTACCTGTTGAAATAAATCCATAACGAAATAATTTTCCATCTTCAATTCGATCAATTACGCAAATTTTGCTGTGCACTTTTAGTCCTTTAATTCCGAAAATAAGATTTATGCCTTCCGTCTGCATTAATTCGGCATATTTTATATTTGATGCTTCATCGAATCGCGCTTGTAATTCAATTTGGACGGTCACTTTTTTTCCATTTTTGGCAGCATTAATTAGCGAACTGATTATTTGTGAGTTTTTAGCAAGACGATATAAAGTAATTTTTATAGAAGAAACTTTAGGGTCAATTGCCGCTTCTCGTAAAAATTTAATTACATAAGCAAAAGTTTGATAAGGAGATGAAATTAAAAAATCCTTAGTAGCAATTTTGCTTAAAATACTACCGTCGAGCGATAAATTGGGTACTAAAAGTGGTGCTTTTTGTTGATAAAGTAAATCAAATCGACCCAAACTTGGAAAATCCATATAATCACGTCGGTTATGATAACGACCACCTGGAATAACACCATCGGTAGAATCAATTTCCATTTTTTGAAGAAAAAATTTTAAAGTATCTTTTCCAATTTCTGTATCATAAACAAAACGAACGGGTTCGCCAATACGACGATCTTTAACCGAAGAGGCTATTTTTTCAAGCATACTTTTACTCAAATCACTATCAATATCAAGTTGGGCATCACGTGTAATTTTTATCATATGTGCCGAAATACTTTCATAATCAAAAACATTAAAAATACTTTCTAAACAAAATCTGATGACATCATCGAGCAAAATAATAAATTGCTTGTTGCCTTTTGAAGGTAAAACGACAAATCTATTAATAGTTCTTGGAATTTCTATTATGGCATATCGAGTTTCTTTTTTAGGTTTTATCAATCCCAAAAGTTTAGTTTTTTCATCGGTTTTCATAACTAATTTTACAGCTAAATAGCCCGATGTGTCTTTTAATGTTGGGAATTCTGCTAAATCGTTTAAAATAATTGTTACCAACTCAGGACTAACCGTTTGTATAAAATAATTGTGTATAAATGTTTTATGTTCTTCAGATAGCTCAAATTCATTTATAATTAAAATATTTTCGTCTTTCAGTTTACTTTCAATTAAATTTAAAATTCGCATACTTTCAGATTGTTGCTTAATTACTATATCAGTAATTTCTTTCACTAATTGTTGTGCAGTTGTTCCATTTAAAATTTTTTCAGAAGGCAAACCAGACAAACTCAACCGCCGAATTGCAGCAAATCGAACTCGAAAAAATTCATCCAAATTATTAGAAAAAATTCCTAAAAACCGAAGTCTATCTAACAATGGAACTGAATTATCAGCTGCTTCTTGCAAAACTCTAGCATTGAAAGCTAACCAACTTTTTTCTCTATCTATATAACGATAATTTTTTTGTAGACTCATATTTTATAACTCTTTGGCAAATAGTAATTTTATTATTTTTCCTTTAGGTAAATTGTTCCAGCTATTAGTAGTTTCAAATTCAATAGCTACAAATCCTGATGTGGGTAATTCATAAATTGAATTTATTGTGTTTTCTTGTATAAAATCAGTTAACGCACTGTTATGACCAAAAATGACAATTTTATTAAAGTCATTTGAAAGTGAATTGATAAAGAAATTTAATTCTGAAATATTAAAGGTATAGAGCTCGTCTAAAAAAGTGATTTTTTCAATATTAATATTTAAAATGTCCGAAAAAATTATTGCTGTCTGCGCAGCTCTACTCCCAGTACTTGAATACCATTTAAAATCTGAAGTTAAAATTAAACCACTCTCTTTAGCTACCTTCAAAGTTCTTAGAATACCTTCCTCATTTAATTTTCGCGTTTTATCCGATGAGTAATTTCCAAATTCAGCTTTTCCGTGACGTATTAAAATTAAAGTTTTCATTATTTTAATTTATGGGGCTAAACGAACAATTTTCCAAAAACCATTGACTTCGTTTTCGTATCTAATTCTGTCGTGCAACCTATTGGCTCTTCCTTGCCAAAATTCAAACGAAATTGGTTTTACAATAAATCCACCCCAATTTTCAGGTCTTGGTATTGATTGTTTATCATATTGTTTTGCGAGGATTTCAATATTTTTTTCAAGGTATTCTCTATCAGGTATAATTTCACTTTGTGGCGAAACTACTGCTCCTAATTGACTACCGATTGGTCGAGAATGAAAATAATTTGTTGAATTTTCAGAAGTTGTTTTTTCTGCAAATCCTTTAATGATGACTTGTCTTTCCATATTAGGCCAAAAAAAAGACAAACAAACTTTGGGATTATTTAAAATTGATTTTCCTTTTTCAGAAGTGTAATTTGTATAAAATACAAATCCTTCTTCAAGTATTTGCTTTAACAACACAACTCTCGATTTTGGAAAACCATCTAAACCAATTGAAGATATAGTCATAGCATTAACTTCATCAATTCCTTCAAAATTTTCAACCTCTTGAAACCAAATATTAAATAATTGTATAGGAGTTTGTGGAACTACATCTTCAATTAATTCACTTTTTTCGTATGATTTTCTATAATTTCCTAAATCTTTCATTAAATATAATTTATGAATTGCTAATTTAATGAAATTTTAAAGATTTTTATATTTTTTTTAGATATGAATTTATCGAATTAACAAAAATTTAATTTTATGAAACAAAAACATTTTATAATGATTTGTAAAATTAAACAGTAAAAAACTTAAGTTTCAAACTTTCAATTTTAAAGTAATATTTTAAATCAAAAAAAAAATATTTTTCAAATTAGTGATAATGTTTATAAATCTGATTATCTGACTTCAACCATTAAAAAGTTATTTTATTTCACTTAATTATGGTAAAGATTAATAGGAGGCAAATATAAAAATTTTCAATATTTAAGAACCCAATATTTTAATAATTACTAAGTATAATCTTTTTGTGAAAAATTAAAAAATGATACTGTCCTAAAAAAGTGTGTAAAGTTAAAAATTTGTAATTTTAAATTACTAACGATAAACTTACATACTAATGAACTTTACACAAGAACAAATTTCGGAATTAATGTTGAATATAGCAAATTCAGAAAATGGCAC
>JBBRCJ010000074.1:0-11368 GCA_038204955.1 Flavobacteriales bacterium
TTAAAGAAATTAGCTGTCCGAAAACAGATTTACTCGAAAAATAACTACTTTTGTTCATCGTATTTTGTATGTCGAAACACAAATTTACGATTATATTAAAGAAGCCATCTTTTTGGCTTCTTTTTTATCGGACAACAATGATTTTTAATTTTAAATTTAACAATTCACGAGCCTTTTCTAAATCTTCAATAGTATCAATTCCAATTCCAATATGATTAGTTTCAATCATTTTTATTCTTTTTCCAAATTCTAAATATCGCAATTGTTCTAATTTTTCTGATGCTTCTAAGGATTTCATGGGCAATGCATAAAAATCAAGTAATGCTTTCTTTCTAAAACCATAAATTCCAATATGTTGCATATATCGAACTCCAACATTTTCTTCTCGTGGATACGGAATAACAGAACGTGAAAAGTACAAAGCAAACTGATTTTGATCAACAACAACTTTTACATTATTTGGATTTTGAATATCGCCTACCTCTTTAATTTCCCGCATTAGTGAGGCCAAATCAATTTGATTATCAATATCTTGCTTAAAAACTTCAATTAATTTTGATACTGATTCTATATCAATAAACGGTTCGTCTCCCTGAACGTTTATTACAATATCAACTTTTAAATTTTTTATCGCTTCTGCAATTCTATCGCTACCACTTTCGTGATTTTTGATACTCATTATTGCTTTTCCGTTATGGCTAACTATTTCATCATAAATTAATTGCGAATCGGTTACTACAAAAACATCATCGAATAAATTAGTTTTTTTTGCGGCTTCGTAAGTAGTTAAGATTACGGTTTTACCACATAAATCTTGCATTAATTTAGCATGAAATCGGGTTGAAGCGTAACGAGCAGGAATTACAGCGATTATTTTCATTTTTTAAGATACTAAGTTTCTAAGTTTTTAAGTTTCTGAGTTTTAATATTTGTTAAGAAAAGCTTTAATTATAGTTTTAAAAAACTTTGCAACTATAGAATCTTTAATTCTTAGAAACTTTTCTTCTAATTTTTCGATACAACCAATAAACCAATACAAATATAAAAACAACAGCAATAAAAGCAACAATTGGAACAAAAATAGATAATGCACTCAATGAAATTGCAGTTCCGGTTTCAGCAGTTGCAACAACTGGATTTGCTAAACCTGCTGTTTTTACTGATGATGCTAAACGAGTTACCGTTGTCATTCCTTGCATTGCCGTTGCAGTTCCTCCGCCTGCTATTAATGCTATACTCCAAGTCATAATGGGCGATAAATCGACCAATGTTGATGCCATTATAACGGTTCCAGCAACGGCTGCCAAAGGTGTGGCAATTGTGTCCAACAAATTATCAACAAACGGAATGTAATAGGCCAATATTTCTACAATCATTGCAACACCAAGTACTATCAATGCTGGAATGCTTCCAACTAAGGCAAAACTCGAATTTAATTCAAGTAAATGAAAATACGAAGCCAAACTCATAACAAAAAGTGGTAAAAAAACTCTAAAACCTGACGCAGAAGCCAAACCTATTCCTAGAAAAACTGATAAAATTGTTTGCGTCATTATTCTGTCGGAAAATCAAAGTTTACCATCCAATGTATGCCAAATTTATCTTCAAACATTCCAAAATAAGCGTTCCAAAAAGTAGTGGTTATGGGCATTTTTATAACTCCTCCATCGGAAAGTCCATTAAACAATTTATCTGCTTCTTCTTTACTATTTGCATCAATTGAAATGGAAATATTTTCTCCCATTTTAACATCGCCCGACATTGAATTGGCATCGCTACCAAATAAAAAAGAATCATTCCCAATTGGTAAACTTACGTGCATTACTCTGTTTTTATCACTTTCAGAAAGCACTTGACCTTCAACTGGTGGCATATCACCAAATTTACTAATTTGAGAAAAATCGGTATCAAAAACAGATTTGTAAAATAAAAATGCGTCTTCACAATTTCCGTTAAAAATTAAATACGGGTTTACTTTTGCCATTGTTTGTGTGTTTTTTTAATTATTTCATAAAACTACAAAAAATTATCATCCTTAAAACCAATTAAATACAATCTATCTTTTGCTCTGGTAATTGCGGTGTACAACCAACGCACATAATCTCTATCAATGCCGTCGGGTAGGTAGGGTTGCTCTACAAAAACTGTATTCCATTGCCCACCTTGACTTTTGTGACACGTAATTGCGTATGAAAACTTCACTTGCAAAGCATTAAAAAACTCATTTTCTTTTACTTTTTGAAACATCTTGTACTTTGTTTCGCCTTCGTAATCCTTCATCACTTCCTGGTACAATTTATTCGACTCTTCGTAGGTTAGCGATGGCGATTCTGATGTAATTGTATCTAATAAAACTATTGTTTCCAGTGGTTTTTGGTTCGGATAATCAATCATTCGTACCTTAATTTTGGCAAATTTAAACCCATATAATTCCTTAAAAGTAAAAATTTCAAGCACTTCAATAATATCGCCATTGGCAATAAAGCCTGCTTCATCGGCATCTTTCAACCAAAAGTAATTATTTTTTACCACCATCAAAAAATCGCCAACACTCAAGTCACTTTCTTTATCTAATATTTTAGTTCTAATTTGTTGATTGTATTGATTGGCTCGTTTATTCGACCTAACAATAAATGCCGTATCTTCAATACTGTAATTACTATACGACTGATTTATTGCGTCTTGAATATCGTAACCATCTGTTAAGCGAACAATATCTTTAAAAGGTTTCAACTTAAATTTAAACTCAGTAATAAAACTATCTTTCAACAATTCGCGCAATTCGGTTGCGTTGTATAATATACCCGAGTTTTCCTCTTGCCGCATCACTTCATTCAACTCAATGGTCTGAATTTCCTTATTGTAATTCAACTCCAAAGTATCGGTATTTAAGGCTGGAGAAATATCCAAATGCACCGGTGGTAACTGCGCCGTATCGCCAATTAAAATCATTTTGCAATTTTCACCACTGTATACATACGATATTAAATCATCTAGCAAAGAACCGTTTTCGTACATTTTCGACTCCGAATTCACATCTGAAATCATTGATGCTTCATCTATAAAAAAAATCGTGTTTTTATGCTTGTTTTGCTGCATTGTAAACCTTACTCCGCCACCATTACCTTTTTTTGGAAAATAGATTTTTTTATGAATTGTATGTGCTGGTTTGTTAGAATAATTAGAAATCACTTTTGCAGCACGACCCGTTGGAGCCAATAAAACATATTTTTTTTTTATTTCAATAAGGCTGTTTACAATAGTTGAAATTACAGTAGTTTTTCCGGTTCCTGCATATCCTTTTAAAACAAAAACCTCATCATTATTATAATTTGTAGCAAAAATGGCAATTTTTTGAAAAAAAATATCTTGATTGCTCGTTGCCGTAAACGGAAAATTGCGTTTTAAAGTAGCATAAAATTGAGACGAAACCATTGAAAATATCTTTGCTGCAAAGTAGCGCATTTTTTTTAAAAAGTGCTATTTTTTTTGAAGCAATTTCCTGCTATCCATTTCAAGTTTTTATCAAACTCCTTTTTTTGTTGGCTCAAAAAAGAGCTTCCGTTGGTCGCTTTTTTTGAACCACAAAAAATAGTCGTTTTTCAAAAAAGCTTTCCATTCCTATCAGGGCTATGTACCAACGAGATAAATAAAACCAACTTGCATTCGACATCGTTTTTTGCCACTTATTTCTATGATTTATGATAAAATAATTAGTGAAAATTAGTGAAATTCGTGGCAAAAAATAATTTATCTCGCTTTGTGGCTAAATTTAAAATCGTACTTTTGCCAAGCCCATAAAAAAGCAAAAATGCAACCCAATACAAGCAACACCGATAAAAACTATAAAAAACTAATAGTTCAAGTTTCCTTGAATGGAATTTCGTTTTGCTGTAAAGACACTTTATTATCAACCACTTTTATCTTAAAAAATATTCCGTTTACCGAGTTTCAAAAATCGGAAAAAATAGAAGATTTATTTATTGAAGTTTTTAACCAAAATAAAGAATTAACCAATAAATACGACGATATTTTAGTAATCCATAGCAATAATTTATCCACATTTGTTCCAGTCGATTTGTTTGATGAAGAGTATTTAGCAAGTTATTTGCAATACAATACTAAAGTTTTTGAAACTGATTTTTTTACTTTCGATTCTCTCGAAAATTTTGAAATGAATAATGTTTACATTCCATACGTAAATATGAATAATTTTTTTATAGATCATTTTGGTTCGTTTAGTTACCAACATTCAAGCTCCATTTTGGTTTTAAAACTTCTTGAATTGTCCAAAAATAATTTTGAAAAACAAATGTACGTTCACGTAAGTGAAACCCATTTTGAAATTGTAGTTATTCAAAATCAAAAGCTAATTTTATATAACTCCTTCGATTTTAAAACCCCCGAAGATTTTATTTATTACATTCTATTCACAGCTGAACAGTTGCAATTGAACCCCGAATATTTTGATTTAAAATTAGTTGGTAAAATTGATGAAAATGATGCTTTATTTGAAATTTGTTATAAATACATACGAAATGTTACTTTGTTAAACATAGAAATCCAAACTAACAATTTTTCACAAGCCGAAAACCGTCACCATTTTATACTTTTAAACTAATGAGAATTATTTCCGGAAAATATAAAGGTCGTCGTATATCACCTCCACGTAACTTGCCCGTTCGCCCAACAACCGATATGAGTAAAGAAGCTTTATTTAATGTTTTGAACAATCATTTCAATTTTCAAGAATTGAAGGTTTTAGATTTATTTTCAGGAACAGGGAATATTAGTTATGAGTTTGCTTCAAGAGGTTGTGAACCAATTATTTGCGTTGATGGCGATTTTGGTTGTATTAAATTTATAAAACAAACTGCTACCGAATTCGATTTTAATATAACAGCAATTAAGAGTGATGTTTTTAAGTTTTTAGAAAAACATTCCGCCAATTACGATTTAATTTTTGCCGATCCACCTTATGGAATAGACCAAAAAGAATTTGAAAAACTAGTAGGTTTAGTTTTTGAACAAGAATTACTAAATGAAGAAGGAATGATGATTATTGAACATTCAAAACACACTAAACTCAATCATTTAACTAATTTTTCATTCCAAAAAAATTATGGAGGTTCTGTTTTTAGTTTTTTTGAATTTGAACCTACCGAAGAAGAAATCGAAAAAGAAGAGGACGAAGATGATGCTTAATTAAACTCTTTAACCATAGTTAAAATAGTTTCAATACATTTTTTAGTTTCTTCGTCATTTTGGTCGTCAAACAACGATTCTTGATTTAACAAAACAATTTCTTGACTCACAAAATCCGAAATACTTTCTAGACTTTCAGCATTATCAATACTCAAAATCATTTTTACTAATTCTACTTTTGTTGCTTGAATATCCATTTTTATATTTTTTTGTTCAAATTTAATAAAAAAGAAGATTTAAAAACAAATAATTATTATTTTAACTATTTCATAATAAAAAAAATGCAGACCTGTAAGCCGGATTCTGTTCTTTATAAACTTGTTTCAGTATCTAAAACAAGTCAAAAATACCTTATCATTTATCTAAACCAACAATTACTTATTGGTTTCATCTGCCTACCCTTCAGCAACGGCGAGTAGCCCTTTTTCGACTTAACGAACGCTGATTTACTTGACATTTCACCGCATAGAGTTTACCTGGTTTCACTACAGCATTATCTGTACCTGCTTTCTGTTGCACTTGTCCTTGCTCAATTTCTTGAACCGACGGGCGTTACCCGCTATGCCACTCTTTGGTGTCCGGACTTTCCTCCCTTTTGATTGCTCAAAACGACGATAAGGCGGTCTGCTCGGCAAAAGTAATGATTTAAGATTTAGGAATACCCATTTTTAAATTTAGATTTTTTTGGAGCAATTTCCAGCTTTCCATTACAATCCACTCGCTAAGGCGAGCGGGATTTCCATTGCAATCTGGGCTAGGCTTTTCAATAACAATTTAAAATTCAAGTTAAGTAATTAAATCTATTTACCAAATCAAAAATTTATCAATACCAATTCCCTGACAATAAATACTTTTTAAAAATAATTCAATTTCGGTCAATTTATGCTATTTTTGCCTTTGAAAATGCTTAAAATAAACACCAAAAATGTCTGAAAAAAGTACAGCTCCAAAAGCAAAAATTATACCTAAACAACTTGAAAAACACGGCGATATTCGAATAGATAATTACTACTGGTTAAATGATAGAAAAAATCCAGAAGTAATTGATTATTTAAAAAAAGAAAATAAATTTTACGAAGAATCAACGGCTTCAACAAAGGCATTTCAAAAGGTTTTGTTTAAAGAAATGAAATCTCGAATTAAAGAAGACGATGAATCGGTTCCTTATTTATACAATGGTTATTACTACATAACTCGCTTCGAAAAAGGGCAAGATTATCCAATTTATTCTCGTAAAAAAGAAAATTTAAAAGCCAACGAAGAAATTTTGTTTGACTGTAACACAATGGCAAAAGGGCATAAGTATTACAAATTGAGCGGATTAGCAATTAGCAACAACAATAAATTTTCTGTTTTTGCCGAAGATATTGTTGGACGAAGAATTTATACCTTAAGAGTTAAAAATTTAGAAACAGGCGAAATTTTATCCGATAAAATTGAAAATTCCAACGGTGGTTCTGTTTGGGCCAATGATAATAAAACCATTTTTTATTCCCGTCAAGATGAAGTAACCTTGCGATCTGATAAAATTTACAAACACGTTTTAGGAACTGATAGTATAAACGATGTTTTGGTTTTTCACGAAAAAGATGAAACTTTTAATGTGGGCATCAGCAAATCGAAATCAAAAAAATACTTGGTAATTGAATCGGGAAGTACTTTAACTACTGAATACAGAACCCTTTTAGCGGACAATCCAGAAGGCGAATTTAAAGTTTTTCAAGAACGAGTTCGTGGATTGGAATATTCGATTTCACATTACAACGATAGTTTTTATATCTTAACAAACAAAGACAAAGCAACAAATTTCAAGTTAATGAAAACGTTTGAAAATGCTACTTCGCAAGAAAACTGGCAAGAAGTTATTGCGCACAGAAGCGATGTTTTGTTAGAAGGAATCGATATTTTTAAAGATTATTTGGTAATTTCGGAACGCTCGAACGGGTTGAATAAAATTCACATTAAACCGTGGAGTGGAGTAGGAGCCTACTATTTGCCTTTTTCGATTGAAACTTATACTGCCGAAACCACAACCAATTTAGATTTTAATACCGAAATTTTGCGTTACGGCTATCAATCAATGGGAACGCCAAGTTCGTTGATTGATTTTAATATGAAAACACAAGAAAAAACTATCTTGAAAGAACAAGAAGTTTTGGGCGGAAAATTTGATAAATATAATTATACCGAAGAACGAGTTTGGGCAACCGCAACCGACGGAACGAAAGTACCAATGTCGATGGTTTACAAAAAAGGCTTGAAAAAAAACAGTAAAAACCCATTGTTGCTTTATGCTTACGGTTCGTATGGTTATTCGATGGATCCGTATTTTACTTCAACTCGATTGACTTTGCTAGATAGAGGATTTATTTACGTCATAGCTCACATTCGTGGTGGCGAAGATTTAGGTCGTGATTGGTATGAAAACGGAAAACTACTAAAAAAGAAAAATACGTTTACCGATTTTATTGATTGCGGAAAGTATTTAATTGACCAAAAATATACTTCTGCCAAGCATTTATATGCCGAAGGTGGTTCGGCTGGTGGTTTATTAATGGGTGCGGTTGCCAATATGGCTCCCGAATTGTTTAACGGAATTATTGCACAAGTTCCATTTGTTGATGTGGTTACCACAATGCTTGATGATTCAATTCCGTTAACTACAGGCGAATACGACGAATGGGGGAATCCAAACGAAAAAGAATCGTATGACTATATGAAAAGTTATTCGCCGTATGATAATGTAGAAAAAAAGGCCTATCCTAATATGTACATTTCTACAGGTTTACACGATTCGCAAGTACAATATTGGGAACCTGCAAAATGGGTTGCTAAATTACGAGCAATGAAAACCAATAAAAAGCAATTGTTTTTAAACACCAATATGAAAGCAGGACACGGTGGCGCATCGGGGCGATTTGAATCGTTAAAAGAAGGAGCCAAAGAATTTGCTTTTTTATTCAATTTAGAAAATATTACCAAATAGTACTGATTTTTTTCTTAAATTTGCATGTTTTGAGGTTGTTAATTTTAATATTCAAACTCAATTAATTTTTTATTTATGAGCAACGAAATAAAAGCCTACAACAGTATTTTAGAATTAATAGGAAACACACCTCTTGTTAAACTAAATAGAGTTACCGAAAATTTAGTTGGTAATTTTTACGCTAAAGTAGAAGCATTTAATCCTGGGCATTCATCAAAAGATAGAATTGCATTATATATAATTGAAGAAGCTGAAAAACTGGGAATTTTAACTCCCGGAGATACCATTGTTGAAACCACATCGGGCAATACTGGATTTAGTCTGGCAATGGTTAGCATCATAAAAGGTTACAATTGCATTTTGGCAGTAAGTTCAAAATCTTCGAAAGATAAAATTGATATGTTACGAACGATGGGCGCCAAGGTTTACGTGTGTCCCGCCAATGTTTCCGCCGATGATGAACGGTCGTATTACAGCGTTGCCAAGCGTTTACACGAAGAAACTAAAGGTTCAGTTTATATTAATCAATACTTTAATCAACTTAATATTGATGCGCATTACGCTACAACAGGACCCGAAATTTGGGAACAAACCGCGGGTAAAATAACGCATTTAATTGCTTGTAGTGGCACTGGCGGAACAATATCTGGAGTAGCAAAATTTTTAAAAGAAAAAAATCCAAATATTAGAATTTTAGGCGTTGATGCTTTTGGTTCCGTATTAAAAAAATACCACGAAACGAAAGAGTTTGACAGCAACGAAATTTATCCATATCGAATTGAAGGTTTAGGAAAAAACTTAATTCCGACCGCAACCGATTTTGAGGTAATTGATAAATTTACTAAAGTAACCGACGAAGCCAGCGCGCACAAAGCCCGTGAAATTGCCAAGCGTGAAGGTTTATTTGTAGGGTATACATCGGGTGCAACACTTCAAGCAGCCGAACAGTTTGCCGAAGAAGGCGAATTTACTCCCGAAAGTAACATAGTTTTAATTTTTCCCGATCACGGTTCCCGTTATATGAGTAAAATTTTTAGCGACGATTGGATGAACGAACAAGGCTTTTTTGACTCTATTAATGAGGAAGAAGCACAGCGGATCGAGTATATAAAGTAGTTAGTGGCAATATTAAAACAAATCGGCGAAAAAAAAGACAAATAATGAAAATCAAACTCACATCATTACTTTTATTTATTATAATTACTTTTTCCTGTAAAAATCAAAACAATGAAAGTGATCCTAATATAGAAAATCAAACCCAAAAATCAATTATAAAAACTCATTCTCAAGATACTTTAAAAATTGATTCAACTTTAATTAATTCATCAACTAATGATTTAACCAAAAACAAAAAACTTCTGTTAGACTTTTACACAAAATATGGTAAAAAACCTCAGTCTTTTTTAATAGACAATAACAAGGACACAACAATTATTTGTTATGAAAAAACACGAATAAAAATTAAAGCAAATAGTTTTATTTCTTCAAAAACGAATAAAGTTATAAATGATAAAATTAAAATTTCAGTAAAAGAATATTATAAAATTTCAGATATACTATTAGACAAACTTTCAACAACTTCAAACGGTAATTTACTTGAAACTGGAGGAATGATAAATATCTCAGTTACTTCAAATCAAGAAAAATGTAAATTAAAAAATGGGGAAACTATTGAGATTGAGTTTCCAAGAAAGGTTGAAAAAGAAGGAATGCAACTTTACCGAGGAAATTGGATAAATAATGCGCTTAATTGGGAGCTTATTAAAAACTCCATAGAATTAAATCAAACATTTTCAAATATTGACGAAATGCCAATTTTTCCAGGTGGTGTGTATAAAATGAAGCAATTTATAAGTATGAATACCATAATACCAGAAGATAACACTATTTCAGGGAAAGTCTTTGTAACTTTCATTGTAAATAAAGACGGAAATATAACTGATGCAAAAATAAAGCGAGGGTTATCCAAATCTATGAATAACGAAATTTTAAGAGTAATTGGAAAATTACCAAAATTTATGCCCGGTAAAGTAAACGGAATTGCAGTAAACGTTCTCTATTCTTTACCAATTACCATTGAATCGCTAGAGGGCGAGAATAGTAACTACAAACAAGAATTTGAAAACCAATATGATAATAAAACACTTAAAGATGCTGGAGCATATTTAATCAACTCCTATCTGTTTAGTAGTTCTGAATTAGGATTAATTAACTGTGATAGATTATGGAAAGATACTACATCTGCAAAAATTGATTATGCCATTAATTTAAATACCAATAGCGAAACTTCTATAAATATAGTTTTTCACCGATTCAAATCAATAATAAACAAACTTTCACAAGAAAGTACTATATCGTTTAACAACATACCTTCTGGGGAAAATATTACGATTTTTGCAGTTAAATACTTTGACAACAAACCCTTTTTAGCTATAAAAGAATCAAAAACATCATCTAAAAGTGAAAACAATTTAGTGTTTAAAGCTGTGACAATAGAAATGTTAAAAAACGAAATGAACAAACTTAATACTTTAAACTAAACATTTAATGTGCATAAAAATACTGCCACTAACCGTCGTTTGGCAATATGGCGAGATTTGGCTTAATTTGAAGATAGTTTTGTACTTGGAAAATTAGTCATTAAAAATAAAAACTAATAATTTGTAACGTTGATAAGTCTTCATAAAAAAAGAGCCATTTTAAAAACAACTCTTTATTTATCAAACTAAATTTTAGTTCTCCTTAAACTTTCTATTCCAAATTTCCGAATTAAAGTTTTTTCCAGATAAAAAGAAATAGTACGAGAACGAAGCAATAATTGCCTTGAACATAAATAAAAACAATATAAACGGTGCCAAAGGCACTTCTTTACTCAAACTATCCAAAGGTGTTAAATAGGTAATTAAAAAACTTATAATGCCGCAAAAAACCACAAAATTCATCAAGTTTTTAAAAGGCAAAACCGATAATTTACGCAACGGATGCAAGTCATTTCCCCATTTATGAATTAAATAATAATAATTGTTGCCAATTGGAGCAAACAACAATGGATCGTCATAATTTTCAAGTTGAAACGTTTTACTTGGTGCAATAATTTTAAAACCTTGCAAAGTGGTTTTATGGTTTTTTTCTAAAACTCTAATTTTAGAAATCGCTTCTTCTGGAATTTCGTTTTTA
>JBBRCJ010000075.1:0-11306 GCA_038204955.1 Flavobacteriales bacterium
AATCTAACGAATAACTTTGATTCTTTCTTGGCAACAAACCAATGGCTCCGTATTGCTTATAAAAGCCAATCCATTTACGAAGGTTTGATCGTTCTACACCTTTTTCTATTGAAGCATAGTTGCAAGAATAATGCTTCTCTACTACTAATTTTACGCATTCAAGCTTAAATGCATAATCATACTTGACTTTTCTTTCCATAAAAATACCCCCAAATAGTGTCTAACTTTTTGGGGGCAGTCTAAATTGAGGTTTGGGATTTTACTGTTATAAACAATTTAGAAATAAAGTTTAGTTTTAAATTTTTTTTTAAGTTTCCTATTACTGAAAACGAATTCAATTAAATAAAGAAAATTAATAGTGTATTTTAACATAATTTTTATATTTTAGCAAAAACAAATTAACGTTTAACTTAAATTATTTAGTATGAATTGGTATTTAGAAGTTTTAAAAAAGTATGCAGATTTTAATGGTCGGGCTAGAAGAAAAGAATATTGGATGTTTGTTTTGATTAACCTAATTATAACTTATTCGTTATTGTTTATAGGAATAAAAATGGGTTTTCCTATCTTAAGTTCACTTTATTCATTTGCAGTCTTACTTCCATCAGTTGGCGTTGCAATACGAAGAATGCATGATGTAGGTAAAAGCGGATGGTATATATTAATTCCATTTTATAATCTAATTTTAGCTTGCACAGAAGGAGAACAAGGTGAAAACGAATATGGACCAAATCCCAAAAATCCAGATAATGAAATAGAACAAATAGGTTCACAAAACGGATTTTAATTATTGTATTTTATAAATTTTAAGGTTTCCCTATTTTTGGAAGATTTTTTTATTAAGAACAAGAATTTTTTAATAATTTAAATTAATTAGTTTCTATTTCGTAATATTGCAATATGTAGATTTGTTTTTAACTAACTGTATTACAAATGGGTACAACAAAATTAGAAAATTTTTCAAAAACAACAGCGCAAATGTCCAATTTGCTTAGGGCACTTGGTAGTCCGGCACGTTTAGAAATAATTAATCTAATTAGATTTGAAAAAGAATGTTTAAGTTCTAAAATTATTGAAAGAATTTCACTTTCACAGTCTACAATTTCAAAACATATTTCAGAGCTTAAAAATGTAAACTTAATAATTTCTTCAAATACCGGAAACGGAATTGCCTATTCTCTTAATAATCTTATTTGGAAAAAATTAGAAAACTATTTTAATCCGTTATACATCGAAAAAATTGAAGTTAATGATGATTTTGAAATTAGAGTTATTAAAGAACCTTCCAAAAAAGTAAGTAAAAAAAACACAAATTTAAAAAAGCAAAACTACCAGTTTAAACACTTGATTTTGAAAAGTAAAAATCAGTAAATATATTTAGAACAAAAAAAAGGATATCCACGATATCCTTTTTTTTGTTTTAAATTAAAATAATTACATCCGCATCAACCAATTTTTAACCGAAACCTCGGCTTCAATAATCAATTTTAAATCAGAAATTTTAACACGGTCTTGTTTCATAGAATCACGATGACGAATGGTTACTGTTTCATCTTCTAGCGTTTGATGATCAACCGTAACACAAAACGGAGTTCCCAAAGCATCTTGTCGTCTATAACGGCGACCAACGGCATCTTTTTCATCGTAAGCAACAGTAAAATCCCATTTTAAATCATCAATAATTTTTCGGGCAACTTCCGGCAAACCGTCTCTTTTTATTAATGGTAAAACAGCCACTTTGGTTGGCGCTAAGACACTTGGCAATTGTAAAACGGTTCTGGTTGAACCGTCTTCTAAAGTTTCTTCTTTTAATGAAGTCGCAAAAATGGCTAAAAACATTCTGTCCAATCCAACCGAAGTTTCTACAACATACGGAACATAATTTTTATTTTCTTCGGTGTCAAAATACTGCAGTTTTTTACCCGAAAATTCTTCGTGAGCTTTTAAATCAAAATCGGTACGAGAATGAATTCCTTCTAATTCTTTAAAACCAAATGGAAAATTAAATTCGATATCCGCGGCAGCATTGGCGTAATGTGCTAATTTATCGTGGTCGTGAAAACGGTAATTTTGTTTTCCTAAACCTAATGACAAATGCCAGTTCAAACGGGCTTGTTTCCAGTGTTCGTACCAATGCATTTCTTCGCCTGGTTTTACAAAAAATTGCATTTCCATTTGTTCAAACTCTCGCATACGAAAAATAAATTGTCTCGCAACTATCTCATTTCTAAACGCTTTTCCGGTTTGCGCAATCCCGAACGGAATTTTCATTCGACCTGATTTTTGAACATTTAAAAAGTTTACAAAAATTCCTTGAGCGGTTTCAGGACGCAAATATAAATCCATTGCCGACTCAGCCGATGCACCTAATTTTGTGCCAAACATTAAATTAAATTGCTTTACTTCTGTCCAATTTCTTGAACCCGATTCCGGACAAGCAATTTCTAATTCTTCTATCAAAGCCTTAACATCTTCAAGGTTTCCGTAGCCAAGCGATTTTCCCATTCTAGCCAAAATCTCGTTTTTTCTAGCCAAATACTCCATTACGCGAGCATTTGTCGAAACAAATTCGTCACGATTAAAAGAATCTCCAAAACGAACGGCTGCTTTTTCTATTTCTTTTTCGGCCTTTTGGTTTAATTTTTCGGCATAATCCTCAATTAAAACATCGGCACGGTATCTTTTTTTAGAATCTTTGTTGTCAATTAATGGGTCGTTAAACGCATCAACGTGACCCGAAGCCTTCCATGTAGTCGGGTGCATTAATATTGCCGAATCCAAACCAACAATGTTTTCGTTCATTTGAACCATTGCTTTCCACCAGTATTCGCGAATGTTCTTTTTTAATTCTACTCCGTTTTGTGCGTAGTCGTACACTGCACTTAAACCATCGTAAATTTCGCTCGACTGAAAAATAAATCCATATTCTTTAGCGTGCGAAACTACATTTTTAAATAAATCGTCTTGTTTTGCCATAATGGTGCAAAAATAGAAAAATTAATAGTAAAATGGAAGTTATTTTACATTTAGAAAAATTGTATATTTACTTTTTAAAAAACAATAAAATGGATATCGATACAATCAAAAAAGAAATTATTAAAAAAGTTGAAGGTATTTTCGATGAAAATTTGTTGGAAGAATTAGATTTTTTATGGTCTGAATTCAATAAAAAGTTACCAATTTCTAATGGTAAAAAAGTTTTTTGCACTAAAAATGAATTGACTGATTATATTGAAAAAATTAGTAAATCTGTTAACGAAGGTGCAAAAACATTTACTTCAACCGAAGTTAGAAATTATATTTTGAGTAACTAAAAACTTATGCTTCAAAGTATTTTAAACTTATTTTTTCCAAAAGCTTGCGCTGGTTGCGATTTGATTTTATTGGCTAGTGAAAATGTAATTTGCACCGAATGCCGACACAATGCTCCACTTACCAATTTTCATAAGTATCCAAACAACGAAGCGTTTTTAAAATTTTATGGTCGGTTGGAAATTCAATATGCAAGTGCATTGCTGTATTTTCAAAAAAAGGGAATTGTACAGCAATTGATTCATAAATTGAAATACAAAGGACATCAAGAAATTGGGGAAACAATTGGTTTTTGGTACGCCGAAGAGTTGAAAAATATAGAAATTTTAAAATCGGTCGATTATATAATTCCAGTTCCAATTCATAAAAAAAGACTCAAAGAACGAGGTTATAATCAAGTTAGTACTTTTGGAAAAGCCTTGTCGGATGCCTTAAACATTCCAGTTTTAAACCTAATTTTGGTTCGAGATAAATATACCAAATCGCAAACCAAAAAAAATATCTTAGGTAGAAACGAAGTTGTTGATCAAATTTTCAGCATTACTTCAACTGAACTCTATAAAAATAAACATTTTTTACTTATTGATGATGTTATTACAACCGGTGCCACCCTTGAAAGTTGCGGGCGTGAAGTTTTAAAAATGGAGGGTGCAAAGTTAAGCATCGTTTGTATGGCAATGACAAAAAACGTATAATTATAATTTTCTTAAAATTGTTCCGTTTCAAAAATTATAATTGTTATTTTGCAGGTATTAAAATTAATACTAAATGTGTAAAAATCTTTTAAAATCGATTGCAATAATTGTTTTAATAATTGTTTTTAGTTGTGCTAAACGCGGCTCTATTACGGGTGGATTAAAAGATACTTTAGCTCCAATAATGACACAAAGTTTGCCAAAAAACTTCAGCACCAATTTTAATGGGAAAGTTATAAAACTAAAATTTGACGAATATGTTAAATTGAAAGATGTAAACAAGCAACTAATTGTTTCGCCACCTATGAAAAATCAGCTGGAAATTTCACCTCAATCAGCAACCAAAGAACTTAGCATTAAAATTAAAGACACTTTATTACCCAATACTACTTACAGTTTTAATTTCGGAAACAGTATTCAAGACAACAATGAAAATAATCCGTTGAAACAATTCAAATATGTTTTTTCAACAGGTAAATATATGGACTCGTTGGTTTTAAATGCGAAAACAAAAGATGCAATTAACAAAAAAGTTGATAATTTTGTTTCGATTATGTTGTATGAAGTGACCGATAAATACACAGATTCAATTGTTTTTAAACAAGTACCTCGATATATAACCAACACATTAGATAGTTTAAAATTAGTAAAACTAGAAAATTTAAAACAAGGAAAATATCGTTTAATTGCGATTAAGGATGTTAACGGAAACAATAAATTTGATCCAGCAACCGATAAAATTGGGTTTCAAAAAGAATTTGTAAAAGTTCCGAATGACACCTTGTACGAATTGGAATTGTTTAAACAAGAAGTATCTTTTAAAGCCAAAAACAGCTCGCAATTATCGGGCAATAAACTAATAGTGGGTTATGAAGGTATAGCAAAAGACGTAAAAATTTCTGTAAAAAGAGATAAAGAAACCATTCCGTTTATAGTGACACAATTTCCTAAAAAAGACTCGCTTTTAATTTGGGTTAAGGCACAAAAAAGTGATTCGTTGACTATTTTGGTATCTAAAAATAAATACGAAAAACAATTTGCCTTTAAATTTAAGAATCAAAAAAAGGATACTTTACGTTTTTCTGCCGTTCAAACAGACGATTTGCCTTTGCGAGATAAATTTACTTTAAATGCCACAACACCATTATCAAAATTTGATAATTCCAAAATGGTTTTGCTTAACAAAGATTCGGTTGCCGTAAAATTCACTACCGAATACGACGATTTTAATCAAGAATTAAAATTCAATTTTACCAAAGAACCATTAGAAAAATACAAACTTAAAATTTTTCCCGGTGCGATTACCGATTTTTTTGATAAAAAAAATGACACCTTAATTTATAAGTTTTCTACTAAAAGTGAGGCTGATTATGGTAATTTAAAGGTTGAATTAGAAAATGTAAAACGATTTCCTGTTATAGTTGAGATTACCAATAAGGAAGGAAAATTAATTGCAAGTCAATATTCCGAAAAAAATAAAACAGTGGTTTTTGATTTAATTGACCCAGAAACGGTAACCCTACGTTTAATTTATGATGACAATAAAAATAAAATCTGGGATTCAGGAAATTTTATTGAATTGCGACAGCCCGAAGAAGTGATTTACTTTTCAAAACAAGTTGATGTAAGAGCCAATTGGGATGTAGTTCAACCATTTGATTTAAAATCACCTTAAATTTTAAGTTTGAAGATTTAATTAATTTTAAAATCATCTTTATCGTTTAAAAAATTTAATTTTAATCGGGTTTCAATTAGTTGATTTTTATTTAGTTTTGCAATAAAAACTCCTTCTTTTTTTTGGGGTTCAATTAAGATGTTGCCTAAATAATCATTTGCTTGCGAATGGCCAGGATATTTTAAATTTGAACCATCAATTCCGGTTCTATTTACACCAATTACATAACACATATTTTCAATAGCACGTGCTTTCAATAAAACATCCCAAGCGTTTATGCGAGTTTCGGGCCAGCTAGCAACATAAATTATCAAATGGTACTCTTCAACATTTCGAACAAAAACAGGAAAACGCAAATCATAACAAACTTGTAAACAAATTTTAAAACCCAAATAATCTAGGATTACTTTCTCATTTCCCGGTTCGTAAATTTCATTTTCGCCTGCCAAAGTGAAAAGATGTTTTTTATCATAAAATTCTATTTCGCCACTCGGAAAAACAAAAACCATACGGTTATAAAACTTTTCATTCTCTGTAATAACTAAACTACCTGTAATTGCACATTTTTTTTCTTCGGCAATTTTTTTTAACCAAGCAATTGATTCTCCAATCATGGTTTCGGCAACCTTTTTCGGATTCATTGTAAAACCCGATGTAAACATTTCGGGCAGTACAATTAAATCAATTTTTTCGTTTATTTTGTTTATTTTTTGTTCAAATTGAATTCTGTTTTCAAATGGGTTTTCCCAAATTATGTTGGATTGAATGAGCGCTGTTTTCATTTGTATCTAAAAATTAAATTTTTATTCCATACCATCAATTTTCACTGTCATTTTACCTGATGTTGTAATAAAAGCGATAATTGCATCTTTAGTTAATTCCACTTTTTCAAATTCAAAATCGCCCAAAGTTCCATTTACAAAAACACCTTTCATGGGCGAAAAATTGCTTAAATAAGGCAGCATGCTTTTTTTCCCTTCTTCTAAATTGGCTTGAATGGAGTAACGACAATTGGCTTGAATTTTTTTCAAAATAATTCCACCTAGCAACCAATTGGCAGTTCGAGTTAAAATACCTTTGGTATTCAAAACATAATCCATATTGTCAAAATAAATTTCTTTTGTAATGGCATTGTAATTTGGAATTCCTGTTAAATAAATCGAGCCATTCATACTTCCAGTCATATCGCATTGTACAATCATTGTACCGTCTTTTTGCCACAAAGCAACATTTTGAATGGTTACTTTTCGGCTTCCTGATTCAAATTCTTTACCTTGAAAGTTTTTTGTAATAATTCTTGATGCACTTTCGTAAGTAGAAACTGCAGCTACTGAAGCAGTGGTTTTATCGGGCATTTTAGTAACCGATTTAAAAGTAATGGCCTCTTTTACAAATGAATTTTTTGGTTCTTGACCAATCATCGTTTGCATATTGCATTTTAAACCCAAATTCATGTTGATTTTACTTTTTAAAATCACCGCATCGGTAACATAAACTTCAATTGGCGCCATTTTAAACCAAGTTTCATATTCGGGACTAGTTTGAAAAGGAGTACTTATTTTTTCCAATACTTGAAGCACATAAGGTTTAAAATCACAAGATTTTTCAATTGCATCATCAATTTTTTTAGCCATTTTCGATTTAAAAATTGCCAACGTTGGGTTGATTATGTAGGTAATTGGCACTTTTTTTCCAGCAACTAAAATCGTTGGACTTTCGGACCAAGTAAAATCTTCAATTTTTGAAACCGTACTCATTTTCCAATTGGATAATTTTACATCACTTAACATTGTAATTGTTCCGTTCAACTCTATTTCTCGAGTATCATTTAAACCCATAAACTCAGTACCATATTTAAACTTTGCCCATATTTTTAATGGCAATACCGATTGTATTTTACCTTCTTTTTCAGTTAATTTAATGGCAGCAGTTTTGGTAATTTTCATTTCGGTTTTATCATCATCCAAATTGGAATCGTCGTAAACCACACCAGAAAGTGTTTTATTTAATTGATTTTCAATTTCTTGCATTGAAACTTCCATTGGCATTGTAACAAATGAGGTATTGGTTTTATAAACAATAGGCAAATTTTCAGATGGCTCGGGCTTTAATGTAGCAATTTTTTGAGTTGTCGAGCATCTTGAAAAAATAAAAATAAAACTTAAAAATAATACAGAAAATAAAATAGTTTTCATAAGATAAATTTATTAAACAAAAGTAACATTATAACTTTAAAGTACAATCGAATTTTTTTTGTAACATTTTATTAAATTAAG
The DNA here is from genome assembly GCA_038204955.1 of Flavobacteriales bacterium. Taxonomy (GTDB): domain Bacteria; phylum Bacteroidota; class Bacteroidia; order Flavobacteriales; family Flavobacteriaceae; genus Flavobacterium. The sequence continues at coordinate 7,959 of JBBRCJ010000075.1, forward strand.
CGTCCTATTGAAAAGCAAGTATTAAATTTGTGAAATAATTTTCATTTTGAAAAATTAGTATGAAAAAAACAATACAACTTATTTTACCTTTAGTTTTGTTATTTTTAGGAACAACATCACAAGCCCAAAATAAAAAATGGACACTACAAGAATGTGTTGATTACTCGTTAAAAAACAACATTACCATTCAGCAAACGACATTGGATGAACAAACTGCAGTAGTTACAAAAACGGCAGCTATAGGTAATTTTTTGCCTTCAATTAACGCTAATGCTTCCCACTCCTGGAATATTGGGTTAAATCAAAATATTGTAACTGGTTTACTTGAAAATCAAACTACTCAGTTTACATCGGCTGGTTTAAATGCTAATGTGAATATTTACAATGGCTTGCAAAATCAAAACAAATTGCGCCGAGCCAATTTATCAATTTTAGCCTCACAATATCAACTAGTAAAAATTCAAAACGATATTTCATTAAATGTTGCTAATGCTTTTTTACAAATTTTGTTTAGTAAAGAAAATTTAAAAGTACAGCAAAATTTATTGGTTAATGATGAAAAACAATTGAACCGAACCCAAGAGTTAGTAACTGGTGGCGTTGTGCCTCGAGGCGATTTGTTAGACTCAAAAGCGACTGTAGCGGCTGACAAACAAAAAGTTGTTTTGGCAGAAAATACATTATTTATTTCCAAATTAAGTTTGGCACAATTGTTACAACTATCCGATTTTCAAAATTTTGATGTTTCGGATGAAGAAACCAACGTTTTTGATAAAAGCCTAGTTTTAAACGAAAAACCAGAGACTATTTTAGAAAAAGCAAAACAAGAACGGGTAGAATTAAAAATAGCTAAAACCAATTTAGAATTAGCAGAAAAAGACATTACAATTGCGAAAGGTGCCTATCAACCAAGTTTAACTGGGTTTTATGGTTTTAGCTCAAGAGTAAGTTATGCTGATAGAATTACAGGAATTTCAACAACTGGAGTGCCAATTACTTCGGGACCCTTGCCGTTTTTTGATCAATTTAGCAATAATAAAGGTCACAATTTTGGGGTACAATTAAACATTCCCATTTTAAGCGGATTTACCATAAAAAATAATGTAGCACGTTCAAAAATTGCATACGAACGTTCAAAAATTGCATCAAAACAAGCCGATCTTGATATTGAACGTAATGTTTATAATGCCATTAATGATGCTAAAGGAGCTTTAAATGCTTATGAATCTTCAATAATAGCATTTGATGCTCGTAAAGAAGCATTAAATTATGCTAAAGAGAAATTTGCGGTTGGAATGATGAATTCGTTTAACTTAAATCAATCGCAAACCTTATTTTCTCAAGCCGAATCGGAAGTTTTACGAACTAAATTCGATTATATATTTAAAGTAAAAGTTGTAGAATTTTATTTCGGAATCCCATTATCAAAAAAACAATAAACGTTATGTCAAAAAAGAAAATTTTTATCATTTTAGGAGTTGTTACTGCATTCATTATTTTGTTAGTTGTTCTAAAAAAATCAGGAAAAATAGGTAACAATGATGACAGCATTGAAGTAGAAACTGCCAAAGTTGACGAAATTACAATTGTTGAAACCGTATCGGCAACAGGAAAAATTCAGCCAGAAATTGAGGTTAAAATTGCATCTCAAGTATCTGGAGAAATTGTGGCTTTACCTATAAAAGAAGGACAAGTAATTAAAAAAGGTGATTTGTTGGTTAAAATAAACCCCGATTTATATACTTCTGGTGTTAATCGTTCTGAATCTAATTATTCTGGAACAAAATCAGGTTTGGCGCAAGCCGATGCTTCATTTAAGGAAGCACAATCTAATTACGAACGCAACAAAACTTTATTTGATAAAGGCATTATTTCAAGAGCCGACTGGGACAAAGCCATTGCATCATTTGAAGTAGCAAAAGCAAGTAAACAAACCGCTTATTTTAATGTTCAAAGTGCTTCGGCAAGCGTAAAAGAAGCAAAAGACAATTTAGGACGAACAATGATTTATGCGCCAGCCAACGGAACGATATCTGTCTTAAATGTTGAATTAGGCGAACGAATTTTAGGAACCCAACAGATGAGTGGTACCGAATTAATGCGCGTAGCGAACCTTGATAATATGGAAGTTGAAGTTAGTGTAAACGAAAATGATATTGTAAAAATAAACATTGGCGATGAAACTAAGATTCAAGTAGATGCCTATCTTAAAAAGGAATTTAAAGGTATAGTAACTAGTATTTCAAATTCGGCAACATCAACAACTACTGCCGATCAAGTTACTAATTTTAAAGTAAAAGTACGAATTTTAAAAGAATCGTATCAAGATTTATTAACAGGAAAACCAGCAACGTATTCGCCGTTTCGACCAGGAATGACCGCTACAGTTGATATTGTTACTACTCGAAAAGAAAAAGTTATTGGAGTACCAATAAGTTCGGTAGTGATAAAAGCAGATACTTTACCAACGCCAAAATTTGAAGTGAAAGACGAAGAAAATGCCGATAAAATTAAAACGAAAATCGACAAAAAGCTAGAATGTGTTTTTGTAAAAAACAACGGAAAAGCAAAAATTAGAATCGTAAAAACAGGAATTCAAGATGATACCAATATTGAAATTTTATCAGGTTTACAAAAGGGCGACGAAGTAATTACAGGTCCTTATGTAACGGTTTCAAAGGATTTGAACTCGGGCGATAAAGTTAAAATTTTGGATTTGAAAAGTAAAAAGTAGTTTTGCTATTCACAATTGTAGCAATACAAATACGAGTAATTTACACTTAACTGATAAATAAGCAATAATCGTGAATAAAGAAACAATTAAATATATTATATTTTTTTTAGTGTTCTTCATTTTGGTCTTCTCATCAAAAATTGAAGATTACGAAAAAGATCTAGAGTTTAATAACAAATCTTTTAATGCTAAAATTGAAAAAATCGTTGAGACCAGAGGAATTAAAGTTTATTTTTATGATTATGAAAAAGAAAATTATTTTTACTTATCAAGTTATGAAGGCATAAATCTGCGTGTTAATGATTATTTGAAAAAACATGGTAGCGAAATAACAATTTTAAGAGAAGATTTAAAAGGAGATTATGTCGAAATTGGGAAAGGGAAAAGTATAGAGCCTTTAAAAAATTATTTTAGTTATTTTACAGGAATTGAATTTAATTAAGAACTAAAAAATGACCTACGTTTTAAACATTGAAACCGCAACAAAAAATTGTTCGGTAAGTTTGGCAAAAAACGGCGAAACTATAGCTTTACGTGAAATTGCGGAACAAGGCTATTCGCACGCCGAAAAACTACACGTTTTTATTGATGAAATTATTAGTGAAACTGGAATT
>JBBRCJ010000076.1:0-11197 GCA_038204955.1 Flavobacteriales bacterium
GTCTCCTGGATGCCTCTGCTTCACCGAAAACGCGTGGATCAGGCGGTGCTACGCGGTGGTGACGGAAGCGGCGGCCTCGAGTCCGAGCTCCTGGATGCTTCCGTTTTATTTCTTTCAAATATACATAAAACATTTTGGATGAAAGGGAGAAAAGTTGTATCATTAAAAATGCAACATATTGCAGAAATCTCCCGCCAACAGCTACAAATAAGCAGTTTAAAAGACAAAATTGCTTTGGACAATCCAATACGTTTTATAGAAGCCTTTCTAGAGAACACCTGAGGACTTGACCTATAATCTCAAGAAATACCTCAAGTTCGTCACTAAGAAATCCTAAACCAATGCCGGAGTTCTAGTTCAAGAAGTAGTGTAAGTACAAACTTCTCTAAAACTATTGTTTCACGACTTAAAAAGTACCTTTTTAAGCAGTTCGTTTTTCAGATACAGCAACTTAAAATAAAAATAAACCTCGCTTAAAAGAGCTTAAACGAGGTTGTGTTTTATGATTTATTTTGAAGTTTAAACTTTTTTTGAGGTTGTGCAACAGCTACGGATGTTAGCGGATGTGTCTTTATTTATCTATATTTTAAATTATAAAGTTTGCAAATTGAAAACAATTTAAATACATTTGTCAGATGAAAATCCTTGTAAAGAAAACAATTTTATTTTATATCGAAAAATATCCAATTGCAAAAATGCAATTATTGATTTGGTACAATGAATTTACAAAACAAGATTTTAAAAATTTTAATGAACTTAAAAGAGTTTATGGAAATGCAAGTATCGTAAATAAGGAGAGAGTTATCTTCAATATAAAAGGAAATGATTTTCGATTAGTTGTTTCAATAAATTTTTTGCAAACAGCTTGTTATGTAATTTGGTTTGGAACTCAAAAAGAGTATGATAAAATCAATGTCGAAACAGTTGCTTTTGATACAGCAATTTTAAACTATAAAAAGCAATAATTATGAACTGGAAAGTATTAAAAACAGAAGAAGATTACAATAAAGCTTCCATCAGATTGATGGAGATATTCCACGCAAAAGAAAATACGATAGAAAGTGACGAATTGGATTTGCTATCTGTTTTAGTGAAAGATTATGATGACAAACAGTATCATTTACCCGAACTTGATGCGTTAGAAGTTATCAAATATAAAATGGAAGAAATGGGATTGAAAGCGAAAGACCTCGAACCAATAATAGGAAGTAAAGGACACGTTTCTGCAATCCTTTCTGGAAAGCGTGAAATCACTTTAAAAATGGCTCAAAAGTTAAAAAACTATTTTAGTATTCCTGCGGAAGTTTTTCTTCACGCAACTTAAAATGTTCTAAATTTACTTGAATTTATCAATGCACACTTCTATATTATGTAAATCAGCGACTATAAATGCAAACGCTAAAGCTCTGTTTTCTGCTTTATGGGTTTGACAAACTTTCATTATGTAATCTCTCAAATTATCTGGATTAGCATTTCTATTATTTGGATATATAATTGGAAACATATTTAGTGTTTTTTTGTTTTTAAGCTTGCCATCAGTAGTGAAAAAAGATTACAAATTATTAAATGGATTTTTTATTTGGTTATGTAAACAAATGTCCTAGCCCTGATAGTAGCGGCATCCTTTTTCTGTCTTCTTTAGACAGGAAAAGATACAGCGTATAGCAGGATTAGCTCCTAAAAGACCAACTCATTCCTCTTGCAATAACATTAAAAATGTCATCTTGTCATATTATTTTACGCCAAAAATTCCGTAAACTGACAATTTATAGACTGCTATTGCCTTGGCACAAAGATTGACTATTGCAACTCGAACCGTTAAAATTAGTATACATTAAAATTAAATATAAATAAAAATGGGTAAAATAATCGGAATTGATTTAGGTACAACAAACTCTTGTGTTTCTGTAATGGAAGGTAATGAAGCAGTTGTTATTCCTAACGCAGAAGGAAAAAGAACAACACCATCTATCATCGCTTTTGTTGAAGGTGGAGAAATTAAAGTAGGGGATCCTGCGAAAAGACAAGCAGTAACAAATCCTACCAAAACGATTGCTTCTATCAAACGTTTTATGGGTCATTCTTTTGCCGAGGTTTCTGCCGAATCAAAAAGAGTTTCTTACAAAGTAGTAAAAGGGGACAACAATACGCCACGTGTGGATATTGATGGTCGTTTGTACACTGCTCAAGAATTGTCAGCAATGACACTTCAAAAAATGAAAAAAACTGCTGAAGACTATTTAGGTCAAACAGTTACTGAAGCAGTTATTACTGTTCCTGCTTACTTTAATGATGCACAACGTCAAGCGACTAAAGAAGCTGGTGAAATTGCAGGTCTTAAAGTAATGCGTATTATCAACGAACCTACAGCGGCTGCACTTGCTTACGGTTTGGATAAAAAAGGAAAAGATCAAAAAATTGCTGTTTACGATTTAGGTGGAGGTACATTTGATATTTCTGTACTTGAATTAGGAGACGGAGTTTTTGAAGTATTGTCTACAAATGGTGATACGCACTTAGGTGGAGATGATTTTGACCAAACTATCATTGACTGGTTGGCAGACGAATTCAAATCAGAAGAAGGAATTGACTTGCGTTTGGATCCAATGTCATTACAAAGAATTAAAGAAGCTGCTGAAAAAGCGAAAATCGAATTATCATCTTCTGCGGAAACAGAAATTAATTTGCCTTACGTAACAGCAACTGCTTCTGGTCCAAAACACTTAGTTAAAAAATTATCAAGAGCTAAATTTGAGCAATTGTCAGATTCTTTAGTAAAACGTTCTATGGAACCAGTTGCTAAAGCATTGAAGGATGCAGGTTTATCAACATCAGATATTGACGAAGTAATTTTAGTTGGAGGTTCTACAAGAATGCCAAGAATTGCTGATGAAGTAGAAAAATTCTTCGGTAAAAAAGCATCAAAAGGAGTAAATCCTGATGAAGTGGTAGCTATCGGAGCGGCTATTCAAGGTGGCGTTCTTTCTGGAGATGTTAAAGATGTATTGTTGTTAGACGTTACACCTTTATCTTTAGGTATCGAAACTATGGGTGGCATTATGACGAATTTAATTGAGTCAAATACTACTATTCCAACAAAAAAATCACAAGTTTTCTCTACTGCTGCCGATTCTCAACCAACAGTTGAAATTCACGTTTTGCAAGGAGCTAGAGCAATGGCTGCAGATAACAAAACAATTGGTCGTTTCCATTTAGATGGAATTCCACCAGCTCCAAGAGGTGTTCCACAAATTGAAGTTACTTTCGATATTGATGCCAATGGTATCATCAAAGTTTCGGCAACTGATAAAGGAACTGGAAAATCGCACGATATTCGTATCGAAGCCTCTTCAGGTTTAACAGCTGAAGAAATCGAAAAAATGAAAAAAGATGCCGAAGCTAATGCTGGTGCAGATAAAATTGCTCGTGAAAAAGCAGAAAAATTGAACGAAGCAGACAGCTTAATTTTCCAAACTGAATCTCAGTTGAAAGAATTGGGAGATAAAATTTCTGATGACAACAAAGTAGCTATCGAGTATGCGTTGACTGAATTGAGAATGGCACACCAATCGGGAGATTTGGAAGCGATTCAAAAAGGTTTAGACAACACCAACGCAGCTTGGAAAACAGCAACCGAAGCTATGTACGCTCAAGGCGAACAAGGTCAAGCTACAGAACCACAAGCAGCAGAATCGGGCGATAACACGCAAGATGTGGAGTTTGAAGAAGTGAAGTAAGCAGAGAACCGAATTCGATGCAAGTCGAATTTGTGTGAATCGCTTATTCAGATTTTTATCGGAATCCTTTTAAAATAATTTATTGATTAAAACCGAGCTAGAAATAGTTCGGTTTTTTTATTTATAAATGTTAGCATTATGTTAATATGTTTTTCAATTTTCAAAACATTTTTTCTGTACTTTGGTAAAAAATTAATCAACCAAAAAACTACTATGAAAAAAATTATTTTGTTTTCGCTTTTAATGCTTGTTTCGTTGAATTCATTTGCTCAAAAAAAGAAAAAAAAATCGAAATCTAAAAAAGAGACTTCCACAAAATTGGTTTTAGCTTCGGCAAATGATTTAGTTTTTGAAATGAATACTAAAAATGGTCAGAATAAAATGTACTTGCTTGCAGGAAAAACAAAAGACTCTATTCAAGTGAAATCATTTTCAACATCAGATAATTTACTACCATCAAATCCTAAAGTAAAGCAATTTACAGCGAGTGGAACAACATTATACAACATTACTTGGACAGAAAATGTAATTACTGGCGACGCAAGTTCAAAACTTGAAAATAGCGTAAAAACCAATAATCAAATTTACGATGTTGCTACAAAAACAAAATTATATGAAAACGTGCAATCGGTTGTAAACATTACCGAAATTGTGTATTTGGACAAATTAAAAAATGCTAGTGAAACCCAAAGAAGAATTCGTAAAGAAGGCTCAGAATTCGTTTTAAATACCGACGGAAGTTTTGATTTAAAAGGAAAATCAACAACGACTATGGTTTATAATGCAAAAGATAAAAAGTATACTTTTAAGAGATAATTTTAATAACCTAAAAAACCCGATAACGTTAAAATTATCGGGTTTTATTTTTATAATAGTAATTAAAACTTCAAATTCATACCAACTAAAAAGTGAATTCCAGCCTGAGGATAATAACCAACTCCTTCAATTGTTTTTATAGTTCCTGGATTAGAATAATCATCATCGTAAGTATAAAAATAGCCATTGCTTTCATATTTAACGTGCAATAAATTAGTTACAATTCCGCTAAAAATAATGGCTTTAAAAATACTTTTTGGTTTAATTTCATAAAAAACATTTATATCATTTGTAAAATAAGCATTCAATTTTGACGATTCAGAATCAATGTTTCCCATAAATTGTTCGCCTACATATTTAGACAATAAGGCAATTTGTACGTTTTTATTCGGGACATAAACCAATTGATTGGCAGCAATAAAATTGGGTGAAAAAGCAATATTGGTATTTCCTAAATTTTGCAAACCGCCATCTCGTTGAAAAATAAAGTTGTTGTTTTTGTTTTGGCTTAAAGTGAAATTAGGTTTAATATACCATTTATTCGAAGCTTTAAAAACCGCATCAACTTCAATTCCCAAACGGTAACTTTCGCCACTATTTTTCCGAATTGGGCTTCCAACATCGTTAATGGCTCCTGTTAAAACCAATTGATCTTTGTAATTCATCAAATAACCATTAATGTTAAGTGTTGTTTTATTGGATGCAAATCGCCATCCTAGTTCAAAATCGTCTAATTTTTCTGGACGAGGATTTCCGTTAACATAATCATCACGATTGGGTTCCCGATTGGCTTTGGCATAAGAAAAATAAAAATTATTTTTGGTATTTAAAGTAAAGTTTAAACCAGCTTTTGGATTTAAAAATCTAAAAGTATCATTGACATAACCCGTTTCGGGGCTGTTTGCTTTATAAACCACATTTCGATATTGCAAATCACCATAAAAACTAATTTGTTCTGTTATTTGAAAATTTACTTTAGCAAAAAAGGTACCATCGTTTTTTGTAGCTTTATTGTCATAATACCTGTCGCCAAGTTCACTTGTTGACGCAAATCGAGCCCAAATGACTTTTCCATAATGACTCCCAATATAACGATTTAAACCTCCGCCTAAAATAAAATCTACATTTTTAGTTTTGTAATTTGTTGAAAATGTGGTTCCAAAAAAATCATTATCCAACCATTTTTGACGAATTAAATCGGTTGTTGTTTGGCCTGAAACTGGTGTTAATCCGTATTCGGTAAAATCGGCGGCTTGCTTGTAATTTTCGTAATAGCCTTTTCCTTTGGTGTAATGCAAGGCAATTGTTGAATTCCAATTGCTTGAAATTTTTTCATTCCAATGCAATTGATAATGATCTTGTTGGTAATTATCGGTTTCGTTATCGTAAAATTTGGTGTTTCCAAAACTATCCGTGTATTGACCAATCGGATTAAATCGGCGGTCTTTTTTTAATTGTTCACCGTCAATTCCGTAATAGGCTTGGTAGGTTTTTTCGGTTCCTCCAAAAACCAATGCTTTGATTAAGGTAGTTTTTCCGACATAAGTTGCTTGTAAAAAATACGACTTTAAGTTGGATGTTGCTCTATCAATATACCCATTGGAAGCCACATTGGAAACACGTCCAGCCAATTCAAAATGGTCATTAAGTAAACCTGTACTGAACTTTACGGTATGTTTTCGAGTAGTAAAACTACCAATAGAATTTGCTATTTCGCCTTTACTTTCTTTGGAATACGAATCGGTTAACATATTTAAACTCGCACCAAATGCACCAGCACCGTTAGTTGAAGTTCCAACGCCACGTTGCAATTGAATACTTTCTAGAGACGAAGCAAAATCGGGCATATCTACAAAATACGTTCCACTACTTTCGGAATCATTGTACGGAATTCCGTTAATGGTAACGTTTACTCGGGTTGCATCGCTTCCGCGGACACGAATACTAGTGTAACCCACGCCATTTCCAGCATCGGAAGTAGTTACAACTGAAGGTAAAAAATTCATAATAATAGGAATATCTTGACCTAAATTTCGGGCTTCAATTTCTTTTTTTGATACATTGCTAAAACTAATGGGCGTTTTTTTAGTAACTCGAATTGCCGAAACTAAAACTTCGTCAATTAAATTGACTTTGGTGGAATCTTTTTCTTGAGAAAATGCGAAAAAGGAAAATAATAAAATAATGGGTAAATAATACGTTTTAGGTTTCAAACCTATAACTTCAAATTTCTGATTTAAAAAGTGATTCATTCGTAAAATAATTTTACAAATAAAAAGGAGTAATTATTTTGTGTTAAAAAATAAAAATTGGTTGTTTACAATAACAATTTTATAGCGTGCACACTATTCTGTTGTCATTTTTTCCCTTAGCAGCATTACCTGCTCAGGTTCATTGGGTATAATCTCAGCCTTTCATTCTGAATTTTCAGAATCGAGCACCCCTTTTGAGACGTGCAAATGTAAATATAAAATTCAAATAATGAAAAATATTATGTTGAAAATTTTGTATTGATATATATTAGTTTTGATTACTTGTTTTGTTATTGTTGTTTTGTATTTGGCGAAATTGGCATAGTATCAATAATTTTTGGGAACACTTTGTAGAACTCTCAACAGTCTAATACTGCAATATATGACGAATCTTATTATAACAAATCTGAAAATTTTATTTATTATTTTATGTACTTATCATTCAAGATAATGTTTTCAATATAATAAATTTTATTTAACATCATTATTTAATGCGTAAGCATATAATTCCATACCTGATCATATTTATTAGTTCCATTGTTTTGCAAATCGGGTACTGCATTATCAACCAAAACGCAACTGTGCGGATTTATAGTATTTCCATTTGCTGAGGAAAGATTTGTCATCAAAATTCTACTATTATTATACGGTGGATTGTTTGAATCAATATTTATACTATCTGCAATAAGTCTTAAACCCATTAAAGTAAATATAGTTTGCTGTTCAGTTGGAGAAGCTCCTGTAGCATCTGCATTGTGTGTAAAAGTATAATAGTTTTCTTTTGGAGTAAGGCTACTTTGATTTATCCAAGATGCTGTTAAGCCATTAATATATGTGTCTTTAGGCGACGCAAAACATAATACTCGTGCCACGTTGTGATATTTAGCAATCAAGGCCGCGTGACCGCCACCTTGCGAATGCCCACCAATAGCTATTTTACTCCAAATAATATTATCTGATGCATCTAAATATTGTCCCCAATTTTGAGTAGGATTATTGGCTGCTAAATATTTTATGCACTTTATTACTCTATTTTCAATACTATTTGCTCGGTTTACATTTACCATAGTAGTTCTATCAGTGCCATCAATAATTTCTAATCTAACCTTATCAAAGCAATTTGGATCTGTTACTGCATCACATAATGAACCTACAGAAGGAACGTTAGGATACATTAAACCAATAACGTGATATCCTAAGTTTGCAGCTAGTTGATCAAAATAATCATTACCATTTGGTTTACCACCGCTTCCCGACAAAAATATAAGTAATTGGTTGCGCGGAACTACATTAGTATTTATATAACAAATGTGATTCTCACTTTGAGATGCATTGGTGTACGTATTAATACTTGCATCTGTTGCAGATGGTGTTACATTAATAGTGGTAAAATTTGTATTAAGCGGAGGATTTATAATTGGTAATGTTGCTTGTTCATCGGTTTTATTACACGAAGTCAAAGTTGTCATTGCAAAAATAAAAGAAAGTAATACGATAATTGAATTTTTCATTATATATAAATTTAAATAAAATTGTGTGTTTTACTATAGTCCAGTTTCACATTTTCTTAAAGTTAGAATTGTAGTCGGATCAAGCATATTATCTGGTGTTGCACTGTCGTTTACTTCGGTATAATAAATAAATAAATTTGTATTTGTTTGATAGGTTTCTGGGTCAGTTCTAACTCTTGTTGTACCATCAGAAACCTTTCTATAAAAAGGTGTTGTATCACTTACACTAGCAAACCATATCTCTGCTGGTTGTCCAGAAGTTTCTAAAGGCGATGGTGATGCCATAAACGATATGTATGATTTTCCTTTATAAACAAATGGTTCAGGTGAAGCAATATAAGTAAATGTTGTAGTTGTCGACGGACTATTAAAAGTTTGAAAAAGTGTATATTGGTTACTGCCGATTGATGTTTCTTTATAGATTTGAATTTGAGTACCGTTTGCTTTTGTAAAAAACATTCTTGCATTGCCGAATTCTGGTGCCCGCCACATATACGGTCGACTATAAGTGGTACCTGAATTGAATGTTAGTTGAATAGGTGCAGACGGACTTGCAGGATTAAATAATCCTACTTGATTGTTGGACAAAATGCCAGTTATTATTTGTTCGTCGTTAGCCCAATGAGCATCTTTAAAATTTGCAATTGAATTTTCTACACTTGGATTATTTAAATTTTTGTACAGTGTAGTTCCACTTCCTGGATAAGTTAAATACAAAAAAGAGGCAGTTGCATCGTTGGCATTTTTTGTTGCCCTAGGATTAAATCTATCAGGGTTACCCAAAAAGGTATTGAGTGCCCAAGAATTTCCCGTTTCGTTAGCAATGGCGACGTAGAATTTATTGCTAATTATTTTACCATAAACTAATGCAGTACTGGCTTGACTGAAAGCCCATTCAGCAGAATTGAATGTTGTTGTTAGCGGTGCAATCGAATTATCTATCAGTGTTTGCTTACCATCGGGCACGGCTAACAAACCTGTACTAGGATCAATTTTGCAAACCCACAACGAATTATCGTCTATTGTTTGCCAGCTAATGCGATTGTTCTTACTATCAAATTCAACATCACCTAACTTTGCATTAGGAGAACTTGCAAGTGTTTCTACTGGAGTAAAATTATTATCTACTAGCGGTGTTTCGGATGAGCTAACGTCTTTACTACAACCCACAAATAAGATAATTGAGCCAATTAATATTGTGAAATTTTTCATAAGCATTTTTTTAAGTTGAATTTAATACAATAATTTATTTAAGAAACTTTAATTTTTTAAAAGTTTAAAAGTCTGTAATTCTATATTGTTTGAAATTTTTAAGAAGTAAAGTCCATTTTGTAAATATGAAAAATCTTGTTGGTTTATGTTTCTACCTGTCCACATTATTTGTCCTAATGAATTTAATAATTGAAAGTCTTCTAATCCCGTTGGATTATCAATTTGTATTTTATTTACAAAGGGATTTGGGAAAACTTTTAAATTTAAATTTTGTTTTTCGTCATTTATTCCTAAAGTTAAGCACGGAATTACTAATGGTGTTTCGCAACGATGAAGGTTGAAATTACCAAGTCCAGTTGGTTTCCCGTAATAATAAATCCAAACTTTAGAATTGCCGATTACATATTCTGGATCAACTGCTATGTCGCCATCAAATTGACTTATTTTAGTATGAATAGTGTCGCCAAAAATACCAAGTAAATAAATTTCACCAGCCGTTGTACCCGGTATTCCACCACCCGAATAAACTTGATAGGCTCCGTATGTTCTATTACCACAAATTGTAAACGGCTCAAAAGAAGTTAATGTTGTTGGTATTATTGAAGTTGGCGAGGTGTACCATTGCGTTTGCGTAAAATAAGTTCCTGTATCTTGGTAAATAGCAACCTTTTGAGCCGCTTTGCTACTAAACATAAAAGTTTCATTTGGAAATTGTGGAAGTCTAAAAGGTAAATCGTCAACGTGATGATTGAATATGCTTGAAGCTATATCGTTTGTTTCTTGTGTTGAGGTTGATGTTTGTCCTCTCCAAAATTTTATATCAAAATACGGTTGGTTAGTATTTGGCCTAAATGGGTATGCTAAAATTTCAGACTGCGCTAGCCATCTAGGAAAAGTAAGTTCATACGCTGAACCAGACATATTTTTCTTTTCTGCATTTACAAATATTCGATTTGACGGATTATCGGAACGGAACACAAATAAACTGTCTAGACCTGTTGACACCGGATTTTTTTTAACATAGTTTACCCAAAAATAGGTTTTAGTCCTGTCGGAATTTACATTTAACAATGACTTTTCATCACTATTTACGCTGCCTAAATTAAAGTGTTGTAACGTGTTGAAGCCATTTCTACGTATATATTTTATAGCACCGTATTTGTTTTTAATTAGGAAAAATTTGCTAGTTGTGTCTTCACCCCAATAAGGCCAACCTTGACCTTGTATTGTATCGACTACTTGCCTAGTAAGAAGATTTGGTAGACCTGAGTCTAAATCTACATCGGCGTAATTTACTTTTGCTAAACCACCGCCCAAATTTTCACACCAAGTCATTGAACGACTGTCGTCTGAAAATTCTACTTGAAATACATTGTTTGCAATAACAATGTCGTTAGGAACAAATGTCTGCGCTTGTGTGGTTTGAATAGCAAACATTAAGGAAACAGTTAGTAAATATCTTTTCATTTTAGTCGTTTTTTTAGTAAGACTAATAAATTATAAAAAGGTTTAATGCGTTACAATGTGAACGTTATAGATCGAAAGTTTTGCTAAGGTTGTAGCGCATTGGGTGTGTTGCGAACTTCGTAACCGCATATTTTCTGATAAGATAATATTTCTTGCGAAAGAAAAATGTGAATTTACCACATTTCTCGCCTTTTCTTGAAAC
>JBBRCJ010000077.1:0-11142 GCA_038204955.1 Flavobacteriales bacterium
TTTTAAACCAATACATTTTTTAAATTTACAAATAAATTAATCAAAATTATGAATATAAAATCTATAGTAATTGCAGGATTTATAGCTATTTCGGCAACAAATTTTGCTCAAGACGTTTTAGTAAACTCACTAAAAGTTAACGCTAGTGCAAAAAGTAAAGAACTTTTTCAATTTACCGATGTAATAAATTTAGAAAACACATCCGTAAAAAACCAAGGATCATCGGGAACTTGTTGGAGTTATTCTGCTAATTCTTTTTTAGAATCGGAAATGATTCGTAACGGAAAAAAACCAGTTGAGTTAGCCGAAATTTTTTCTGCAAGAAATGTTTATTTAGAAAAAGGCAGGAATTATGTTCGTATGCACGGAGCCGTTACTTTAGGCGATGGCGGGGCTTTGCACGATGTTCCGAATATGTTAAAAAAATACGGAGCCGTTCCACAATCGGTTTACACGGGTTTAAATTACGGAACCGATAAAAATAAATTTGCCGAAATGGCATCGTTAACAGAAGCCTTTTTAAAAGCAGTTGTAACCAACCCAAACGGCGAATTAACTCCAAATTGGGAGCGCGCTTATGCCGCAATAATTGATACTTATTTAGGTGAAGTTCCAAAAAATTTCGAATATAACGGAAAAAAATATACACCTGAAACCTTCGCAAAAGAAGTTGTGGGATTAAATGGAGACGATTACGTAGAAATTTCTTCGTTCAGAGAATATCCGTATTACACCAAAAACGTGTTGATGGTGCCCGACAATTGGTCGTTTGATCAAATTTATAACGTAAAAATGAACGATTTAACAGATATTATTGACAATGCTTTAAAAACTGGATATTCTGTGGCTTGGGCAGGTGATGTTTCCGAAAAAAGTTTTAGTTGGAAAAACGGAGTGGCTTACGTTCCAGAAAAGAAAGCGTCTGAAATGACCGACGAAGAAAAAGCAAATCTTTTCAACGGACCACAAAAAGAAATCGTAGTTACCGAAGAAATGCGTCAAAAAGCGTTCGACAATTACACTACAACCGACGACCACGGAATGCACATTGTAGGTTTGGCCAAAGACCAAAACGGTCGCGAATACTATATCATTAAAAATTCTTGGGGCGCAACCAACGATTACAAAGGCTATCTGTATATGACAAAAGAATTTGTAAAATTCAAATCAACCGCAATTATGACGCATAAAAATGCCATTCCGGTACCATTAGCGAAATTAATGAAAGTTTAAAAAATAATTTACTTCGTCAGTTCGCTCTTTCAGGCTCGGGTGGGCGTGACCCCGAAGAAAAATAGGGGTAGGGGTCGGGCTGTACGTTCCCGCTTTTTTTTAGTTGTCGAAGAAAAATCGACAACTAAAAAAAGAGCTCCACTTCAATCCCTCACACAAGAAACCATTAAGAAAAACAAGAAAATTAAGAATTAAAAACTTAATGAATCTTAATTTCTTAATGGTTTTTTCATTTATAAAGATGGACTGAAGTCCATCGCAACTGGCAAAAAATAAAAACAAAAAGAGATTAATTTTTTTATACATTTATACAAAAATTACCTTCTCAATAAATTGAAAACCAAATTCGCCCAGTTTTTTCAAAAACTAAAAAATTGGATTAAAAACAATCCAAAAAAAGCATTGTTTTACTTTTTAGTTTCCATAATTTATTACTTTTCGCTGCCCCGAAATTTGTTTGTAGAACCCTATTCTACAGTAATCGAAAGCAAAGAAGGCGAATTATTAGCCGCCAAAATTGCGACCGACGGGCAATGGCGATTTCCAGAGCAAGACAGCGTTCCCGATAAATTTAAAAAATGTATTGTTTATTTTGAAGACGAACATTTTCGGTATCATCCCGGTTTTAATCCAGTGGCGATGGTAAAAGCCATTCGACAAAACCAAAAAGCAGGCAAAGTAGTTCGTGGTGGTAGTACCATTACGCAACAAGTCATTAGATTATCTCGCAGACACAAAAAACGAAGTTATTTCGAAAAAATCATTGAAATTATTTTAGCAACCCGATTGGAATTGCGTCATTCTAAAAACAAAATTCTCGAATTGTATGCTGCTCACGCACCTTTTGGCGGAAATGTAGTTGGTTTAGAAATAGCATCTTGGCGGTATTTTGGCGTGCAATCGCACCAACTTTCTTGGGCACAATCGGCAACTTTAGCCGTTTTACCCAACGCTCCAAGTTTAATTTATCCAGGTAAAAATCAAGAAAAACTGCGCATCAAACGAAATAATTTATTAAAAAAATTATTTACCGAAAAAGTCATCGACAAACTGACTTACGATTTATCAATTTTAGAACCTTTGCCCCAAAAACCGTTTGCTGTGCCTCAAATTGCACCTCATTTATTGCAAAGAATTGCACTTACAAACAATCAAAAACGCATTAAAACCACCATAGAAATTTCGTTGCAAAACCGAGTAAATCAAATTGCAAAAAACTATTATAACGATTACAAACAAAACGAAGTCAACAATTTAGCCGTTTTGGTAATCGACAATCAAAACAGAAACGTAATTTCGTATGTTGGCAATTCTCCAACTGATGTTTTTCACAAAAAAGATGTTGATATTATTGGCGCACCACGAAGCACAGGCAGTATTTTAAAACCCCTTTTGTTTGCTTCAATGCTCGATGTTGGCGAAATTTTACCAAACACATTAGTTCCTGATATTCCGACACAAATTTCGGGTTATTCGCCTCAGAATTTTAACCTTACTTTCGATGGTGCTGTGCCAGCGCAAAGGGCTTTGAGTCGTTCGTTAAACATTCCAGCAGTTTTGATGTTACAAGAACACGGGGTGAATAATTTTTACGAATTGTTGCAAAAATTAAAACTAAAGGACATTAAAAAACAACCGAGTCATTATGGATTATCATTAATTTTAGGCGGTGCCGAAAGCAATCTTTGGGATTTATGTCGAACATATGCCAACCTTTCATCAACCTTAGGTTATTACAACAAAACCTCAGGAAAATATAGAACTAACGAATTTTCTGAACTCAATTTCAAAAACGATTTTGAAACTGATTTTGGTTCCCAAACCAGTCAAAAACCAATTCTTAGTGCAGGTTCAATTTTTTTAACGTACAAAGCAATGAAAGAAGTCAACCGCCCCGAAGGTGATGAGGCTTGGCGATTTTACGATTCATCGCTAGAAATTGCTTGGAAAACTGGAACCAGTTTTGGAAACCGAGACGCTTGGGCAATTGGAACGAATTCTCGTTATGTTGTGGGCGTTTGGGTGGGTAATGCCTCTGGCGAAGGCCGACCAGAATTAACAGGAGTTTCAAGTGCTGCACCAATTTTATTTGATGTTTTTAATCTTTTACCCAGAAAAAAATGGTTTCAAACCCCAACAAACGATTTAGAACTAGTTGAAACTTGCGCTTTAAGCGGTTATTTAGCCCAAGATGATTGTCCGAAAACTAAACAATTCATCACAAAAAACGGTAAAAAAACAGCCGTTTGTCCTTTCCATAAATTAGTGCATTTAGACCCAACCGAGCAATTTAGAGTAAACAGTACTTGCGAGAATATCGACAATATTGTAAACAAAAAATGGTTTGTTTTGCCACCCGTAATGGAATGGTATTACAAAAATTCACACGTTGATTATAAGCCACTTCCACCTTTTCGAGCCGATTGCCAAGCATTGCAACAAGCCAATATGGATTTTATTTACCCTAAAACCAACAGCAAAATTTATCTTACTAAAGATTTTAATTCGAACGTGCAACCCGTAATTTTTAAAGTGGCTTGCGCCAATAAAGATGCCACGTTATTTTGGTACATCGACAAGCAATTTAAAGGCACAACGCAAACCTTTCACGAAATGCAAATTACTGCCAATTCAGGTTTTCATTATATTACGGTTGTGGATGAAAAAGGTAATGAAATTTCGAGAAAGGTTGAGATTGTAAGGTAGATAAATTCATAATCAAAAGTGCTTCTTAAAATTATAACTGATTTAAAGTAATTTTTAATTTCTATTTTTGCTAAATGTTAAACATTTTCACGGACGACTATTTTATGAAAAAAGCTTTGCAAGAAGCTATTATGGCTTTCGATAAAGGCGAAATACCTGTTGGAGCGATAATTGTTATTGATGATAAAGTGATTGCTCGAAGCCATAATTTAACCGAATTGCTTAACGATGTTACGGCACACGCTGAAATGCAAGCCATTACTTCGGCAGCAAATTTTATTGGAGGAAAATATTTAAAAGGCTGTACTTTATATGTAACACTTGAGCCTTGTCAAATGTGCGCTGGAGCTTTATATTGGAGTCAGATTTCGAAAATTGTTTTTGGAGCACGAGATGAACAACGTGGTTTTTTAACTCTAGGCACCAAATTGCATCCAAAAACTGAAGTTATTCAAGGTGTTTTAGCAGAAGAATGTGCCGATATTATGAAACTATTTTTTTCTACAAAACGGAATTAATTTAAAATTATCAAACTATGATTTCAGCGATTATCCCAAAACTTCCGATGCGAAACAAAGCAATAACTAAAAATTATTATTGCAACGAATTGGGGTTTAAAGAATTTGAAAACTCTGATTTCGATGGATATTTAATAATATTTAAAGATGCAATTGAAATTCATTTTTTTGAACATAAAACTTTAAATCCAAAAGAAAATTATGGACAAGTTTACATTCGAACTAAAGAAATTGAAATGATTTATAATGATTTTTTAGATCGAAAAATCGCGATTCATCCTAACGGAAAACTAGAAATAAAACCTTGGGGACAAAAGGAATTTTCGGTGCTTGATCCGGATAATAATTTGTTGACTTTTGGTGAAGAAATATGATTTTTTCACTCATAAATATCTTTTCGATGTCCTAAATCTATAATTTCAATTACTAATTCAGTTTCATAAATTTCGTAAATAATTCTGTAATTCCCTACTCGGATTCTATAACCATCTCGACCTTTTAGTTTTTTGTAGCCTATTGGTGTTGGGTTGTCTTCTAAATTAGAAATTGCTTCCAAGATAGGTTCTGCAATATGGTCAGAAAATTTATCTAAAACTTTTTGTGCTTTTTTAGATATTATAATGAGATGTTTAGCCATTTCTTTCTTTTCTCATTTTTAAATAATCAGAAAATAAAATCCGCTCGCCAGTATCTTCTTTTTTGGCTTGGTCATACATTCTCACATCGTCGTCGTCTTCCAATTCTTCTAATAATCTTTCAAATTCTTCGGCAGGCAAAACCACCATCGAATTATTTCCGTTGGCATCTTTTATATATTGTGGATGAAGTGCAATCATAATTTTTAGTTTTAAATCTATTTCAAATATAAAAAAATCTAACCAAATTCTTGTTTATTATCCCAAAAAAATATTTTTTACAAATTGTAATTTATGTTAAAATTATCTATACTTTTACTAAACTATTTAGAAAAACCAGAAGTTTAAAAAATAGTAAACCAATCACTTAACATTTTATCTCTATTTTCAAAATGAAAATTAAAAAGTTGCTCGCTTTGTGTTTCGCAATCGTGGTATTGCATTCGTGTGGAAAAAAATCAGCCGCTGATTTTAATTCCGATTTCTCGCTCTTTACAAAGTATATTTCTAGTTTTTCGTCGGGAATCGTCTCGGCAAATTCCGACATTCGAGTCCAACTTGCGGTCAACAAAAGCGATTGGAAACCCAACCAAGAATTAGACGACGATTTGTTTGACATTTCGCCTAGCGTTTCAGGCAAAGTAGTGGCGCTTTCGAGCAATACGGTTGCGTTTATCCCAAAAAGTAAATTAGATCCAAATACTATTTATCAAGTAACTTTTCATTTGGGCGAAATTGTAAATACACCCAAAGAATTAAAAGAATTTAAGTTTACCATAAAAACTATTCAGCAAGATTTTATTGTCAATACGCTCGATTTGCAGTCGTACAATCAAGATTTGTATTACCTAAACGGAACTTTAAAAACTGCCGACGATGTAAGTTTTGAAGATGCTCAAAAAATAATCGAAGCAGAACAAGGAAGCAATGATTTAAAAATAAAGTTTGATAAAGCGTTAAGTACCAAAACCGAATTCAAGTTTGTAATCGACAGCATTCAACGTTTTGATGAGGATTCTGAAATTGAAATAAAATGGGACGGTGACCCGATTGATGTTGATAACGAAAGTTCGGTTAAATTCCCAATTCCAGGTAAAAATAATTTTAAAGTTACCAAAATCGAAATTGGCGATGAAAATAATCAATCACTATTAATAAATTTTTCGGATGAGTTAAAGCAAGACCAAGATTTTAAAGGATTAATTGCCATTCAAAATACTCAAAATTTAAAGTTTGCTACGCAAGGCAATGTTTTGAAAGTATTTTTTAGTAATGAAAAACCATCCAATGTTGACAAAGCGGTAGTTGCAGAAACAGTTGTTTCGCCTCCAGCTGATTCAACTTCGGTTGCGGTAGATTCTGCAGCAGTTGATGATGTTTCAAACATTCAAGCAGTAGCTGAACCGGTTGCAGATACTGATATTATTACAGCATTTTCTGGCGAAAAACTAATCGAAATTTTTCAAGGAATTGAGAATAAGTATGGTTTTAAAATGAAAGAAAACTATTCCGAAAAAATACAGTTCGACCAAATAAATCCAGAAGTTCGATTGGTGAAAAGCGGCACCATCTTGCCAAGTTCCAATAATTTGAAACTAAATTTTGAAGCCGCAAATTTAAAAGCCGTTGATGTAAGAGTTTTTAAAATTTACAAAGACAATATTCTGCAATTTCTTCAAGATAACAAGTTGGACGGAAACCGAAATTTAAAACAAGTTTCACAACCTATTGCCAAATCAACCATCGAATTAAAACAAAATAACCTGCTCGATTATAGCAAATGGAACACTTATGCCCTAGATTTATCTAAACTTATTGAGCCCGAACCCGGCGCAATATATAGAGTAGAATTTACTATAAAAAAGAAATATTCGTTGTATAAAAATATTTCGGGAGCAACAGAAGAAGAAAACGAAGCCGATGCCGAGGAAGAAGAACCTGAAAACGACAAAAACTACAGCGGAAGTTACGACGATTATGAGTATTACGAAGGAGATTATGGTTATGACGACCAAACCGATCCTACAAAAAACTACTACTATTACAACAAAAAAATTGCAACCAATGTTTTAGCCACCGATTTGGGAGTTATTGTAAAACGCGGTGAAGACAAATCATATTTTATAACGGTTTCTGACATAGTTTCGACTGATCCTGTTTCAAATGCTACGGTTGATTTGTACAATTATCAGCAACAAAAAATTGCTACTTCAAGCAGCGATGGCGATGGAATGGTTTCGTTTCAGTTGGATAAAATGGCTTATTTTGCTATTGTTACTAAAGGAAAAAACTCGACTTACGTGAAATTGGACGATGAACTTTCGTTGTCGTTAAGTAATTTCGATGTGTCGGGCGAGACGTTGCAAAAAGGTTTAAAAGGCTTTTTGTATGGCGAACGTGGCGTTTGGCGTCCGGGCGATACTTTGTTTTTAGGATTTATTTTGAATGACAATGCCAATAAATTACCAGTAAATCATCCCATAAAATTCAAATTATCAGACCCAAGCGGAAAAACAATTTACGAAAACGTAGTGGTTGGAAACGATATGAATCATTACAAATTTGTAGTTCCAACCATCTCATCTGCGCCAACAGGAAGTTGGGAAGCAGTTGTAAGTATTGGCGGTGCTCGTTTTTATAAAAATATTAAAATCGAAACCATAAAACCGAATCGATTAAAAATAAAAAATAGTTTCAACGAACCGATACTTTCTGCCCGAACTAACAGCATCAATAACATTCAAGTTTTGTGGTTGCATGGTGCCGTTGCCAAAGATTTAAAAACCGAAGTTCAAGCCAAATTTTCGCAACAAGTAACTTCGTTTAAAGGTTATGATTCTTATGTTTTTGATGATCCAACCCGTAATTTTTCAACCGAAGAGGTAACTATTTATTCTGGTAAGATAGATTCTAACGGACGAGCATCAATACCAATAAAACCAACGCTTACAGGACAAGCCCCCGGAATGTTACGAGCCGCTTTTATGACAACTGTTTACGAAAATGGTGGCGATACCAGCACCGATGTTTCGGCGACAACCTATTCTCCGTACGAAACTTATATTGGACTAAAAACGCCAGAGCCAAACAAATATGGTTTGTTAGAAACTAGAAAAAACAACCGTTTCGAAATAGTTTCAGTGGATGAAAAAGGACGTCCGAAAGCCGTTCAAAATTTAGAAGTAAAAGTCTATAAAACCGAATCGCGTTGGTGGTGGGATGCTTCTAATGATAATTTGTCGAATTATAGTTCGTCGAACGTAACTACTGCTTTCAGAAATTTCAGAGTTAGCACCAATTCACTAGGAAAAGCGAGCATACAATTTTCAATTACAGATGACGAATATGGTCGCTATTTGGTTCGTGTTTCAGACACCAACGGCGGACACGCAACTGGACAAACAGTTTACATTGATTATCCATACGATTCTGGAAGAACCCGAACCGAAGGTGGAGAAAACGCATCAATGTTGAAATTTTCTACCAATAAAACCAATTATTCAGTAGGCGACGATGCTAAAATTTTCATTCCATCGAGTGAAGGCGGTCGTGCCTTAATTTCGATAGAAAACGGAACAAAAGTAGTAAAACAATTTTGGGCAAAAACCAAAAAAGGCGAAACCGAAGTTAGTTTGCCAATTACGAGCGAAATGGCGCCAAATGTGTACATAAACGTGACGCTTTTGCAACCACACGCAAACACGAAAAACGATTCTCCAATTCGTATGTACGGCATTATTCCGATAGAAGTGGTCGATAAAAATACAGTTTTAGAACCCGTTTTAAAAATGCCCGATGTGCTCCGCCCAGAGCAAACGGTTAACATAAATGTATCTGAAAAACAGGGAAAATCAATGACTTACACGATTGCTGTGGTTGATGAAGGTTTACTAGATTTGACCCGATTTAAAACACCAAATGCTTGGGATAATTTCTATACTCGTGAGGCACTTGGAGTTCGTACTTGGGATATTTACGATGATGTAATTGGTGCTTATGGCGGAAAAGTAAATCAAGTTTTTAGTATTGGTGGCGATGAAGATTTGGGAGGCGGGAACGCTAAAAAAGCAAATCGTTTCAAACCCGTTGTGGTTTATTTAGGACCGTTTAAGTTAGAAAAAGGCGGCAGTGCCAACCATAAAATTAAATTACCTAAATATATAGGTTCAGTTCGCACGATGGTTGTGGCAGCAAATGCCGAATCAAGTGCTTACGGAAAAGCCGAAAAAGCAACGCAAGTTAAAAGTCCGTTGATGGTTTTGGCATCGTTGCCACGAAAAATTTCTCCGTCAGAAAATGTTACAATTCCGGTTACACTTTTTGCTACAGAGAAAAACATCAGAAATGTAAAACTTCAAATTGTAACCAATAATGGCGTTCGAGTACTCGGAAATTCAGTACAAAATGTTGCTTTTACAGAACCTGATGAAAAAATGGCGTATTTCAATTTAACCGTTGGAGCCGCTACAGGAATTGGAAAAATTCAAATCATCGCCACTTCTGGAAAAGAAAAATCGGTTTATGATGTGGAGGTTGATGTTACCAATCCGAATCAGGTTACTAATAATTATACGGATGTAATTATCGAACCCAATTCAACCAAAACCATAACTTGGAATGCATTTGGAGTTGCTGGAAGTAATAAAGCAAAAATCGAAGCTTCATCAAACCCAACAATTGATTTTGCTCGTCGATTGGAGTATTTAATTCAATATCCGCACGGTTGCGTTGAGCAAACCACTTCGTCAGCATTTCCGCAATTGTATTTGAACGATGTGGTTGATATTGATGGACTTATGAAGCAACGCATTCAGAAAAATGTTACAGCTTCTATTATGAGATTGGGCGGATTTCAAGTCGCAAACGGAGGGTTTTCATATTGGCCTGGTCAAAATTACACTGACGATTGGGGAACCTCATACGCGGGACATTTCTTAATTGAAGCCGAGAAAAAAGGCTATCTTTTACCCATAAATTTCAAATCGAAATGGATTTCTTTCCAACAAAAAGAAGCCAAAAATTGGCGTTTGCAAAAGCAATATGGCAACGATTTGGCTCAGGCGTATCGCTTATATACTCTAGCATTAGCAGGTGCGGGCGATTTAGCATCAATGAACCGCTTGCGCGAAACCAAAGATATTTCTAACGAAAGTAAATTGCGATTGGCAGCAACCTATGCGTTATTGAAACAAAACCAAGCCGGATTATCGCTATTAAATAAATCGGTAATTGATGATGAATATAATAGTTACGATTACTATTATTACGGTTCAAACGACCGAAACCGTGCAATGGCATTAGAAACCTTGATTTTGTTAGGTCAAAAACCAAAAGCGTTTGCAATGGCGACTAAATTGGCGAAAAACTTATCTAGTAGCGAATATATGAGTACGCAAACCACAGCTTACAGTTTGTATGCTATGGCCAAATTTGCGCAAAGTAATGGTAGTAAAGGTGTTGCAATTCAGTTTGCCAATGGCGGAAAATCGGAAGTGGTTAGTACTGCAAAAACTACAATTCAACGAAATTTAGTAGTAAAATCGGGAATAAATTCAATGACAATTAAAAACAACAAAAACAATACTATTTATGTTCGCATTTTAAATTCTGGAATTTTACCAATTGGACAAGAGCAAGTGCAACAAAATAATATAACAGCAAACGTTGTTTTTAAAAATAGAAAAGGAGCCACTGTTTCAGTTACTAAAATCGCTCAAGGAACAGAATTTTATGCTGAAGTTACGTTAACCAATCGCAAAAACGAATACGTTCAAAATGTAGCCTTGACGCAAATTATTCCCTCTGGATTTGAAATTGTAAATACTCGTTTCACTGAATTTGGAGATGCTACGGACAATGTTGCTGATTACATAGACATTCGCGACGACAGAACCAATTACTATTTTGGAATGAAACCTAATGAAACTCACAAATTCAAAATTTTACTAAATGCCAGTTATTTGGGCAAATATTATTTACCAGGTTTACAATGCGAGGCGATGTATGATAACGAATTTTTGGCTCGAACAAAGGGACAATGGATTGAGGTA
>JBBRCJ010000078.1:0-10959 GCA_038204955.1 Flavobacteriales bacterium
ACATGTTTGCAAATTCTTCCGGTTTAGATTTCCTTCCATCAATATAAATGCTTTTAAAATCGCCGTGACATAATATGTTATAGAAACCATCATCAGCACGTTCCTGCAATTTTATAAAATTTCTAAAGGTACTTCCATCATTCCCAAATTTAAATAAACCAGGAGATAGCCATTCTGTTTTTTTAGCTACTCCAAAAAACTCCTCCAACCATTTAAAAATATCCTCAATAAACCCTTTAAAATCTTCAAACAATTTTACGGCTCCTTTTTTAAGTTTACTGGCAAGTTGGGCAATTAAATCTATTACGGCTTCAATAGTTGCAACAGTTTTTCTGCCTGCGGTTTTTAAAACATCTCTTAAAACCGTACCTGGCTTGCTTAAAAACTGCCCTATAGCTTTGGTAATGTCTTCTACTGCTTTTACGCCTCCTGTTAAAAAAGCATCTATGATTATTGCCGCTATTAATCCTTTTATGTATCCGCAAATATAGCCTACTTTACTGAAGTTTATTTTAATTTTAGAGACATCAAGGTTGAGCGTTTTTACAAAAGTAATTAATTTACTCAATAAAGTGAGTGGATAAACAAAGGCATTAACAATAAACTGTTTTACATCAAATTTAATGATGATTCCAATAATGTTTTCAAAAATTTCGGATAATAAAGTAGCTTTTAAAACTTAGAAAGAACCATCAACCTCGATATAACCTGCTTTCTTATGAATATAAAGCATTTCTAATGTCTCTGCATCAAAAAATGCAAAGCAATACATTCCTTCCATTAAGGAAATTATTTCACCTTTTTCATCATATTCAATATAATCTTTTGTTTTAAATGAAACCACATAGACTTCTTTTTTCGTTTTACCATCTCGTAAAGTCTCTAACTCTTTGTCCTCACAGTCGAAACCAATATCCAAATCATAATCAATAACCTTAGTATTAATTATCCACAGCTTTAATTTCTCAATAATTTTTACTTGTATATCCATATTTTTAAATTTTGTTTATATCGATTCCTGCGTTTTCACATTTTTTAATCACCCTATTGATATAGTTTTGAGCATCGTTTAATTGCGCTTGATTAAAAAGTTTTTTATTTTTAATAATTTCATCAAAAACATATTTTTCTCGTTTATAAGTTCTAATTAAATCTAGTGAAGGATTACCACTTATTGCTTTCATACCTTCAAGATGTCTTACTTTTCCTAGTTTTATATACTCTTCAAAATGTTTAAACTCGTGAAAAATTTCGTATTCCGTTAATCCTCTTTGAACGTAAATATTTCCATCAAAAGGATTAAATCCTGCAATGTTACCCAATAGTTTTTTATGCCCTTTTGGTAGCACGATAAGCTTAGTTTCTCCTTTACTTATTTTTGCAATTTCATCAATCCAAAATTTGATTTCTTTTCTTCTTAATGTTTTTCCTCCTAAGTATCCTTTTCTACTAACCGTTATATTGTCCCAGTTTTCTAAAAAATCCAACTCAGAAACCTCATCCAAATGCTCGGTAAATTCATCTATTTCAGCTAGTAGTTTTTCGTCATTAACTGTTTTTCGATATTCTTCTAAAACGACACTAGTTTCTTTAGCTTTTTTAGAAAGAATTTTCGAAGATAAAACATCGGCTCCCAAGGTACAAAGTTGTACCCAAAATAAATATTCTCTTATTTTGTTTACTAGAGCTTTGTTTTTGATATTTTATCTAAAAAAAAGCTACTCAAAAGTAGCTTTTTTATGTTTATTCAATCTCAAATTTAAAATATTTCCCATCTTTATCTTTTTCAATATCAAATGTTAAGGTATTAAAATTCATATAATACAATGGCTCTCCCGTTTCATCTGAAATGAATAGTAAGTCTTCATAATCAAGTGCTTTTATGCCAACTATCCAAGAGGAATGTTTTTTTCCTTTTAATTTTCCGTAATTAATTATACTATTAAAATCATAAAAAGCATCAACTACACATCCAGTAAAATAAAATTTGCCGTCTAAATCTTTCATTATTTGATCGGCTTTGTCTTTAATTAGTTGTTCGGTATATTTCATATTTTGTAATTTAATAATTTTTGTCCTGCTTTTTTTCTGGTTCTATTAATATAATCTAAAGCATGTTGCAATTCAGCCTTTGACCAAAGTTGTTTTTGTTTCCAAATTTCTAAAAACACATAGGTTTCTTTTTCCCATTCTTTTAATGTAAAATAGGTTTGTTTTACTTCTAAATAATGTTGAACATGTATTCTTTCATGAAAAGCAAGAGGGAAATTAATTTTCTTTTCTGTAATAATTGCCTTCTGAATCTCTTTCTATTTCTGAGGTCAGGTATTTACCTTGAATATATAAAGGTACACCTGTTTCATCTGAAACTACTAAAAAATCAGTACTATCAAAAAGTGACTTAATAATAGCGACCCAACACGGATGTTTTTTACCAATGTTTTTCCCCCTAATTAGTTCTTCATTATTATCAAAAACAACTTTTTCAATATCTGATTCTTTATATAAATCTTTATATAAGTCTTTAAGAGTTTTTTTAATTATTTCAAAAATTTCCTTTTCTGTATGTTTCATTATATTTTTATTTTTAATGGTTTTAATCCATATTCTTTAACTCTGATTCTATTAATATAATTTAGAGCATCTTGTAATTCTGCTTTTGTCCATTTGTATTTATTAGCAAAAATTTCTTTCCAAACATACATTTCTTTGTCTAGTTTAGAAAGTGAAAAATAAGCCTCCCCCAATTCTTCAAAATGTTTAAAATGTGACATTTAGTGAAAACTAACCAATTCTGTTGCGTTTTTACTTAAATAAAACTGTTTGGTACGTGCATTAAATCCTCCTGGAAATCCTTTTGATATCATTGCATAGAACAATTCATCTGCATTCTTAAACTCATCAATAGGTTTAAATAGCTGTGTTACGCTTTTTAAATCTCCCTCTACAATTAAATGTATTCCTTTTTGTTTTAAAAAACCTCTTAATTGTCGAATTTGGCTTGCTTTTAATATCTTACCACCAAAACTATCAATTCTACGAGATGCCATTAAATCTAACTCAGCCACCTCATCCAAATGCTCGGTAAATTCATCAATTTCAGCTAGTAGTTTTTCGTCCTTAACTGTTTTTCGATATTCTTCTAAAACAACACTAGTTTCTTTTGCTTTTTTAGAAAGAATTTTCGAAGATAAAACATCGGCTCCTAAGGTACAAAGTTGTACCCAAAATAAATACTCCCTTATTTTATTTATTAGAGCTTTGTTTTTGATATTTTATCTAAAAAAAGCTACTCAAAAGTAGCTTTTTTATGATTATTGAACCTCAAATTTAAAATATTTCCCATCTTTATCTTTTTCAATATCAAATGTTAAGGTATTAAAATTCATATAATACAATGGCTCTCCCGTTTCATCTGATATAATCAAAAAATCAAGACGATCAAATATTGCTTTTATTGCCACAGTCCAAACCGGATGTTTTTTACCCTTTAATTTTGCAGCAAAAACAATTTCATTCTCCTTAAATAAAGCATCAACTACACATCCAGTAAAATAAAATTTGCCGTCTAAATCTTTCATTATTTGATCGGCTTTGTCTTTAATTAGTTGTTCGGTATATTTCATATTTTGTAATTTAATAATTTTTGTCCTGCTCTTCCCCTAGTATCATTAACATACTTTAAAGCGTGTTGCAATTCAGCCTTTGACCAAAGTTGTTTTTGTTTCCAAATTTCTAAAAACACATACGTTTCTTTTTCCCATTCTTTTAATGTAAAATAGGCTTGTTTTACTTCTAAATAATGTTGAACATGTATTCTTTCATGAAAAGCAAGTTTTATCTCATATTTTATACAACATCTTTATATTAAACAAAGTGTTTAAGTACTAATTCAAATTCAATATATGATTAAAATAAGGTTGATCTACCTCCCGAACAATATCATTTAGTAATGTATCTAGACCAGTGTTGATTTTGCAACCTTATTTTTATTTACTTTGCAAAGATATGTTTTACTTCACATTTCAAAGATATGAGACCATCGCAGAGCTTGTGTAGATTTTAAGAACACTTTGTGGAGCGGGGATTTTTATTTACTTGTAGTATTGTTATTTTTAATCGTATCATTTTCTATTTCTTTAAGTCCAAAATATTCTAAAGGTCCTCCAATTTTATTATTTAGTTTTATATTGAAAAAGAAAATATAGTCAGAAGAGTGAGGGTCATATAAGTCTGTTTCATCCCAAAATGCTTCATATACTCCAAGACGATACCTACAATATTGTCTTTGTCCATCTTTATCATAAAATGAAAAAGGAATAAAACAAATAATCAGAAGACATAAAACAATTATAATTATTATTACTTTTTTCATACTAATATTCATCTAAAGTTTTAAACTCAACATTAATTTTTTTAAAATAATCGATAAGTTCCCCTAACTTTTTTAACTCTGATTTGTCATCTTTGTTAACTTCATTATTTTTATCCATTGCCCCTTTTCTAAATAGTCTATCGTGCATTAATAAAATTGCCTTTCCCCTAATCTTTCCTGACGCATCAAGAGGCTGGTAATCTGAAGAATATAATAAATCTAGTAACTCATCTTTAATTTCTTCGACAGATTGAACAGGTCTATCATAGTTGATGTATTTTTTATCATATAAATCAAAAAAAGGATCAGTATCATCTAGACTATCGTATCTGATTGTTTTTTTATTAATTTTATCTTGAATAGTTTGCTTAATTAATGCATTTGTTTTTGGATTACCCATTTGCCACTCACAATCCCAACCTAAGATTGAATATGTTTTTCCAATAATTTCAGCCTCTTCTTTTGTGTCTTGTTTTGGAAAATCTAAA
This sequence comes from Flavobacteriales bacterium, assembly GCA_038204955.1. Taxonomy (GTDB): domain Bacteria; phylum Bacteroidota; class Bacteroidia; order Flavobacteriales; family Flavobacteriaceae; genus Flavobacterium. The sequence continues at coordinate 4,864 of JBBRCJ010000078.1, forward strand.
TCATTCAATCTATTGGTATATTTTATATCAATAATTTTATCTTTAATGTACCAAGTGTTTGTACCTGGGAATCTAGCTAAAGCTTTTTTTTGATTTTTTGATTTTAATAATGAATCTGAATATCCGTCTTTTAATGGATTAGATTTTCCTTGTGCTAATGCTAAATAATAAAATAAAGTATTTTTTGATTTTGCAAAGTCATCTACAACATTTCTTCTTGTTTTATTTCCATTTATGTCTTTAATTACTACCCCACCTTCTCTGTAATATGAATTATAAAATTCATTTGCGTGTGAATAAGAATGATTGCCTATAGCGTGATTCTCGTAAATATCTTTTAATAATTTAAAGCATAATTTTTTATCCCTGTTGTGCATTGATTCAACTCTTTTACCAATCAAAAAAAATGTAGCTTTTACACCTTTTTCTTTTAATAATTCTATAATTTCTTCAGTACCTTGTTCTAATCCATCGTCAAAAGTTAGATAAATTTCTCTTTTAATTTTATTATTTAGTGTATTTGCTTTAATATCTTTTAATTCTGTTTTATCATTTATAAATTCTGTTTTTAAATTCTGTTTTAAACTCCCTTTTGGCAATCGTAATGCTACTGGTTTCATCTATTTATTGTTTTTTAAATAAAAATTAGTCTTTTGGTAACGTACTAGCTTTATCTGAAGCGATCATTTGCACATCATCTAACTTAAATAAACTTTGTTTTTCTAATTCTTCAGGGTTTTCACAATTTTCAGAATGTTTTTCAGGGAAAATAGGTAGGGCTTGTGTTACTTCAAGTCCTGCTGATTTGGCTTGTAAAATGGTTAAAGTTGTTGGTATTCTTGTTATCCAATAATTACCTTGTGGTTTGCCTGTTGGTTCTTGCATTTCTTGGGCAATGCTCATGTACAATGGGTCGCCAATAATTGGTGTTTCGCCACCAAACCAAACTTTTCCTGTAACTAAAAAGTATTGAACTGCTTCTTCAAAACCGGGCTTAACTGTGACAATTACTCTAGCCATACCTGCTTGTAAAAAACTTCTAAATAAAGGGTCAACACTTTCTGAAAGGTACATTTTTTTCCATTGGGTCCTATCTGCCCAATAGTACGGATAAAAAGTATAATCTTTAATACTCCACTCAAATGCCTGCTCTAAAAATTTAGCCAAAGCAGTATACTGGTCTAAATTATTACCCAAATTAACTTGGAAATCTAGCATTTGGGTGCCTGTTGCAAATTCTTGTCCTTAAATTGTAAGATGGTCTTGTAGCAAGTAAGCAATACAATTGTGCTTTAGTAAATCACTTTCAATAATTCTATAAAAATTGGCTTGCGTTTCTTTTTGTTCGCCTTCTTTTGCTTTTTGTTCGGCGTCTAATTTTGCTTGATCTGCTTGAAATTTAATATATGCATCGTTGTAGGCTTTTATAATGGCATTAAAATTTTCAGTTTTCCACTGAAGTATAAAAGCATCAGAAAGTTCACAATTAAAGAAAAAAGTTACATTAAAAGAGTCTACACCAATTCCTTGGTATTCATAAGCATAAGAACCGGTAATGTTTAAACCACCAACTGAATAACTGCTGTCGATAGAACTCCACCATACATAAGGTAAAGACAAATATCCACCTTGAAAATTGCTTACTATCATTCTGCCAAATTCGTATCCATAGTCCACCCTTACCGATTTTGCGGCATAGTTTTCTGGAAAATCCAGCACTTTTACTCTTTGTCCATTATCACCGCCAAAGTTCCAATATTCTCTTGGTATAAAATGTTGGATATTTTGTACAGGTAGTTCTGTAAGTGTTATACTGTAAATATTTGCCCAATATTCTAACAATTCTTTTGTAACACTGTTTACATCAGCCATTGTATGAGGTGCAAGTGCTGTTCTTGGGTCAACAGGAGCAGTGAGTGTTATACCTTGTACTGCTATTGCCAAACGATGTAGTTTTGCAGGTTCGGGTATCATAAATTCAAACATTGTGCGTTTGCCATAGTTGTAAATTTGATTTTTCATTTTTTTATCTACCCATCTGTAAACGCCTGTAATGTGTTGGGTTTTGCCATCACCTTTACCTCTATTATCAAATTCATGTACATTTGTTAAGGATACTTCTTGAATAATTTTGGTTATTCTTTCTTCGCTTATTTTAGATTGAACTCTTTCCATAGCTCGCTCGGTTACTTCTTGCGATTTAGTAACTGCCTGTCTGTTACTTATTGACTGCGAATTGTTTGTTGCGAACGATGTTCCAATATCAATTTTCCAAACTGCCTGTTTACTAAAATTTGCATGTGCCTCAAAACTTTGTTGTTTTTGAAGTTCGGTTGCTACTTCCGATTGCATTTCGGAACGATTCACTTTGTTGGTGTCTGAAATTTTTTCAACTTCTTGAGATTTTGTTGTAGTTACGGTATCTTCTGTTCTTGTTAACTCCGATATTGATTTATGCCGCAGTTCGCTAGCCATTACATTTTCAATATTTGAAACTTCGCCTGGGACATAAGCATGAATGGTTTGTACCACTTTCATATATTCTGCAACACCTAATCTTTTTAATCCAAAATGTTTGACAGTTCCAGAAGTATCCTTTCTTTTGAATTTGTTTTGCTTGAATTATTTGTTGAAGAATTTAAAAAAAGTAAACCTGTTATATCAGTATTAATGGTTACATCTTTTAAATTTAACGTTGTTTCTTTACCATTATTAAAAAATAATTGTATCGAAAGGCTTTTAATGTCTTTGAATTTATTTTTTAAGAATTGAACAAAATTAATTTGGTTGTCAATAACTTCAATGTTATCAAAACTTTCTGTTTGAGTGCCTAAATTTGTTTCGGCAGTAACTAGAGCATGACTAACTGACCATGAAGAATTTTCAACTTTAACTTGTAAACTTACATATCCTAGGTTTGTATTTGTTAAAAATTTTGAAGAGGGTTTGAATGCTTTTAACACATACGACAAGTGAACAATTTGGTCGTTGTTTTTTGAAATAGGAATTAATACACCACCAATATTGGCAAATTTATCTTGTTGTAAAGTTACCTGATTTAAAAGGTTTCTGCTTAATTGCTGTATTTGATTTTCAATTTTATCAAATATAGTAGTGTAATTTTCTTCTGTGAAAAATATTGAATTTCCATCAATTTTTAATTCTTCATCAGAAACTATTGCAATTTTAGCCTTGCTATAATCGATATTTTTAAAATTATCTGCTTCAGCATCTGAGAAATAATTCAAGAACCATCCAAACGAATCTGAGGATAATTTTTTATAGATGTCTTGCCAATTTAGTTCCTTTTTAAATATAAATTCAAAAGGTGGTATTTCATTCTTTTTTAATTCGTCAAATGCTTTTTTTAGTTCTTCATCGGTTGCTTTGTTTTTTTTCAATTCAGCAATTACCCTCGATTGTTCTTCTTGAACTTTTATGTTTTCTAAATTATCAGAATTATATTTCTCATAAGAAATTTTATATTCTTTAAAATAAGAAATGTTGTGTTTCTTTTGAATAGCTTTTAATTCTAATTTTAAACTTATAAAATTATCTCTTTCAAAAGCAAAGCTTTGTTCTATTTGATTTTTTTCAGAAGTTACTCTTAAAAAATTGTTTTCACGATTAGATAAATTTTCAGAAGTTGTTTTATTTTCAATGACTGCTGTAGTTATGTTTTCTTCAAATAGTTCCTTTGGTAAAACAATTTTCGCATTTATAGCTTTTTCTATCAAAATCTCACCATTTACTTTTTTAAATTCTGCATTTAAAGTTAACGATTTAACATAACCAATATGCAACGCTTTTATAATATGTGCAATACTCTCTTTGATATAAAAATTCTTTTGACTAATAACTTGATAAATCAAGTTTTCCCATAGTTTTTTTAGAGAGTCATAATCTGAAGTAAATTTTTGATAAAAATCTTTGCAAAACTTAATGTCATTTGAAGAAAGTTTATTTTGGTTTGCTACTGACTTCCCTATTTTTAATAATTGACCAAAACCAATTTCCTCTAATTCTGCAATAGATTTAATCGAGAATGATTCAAAGTTTGTTGCTTCGGCTAATAATGCTTCAAATTTACTTTCATTGGCTGATGTTTGAACAACTAGATCAAAGACACCTTCCAATTTTTCAGGTCTGTGAATAAAACTAAGGTTGCTCTTTGTTGTTTCTGCAAGTTTAGGGTTTCTTAAACTTACAAATCTAAATAATGTTTGTGGACTGTTGCTTTCAGACATTTTCTTATTTTTTTTATTGTTTAAGGAATAACGCTCAAAATTAATTTTTATTATGATAATTTCTACAAAAAATAAAATTAATTTTACTTCTAATGCAATACTATTTTTTTATATTTGATTGTAAAAGGAAAATAAAAAATCAATTGTTCGGTCAATAGTTGCTATTTTTATTTTCATATTTTCATTAGCCTATTGAATTTAAATAAAATGAGTAAATACAGCAAATACATCGAAATTGAACTTGATAAATTAATTCAAAAACAAGATGAATTTAGAAATCTATATAAAATTGATTCCTATTCGAATTGGTTTTATGATAGTGAATTTTCTTTACTGCGTTTATATAATAATGAACAAGATGAAATTTACTTTAAATATATCCCGTTAGGAACTTATTCGGAAAAGTCAAAAACTTGGATGTGGATTTGGTTTAATACATTTTCTATTGAAAAAAATAAAAGTAAAACATTAAGAATAAAAAATTTCGGAATAACAAACGATTATTCAAAACTGATTGATGGTTCTTTTGAGAGCGATGAATATGATGCATTGGAATTTGCAGCAATTGGTTTGTCAATTCTAGGTGGAATTGGAATTTATAAAGTAAACTCTAATAATTTAATTGTATTTATGCTTATCACTGAGTTGGTAGCAGCAAAAGATTTGGAAGAAATAAATAAACTAAAACAAAAAAAAGTTGAATGCAGCTCGCACGGATTTTCTAGACCCGCATTCGTGTGTCAACATTTAAACCTTGAAAAAAAAAGTGGATTTATTGAGGCGTTTGAAACTCACAAAGAAATGCAACTTATTGGCGAAGATGACAGCTTTCAGGCTTGGTGTGATGAATGTGAAAAGATTAGAATTAAATACAATCTATTAAAAAACCTTAGGCTTAAAGACATTTTTAAAAAACTTAAACTTGGGTTGTAATTTATTTTCATTTTAAAACACTTTACGTTACCAATCATTCTTTTTGGTTTCTTCTAAATTTAATATATATTTTTTCAAATCATTATTTAAATTGTTGAAAAATTGGGCAAAATTATCTGGAAAATATTTGTAACTGGTTTTTAAACCACCATCTTTTTTGTAATATTCACTCATGTCGTTTAATTCCATTTCGGGTTTACTCTTAGTATTTAGCAAGTTAACCGAAATCACATCAAATTTGTATTTTCCGTCTTTAAACGAAATTTCAATTTGATATTTTGCATCATAAAAATTTTTACCAGAATTGTTAAAAAGTAATAATTTATCTGCAAAACCTTCAATTCTTATAAATTTATTTTCAATCTGTTCTAAATTAGCTTTTTTAGGATTTTTGTAAGTAGTTAAGATCCAATCGATTGTTTTTTTATACAATTCTGTTGCCGATTTTCCTTCTACTGGTGTTACTACAAAATCGGTAAAGCCATTAACTGAAAATTTAAATTCTGCACCTTGACTGAAACTAAATGAACTAACCAAAATCAATAGATAAATAATTTTTCGCATTTTTTTTAATTTTGTGCAAATATAACAAAAAAAAGAAATTTATAAATAAATCTCTTTTTTTTACTCTTTGTTAAAGTTTTAAAAATTATTTTATAGATTAATAGAACTATTTGTTGTTTTATAATTAATTGTATTCAATACTCATTTCAGAAATTAAACTTGGGTTGACTCCAGCACTATATTTCTTGATTTTTGTTGGATAGTTTGAAGTATATAAATAATTAAATTTCTTAAACCAAAGCTTCTTTAATACGTTTCATAGCCTCAATTAAAATTTCCTCGCTTGTTGCGTAGGAAAAGCGAATACAATTTGGATTTCCAAAAGCATCACCAGTAACTGTAGCCACATTCG
>JBBRCJ010000079.1:0-10738 GCA_038204955.1 Flavobacteriales bacterium
TATTACCAATGAGTTTGTTTATTTTAATGTGCTCCAGTTATTTTTGGAGTGAAAATCAACAACTCACTTTATTCGGCATTCAAAAAGAGTCGCCTCTTTTCTTTATCCCTTTTGCGTTTTTGTTTTTACCGAAATTAACCAAAATAGAAGTAACTAAAATTATCAGATTATTTAGTTTTGGTATGTTTGTTTATTGTACTTTTTTTGTTTTAAAAGCGTTCTTAAATTATCTACAAACAAAGAATATAGATTTTTTCTTTTACAACAATTTAGTGACTCAAGATCCCGGAGCTGTTTATATTTCGGTTTTTACATCGTTTGCCATTTTTTATTTTATTCAACATCAAAACAAAAAATGGTTTGAAAAAATTATTTTATTTTGTCTTGTTGTTTTCGCTTTTTTATTGTCCTCCAAAAGTAGCATTACTATTGATTTTATAATAATTATTTGTTATTATGCCTTTTTCGCTAAAATCCCTTTGACTACAAAAGTTACGACTGTTTTTTCCGTTTCATTGTTTTTGTTTGGGTCTCTTTATTTTGTGAGAGAAGTAAGACAGCGGTTTTTAACTGAATATCAAACAGCCTTTGTAGACAACACACTCAATAACGATTATTTGTTACAACGAGGTAAAGTTTACAATGTAAGTTTAAATGAGGCATGGTCAAAAAAAGATTTTCATCAAAACAATTATTTCCCCGGAACTGCTTTAAGAGTATATCAAGCAAGAATTTTTAAAGAATTAATGTTAGAAAAAAACATTGTATTTACTGGTTTTGGACTAGAAGCATCTCAAGACGCAATCATTGCTAAGGCGAAGCAGCATAATTTATTTTTTGATTACGGAAATTTTAACTTTCACAATCAATATCTTCAAACATTTGCCGAAATTGGTGTTTTTGGTTTTATAATTTTAATAGCGATGCTTTATTTTAATTTAAAAAGCGGTTGGAATAGAAAAGATTTTCTTCATATTGCTTTTGCAATCACAATGATAATGCTATTTTTGTCTGAATCTTTTTTTTGTAGGCAACGTGGTGTTGTTTTTTTTATAACACTTTATTGCATTTTCAATTCTATTGCTGATGTTGAAAACGAAAAAAGCAAACAATAATAGCACGTTTTTTTGCAGTTTCGTTTTCCCTTTCTTTGGAGAAAGTTGGAGTGGTGTTAAAATCATTTTTAAAGAAGCTATCAAAAAAATTGGCTTAACAAACTAATAAATACTAAAAATGAAAAGAATATTAATTACAGGTGCAGCAGGTTTTTTAGGCTCCCATTTGTGTGATAGGTTTATAAAAGAAGGCTATTTTGTAATAGGCATGGACAATCTTATTACGGGCGATTTGAAGAATATTGAACATCTTTTTAAATTAGAAAACTTTGAATTTTATCATCACGACATAACAAAATTTGTTCATGTTCCTGGCGATTTAGATTACATTTTACATTTTGCATCGCCGGCGAGCCCAATCGATTATTTAAAAATACCAATTCAAACTTTAAAAGTAGGTTCACTTGGTACCCATAACTTATTAGGTTTGGCAAGAGTTAAAAAAGCAAGAATTCTTATTGCTTCTACCTCAGAGATATATGGTGATCCATTAGTGCACCCACAAACAGAAGAATATTACGGAAATGTAAACACTATTGGTCCACGTGGCGTTTACGATGAAGCCAAACGATTTCAAGAATCTATAACAATGGCTTACCACACTTTTCACGGAGTTGAAACTAGAATAGTGAGGATTTTTAATACTTATGGTCCCCGCATGAGACTAAATGACGGAAGAGTAATTCCAGCATTTATAGGGCAAGCTTTGCGTGGCGAAGATTTAACCATTTTTGGGGACGGAATGCAAACTCGAAGTTTTTGTTATGTCGATGATCAAGTAGAAGGTATTTTTAGATTACTACATTCCGATTATCATTTGCCTGTAAACATCGGAAATCCTGATGAAATTACAATTAAAGATTTCGCTGATGAAATAATTAAATTAACAGGTACTAATCAAAAAGTAGTTTACCATCCTTTACCAATGAATGATCCATTACAAAGACAACCTGACACAACAAAAGCCAAACAAATTTTAGGTTGGGAGGCTAAAGTGAATAGAGAACAAGGAATGAAAATTACTTACGATTACTTTAAATCACTATCAACTGAAGAGTTGTTAAAAGAAGAGCACAAAGATTTTTCAAAATACATAAGTTAAATGCGAAGAAATACAGGACGTTTTTCTGGTTACATTAGACCTTTTTCATATTTAATAGATTTAATTTCTATTAATTATATAGCGTTTTTTCTTTTGCCATCAATTATAAACACCCTTTATTATCATTTCTTTTTATCAATTGCTTGGATGGTTATTTCTTGGAATGTTAGTTTTTATGAGATTTATAGATATACTAAACTTGTTGAGATTTTTGAAAAAACAATAAAGCAGTATATTATTTACCTAATTGTAAATTTTGCTTATGTTGGTTTTATGATGCAATATTCAAATTCTACCGATATTTTAAAATATGTATCATTAACAGTTGCATTAATCTCACTTCAAAAATTATTTATTTATTATTTTTTAAAAAAATACAGAATTGTTTTCGGATCAAATTATAGAAAAGTTGTTGTCCTTGGTGAAGAAAAAAAAGTAACAGAATTGACTAATTTTTTCAATGAAAATCCCGATTACGGTTATAAATTAGAAAAAATTTACTATCTAAAAAACGATAAAAAAGAGGAAATTAAAGAAAGTTATAAGTTTATCTTAGAAAATAAAATTGACGAAATTTATTGTTCCCAATCTGATTTTTCTAATTCGGAAATTAACGATTTAATAGATTTTTCAGACAATAATTTTAAAATTTTAAAATTTTTACCCAATAATAAAGAAGCGATATCAAGAAATTTAATAGTTGATTATTACGGTTATATTCCTATTGTTTCAATCCGTAATATTCCTTTAGACATTCAAATTAACACAATTATAAAAAGAATATTTGATGTTTTTTTTTCCATAATTATAATTATATTAGTTCTTTCTTGGTTAATTCCTATAATCTCAATTTTGATTAAACTAGAATCAAAGGGGCCTATTTTTTTTAAACAAGGAAGGCCGGGTATTAATGCAACAGAATTTTTTTGTTATAAATTTCGTTCTATGCAGGTTAATATAACTACTGAAACTGAAGCTTCAAGAAACGACCCAAGAGTTACTAAAATCGGTAAATTTATTAGAAAAACAAGCTTAGATGAAATGCCTCAATTTTTAAATGTTCTACTAGGTGACATGTCTGTTGTTGGACCAAGACCACATCTTTGGACTCAAAATAAAGTCTATGGAAGTAAAATCAATAAATATATGGTGCGTCATTATATTAAACCTGGCATTACAGGTTTAGCTCAGGTTAGCGGTTACAGGGGCGAAATTGAAACAGATAAAGACATGATTAATAGAATAAAATTCGACATATATTACATAGAAAATTGGTCACTATTTTTAGACCTTAAAATTATCATTTTAACGGTAATTAACATTTTTAAAGGCGAAGAAAAAGCATATTAATTAATAAAAAAACAATGACAATTTTACTTTTAGGTTCTGGTGGTCGTGAGCATGCATTTGCATTTAAAATGATGCAAAGTTTAAAATGCAGTCAACTTTTTGTTGCTCCAGGAAATGCTGGAACGGCTTCAATAGCTACTAATGTTGATTTAAAAATTAATGATTTTGAAGCTATTAAAACATTTTGTTTACAAAACAAAGTTGAAATGATTGTTGTAGGTCCTGAAGACCCTTTGGTTTTAGGAATTTATGATTTTTTTAAAAATGATGAAAATCTTACTCAAATTCCAGTAATTGGACCATCAAAAAAAGGAGCGCAATTGGAAGGAAGTAAAGAATTTGCAAAAGAATTTTTAGTTCGACACAATATTCCAACTGCCGGTTACGCTAGTTTTACGGCTGAAACGGTAGAAAGCGGGTGTGATTTTTTAGAAACTTTAAATGCACCGTTTGTTTTAAAAGCGGATGGTTTAGCGGCAGGAAAAGGTGTTTTGATTATTCAAGATTTAAAAGAAGCAAAAGCCGAATTGCGAAATATGTTGGTTCACCAAAAATTCGGAGATGCCAGTTCCAAAGTGGTAATCGAAGAATTTTTAGATGGAATAGAACTAAGCTGTTTTGTATTAACGGATGGAAAAAATTATAAAATTTTACCAACGGCTAAAGATTACAAGCGAATAGGAGAAGGTGACACGGGTTTAAATACAGGTGGTATGGGAGCCATTTCTCCAGTACCTTTTGCAGATGCTACATTATTAGAAAAAATAGAAACTCGAATTGTAAAACCAACAATTGAAGGCTTGCTCATAGATGGAATTGATTATAAAGGTTTTATTTTTATTGGATTAATAAACGTGAAAGGAGAACCTATTGTTATTGAATATAATGTTAGAATGGGTGATCCTGAAACAGAAGTTGTAATTCCAAGATTAAAAACCGATTTAGTAGAATTATTTCAGGCGGTTGCAGATGAAACATTAAATAAAATTAATTTAGAAATTGATTCCCGATGTGCAGCAACAATTATGTTAGTTTCTGGAGGTTATCCAGAAGATTTTGAAAAAGGTTTTGAAATTTCTGGATTAAATGAAATCGAAGATTCACTGATTTTTCACGCAGGGACAAAATTTATTGATAAAAAAGTAGTTTCAAATGGGGGTCGTGTTTTAGCAATAACATCGTTTGGAGAAACTTTTGAAGAAGCCACAAAAAAATCCTATCAAAATATAAATAAATTATATTTCAATAGGATGAATTTTAGAAAAGATATAGGTTTCGATTTATAAAAAGCGAAAATTATTTCAAGAAAGAATGTGCCGTTGTATCTTGGTTTTCTTCATTATTATTTTGATGTAACGCTAACTGTTTGCACCAATAAACGATAAAATAGGTACAAATCCCCATAAAAACCCAGTTCATTAAACTTGAAACAAACCAATTACTTGGTTCTAAATGACGTAACCAATCGAGTGGTTTAAATAAAAAATCTACAAAAAGTGATTGAATTGCTTCGAAAAATGCTTTCATTTTTAAACTTGTGTTATATTTACAGCTGTAAAAGTATAAAATATCTTTATGATAACAAGCATTTTTAAAAAATCTACACCAATTAATTCAATATTAATTACATTTTTATTGATTGTTGTTTTTGTTTTCTATGTATTTCAAGATACAAATTGGTTAAGTTCTACCATTTTAATAGTTCAAAATTCGACTGTTTTAGTACTTTTAATGGTATCGTTGTTTTTTGTGAATTTTGTAGTTAAAAAAAACGGTATTACTAGAGATAGTGATTTTACATCGCTTTTTTTCTTATTTTTCTTGTTGATTTTTCCTTTATTATTAACTAATTTTAAATTAATTATTGCTAATTTTTTTATAATTCTCGCTCTTCGTAGGCTGTATTCCATTCAAACTTTAAAAGTAGTAAAAGAAAAAATATTCGACGCTTCACTATATATTTTTGTTGCTAGTTTGTTCCATTTTTGGAGTATTTTATTTTTAACACTAGTTTTTGTTTCAATTGTTTTTCATGTTTCACGTGATTATAGAAATTGGTTTTTACCTATCGTTGCTTTTTTTGCTGTAGCTATTATTTTTGTTTTTTATACTTTTGTTTTTGATAGTTTGGCAATTCAAAATTATTTAAAAAGTATAATTATTAGTTTTGATTTTGGATATTTTAAAAATAATTATCAAAACCTAGCCTTGTCCATTTACGCAATGATTGCGGTTTTCTTTTTCTTTTCGTTATTGTTAATGATTTCTCAAAAGCCTTTAAATTTACATGCGGCATTTAAAAAAACTATTTTTAGTTTTGTAATCGGAGTGATTATTTTTATTATTTCAGACCATAAATGCAACGAAGTTTTAGTGTTTTCATTTTTCCCATTGGCCATTATGGGAACTACTAACATTGAGTTTTATCAAAAGAATTTGAGGCAAAACATCATTTTGATAACTGTTATAGTTTTGTGTTTATTTGCTTTTTTTACACAACTTTAACGTAAGTAATTCCAAATCGGGTAAAATAAATGTAATTTAAAAACTTTTATAATTTACTTCCGTAAGCCAAGTCTCCAGCATCGCCTAAACCAGGAACAATATAATTTTTTTCATTTAATTTTTCATCCAAAGCGGCAACCCACAAATGACAATTTTTGGGTAAATTATCCTCCAAATATTGTATTCCTTCAGGCGCAGCAATTACAACAGCAATATGTATTTCTTTTGGGGTTTCCTCCGTCATTAATTTATTAAAAACGGCTACAATTGATTGTCCAGTTGCCAACATTGGGTCAATTAAAATTAAATTTTTGTTTTCGAACGATGGAGCAGCTTGATATTCGACCAAAATTTCAAAAGCGTCATCGTTATTGTAATGGTTCCGATAAGCAGAAACAAAACCGTTTTCAGCATCGTCAAAAATATTCATAAAACCAGTGTGCAAAGCCAAACCAGCCCTTAAAATGGAACATAAAACCACATTATCGGCCAAAGTAGTTGTTTGTTTTATTGCAATTGGCGTTTGTACCTTAATGTCTTTATATTCTAGTGTTTTACTTAATTCGTATGCCATAATTTCACCAATTCGTTCCATATTTTTTCTAAACCGCATACTGTCTTTTTGAATTGTAACATCACGAATTTGAGCTAAAAAATGGTTTAATACGCTATTGTTTTCCGATATATAATGAATTTGCATAACTATTTTAAATTTGTATATTTACGTAAAAGTATTAAAACTATATTTGTAAATAAAATATAACACTATGTTTTCAAAATTTGCCTATACCATTTTCGAGCAAAGCATCAACGATTACCATAAAACAGATAACGTAAATCAACCGATTTCCAATCCTTATCCGAAGGATAAAATTGAACATTTACTTTATTTTAAAAACTGGATTGACACCGTTCAATGGCATTATGAAGATATAATTCGTGATCCCAACATTGACCCAGTAGCTGCTTTAACTTTGAAACGAAAAATCGATGCCTCTAATCAAGAGCGTACCGATATGGTGGAATATATTGACAGTTATTTTTTAACAAAATATGCAGGCGTAACAGTAAAACCAAATGCTAAAATCAACTCCGAAAGTCCAGCTTGGACTTTGGATAGATTATCAATTTTAGCATTAAAAATTTATCACATGTCTGAAGAAGCAAATAGAAACAGTGCTTCACAAGAACACAAAGACAAGTGTCAAGAAAAATTAAATGTACTTTTAGAGCAACGGTCGGATTTGTCAACAGCAATCGACGATTTATTAACCGACATTGAAAACGGAGATAAATTTATGAAAGTCTATAAGCAAATGAAAATGTACAATGACGATGATTTGAATCCGATTTTATATCAAAATAAGAAGTAAAAAATTCATTATTTATAAACCTCAAAAAATTTCAAAACCTTTTGAGGTTTTATTTTAGCAAACCTTGCCAAATCCACCAAAACATATAGCCGTTTTCCGACTTTCAGCAATGGGCGATGTTGCAATGACAGTTCCTGTAATAAGAGCTTTAAAAACTCAAAATCCTGAAATAAAAATCACTTTTGTTTCACGACCTTTTTTTAAACCTTTTTTCAATACCATTCCCAATGTAACTTTTTTTGAAATTGATTTATTAAAAAGACACAAAGGGTTTTTAGGATTACTACGATTATTTTTCGATCTAAAAAAACTTAAAATTGATGCTTTTGCTGATTTGCACAACGTGTTACGTTCAAAAATAGTGCGGATATTACTTCAAATATCAGGAAAAAAAGTAGCTTTTACAGATAAAGGCAGAAAAGAAAAAAAAGCATTAACTCGAGTAAAAAATAAAGTTTTCAAACCTTTAAAAACAATGTTCGAAAGACACATTGAAACTTTTAAAAAATTAGGAATTTCAATTGATTTATCCAAAGTTTCGTTTCCTGAAAAAAGTGTTTTATCTGATAAAATAAAAAAGCTAATTTATTTTAATGAACATCAAAATTTAATCGGAATTGCACCTTTTGCACAATATGAATCCAAAGTTTATCCGCAAGAGTTAATGCAAAAAGTAATTGATGAATTAGCAAAAAATCAAAATAATAAAATTTTACTTTTTGGAGCTAAAAACGAAGTGGATCGATTAAATCAATTTGTAAATCAGAATAACAAAGATTTTAAAAACGTAATTGTAGTGGCTTCTAAACTTTATTTTGAAGAAGAATTACAATTAATATCGAATTTAAAAGTTTTGCTTTCAATGGATTCTGGTAATGCTCATATAGGTGCAATGTTGGGTATAAAAGTAATTACACTTTGGGGTGCAACGCATCCGTATGCTGGTTTTTCACCATTCAATGAGCCACTTGAAAATTGTTTAGTTTCCAACAGAAATCAATTTCCATTACTTCCAACCTCCATTTATGGAAATAAAAAAGTGGCTGGTTATGACAATGTTATGCGAAGTATTTCTCCTGAAAAAGTGGTTTTTAGTGTTCAGTCGCAGTTTTAAGTTGTTGAGTTTTCAGTCTCAGTTTTCAGTCTCCTGTCTCAGTTTTCAGTCTCAGTTTTCAAATAGCAGTTTACGGTCACATTTTTCAGGAACCATTCATAGAACAATTTAAAATGAAATATCATTATTGAATTGAAATCAAGAATACCGCGACTAAAAACTGAAAACTGAGACAGGAAAACTGAGACAGGAGACTGAAAACCAAAATTAATCAAGCCAAACTCCATTTTCACGACAGCGAACCATTAAAAATTTTTTTAAGTTCGAAATGGCTTCTTCAAAATCGGGCGGTTCCAATCCGAAACGTAAAAATTCTTTTTGTTGTTTTTCTACTTCGGTACAGCCTTTCACAATTTCTTTCAACATATCCAACATAATAAGTTGTTTGTTTTCGTTTTGTTGAAACTTAAATTCTACTATTTCGTCTTGTAATTGCTCACAATAATCTATCAATTGCTCGACTTCGGGTTCGTCTAGCAAATGTTCTTTTTTTTTAAAAAGATCACGAGGTTTTTTCATAAACTTCTCTTTTTGATTTTTGAATGATGATTAACGATTTATGATTTCAGATCTGGTGTCACTAAATTTAACTTGAGTTTAATGAAAATCTCGTCCATCAGCAATCTAATATCCTTAATCAAAAATCTTAAATTATTTACACATCATCAAAATCAACATAGATTTCTATACTTGTTGGATGCGCTTGACAAGTTAAAATTAATCCTTCGGCAATCTCTGATTCGGTTAAAATAGAGTTTTTTCGCATTTCGGCACTTCCTTTTGTTACTCGCGCTAAACAGCTACTGCAAATCCCACCCTGGCACGAATATGGCGCATCAATTCCTTGTTTCAAAGCTGCTTCAAGAATAGTTTGCTTTTGGCTCATTTCAAAACTTCCTTCGTCACCATCAACCATTACGGTTATTTTGGTGTGCCCATCGTGAGACGCAGCAGCTTTGTTTTCCGCTGTTGAAGTCGAAAATAATTCAAATTTTATATTTTTTTCAGTAACATTTTGTTCTTTTAAAACCGATGATACTAAATTTATCATTTCTTCAGGTCCGCAAAGATAAAACTTGTCGAATGTTTTTTCTTTATGCTTATTGTTCAACACATAATTTACAGTTGACTTTTCTATTCTTCCAAATTGTTCGCCTTCAATATTTTCTTGACTGTAAACATAGTGCAAAAACAAACGTCCTACATATTGTTGCTGTAACTCGTGCAATTGCGAATGAAAAATTGTTTCGGCAACACTTTTATTTCCATAAACCAATACAAAACTTGAGTTGGGTTCGTTTTCTAAAACATCTTTTAAAATGGATAAAACAGGAGTTATTCCGCTACCAGCAACAAAACCCACATAATTTTTTTGATTGTCGGCTTTTGGTTCAAATGTAAATTTTCCTTCGGGGGAAGCAACGTCTAAAAAATCACCAACTTTTAAATTTTGATTCGCAAATTTTGAAAATAAGCCATTTTTAACTTCTTTAACTGAAATTCGCAATTCGTCACTTTTTGGAGAGGAACAAATAGAATATGCACGACGCACTTCTTCACCATCCAAAGTTAGTTTTAGGTTCAAGTATTGCCCAGCCAAAAATTGATAATTATTTTTTAATTCGTTTGGAATATTGAAAACGATAGAAACTGCAGAAGGAGTTTCACGTTTAATTTCTTTTATTTGTAATTTATAAAATGATGACATGGATTTTTTTTTACAAAAGTAAGAAATCGGAATTAAAACAAACGTTATAATTTTTGCTTTTTGTAAAATGACTTTTAAATATTTTGCAAAAAATAACCCTCAACAAGAACTACTACAAACTTGTTAAGGATTAAATCAACTAACAAAAGAAATTAATTAGGAAATAGAAATTTATATGCGTAATCCATATCGTACTTGTAGGTTTCATCTAAATTATGGTAAGTTCGTTTCCAAATAATATATTCTTTATATTTCCAAGCTAATTTTGGTAATTTACCTGGTCTTTTAACCCATTTAAAAAAATGAAAGCCAACAGTTTTCTTTTTTATGGTTTCCTGCATATAGTCAATTATTTTAGTGTCAATTATTCCATTTGCATACAAATTAGTGTTTTTTGTGACTAACTGCTCCTGATTATTAGATAGACCAGAAAATACAGTTTTACTGTAATCACCATCAAAGTAATAATTA
>JBBRCJ010000080.1:0-10641 GCA_038204955.1 Flavobacteriales bacterium
TGCAAAATTAGACCCTTCCCAATTACTCCCAAACGAGCTATTAGCTGCAAATAATCCTTTGAAGGATAATCCTGTTTTTCCTGAAATACTAATACCTGACCAAGTTACTTGTTGGTTTTGACTAATTGATAAATTCGCACAAGTAGGTCCAGCATCAACATCTTCGCCAGCCCAAAATTTAGTTCCTTCAATACTAGTATAAGATCCCGATTGAAGTGCAATACCCGAAAGGTTGGTACGGAAAAAATAACTAGTTGCAGGTGGTCCGCTACAACTAAAATTCACAGAAGGAGTTCTAGCACCAGTTGATGGCGCACCAGCATCTTCAAAAGTATCGCTCCAAAACTGAGTTTGAGAGAACCCAGAGATAACGAAAAATAATCCCAATAAAATGGAAAGTACAATTTTTTTCATGTTTCTAATTTATAAGTGTTAATAATAATTCAATTTTTAAATAAAGTTATGACCAATTCTGTTTTTAATACCAGTGAATTGTTTAGCCGACATTATTCCTTCATCAGTGCTTAATAATTCGATAGTGACTTGCTCATTTTCAGAACAAGCGATGTTGAAAGTTCCATCGGCATTGATTTTTAAAATAGTACCCGGGTTTTCATTGTGTTCTTGAATTGCAATAAATCCGCATATAATTTTTATTTGTTTGCCCAAATAAGTTGTATCAGCACCTATATTCCAAGGGTTACAAGCATTTATTAATGCAACAATTTCACTTGCGTTCATTTGTTTCCATTTTACGAAAGTATCAAATTTATTTGGTTTTTCATAATAATAAGCCGTTTCTTCGTCTTGAGGGGAACTTGGTATTGTACTTGAAAACAGTAACATATTTGCCATATTAAGTGCAGATTGAGCTGTTTGCTCGCTTAATTTTACGGCTAACTTTCCGTAAGTATCGGCTTCATTAATTTTTATTATATCTTTAAAAATGATAGCTCCCGAATCAAATTTTTCATCTATATAATGCACACTTACTGCTGTTTCAGTTTCTTGATAACGTAGTGTTTCAAAAATAGGCATTGCACCACGGTATTCTGGCAATGTTGCTGGATGAAAGTTGATAAATTTTTGTTTTCCATAACACAGTACATCTGCCGTTATTAAAAAAGGAAACGATATGGAAAAAACATAATCGGGTTGTATTTCTTCAATCCAACTTTTTAAATTGGAAAGACTCTTTTTGTCTGGAAATGATTGAAAAGGCAAATTGGTTTTATAGCATTCTTTTTCTAAACTTTCAACAATAAAACGATCTCCTGTACCAATTCCTATAGCGCATATAAATTTTTCAACCCCTAATAATTGTAAGGTTGGAAAAGCAAATTTTCCACCACATAAAATCATTATTTTTATTTTATTGTCCATTACTTATATACATGTATAACTGTTTTGCCAAGCCGAAGTTACATTATTTAATTCTTGGCTTACTAATATTTCAAAATCAGGCAAGGTGTTTTCAATTTTTTTTAACACGGTTAAATCACAATAGCCATTTTCATTTTTTATAATTGAAACTTCATATAATGGGCTTAAAGTGGTATTGGTTTCTGAATGAAATAGAACAGTACCTCTTGGCGTTTCAAATTGAAAATCTTTTAGTAATATAGGTATTTTTTTACTGTTATTTTTATCTTCAGTAATTAAATCTATTATTTTGATAGCTAAAGTGGCACTTTCCCAAGCCAATAAACTAAATAAATTAGGTGTTTTATCAGTTGTTTCTATAGCGGTTATAAATTTTTGATTTTCTGAATTGTCTAGTTTTTTTGACCAAGCTGCAATACCCTTTACATTATCACCAGGATAAATAGCGTTTTCAAGCATCATTTCATCAAAAGCAAAAGGAGTTAAGTAAATAGGAGGATTTTGTTTTTTAAAATTTTCCTTTATCTCTTTAAAATACCACTGTATAAAATCACCACTAAAAAGTGTTAAAAAAGCACTGTTAGGATAGAGGTTATAATGATCTTTTAAGGCTATTACACTAAAATCTTCTTCCTTGTATCCCGTGGCATGATTGTACGTGATAGTACCGCCAGCATATTCAAAACCATTAAAAATACTTAATGTTTGCAAGTAACCACCGTCGTAGTAGCCTGTAACCATTCCGCCTTTATTATAACCCTCTTTTACTGCCATTTTTGCAGTAAGCCAAGCTCCTAAGGCATTGTGTAATGAATGATAAATGATGTTTGGACAAGCAGAAAATTCTTGGGATAAGTGCGCACCAGCATCGAGAACAATTAAAATTTTGTTCGCGGCTAAAAAAAGTGGGCGGAGTAATTGTGCTGTTTTATGCCCAATATAGGCAATTACTATTGAGGCATTTTCTTCCAACAATAGTTTTTCTGCCGACCGATAACATTGTTGTTTATCGGCACCAAAACCAATATTTTCTGTTTTTATTTTAATATCAGCTTTACCTAATTGAAGTAATCCTGCACGAAGTCCTTCATACAAATCAAACCCAATGGTTTCATAAAAAGTAGAGCGAGGTAATAATAGACCGATTGTTTGCATAGACGTATAAAAAAAGAGGAAACTTTTGAATTTCCTCTTTTTTTTTTTGATTATTTAATTTCTACTTGGGAAAATACCCTGTGTTGCAATAGAATAATTTATTACTAAGTATGGATTTGTAACATCAAATGGCAAACCACCACCAAAAGGATCAGTTGTACCTACAACTTGTGTTCCTCCTGTAAAAGTATTTGCAGTTGGACCATTTCCAGAATAAACTGTAGTATTAGCTATTGCGGGAAAATTTCCAGCAGCGCCATTTTCGTCAGCTGTATCTGTTGATGCTTTTAATTTTACTTGTACAGAAGATAAACCGTGTATGTGAGGAGGTAAATTTGCTGATAGCAGTGTTACATTGTTAGTTCCGCCTTTTTGGCCTATTAAGTAGGAAGGGAGAGCAGCACCACTACCTTGCCCTATTGGCATTCTACCTTGTAAATCTGGCAAAGCAAATGTTTGTATCCCATTGCCACCATAAATTGTACCTAATAAGGAAAATAAGGCTGTGTTCTGCTGAATGGATAGTAATGCACCATTACAAGATGCATAACCTACTGGTGCAAAATTGAATCCTAAAATTTTAATTTCTCCGATAAATGGTTCTGTTGACATAAGTGTTTAGTTTTAAGTGTTAATTAATAATTGTTTTTGTAAAAATAAGTTAATTTTTTGATTTATTATTATGCATTAGGGTTAAGAAAATATTTTTTTATACTTTTAGAATTAAAAACTATTCTCTACAATAATATAAAAAAAAAATCATTTTCTTTTTGCAAAATGTAACGAACCCACAATATTATGTCACAAAGCAGGAAAATAGTGCTATGAAATTAATAATCGAAGTGATTTTTAAAAAGTTTGTATACTATTACTGTAGGGGAATAATTATATCCAAAAAATAATCACTTTGCACTAGTTGCAATTACAAATTTTAAATTATTTTTTACACCAATTTGCAATACATCAACCAAGTCTTGTACTTGTAAATTAAAAGGAATTCGTACAACAACGGTTTGATCTTTGGTTTTATCAAGTTTTGAAAGTAATGTTGATTCTAAATTTTCAAACGCAACTTCTTGTTTGTCCAAATAAAATTTTTTTTCTTCAGTAACCGATAAACTTATCAATTGTTTATTGGTTTTTTCGTTAGATTTTGCTTTAGGCAAAGTCATTTTTATGACATTCGGATTTGCTAATGTGGAGATAATTAGAAAAAACAAAAGTAAAAAAAACATAATATCACTTAAGGACGACGTGGCGACTTCAGCGTGAAATCGTTTATTTCTTTTTATCGGCATTTGGTCGTTGAATTAAGTTACTAAATTCTAAAATTTGTTTTTGTATCGATAAGGCAAATGAATCAATTTTTCCGTTAAATAAATGATAGGCTGAGTAGGCTACAATTCCTACAATCAAACCGGAACCGCTACTTATCATTTTTTCGTACAATCCGCCAGAAATGTTTCCAATACTAATATTTTCGGTCACCGAAATACTATAAAAAATTTTAATTACGCCACCAATTGTTCCAATAAATCCTAAAGTTGGTGCAATTCCGGCAATTAAACCCAATTGACCTAAATGCTTTTCCATCTCTCCAATTTCAATATTGGCAGCACGTTCCATATTTGATTCTATTTCCGAAATAGGTCGTCCAATACTCAAAACGCCTTCTTTTACTATTCGTCCAGAAGCAGTTCCAGTTCTTTCAGATAATGATTTTGCCATTTCTAAATTACCACTATTGAGTTGATCTTTAACATCAAGCATTAAATTGAAATCTATTTTTGCAGCTTTATGAATAAATAAATAACGTTCAAAAATTAAATAAAAGGTATAAAAAAGTAAAATCCCAATCGGAATTAAAAAAAATCCACCTTTAAGTAAAAACTGTAGTACCGAAATTTCGTTTGTTGCCGCTGTTCCTTCAACTAAAACTCCTGCGCTGGCTTTTGCCAATGTATCTGCTTGTAATGCTATCAATAATGAAGTCATATAAATTGTTATTTTTGTACTAATTTTAAATTATAAGGTTAAAGATAATTTCTTTACTTTATAAAACTAAAAAAAACGAAATATATTTTATAAAAGCTTAACTTTATTATTAAAATGAATTATCAAGAAACCCTAAATTGGATGTTTGCCAAGTTACCTGTATATCAATTTCAAGGAATTTCGGCCTATAAAGAAGATTTAACAAATACTGTACTATTATTAAATCATTTGAAAAATCCTGAAAAAAAATTAAAATGTATTCACGTTGCAGGAACGAATGGTAAAGGATCAACAAGTCATTTTTTAGCCTCTATTTTACAAGAATCTGGATATAAAGTTGGGCTTTTTACCTCACCTCATTTAAAAGATTTTAGAGAACGAATAAAAATTAATGGAGCGGATATTTCTGAAAAATTTGTTTGCAATTTCATAGGAGAGAACAAATCATTTTTAGATTTGAATGAATTAAGTTTTTTTGAAATGACAGTTGGATTAGCATTTAACTACTTTGAAAATGAAAAAACAGATATTAATATTATAGAAGTTGGATTGGGTGGAAGACTTGATTCTACTAATGTTATTACTCCTTTAGTTTCTGTAATCACTAATATAGGATTAGACCATACAGCCATTTTAGGCAACACAATTTCAAAAATTGCATTTGAAAAAGCAGGAATTATTAAACCTTATATTCCAGTTGTTGTTGGAGAATATGATTCCGAATCGAAATCAGTATTTTTATCAAAAGCTATAGAAACAAACTCGCAAATTTATTTTGCATCTGATTTAATTAATGAAACTTATCCTTCGCAATTACTGGGTGATTATCAAGACGCTAATAAAAAAACAGTTTTGCAAGCTATAAAAATTATTCAATCTCAAAATGAATTTAAAATTTTAGAAGAGAACATTAAAACTGGATTTTGGAATGTAGTTAAGAATACAAATTTGCAAGGTCGTTGGCAACAATTAATGCGAAATCCAATAGTAATTTGTGATACAGCGCACAACTCCCACGGGCTCAAAGTGGTATTAAATCAAATATTGAACGAGCAATTTGAAGTTTTACACATAATTTTAGGCGTTGTAAATGATAAAAATTTAGAGACTATTTTACCTTTATTTCCAAAAAACGCAAAATATTATTTTTGTAAACCCAACGTTCAACGTGGATTAGAAGTAGCGTTACTATATAAAACCGCTGCTGAATTTGGTTTAATTGGGGATGTATATTCTAGTGTTTCAGATGCTTACCAAAATGCTTTACAAAACGCAAATTCAAATGATTTTATATTTGTTGGTGGAAGTAATTTTGTAGTTGCCGAAATTTTATAAAATAATTTTATTTTTAACAATAATGTTTGTAAATATAAAAAAGAGCACTATATTTGCACTCCTAATAAATAGTTAGGGCGATTAGCTCAGCTGGTTCAGAGCACCTCGTTTACACCGAGGGGGTCGGGGGTTCGAACCCCTCATCGCCCACAAAGTTTTAAGAGTAAAACTTTTAGATTACCAAATTATTTATAGGGCGATTAGCTCAGCTGGTTCAGAGCACCTCGTTTACACCGAGGGGGTCGGGGGTTCGAACCCCTCATCGCCCACAATAACTAAAAAACTTCGTAAAATTTACGAAGTTTTTTAGTTTTATACTATACTCAAATTATAGTAGACGATTTAATTTAAAGTGTCCAACTTAAAAACATTAACCCCAATTGCATATCCGTAAATGTTTTTGTTTTCGTCTTTATAAATTTTGATTTTATTACAAGCTTTTCCTAAATTGATTT
Source organism: Flavobacteriales bacterium (assembly GCA_038204955.1). GTDB lineage: Bacteria > Bacteroidota > Bacteroidia > Flavobacteriales > Flavobacteriaceae > Flavobacterium. Next base: position 6,324 of record JBBRCJ010000080.1, read on the forward strand.
TTGTCCAAGTTTTTCCACCATCTTTAGTTTCAAAACCTGATGTCATTGTACCAATATAACCGTGATTTTCGTCAATAAAACCGACTCCAAATTCTCTTGCTGCCGCATCGTCTATTAAATCAATTTCTTTCCAAGTTTTGCCGCCATCAATTGTTTTGGCAACGTGTTGTTTTGAAACTTTTGGGTCAGTATTATAGGATTGAATTGTAACATAACCTACTTTTTTGGTCGGAAAAGAGCATTTCCAAGTAATTTCAAACGGCCGATTCGATTGATATACTTTCTTCCAAGTTTTTCCGCCATCGATAGTTTTTAAAACTAAAGCATTCGATTTTTCAATATCATCACTTGTTGCTGCGCAAGCAAAACCCGTTTTTTTGTCTAACATTTTAATATCCAAAAGCATTTTGCAATCGTTTTCCATTGTATGTGATTCCCAAGTAGTTCCTGCATCGTGCGAAATCATACTATTTGCTGGATTTCCAACTCGTCCGACTGCGAAAATATGGGTTTTATAATCAATATTTCCTGCGTTTATATATTGCTCTTTTACAATATCCATTGCACAAAGTCCTTTTACATAATTGCCTTTATATTTTACCGATTCCCAAGTTTTTCCTCCATCTTTTGTGCCATATAAAGGAATGGTATCTGTAACATTCGGAAAATAATCGGTGCCAATTGTTCCAGCAAAACCAACGTTTTTATCGACAAAATTAATAGTTCTAAAAAAAGTTCCTTTTTTTTCTAATTGTTTTGTCCAAGTTGCTCCAGCATCTTCGGTATGAAAAATGTTTCCATAACCATTAACGTACCAACCCGTATTTTTATCCACAAAAGTAATGTCGTCTTGTTTGCCTTTATACTCTTCGGTAATTAATTTTTTCCAGGTAAGTTCTTGAGCAAAATTCAATTGAAAAGTCAATATGCAAAGTAATAATAAAGTTATTTTTGTTTTCATAATTAAGTTAATTTAAAAATTAGACTTTGAATAAGTAAAAATGTTACATCCAAATTTATAAATTATTTTAATCAAAAAACTATCTTTGTGAAAACACAACTAAATGAATTATTTTTCATCCGATTTTAAATTAGGAATTTTAGGGGGAGGTCAATTGGGCAAAATGTTACTAGCCGAAACCCTAAAACTTGACATTCAAACTTACATTCTTGACCCGAGTGAAGAAGCACCTTGCCGATTTGGCGCAACTGAATTTCACAAAGGAAATTTAATGGATTTTGAAACCGTTTATAAATTCGGAAAATTAGTGAATTTATTGACTATTGAAATTGAAAACGTAAACCTTGATGCGTTGCAAAAATTGGAAGACGAAGGTTTAAAAGTATTTCCGTCGGCTTCAACTTTACGTCAAATACAAAACAAAGGCGAGCAAAAAGATTTTTATGTGAAAAATGATATTCCGACTTCAAAATACCAGCGTTTTGTTGATTTAGAATGTTTAGAAAAATCCGTTGAACACGGAAAAACTAAATTACCATTTGTATGGAAATGCGCTCAATTTGGATATGATGGAAATGGCGTAAAAATAGTTCGTTCAACCATTGATTTAATAGATTTACCTGATGTAGAATGTATTGCCGAAGAAATGATTCAATTTAAAAACGAATTATCAGTGATTGTTGCAAGAAACGAATCAGGTGAAATTAAAACCTATCCGGTAGTCGAAATGGAATTCCACCCCGAAGCCAACCAAGTGGAATATGTAATTTGCCCAGCGAGAATTGATGATAAAATTGCCAAAAAAGCCCAAGAAATTGCTCTAAAAGTTTCCGGAAAATTCAATCACGTTGGTTTGTTGGCAGTCGAATTATTTCTTACTCAAAACGATGAAATTTTAGTTAATGAAGTTGCTCCTCGCCCACACAATTCAGGACATCACTCTATTGAAGCCAGTTATACCTCGCAATTTGAAAACCATTTGCGCGCTATTTTAAATCTTCCGTTAGGTAAAACCGATAGTAAAGTTGCCGGAATTATGGTAAATTTGGTTGGCGAAGACGGTTTTTCAGGCCCAGTAGTTTATAAAAATATAGAAAAAATAATGGCCATTGATGGTGTTACTCCACATATTTATGGTAAACGAGAAACCCGACCTTTTAGAAAAATGGGACACGTTACTATTGTAAATGAAGATATGGTTGAAACGAGACGAATTGCTGAGGTGGTTAAGAATTCGATTAGGGTTATTAGTAGATAATTCTATCAAAGATTTTACTAAATTTGTAAAAAATCAATAAATGAAAATTTCAAAATTACATATCGATAGTTTTAGGCATTTGGAAAACCTAGATTTTGATTTTACATATCCTTTAGATTATAAGGATAAAGTAAAAGCTGGAAAACCTTTGGATAAAATTTGTTTTATTGGACAAAGTGCTACTGGTAAAACTGGGTTGTTGGAGTTGATAAAAGAGCAAGGTTTAATAATAAATAGTTTAGTAATAAATAACAATAATTTTTCTTTCAATGGTCAACTAAATTTATTAATTGGCTCAATATTATTTTTTATAAATGATAATGAGATTGAAATAAATAGCAAAAAATTAAAATTTAAAAACAAAGTCTTTAATCAAATAAAAGAAGGATCATTTGTCAATTTATTAAATGAAGTTGAAAAAAAATACATACATTATTTTAAATCTAACTTAATTTCTGAGCAGAATCTTGAAATATTTACTAAAAATCCAGTTGATTTATTTGAAAAATATCCCGGATTAAATGACAATTTAGATTTTGAAAAACTTTATTTCAAAGATCATCCAATAATTTTTGGAGATAATATTGAACCTAAAATTTGGTTGTTCATTTTAAATGAAATTTTAAAATACCGTAAAAATTTTACTCAAAAAATGTCTGAACTTATACATAAAGGATTATTAGCCGATACTAAAAAACTTAATGTAGAATTTCAAAAATGGCAAAAAGAAAATCCAAATAAACTAGAGGAATTTGCAGAAAAATTCAATCCTATTTTAGAAAAATTACATTTAGAAGTTGATTTGGTAAATACAGAATATTCAATCCCAATAAAAAATAAAAAGAATGACGAGATAATTCCAATTCAAAATACTAGCACAGGAACTAAAGGATTGTTGCTTTCTTTTTTACCCTTATTCAAACTCGACACCAAAGATTCCATAATTTTAATAGACGAACCTGAACGCTCATTATATCCAGATATGCAAATGGATTTGATGGAGTATTATCAAAATCTTGCGCCCGAAGCACAATTTATAGTCGCCACACATTCTCCATTTATTGCGGCTTCGTTTGAACCCGAAGAACGTTTTATTTTGTATTTTGACGAAGAAGGAAAAGTTAAGGTTCGTAGAGGAATTTCTCCGATGGGCGATGATCCAAATGATATGTTGTATAATGATTTTGATGTGAATTATTATAATAAAGATGTGCAAAAGAAATTTAAAAGATATATAGAATTACTAGATAAAGTTAAGGTCGAAGAAAACAAGGAACAAAAGAAAAAATATATTTTAGAAGCCTCTAAAATAGGTAATCAATATAATTTTATTTTAGATGAAAAGAATAATAAAAGATTACTATAATTCTAAAATTATTACTGATGCTTTATCGTACGATTGTAAAAAAGGGGCAAATAATAGCATTTTAGGGAATCTTCTTTTAAAAGAACAAAAAAGTTTCTGTGCTTATTCAGAAGAATTTATTGACCCAGTAAGTGATTCAAACGATACCGAACATTTTAATCCTGATTTAAAATGTTCTAATGATGATTTGTATTCAAATTGGTTCAAAGTAAAAAATAAAGTCAACTTCAAAAAAAGATTAAAAGAATTAGAATTCAAAAAAAATAATATTTCTTTTTTAGATATTTTACATCCTTGTGAAGATGAATTTGAAGAAAAATTAATATATATAGTGGGTGAGTATCGTTTTCAAGAAAGTTCAGACATAAAAGTTAAAAATCTAATAGACTTTTTAGAATTAAATAGACCTGAAAAAATTGAACACAGAAGAGATTTCATAATTCGTAAAAGAAAAGAACTAGAAAAATGGGGAGATACTATTGAAGATTTTTTTAAAATTCTTATCGAAGATGACATTAGACAAATTAAATACTTAAGAGCAATACAAGAAGAGTTCAAAATCGATATATGGAATATGATTCCAGAAATAACATAAAACCAATGAAAGTATCCATAATAATGGGAAGCATCTCAGATATGCCCGTAATGCAAGAAGCAATCGACATTTTAAAATCGTTTGAAATAGAAACCGAAGTTGATATTGTTTCGGCACATCGAACGCCCGAAAAACTAT
>JBBRCJ010000081.1:0-10425 GCA_038204955.1 Flavobacteriales bacterium
ATCAGTAACAGCGTTTTTTGTAAAATAAGGTACGTACATATAAACTGAATCGACAACTATTGAACTTTGGGGTTTATAGAAAACAGGTCTTGTACCTATTGAAAGTTGTGTTACAAAATTGGCTGTTGTACTACCAAAAACATCATTATCATAAAAACCTAATGAGTTAATTGGTAAATTATTTGATTGAACCGCTCCAGTTTTTTTAGTATAAGCCACTACAGGAAAATCGGCAGTTAAAACATCAAAATGATTGTTGTTTTGTAAGATATTTGCACCAATTTCATTAACATCTTTGTCACACGAAACGATAAAACTGATCATTGAAATAATAAGAAAAGTTTTGAATAAGAATTTAAAATTCATAAAAATTGTAATTTATTATAAAATAGAATGATAAAAAGAAGTGTATGCGGCAGCAAAATCTTCTTTTGGGGTGAAAGGTAAAAAAGGTTTTTTTGAAGATTCTATAAATTTTGTTAAACTTGCTGATAGTTTATCGGAAGCTATAATAACACCATCTGAATGCAAAATTGAAGCTTTAATTAAATTCTCGTAATTAGGGTCTTCCAAATCAGAAACGGCTTCATGAGCAATACCATCAAATTTAATTTTATCAATCATCTTAGTATCTAAACTACCTTCAAATGATTGGCTGTAAACCGAACTAATTATTTTAGTTTGTGAAAACAAGGCTTCGTCTTTATAAAAATTCTTTAAATAAACGGGTAGCATACTAGCCATCCACCCGTGAACGTGAATAATATCAGGTACCCAATTTAATTTTTTTACAGTTTCAACAACTCCTTTTGCAAAAAAAATAGCGCGTTCGTCATTATCTGGATACATAACGCCTTCTTCATCCGTAAAAGTGGCTTTACGCTTAAAATATTCGTCATTATCAATAAAATAAACTTGAATGCGTTCTTTTGGTATTGATGCAACTTTAATAATTAAAGGCATATCAACATCGTTAACTACTAAATTCATTCCAGATAATCGAATTACTTCGTGTAATTGATGACGACGTTCGTTAATATTACCGTAACGTGGCATAAATATTCTAATTTGCCCACCCTTGTCATTGACCATTTTTGGCACATCATACGACATTAATGATACTTCATTTTCGGCTAAATAAGGCACCACTTCAGATGATACATATAATATCCTCTTGTCTTCCATACTCGTAATTATTAATTTTGACTTTAAAAAGTAGGCAAATTTACAAAAATTTATGCAGTTAATTACTAAAATAGTAAGTTTGTACCGAAATTGAAATTGTAACCTATGCTTATTTTTGAAACTAAATTGCTTTTAAACAATTACTTAAATCCTTTTTACGACTCAAAAAGTAGAATAGGTTTTGTACCTACTATGGGTGCTTTACACGCCGGACACTTATCATTATTACAAAAATCAATAGCAGAAAATGAGATAACAGTGATCAGTATTTTTGTAAATCCAACACAATTCAACAATACTGACGATTTAAAAAAATATCCACGAACCTTAGATGTCGACATTGAAAAGATTAAATTAATTTCAGATAAAGTTTTAGTTTTTGCTCCAAGTGTTGATGCGATTTATGAAGGCAAAACTATTTCAAAACACTATAACTTTGATGGTTTAGAAAATCAAATGGAAGGCAAGTTTAGACCTGGACATTTTGACGGAGTTGGTACAGTTGTGCAACGTTTATTTGAAATTATAAAACCAACAAGGGCTTATTTTGGCGAAAAAGATTTTCAACAACTTCAAATTGTAAAAAAATTAGTTGAAAAATACAATTTAAAGGTTGCTATTATTGGTTGCGAAATATTCAGAGAAAAAAATGGCTTGGCAATGAGTTCTCGAAATGAACGACTAACAAGTGAAGAACGTAAAAATGCTGCCATCATTTTTAAAACTTTAACAACTGCAAAAAAGATATTTGAAACGAAATCTGCAAGAAAAGCTGGTGAATTCGTTAAAAAAACTTTTATATCTAATGCTCAATTTCAACTAGAATATTTTGAAATTGCCGATGAAGCCTCATTACTTTCGTGTAAACGAAAAAATAATACTAAAAAATACAGGGCTTTTATAGCAGTTTTTGTAAACAATATTAGATTAATAGATACTATTTCACTTTATTAAAAAATTTACTAACTTTGCACTATGCAAATTCAAGTCGTAAAATCGAAAATTCATCGTGTTAAAGTAACTGGCGCCGATTTAAACTATATCGGAAGCATTACTATTGACGAGACCTTAATGGAGGCTTCAAACTTAATTGAAGGCGAAAAAGTATCCATTGTAAACATTAATAATGGTGAACGTTTTGAAACTTATGCCATTAAAGGGCAGCGTAATTCAGGCGAAATCACTTTAAATGGTCCTGCTGCTCGAAAAGTACACGCTGGTGATATAATAATTATCATTTCCTACGCTACTTTAGATTTTGAAGAAGCCAAAACCTTCAAACCTTGGTTGGTTTTTCCTAATGAAGTAGACAATTCTTTAAAATAGTAGTGTTTTGAAAAAGCAAATAGGCAAAGCCTTATCGGTACTTTTGCCAGTTTTTTTGGGTATCTTTTTAATTGCTTATCAATATAATAAATTTACCGATGCACAATTAAATGAAATGAAAAGTCATTTTAAAAATGCCAATTATTTATATATATTCATTTCTTTATTTATTGCCTTGTTAGGATTAGTTTCTCGTGCTTACCGTTGGAAATTTTCAATAGAACAAATGGGTTATAAATCAACTTTTTATAACAATTTTATGGCAGTAAGTGCTGGCTATTTAATGAATTTAGGTGTGCCACGTTCGGGTGAAATTACGCGAGCATTACTTTTAAAAAAATACGAAAACATACCGTTTGACAAGGCTTTCGGGACTATTGTAGCAGAGCGAGTTGTAGATTCGCTACTGTTTCTACTCTTTGTAATTTCGGCTCTTTTAATAGAATTTGATGTGTTGAAAGATTTTATTCTGGCAAAAATTCCGCTACAAACTATTGAACTTCTTTTCGGAATTGGTGTAGTTGGTTTTCTAACATCACTTTTATTATGGAACTATTCCAAATGGAAATTCATCTTAACTTTAAAACAAAAATTAGAAGGCTTAGTGGAAGGAATTTTAAGTATAGTTCACATGAAAAATAAATGGGCTTTTATTTTTCACTCTTTTTTTATTTGGATTTCCTATTTAATGATGTTTTATATCACGATTTTTGCCTTAAAAGAAACGTCTCAAATTGGATTTGGAACTGTAATTATTGCATTTGTTTTTGGCACTTTTGCTATTGGTTTTACTAATGGTGGCTTTGGTGTTTTCCCAATCTTAGTGGGTCAAATATTTATACTCTACGCTATTCCAGTAACAGCTGGTACTTCATTAGGCTGGTTGATTTGGACTTCACAAACCTTGTTTACAGTTCTTTGTGGTGGATTATCGTTTATTTTTCTTCCTATTTATAATAAAAAGTAAGTTTAAAGTTAAGGTGAGAATTTAAACTAAAATTATTTTTCGTATTTTTACAAAAATAGATTGTTTAAATGACCAGAACACTAGTAATTGGGGATATTCACGGCGGCTTGAGAGCCTTACACCAAGTTATTGAAAGAGCGAATGTTACCCCAAATGATACATTAATTTTTTTAGGCGATTACGTTGATGGTTGGAGCCAGTCACCACAAGTAATTGACTATTTAATCGATTTAGATAAAACTCAAAATTGTATATTTATCCGTGGTAATCATGATGAATTATTACTTAATTGGTTCACCTCTAATGATAAAAATATTGATGAAGGAATGTGGTTTAAACATGGTGGAGAGGCAACAGTAATCGCTTATTCTAAAATTTCAGAACAAAAAAAACAAGTTCATATTGAATTTTTAAAATCGTTACAGAATTATTATTTAGACGATAAAAATCGACTTTTTCTTCACGCAGGATTTACCAATATGAATGGTGTTAAATATGAATACTTTCCAAAGCTTTTTTATTGGGATCGAACACTTTGGGAGACCGCATTGGCGTTAAATGAATCTATTGATTTAAAGTCAGAATATTATCCTAAACGCTTTAAATTATACAAAGAAATTTATATTGGCCATACCCCAACAACTCGAATACAAAGCACAATTCCGGTTCAAAAAGCTTGTGTTTGGAATGTAGATACAGGTGCTGCTTTTAAAGGATCTTTGAGTATTTTAGATATCGATTCTAAACTATTTTGGCAAAGCGAACCACTACCTAATTTATATCCAAGTGAAAAAGGTAGAAATTAATTCAAAAAAATTATATTTGCAATTAATTAAAATATTATAAGATGAAAAAAATAATTTTATTAGTAGCATTAATAACAGTAAGTTTTGCAAATGCTCAAGCCTATAAAGGAAAAGAAGACAGCAAAGCACAAGTTGGAGCAAATATTCAAAAAGGGGGGACAGGAATTTTTGTATCGTACGATTACGGAATTGGCGAAAACATGTCTCTTGGAGTGACTTCAAATTTTTTATTAAGTGCTACTAATGGTAACGCCGCTGATGTTGAGTTTAAAGATAAGTTTGATGCAAAACTTCGATTTAATGCCAATATTGGAAACGTATTAAAAATTGATGATAAACTTGACATTTATCCCGGTTTGGATTTAGGATTAAAAAACTTTGGAGCTCATCTAGGTGCAAGATATTTTTTTACAGATGGTTTTGGTGTTTTTACAGAAATAGCGTTTCCTTTAGCAAAATATAACAAAGATGCCAACGATTATAACAACCAGTTTGTTCTCAATTTTGGAGCTACATTCAATTTATAAATAAAATAAGAATTAATTATAAATCTTTGTCAAATCTTTTTTTGACAAAGATTTTTTTATAAAACAAAACGATGAGTTATTTAAAAGAAATTTTACAACAAAGAAGTCAATCAAAATGCGAATTATCAGGCGTTGAAGACGATTTAATAGTTTACAATGTAGCACCAGATAAAATGGAATCGGAAGCAACTTGTGTTTTAATAAGTAAAAATTGTGCTAATCAAATAGATAACCCAGAAACTACCGAAGTAAATTTTTGGCGTTGTTTAAACGATAGTATGTGGAATGAAAATCTACCAGTCCAAATTTTAGCTTGGCGGATGCTATCAAGATTAAAAAATAATGATTGGGCAAACGATTTACTTGAAATGATGTATCTTGATGATGATGCTTTGTTATGGGCAAAAGAAACGGGCGAAGGTGAAGAAAAAGAAGAAAAAATTTTACATCGTGATTGTAACGGAACTATATTAACCACTGGCGATTCGGTAGTTTTGGTGAAAGACTTAGAAGTAAAAGGTGCCAATTTTACAGGAAAACGTGGCGATGCAGTTCACAAAATCACCTTAGTTCGTGACAATCCAGAGCAAATTGAAGGCCGATTGAACGGACAAGGAATTGTTCTTTTAACCCATTTTGTTAAAAAAACAAAATAGTTTTAAGCAAATTGATAATCCGCATAAACTTCTTCAATTTCATTTAAAAGTGCAAACAATTCTTCGGCATAATCCAAAGTAACCAAGCGTTGTTTGTACTCTTTAAACGAATGTACTCCTTTAAAATAATTAGTATAATGACGGCGCATTTCTACAATTCCCAGTCGTTCGCCTTTCCAGTCCATACTCCAAGTTAAATGGTTTCTGGCAGCTTCAATACGGTCATTCATTGTTGGTAAAGCTAAGTGTTCACCTGTAGCAAAAAAATGTTTTATTTCGTTAAATATCCACGGATACCCAATTGCTGCACGACCAATCATCATACCGTCCAATCCAAATTTATTTTTATATTCCAACGCTTTTTCGGGGCTGTCAATATCGCCATTGCCAAAAATTGGCATGGTAATTCTTGGATTATTTTTTACTCGCGCAATGTGCGACCAGTCAGAATGTCCTTTATACATTTGGGCTCTGGTTCGGGCGTGAACGGTTAAAGCCTGTACACCAATGTCTTGCAAACGCTCCGCAACCTCATCAATATTTATTGAGGCATCATCCCAGCCCAAACGAGTTTTTACAGTAACTGGTAAATTAGTGCTTCTAATCACTGCTTTTGTTAAGCGAATCATCAGGTCTACATCCTTTAAAACTCCTGCTCCTGCTCCTTTACAAACTACTTTTTTTACTGGGCAACCAAAATTTATATCCACCAAATCGGGCTGAACGGCGTCAACAATTTTAGCCGAAAGTGCCATCGCCTCTTCATCGCCACCAAAAATTTGAATACCAACCGGACGCTCGTAATCAAAAATATCTAATTTTTGAATACTTTTTATAGCATCACGAATCAACCCTTCGGACGAAATAAATTCTGAGTACATCAAATCGGCTCCGTGGGTTTTACACAACCTACGAAACGGAGGATCACTCACGTCTTCCATAGGCGCTAGTAAAAGCGGAAAATCGGGTAAAATGATGTTGCCTATTTTGGGCATTGGGTTTTAATTTTTTGCAAAGATAAGGAAATTTTTTAGAAGTTATTTTAAGTTTCTACCCAAACAAATTCTCCACCACTTCCTCAATTTTAGAAACCATAACCACTTTAATACCCGGAAATTTACTTGAAATTTTATTGTATTTAGAAATATAAATAGTTCCAAAACCCAGTTTTTCGGCTTCTTGAATCCGTTGTTCTACTCGGTTTACAGGGCGAATTTCACCAGAAAGACCAACTTCGCCAGCAAAACAGATGTCTTTAGAAATGGCAATATCTTCATTAGACGATAAAATTGCCACAACAACGGCTAAATCAATTGCAGGATCGTCAACCGAAATGCCACCCGTTACATTCAAGAAAACATCTTTCATTCCCAATCTAAAACCAGCCCTTTTTTCTAAAACTGCCAATAACATATTCAACCGTTTGGCATTGTAACCCGTTGTACTTCGCTGTGGTGTTCCATAAACTGCCGTGCTCACCAAAGCTTGAATTTCTAACATCAACGGTCGCATTCCTTCCAAAGTTGAAGCAATTGCGGTTCCAGAAAGTTCCTCTTGTCGGTGTGAAAGTAAAATTTCTGAAGGATTGGAAACTTCGCGCAAGCCCGAGCCCAACATTTCATAAATACCGAGTTCGGCAGTGGACCCAAATCTATTTTTTAAAGATCTTAAAATTCTATAAACATGATTTCTATCACCTTCAAATTGAAGAACAGTATCAACCATGTGCTCCAAAATTTTAGGCCCAGCAATACTTCCGTCTTTGGTAATATGTCCAATTAAAATTACTGGAACATTGGTTTCTTTAGCAAATTTTATTAATTCCGCAGTACATTCCCGAATTTGCGAAATACTTCCGGGCGACGATTCAATATAATCGGTATGCAAGGTTTGAATTGAATCGATAATTACAATTTCGGGTTCAATTTCTTGAATTTGTCGAAAGATATTTTGGGTTTTGGTTTCGGTTAAAATGTAGCAGTTATCGCCATTTGGTGTAATCCGTTCGGCGCGCATTTTAATTTGTTTTTGACTTTCTTCGCCCGAAACATATAAAGTTTTATAAGGTAATTTTAATGAAATTTGAAGCAACAGCGTACTTTTTCCTATTCCTGGTTCGCCGCCTAAAAGAATTAAAGAACCGGGTACAATGCCACCACCCAAAACTCGGTTTAATTCGCCATCAAAAGTGTCCATTCGTATTTCGAGAGCCGAATCAATTTCGGCTATTTTTAATGGTTTTGCAACTTTTTTTACTTCCGCCGTTGGTGGTTTCCAATTTGTTTTTTCTTCTTTTTGAATAATCTCTTCAACAATGGTATTCCATTCTTTACAAGCATTACACTGACCTTGCCATTTGGAGTATTGAGAACCACAACTTTGACAAAAAAAGGACGTTTTAACTTTCGACATTTCGGGAAATCTGTTTTGGATTTTAATTGTTCTGTTTTGGATCGGCGGGTTTAGTTTCTGTTGGAACGACTGGAGTTTCGGTTGTAGGAGTTCCTTCTGTTGGGGTTGCATCGGAAGGAGCATTCTCAGTAGGTACGGTTTCGGCAGGCACTTCTTCTGCTTTACCTTTTTTACCTTTACTTTTACTGTTTTCTTTAACTTTTTCTTTTTTCAATTGTTCCCTAAATGATTCCGATTTATCCATCATCATTTTCTTTGTATAGTCTCCTATTTCATCCATCTGGAATGCAGCAAGATATGACTTTACAGCCCGTTTAATATCATCTTTACGCTCGTAATATTGTGCCATGTAATATTCACCTAACATGGCTTTTGGAAATGATTGATTTGCCAATACAGCTAAAGGTTCGTATTCATTAAATGATTTAGTCCTTATAATAGCCGATTCAATAATTTTTAAATCGCTTAAACGAATTTTCATTTTTGACCCGAATGCTTTTTCTATATTTTCCGATCTTTTTGAGTAATAATCGGCGAAACCTTCTTTTAAAGTAAGAATTTTTTCTTGATATTCTCCATTTGAAATGGGTTGAAATCCTTCAAAAAAGAAATATAAAGCATTCGGTATACTTTTTACTACCATCGAATAATGCGAAGCACTCTGTATTTCATCAAATTTATAAATTAAATTAGCATTTGGAGCAGATTTTAATGCAACATCTAGTACTTTAATGCCGTCTTTCATTTTATTGGTATCACCATCAGCAGTACTTTGATAATAAAATATTTTTTGTTTTATTACAGATAGTTTTTCTATAATTTTCTTTTGCATTCCGGGAGAAAATTCGGGACTTAAAGAAATGTAACCATTAAACATATTTTCTTTGCCTAAAAAATAATTTATATAACCAGCAGTTAAATCATGACCAGCAATTATTTTAAAATTATTTAAACGGTATTTTTTTGTCAATGTAGTTAAGAGTTCGGTGCCCACAAATTCTAAAAACTTAGCTGATTTTGGCGTTAATAACCCAATATCATTCCAATTACAATCTTCAAAACGCTCCTCTTTTATATTTTGATTTATCGATACAATTATCGTTTCTGGTAAATCATCCCAGTAATTTCCGTATTTTAAAACTCCTAAAAAAGGATTTAATAGATAATCACCATCAAGCAAAACCAATAAAGGATATGTTTTTTTGGGGTTGCTTTTATACGAATCTGGAACAAAAATGGAGATACTTCGTGTTTCACCTAATTTTTTAGAACTAATAGTGTCATTAATTATTTGAGAATATACAGAAAAGGAACCCATTAAAACGATAAAAAAGAAAAGGTTTTTCATAAAATAATAATTAATTAAGGTTTTAAAAATAATTTCCTGCAAGATAAACAATTATTTTTTATTTTAGTTTAGTAAAAAAAATTGTAAACTTGCATTATATTAACAACTTAAAAATAATAGATATGGGTTTAGGAGGATTTTTCAAAAATTTATTTGGTTCAAAGGAAGTTTCGGGTACAACGCCACCTACTGCTACAAAATCAACAGTTGATACTGTAATTGAAAAAGCAGATGATTTTATTGACGAAGCTATTGATAAGGTAAAAGAAGTAGCAAGCCCAATGCTTGACAAAGTAGAAGAATTTGCAGAAACTGCAAAAGAGAAAGTGGCAGAATACATTCCGGGAGCAACAGCAGCTATTGACAATGCAATGGAAACTGTTCAAATAAAAGCTTCAGAATTTGCTGATAAAGCCCACGATTTTGCAGATAATGCTGTTGAAAAAGTGAAAGATAAATTTGATGATTTAACAGGAAATTCATCAGATAGGGTTGAGGAAGCAGCTGATTAAATTGAATTGATAGAAGCAAAAATCACGCCCATCAGCGTGATTTTTTATTTTGTAACCATCATAAAATCTTTTAAATAATAGGGTTCAAAATAAGCTACGTCTTCAAAACTATTGTTTTTAAATTTTTGAAATGATAACGCACTCATTTCATTTGCAGATGGATACACTAAATCATCTAAAAAAACAAAATTTGAATTTTTTAAAATAGTTTTTGCTTTGTCATTACTGTCTCCAATAAAATAAATAGTTTCTTCAAAATTGCTAAAACTATTTTCGTCTAAAACTTCGGCTTTAACTTCACGAATCATTTTACAATTTACATCAAAAACAGCACTGTAAACTTCCATCCGTCTTGCATCAATCATTGGAATAATAATGCCACTTTCAAACTTACCTTTAGTTGCCAAACTCGTTAAAGTATCAACTGAAATTAAAGGAATATTTAAAGAATAACTCAAACCTTTAGCCGCAGAAACTCCAATTCTCAAACCTGTGTACGAACCTGGACCTTGACTAACAGCAATAGCATTTAAATCGGAGTATAAAATTCCAGTTTCACTAATAATTTCATCAATAAAAACGTGTAGTTTTTCGGCGTGCGAATAGCCTTGTTCCGCAATTTCACGTAAAGCTATAGTTTCGCCGTTTTTTGCCAAACTTACCGAACAATTTTTTGTTGCGGTTTC
>JBBRCJ010000082.1:0-10111 GCA_038204955.1 Flavobacteriales bacterium
TTATTTTTTTAAATAAAATTCCTAAATCAATTTCTTCAGGAATGTTGTTTTGCTGTTGTGCACTCATTTTTTATTTTTTAATATTAAAAATTTGCTCTAAAATTTTGATAGTAATTAAATAAGTTGGCTTTACTCCTGTTGTTCCTAATCCACCAGATGCTAAAGTGCTTCCTGTTTCTAGAGGATTATCTGAAGCATAATAAGCGTAACGAACTTTTACATTTTGACTTATACTTTTTCTAATTTTTGATGCCGATTGGATTGCTTTTTGGTAATAAGCGCCTTCCATTTCTAAACCAATTGCTGCCCAAGTAGATTCGTGAAAAAACTTTAACAAATCACGATTTTGAAGTGAAGTTCCCAAAACAGTAACCATTGGACCTGCAAAAACAGGAATTTCATTTCCTTCAAACATTTTGGCTGTTAATTCATTTTCAAAATGATAATTATCCGCAGTTCCTTCATTTATATGCGCATTCGGAATCATTATATCGCCTTTTCCACCTTGCAAAATTCCTGCTTTTCCCATAACCGAAACCGACTCTACATTAATTAAAGTAGTATTTGATTCGTTTTTGTAAGGCTTCAATAATTCGTCAATGGTTTCATAAGCTTGCTCACCAAAGGCATAATCCATTACAATGATAACCGGTTTTAATTTATCAAATTTAGCCTCTGGAAAAGAGGAGTTTTTAAAATCAATTTTTGCTGTATCAAATACCTGTACGTCAATATTGGTTCCTGACTGATCGGGTAAGGAGACCATTCCTTGCTTTAAAGCATATTCCGTTACTTTATCTCTAATTACATCGGCACCTGATTTGCTTAATTCTTCATAAATATAAAAATCGGACTTGTCTTTAAACTTGGTTTTTAAAACAGTAGTGGCAAAAATCGAATTCATAACGCTGTGCATATTGGCACTTATAATATGAATTGGACGATCTAACAACCCGTTTTGCTTTAAAGTTTCTTTAATGTTGTTGGCCCAAATTTCGCCGTGAATATGGTGACCTAAACGCTCTCTTAAAATAGGAGAAAACGTAATGGTTCTTTTATTGTTTTCAACCACTTCTTCAATGGCGAGTTTTCCTAACCAATAAATTATGTGTAAAAAACGGTCTGGCTTTTCGGCGTTTCCAAAAGCATCATAAATATGTAAAACTTCTGCAAACGTTCGTCCCAACACATTGGCAGCGTGTGATATTGCTTTTTCTTTTTCTACTTGAGTTAATTTTTTAGTTTGCAACGCAGCTTGTTCTACTTTTTTCCAATCGCGCGTAACTTCATTGTTATTTTCATCCAACAAAACTCGGTTTTTAATTTTGTGCGATTCAATGAAGATAAACGTTAAATGTGTTAAAATATCATAAATATCTGATCGACCACGAGTAATTTCAACATTCATTTGCTCTTCATCAATTCGATAGCAATTTCGTCTTCTTTTTGGCGGAACTATGGCTTGAAAATGTGATTTTGAATAGCCTTCGTCCGACGTTAAATTGATGTATCGGCATTCTTCAATTCCAATTGGAAGTCTTTCAATAACGTACAAAAGTCCGTTTAATTCAACTTTTTCTTCAGCAATACTTCCGTAAATTTCTGGTCTTAATGCCAACAATGCTTCGCGCAAAGTATCGCCCGAAACGCCCATTGGTTTATAAAAGCCACGATTAAAAAGATGGCGCATTGTAATGTACAATCGCTCGATAGCCGACGAGGATTCTTGCGCTCTTGAACGCGAAATGTTTTTAAATTGATTCATTTAATTTTTTTATATAACCAGCAAATGTAAGGATTTTATTTTTTAATTTGTTAAGGTTAGATTAATTGACGGCTCATAAACCATAATTTTATTTGGTGTGTTGGATTGTCGGTTCCATTTTCCGCCTGAAAAAGTAAATAAAAAGTCGCGTTCAACAAAATTATATAAAACGAACGGAAAATAAGTTTTTTGAATTTTAGCAGTTTTAGTATTGGCGTCTACTATAGTTTTTTCGAGCTTGTTTTTTTCTATAATCAATTTTTCAAAACCAACAAATAATCCATTTATTGGCATTTTTAAATTAAAATCGCTTATATTAAAAACACTTTTACGAGTGCCGATTTTTAAAGTTACTACATAATCCTTTGTAAGCATTTCAACACTTGGAAATCCGTTTTCGTCAACTTTATAAAAATGGAGTTTAATAGTTGCCAAATCAATTCTGTTATCTGCAATAATTGAAACTAATTTTAAGTTTTTTGTTTTTTTATATTCTGGCTTGTACGGAAAAAATTTAACATCAATTCGAGGTCCATTGTCAAAAGCTTGCGAAACTAAATTATCAGTTCGTCCAATTACAATTTCTCTGGTTTCGTATTTTTTAGAAACTACAACTTCATCTAACAAATAATTAGTAGCTTTTAAAACTACAATTTCTGTTTCTGAAGCCAAAAGTATCCTTTTTTCAAAACCTAATGCTGAGAAAATTAGTTTTTTTGTTTTGTCTTTTAAATTCAATGAAAATTCTCCGTTTTCTTCAGATGTTGCTCCTATATTTTCATTTTCGACCCAAATATTTACATAAGAAATTGGATTATTTTTTTCATCTACAATTCTGCCTTTTGTTTGAGCTTGAAGAGTAATTGTTAGTAAAAAGAAAAATAGAAACTGTTTCATTAGTATTATTTGAATGATTCTTAGAATTTTAATTCAATATGTTTTTAGATATTTTAGGAATACAGATTAAAAAAATCTGATAAGTTTAAAGAAATAACTCTCCATAAACTTTAATCTTTTTAGTATAATATTATCTTTTATTTTACTTCCAATACATCAACAATTTTTCTATCATTACTCAACCGAGCCACTTTGTTTTGTCCGCCTAATTTTCCGATAGATTTCATATAGTTTTGAAAACTATTTTTTGCTGCGGTCTTTATTTTCAATGGTTGCAATACGTTTCCGGAAACTAAATCGTAATAATACGAATTCTGTTTTTGCATTGCTCTATCAATTTGTAAAGCAAAATTTTCAAGGTTTTCAGGTTCGTTTTCAAATTCAATAAACCATTCGTGAAAAGGCAAACCTTCGGTCGGATTTATTTGTGGGGCAACTGTAAATTCGTTTACTCGAATGTTCGTGTTTTGCATTGCTTCTTGCAAAGCGCATTCCACTTCTTTGCCAATAACATGTTCGCCAAAAGCCGAAATGTAATGTTTTATTCGACCAGAAACTATGACTTTATAGGGTTTTATGCTTGTAAATTGAACAGTGTCACCTATATTATAAGCCCAAAGCCCAGCATTTGTTGAAATTATTAATACATAATTTATATTTAATTCGACTTCACCAATAGTAAATCGACGTGGTTTCTCGGTGAAAAATTCATCCGATTTAATAAATTCATAAAAAATTCCTGCATTTAAAAGCAATAACATTCCTTTGTCCGATTGTGAATTTTGATAAGCAAAAAAACCTTCTGAAGCTGGAAAAAGTTCAATAGAATCTACTTTTCGCCCGATTAAATTTTCGAATTTTGCTCGGTAAGGTTCATAATTTACGCCGCCATAAATAAACAAATTAAAATTTTTAAACAACTCGCCTACTTTTTGGTTCGATTTGGCTTGTAGTTTTTCAAAATACATTTGTACCCAACTCGGAATGCCAGAAATTACTGCCATATCTTCGGAAAAAGTTTCTTCAACAACAGCATCAACTTTAGTTTCCCAATCTTCAATGCAATTGGTTTCCCAACTTGGCATTCGGTTTTTTTGTAGATATTTAGGAACAAAATGGGCTACAATTCCAGATAATCGTCCCAATTGAATTCCGTTTTTTAATTCTAAAACGGGGCTTCCTTGTAAAAAAATCATTTTTTTAGAAACAAATTCGGTTTTACCCGTTTCGTGAATGTAACTTAAAATAGCATTTCTTGCTGCTTGAATGTGAAATGGCATTGATTCCTTGGTTAACGGAATATATTTAGCGCCCGATGTAGTACCTGAAGTTTTTGCAAAATACAATGGTTTTCCTTTCCACAAAATATCTTTTTCACCCTGAACCATTTTATCTACATAAGGTTTAAGTGCTTCATAGTCTCGAATAGGAACATTTATTGTAAAGTCTTGAAAAGTTTTTATGCTGGAAAAGTGATGGTTTTTTCCAAAAAGTGTGTCTTTGGATTGAAAAAGTAACGATTCAAACACTTTTTGTTGGGTTTCAATCGGGTTATTGACCCATTTTTGAGTTTGCTTGTTAATATAAGATGCAAAAAGTTTTGCTGCGATTTGTTTTAACGACATTATTTCAATTTTGAATTTTTTTCTTGGATTTTTTCTCCTCAGCTTCTACTTGTTTTCTCAATTCAATTTCAGATTCTGATGGTGACAAATCTTTATCGGAAACTACAATTGGAGTTGCTAAAATTGAATCTTTATTGATTTTCGCATATTCTAATTTTCCGTTTAAAACATCTTTAATTGATTTTAAATACTTTTCATTTTTTTTAATTGCCAATGCTAAACTATCTGATTTTAATGCCAATTCGGTAGCGTCTTTTTTTAGTTTTGAAGAAGTATATCCTGGAATAAATTCTCGCAAAGGAGTGAACGCAATAATGAAAGTAGTAAGTGTAATTATAATAATTGCTCCTAAAGTAGCCACTACAAAAACATTCATTAAAGTAAGCTTTAATGAAAAAATTTCTTCAAACGAATCTTCATTCAAAATCACTAATCGATTTTTAGTATGAAGATTTTCTTTAGTAAAATACTTTTTAATTCGTTTAAACATTATTAACTTTATTTAAAACAAATATAGTAAATTTTGACTCTTTTGGGGCTTTAGTTTAAATTTTGAAACTGCAATTAATCACTTTTAACGTAGTTTAACGTAAAAAATTAAAGTTGTACACTTTTTTTTTTTACTTTTGTTTGTTATTAAATTTTAAAATTATGAAATCTTTATTTATATCATTAGAATTATTGAGTGGTGGCCATATTATTTTAATTGCAGTAGTAGTTTTATTACTTTTTGGAGGTAAAAAAATTCCTGAGTTAATGAAAGGTTTAGGTTCGGGGATTAACGAATTCAAGAAAGCATCAAAAGACGAAACTGCTGCACCAAAAAAAGAAGAAGAAATTAAAGAGTAATTTCTTTACAAACAAAAAAATTCCAAATCACGATTTTATTGAGATTTGGAATTTTTTGTTTTAAAGGCTTTTTTTTTAGATAAAATTATAATTTCAAAATCAACTTTTATTAAATTTATTGAACTAATAAAAATATTTCTTGAAGTTTGACTCACTTCAACAGTTCCAAAATCAGAAAGTTTATCTTGAAACAATTCAATATGATTTCTAGGTGTTAAAATAGATCAATATCTATAGAATTTCTATTTCCTAATTGCAGTGCTAAAGAAGTTCCGCCAACTAAAATAAAATTCTTAAAAAAATCATCATTCATTAGCTTTTTTAAGAGTTCCAATAATTCTGGACTAGTTGTTTGTGTTTGTAACATCTAAATTCTGTTTTGTCAATTTTAAAAATTACTGATAGAAATGAAAGAGAAACGGCATCTAATGTTCGGAATTGTAATGCTAATTCTTTAATTTTATTTAAACCGTATAGTTTTTTAATAAATTCCAATCATTCATTTTTCCATACTCAATAACTCTTTGTGCTAAAAACTTATTGTGCTTTTCAAAATCAAAATCAGTCAAATCCACATCCCAAAAAAGATGTTTTGAAAAATCGTTTATTGTTATTCGTTCTTCCATAAATTAAAGGTAATTATTTTTTAAACTCGATAAAAAACATCGTCCATTGCAATTTTCATTTCTGGAAATAATGGGCTTTCAAATATTTCTCCTTCTGTAAAAGGTTTTAAACCAATATAAATTCCATCACGCAAAGTATATACCAAAACTACTTTGTCAATTGATTCAATAATCCAATATTCTAAAACGCCTGCTTCTTCATATAATTTGAATTTGGTATCCATATCGTGTTTGCGGTTATTAGGCGAAATAATTTCAACAATTAAATCAGGAGCGCCATTACATCCTTGATCATCAAGTTTGGATTTGTCGCAAACAATACACAAATCGGGCTGTACTACAGTAGAGTCTTTTTTCTTTGATTTTATTGATAATCTAACGTCAAAAGGAGCGACATAAATATTGCATTTTTGATGTTTGAATTTTTGAAAAAAAGTACTACTAACATTTAATGAAACCGTTTGATGAAATCGATTGGGCGCAGGACTCATTTTTAAAATAAATCCTTTTATCAATTCTACACGTTCTTGAAATTGCCAAAGCATATAATCGGAATATGAATATTGCTTGGTTAAATTTAAATCATCGTAGTTAACTGAATTCTTTTTCAGTATTCATCAAGTTTAAAAACTATTTCTTAAAACTTTGTTGCAATTAAGTTAATTTATAAATTAAGAATATATATTAAAATTTTTATATTTGTAGGAAATATTTTTATTGTAGATGACTAGCTTGTAAAATTAACCACAAATAACTAGCAACAAAAAAATAATTAATTTTTACCTTGTTCAATAAATATTTATGCTAAAAAATACCTTTGTTATAGTTGTTTTATTGTTTTTTTATTCCGGTTTTTCACAAAAAACTAATCTAACAGGAAATTTGTCTGATGAAGAAAAAAAACCAATTTACAATGCGGTAATTGCCTTATTAACTCCAAAAGATTCCATTTTATACAAATTTACTCGCTCAGACAAAGAAGGAAAATTTGAATTTAAAAATGTAAAAAATAACAAATTTGTATTAATGACTTCTCATTATCAATATGCGGATTATCTTGATGATATAACTGTTGATGAAAACCACAAAAATTTAGGAACAATTTCGCTTTTAAGTAAAGGTAAGTTACTGAGAGAAGTAATTATAAAAACGGGTTCAATACGAATTAAAGGAGATACAACTAGTTACAGAGCAAGTGATTTTAAGGTTGATGCCAATGCAAACGTAGAAGCATTACTAAAAAAATTACCAGGAATTCAAGTAAACAAAAACGGCGAAATTAAGGCAATGGGCGAAACTGTAAAAAAAGTTTTAGTTGATGGCGAAGAATTTTTTGGCGACGATCCGGGTATGGCTGTCAAGAATCTTCGTGCTGATGCAGTAAAAGAAGTTCAGGTTTTTAATAAAAAAAGTGAGCAAGCAGAATTTACAGGTATTGACGACGGCAAAACGCAAAAAACAATAAATTTAAAACTTAAAGAGGATAAAAAGAAAGGCTTTTTTGGTAAAATTGATGCAGCTAATGGTCCGTTAACCGATATTGACTCAAGATACAATACCAATATGCTGATCAGTTCTTTTAAAGGAAAAAGAAAAATTTCGGGTTTTTTGCTAAACGGAAACACAGGTCAAGATGGCTTAGATTGGCAGGATAATGACAAGTATGGTGGCGGTAATGACAATTTTTCTATGAATATGGATGATGATGGAAATGTAGGTTATGAATGGTCGGGCGGCAACAACGACGGAGAGCCAAATATTAATACACAAAATGGTTTTATAAAAAATACCAATACCGGACTGCAATACAATAACAAATGGAACGAAAAACACAACTTGAATGTTGCACCAAAATTTAATAATCAAATTTATACCAATACAAATCGTAGGTTTAATAAAGCCCAAATTGGTGCAACTCAACTGAACGAAAATGAAAATACAATTAGTGATATAAAGCGAAGTAATTTTAAATTAAATGCTACTTATGAAGTAAAAGTTGACAGTGTAAACACAATAAAAATATCAAACAAAACCAATTTTTATACTACTGATAGTAATGAATTATTTAACGGAATTACTACCGACGAAAATGATGTTTTAAAAAATAAACGACAACAAAACACTAATTCAAAATATAATAAGTACTCTATTTCTACCAGTTTTTTATTCAAACATAAGTTTAAAAAGGCACGCCGAACTTTTTCCACAAGTTTATCCTGGAACAGATTAAACAATAATTCTAATGGTTTTTTAATTTCTGATAATGAAAGCTATACAAACGGAATTTTATCTAACGTAATTAAGTTAAATCAAAATAAAATTGGAGAAAGATCAACTAATGACAATACCTTAAATTTATCGTATACCGAACCCTTGAATAAGAAATTTGCTTTGCAAATAGCCTATGAAATTAGTTACAATTTAGGATCTAGCGGTTTATCAACCTATGATTTTTCAAGCTTAACAAATGAGTATGATTTACTGGTAACTGATTTATCAAATCAATTTAAACAAACCATCAGCGTTCATAAACCCAACTTAAAACTTAGTTATAACTCTAAAAAAATAAATTATAGTTTTGGTAGTGGTTTCGGATTTACAAATTTCGACTTACAAGACCAAACATTAAACAAACAATACAATCGAAATTTTACTAACATTTTTCCATCGGCAAATTTTACTTATAAGTATAAAAGTAATTCCAATTTATCTATAAGATATAATGGATCTACAAGGCAACCAACTTTAGATCAGTTGCAGCCCTTAAGAAACAATCAAGATTTTTTTAATCAAAAATTAGGAAATCCAGATTTGAAGCAATCGTTTACCAACAGTTTTAACATTTCACAAAACAGTTATAATATGGTAAGCGATTCCTATCTTTATCAAAATATTAGTTTTAGAACCACATCAGACTTAATTATTTATGACAGACAAATTAATCTTCAAGACGCTAAAACAACTTTAAAACCTATAAATACAAATGGGAATTTTTCTATCAATTATTATGGTGGATATGGATTTAAAATAAAAAAAGTCAATTTACAAGTAAACGTAAATCCGACTATTAGTTACAATAAATCAATCATTAGCATAAATTCTGTGAAAAGTGATACCAAAATTTTGAACTCTGGTCTTTCTTTAGGTTTATCAAAAGAGGAAGAAAAAAAATATTCCTTTTCCATAAATAATCAATTTTCAAACAACAGAAACAGCACCACTCAAAACAATGAAACAACATCGTTTAACACCAACAATTTTAGTTGTGATATCGCAGTTTATTTTAGTAAAGACTGGAAATTTTCATCGGATTATAATTTATTTACTCGTCAAAAAACAAGTGATTTTCAATCGAATTTAAACAATCAAATATGGAACGCAAGATTGCAACGCACTTTTAAAAAAGAAGAATTTACGGCTTATTTTTTGGTTAGAGATATTCTTAATCAAAATATTGGAATTGAGCGATATAACAGAGAAAATTCAATTGGTGAAGAGCAAAACGACCGATTAAAAAGATATTTTATGCTTGGTTTAACTTGGAATTTTAAAAACAATAACAAATTATAATTTTAAAACTATGAAATTTATAATAGTACAACTAGCGATTCTTTTATTTAACCTTTCTTTACAAGCCCAACGATTTGTTGAAAAAGCAGAAATTGAATTTGAAGTAAACACCAATCTTAAAAAAAGAATGGGCAATAACAGTTGGGATGAAAAAATGAAAGAAAACATTTCCGACCTCAAAACATCGTATTACAAATATACTTTTTCAGACAATAAAAGTAGTTATAAATTCGACCGCTGGAGCGAAAAAACAAAGATTCCGAAATATGAAAAAGAATCTGACGAGGAAAACTCTTGGTTTTATGATTTTACATCAAAAACAATGAATTCTCAAAAACAAATTGGAGGAAGTAATTTTGTTGTTTTAGATTCTATAAATACAATTGAATGGAAAATTACGAATGAAAACCGAGAAATTGCTGGATACAATTGCAGAAAAGCAATTGGGAAAATATTTGACGAAGTTTATGTTTTTGCTTTTTATACCGACGAAATAGTAATTTCTGGAGGCCCTTGTTCCATAAATGGTTTACCCGGAATGATTCTTGGCGTTACAATTCCAAGATTGCATACTTCTTATATTGCAACCAAAGTGAATTTAACGGTCGTAAACCCAAATGAAATAAAACCAATTTCAGCAAAAAAAACATACAAGTCGGCAGAAATAAAAACTTTTTTATTAGATAAAGCCAAAGACTGGTTCAGCTATGGCACCGATGAAGAGGAAAAGAAAAGACAAAAAAATTTATTTTTATGGGATAATCTTTTGTGAGTTAATT
>JBBRCJ010000083.1:0-9490 GCA_038204955.1 Flavobacteriales bacterium
ATACGTGTAACTGATTACGGGAAATTCCTTGAATGTGTTGCATCATTAAAAATACAACTATTAGGTGTATCTTACAAGTTTATTGGTATATTTGTTTGATAGATTGTGCAAGTTTTTTCACACTCTGACGTTAGCGGTAATACTATCGCAGAACGGAAAATTCAAAAAAACATCAACTAAACAGCATAAAGAAATGAAAACAAATAAATCAACCCTACTATTTATCGCATTAATAAATATATTTTCTTTCAATATTTTTGCACAAAAAAGCAAATACAGCGAATTAATTACTCAAAGTGCTGACAAAGTAGAGCAAAAGGTAATTACTTGGCGGCAGGACATTCATCAAAATCCTGAATTGGGTAACCGAGAAATACGAACTGCGACAATAGTTGCCAAACATTTACAATCGCTCGGTATTGAAGTAAAAACAAATGTGGCTTACACAGGAGTTGTAGGCATTTTGAAAGGCGACAAACCTGGACCAGTAATCGCTTTAAGAGCCGATATGGATGCCTTGCCGATAGAAGAAGTTAACGATTTACCTTTTGCTTCCAAAGTAAAAACCATATACAACGGAAAAGAAACTAGTGTAATGCACGCTTGCGGACATGATGCCCACGTAGCTATATTGATGGGTGTAGCTGAAGTTTTAGCAAGTATGAAAAAAGAATTGAAAGGCACCGTAAAATTTATTTTTCAGCCTGCAGAAGAAGGGACACCGAAAGGCGAAGAAGGTGGAGCTAAACTTATGGTGAAAGAAGGTGTGTTGGAAAACCCTAAAGTGGACGTTATTTTTGGATTGCACATAGACTCACAACTAGAAGTTGGTAAACTTTCCTATCGTCCTGGTGGATTTTTAGCAGGTGTTGCAGATTTTAAAATTACGATAAAAGGCAAGCCTAGTCATGGGGCTAGACCTTGGTATTCGATCGATCCAATTCTCACTGCTTCTCAAATTGTTGTTAGTCTTCAACAAATTGTAAGTAGAAATGTGAATATCACTGAAAATGCGGCGGTAGTTACAGTTGGTGCTATTAATGGGGGCAACCGCTCTAATATTATTCCTTCACAAGTGGAGCTACTTGGTGATGTGAGGGCATTTACTACTGAAGATGAAACCTTGATTTACAGCCGAATTAAACAAATTGCAGAAAAAACAGCTGAAGCAGCACAAGCAACAGCTGTAGTGGAGTTGCCTTATGCAGTTAAATACCCTGTTACCTTTAATAATCTTGCACTTACAAATAGCATATTACCCTCTTTGCAAAAATCGGCTGGAGTTGAAAATTTACTTCTCGTTCCTGCGAAAACTGGTGCAGAAGATTTTTCATTTTATGCTCAAAAAGTGCCCGGTTTATACTTTCGGTTGGGTGGCATGCATAAAGGAAAAGATCCTACAACAGCTCCAACAGGTCACACCCCAGAATTTATTATTGATAATGCTTCATTTAAATTAGGCGTCATTACTTTTTGTAATTTAGTTTTTGATTATGCAGAATTGAATAAAAAATAAGGATATGAAAATTCTTGAATAGCTCATTAGACAAATCAAAGGACAAGAAACATGATAACAAGGAGTACTGCCGCTAAAAGCCGTTCCTATGTAAAGCACCATAAAGTTATTCACAAGGTTGAGTAAGGCTTGTATGTTGGTTTTTTTCGAGTATTATATTCCGCAATAAGTCTTGTTGGTAAAGGTGGCAATTAACTTTTGTTGGCTCTAGAAATGTTTCGATGAAGGGAAATTACAAGGGAAACTAGAGATTGCCAAAAACACAAAACTAATAGGTCTAAAGTTAGTGGATATTATTAAATTAACGGGATTGAAAAAAGAAGAAATTGACAAGTTGTAAATATTTGTACTTCTGCTTATGAGGAAGAAGTGTCCGAAAATAAAATTAAATTATGTTTCAATTATTTATTTAAACAATAAAATTTTATTGTTCAACAATCTTTAAAAAAGTAATTAAAACTTATATCAAACAATTAAAAACTCTAAACGTTTCTGCCAACGGGTTGATTAATTAAATATAGAGTTTTTTTTTATTTTTGAAAACACTACTTTTGCATAACACAACTAATTACAAAAAATGCAAACAATAACAACAACACATTTTAATTTTCCAAATCAAAAATCAGTTTATCGAGGGAAAGTTCGTGAAGTTTACAATATAAACGACGAACTTTTAGTTATGATTGCTACAGATAGACTTTCGGCATTTGATGTAGTTTTACCAAAAGGAATTCCGTACAAGGGTCAAATTTTGAATCAAATTGCAACCAAATTTATGCAATTGACCCAAGATATTGTTCCAAATTGGCTAATTGGCACTCCTGATCCAAACGTGGCTGTTGGTCATTTATGCGAACCTTTTAAAGTTGAAATGGTAATTCGAGGGTATTTATCAGGTCACGCCGCAAGAGAATATGCTTTAGGCAAAAGAACTATTTGTGGCGTTTCAATGCCCAATGGTTTAAAAGAAAACGATAAATTTCCGGAACCCATAATTACACCAACTACTAAAGCGGATAATGGCGCACACGACGAAGATATTTCAAGAGAAGCTATTTTATCAAAAGGAATTGTAACCGAAGAAGATTATCTTATTTTAGAAAAATACACCAGAGATTTATACCAACGAGGAACGGAAATAGCTCATGAAAAAGGACTGATTTTGGTAGATACTAAATACGAATTTGGTAAAACAAAAGAAGGTAAAATTGTGTTGATTGACGAAATTCACACACCTGATTCTTCTCGTTATTTTTATATTGAAGGCTATCAAGAACGACAAAACGCCAACGAACCACAAAAACAATTATCGAAAGAGTTTGTGCGTCAATGGTTAATTTCAAAAGGTTTTCAAGGTTTAGACGGACAACAAATTCCTGAAATGACCGATGATTATATCGAAACCGTTTCAGAAAGATATATCGAATTGTACGAAAATATTTTAGGCGAAAAGTTTCATAAAGCCGATATTTCTAATACTTATAATCGGATTGAGAAAAACGTTTTGGAGTATTTAAAAATATAAAAAAAAGCCCAAATAGTGTCTAACTTTTTGGAAGAAGTCTAAAACGATTTGGGCTTTACAACTATAAAAATATCCTTTTTAAAAACTCGAAACCTCGCCAGATCCGTTAACCTTTTTATCAACCGATTCTGGCTTTCCTTTGTAGCGAATATCACCTGATCCTGAAATTCGACCCACCAATTTTTTACTACAATTCACTTTAATATCACCCGAACCCGAAATACTTGCCGTTGCATTTTCTGAAACGACATTTTCACATTTTATATCCCCCGAACCTGATATTTTTGCTTCTAAATTAGTTGCTTTTCCTTTTATAGAAATATCGCCCGAACCTGCAATTGCTGCTTCTAAATTTGTTGAATTGACTTCCATAGAAACATTTCCTGAGCCAGATAAACGTACTTCAAATGATTCGCCAGTAATCACATCTTTACTCATAATATCTCCAGATCCGGCCAAACTAACTTTACTAATTTTATCAAATGGAACGGTAATAATTAATTTTTTGTTGTTGCTAGGGCGTAAATTTATTTTCTTCTCTACATAAATTTTAAGTGTATTGCCCTCGACCTCGGTTTTAATGTAAGGAAGTAAATTTTCCTCACCAAGCAAAGTTAAATCTCCTTCTTTTCCTGCAATCAAAGTCATATCCATTGGTCCAGACACTGAAATTACATCATACTCGGAGGTAGTTCTTTTTTCGGAAACTTCTTTCCCGTTTCCTTTTACTTTTTCGCCATACCAGTCTTGGGCGTTTACGAAACTTGTAGCCAATAAGGCTAATAAAACTAATTTTTTCATTTCATTTGATTTTTAAGTTGATTAAATAATTATTCTGAAAACTTTACGCTTCCGTAATTTGTGTTTATTTTTATTTTTGATTTTCCAGATGAATTTCTAGTTCCAACATAGTATTTTG
This sequence comes from Flavobacteriales bacterium, assembly GCA_038204955.1. Taxonomy (GTDB): domain Bacteria; phylum Bacteroidota; class Bacteroidia; order Flavobacteriales; family Flavobacteriaceae; genus Flavobacterium. The sequence continues at coordinate 3,961 of JBBRCJ010000083.1, forward strand.
AATTTCCCTTTTCACTTTTTTCAGTATAATTCAAATCTAGATTGCTGTTTAGATTTCCGTAATTTATAGCTATTTCGAAATCAAATGCAAAATCATTACTGCAATTAATTTTGGTGTTCGAATAATTTCCATCAACATTAATTTTTTTGGTTTTGCTGTTTGCCGATAAATTTATATCCGTATAATTAGAAGTAATATCGGCTTGAATTACATCTCCTAATTTTAAAACTAAGTAATTTCCATCGCAATCCAATTGTACCATTGTATTTGATTTTATTTTGCTATAATTGCCTTCAAATTTTACAATTCCAATGTTTTGAAACATAAAATCATTGTAATTTCCTTTAATTGAAATATTATAATTTTTATCAATACTAAGTTTAGAATATTTGCAATCCAATTTCAAATTATCAATAAAATCAATACTTGAGTTGGTCGCATAACCCAATTCAAATGTATTTGATTTATTTTTAAATTGTCCTAAATTTAAACTTCCGTATTTTAAATTTATTTTTGACTCGCCATTAAGTTCGGCAATGTAAATATTGCCATATTTATTAGACAAATCAATACTTCCATTCTTGGGTATTTTTACTAAATAATTAATTTCAATATTGATACTTTCATAACTATTGCTATCGCTGTCGTTATCAAATGTAGTTTTAGCAGATACATTTGAACTTGAATTTGAAAAATCAACATCGATACTCTCAAATTTACGATTAACATTTTTTTCACTTGTTCCAGTAACTTTAATATTTACATCGACTGAAATTTTATTTTCATTCCATAAAACAATGGTAATTGAGCCAAAACGGTTGTTAATTTCAGCCTTTGCATCGTTGTTTGTTGAGTAAATTTTAGAAATTGATTTCTCTTTAACTATAGTTTCATCAATTGAATTTGCAAAAGTTAAAATTGGAAATAATAAAAGTAGAACTATTTTGTATAGCATATTATTAGATTCTCGGCTCCCAAGGTTGGGGTGAATGTTACTATAAAATGTTTTCATGGTACGATTTATTTATGGTTTCAATTTGATTTAAAACCGATTTTAAAAAATCGATTCGGGTTTGCATATTGGTGATTAAGGCGAAAACGATTTGTTTATTTTCGCCATTATTTTTAATTTCAAGTTTTAAATTATCGTAATCTTTTTCTAAACTTTCCATTTGTTTTAAGGCATCGCCGATTAAAACTTTGCTTTGTGGTGTTTCTTTTTGCTTTAAAGTTGTTAATTCTTTATTGATTACCGACGAAAAATAATCATTAGTTTCTTGTACTTCAGGCGAAAAAGCTACCTCTTTAGTTAATTCATTGCTAGTTGAATTGGAATAAATGATATACAAAACGCCGAAACTAATTATTAAACTACAAGCAATAGCCAGTGGTTTCCAAAAGGTTTGCTTTTTAGATTTTTTAGCTTTTAATTTCTTTAAAAATCGTTTTTCGTGTCCGTCAATTGGGGTTTCAACATCCCAGTTTTGATTCTCAAACGGATTATTTTTGTTTTCTATATTCATTATGCAACTAATTTTTTTCTTAAACTTTCTTTAGCTCTACTCATTGTGGTGCGGCAATTTTCATAAGATATTTTAAGAATTTCGGTTATTTCTTCTAAATCAAATCCTTCTATAAAAAACAAGGTTAAAATAACCTTGTAATTGGTTTTCAGGCTTTGAATGGTTTTTAAAACGTGTTCGGCTTTTTGATTGGTAAATGAAATTTCGTCATTGTTTTCGGCTACTTTTTCAAAATTTTCCGAAATGGTTTCGGTTTGATATGCTTTCGATTTTTTGAGTTCGTTGATACTTTTATTGATTACAATTCGTTTTAACCAGACACCAAAGGTTGCATCGGAATTATAAGTTTCAATTTTAGTAAATGCTTTCAAAAAACTGTCTTGCATTACATCTTCGGCTTCCATTTGATTGCCTAAAATTCGAAATGCTACGTTGTACATTGCTTTGCTATACAAATTGTAAACCGCAAATTGGGCTTTTTGATTTTGTAGTTTGCATTGCGTGAGCAACAATTCGATATTTTGGTTTTCGGTTGGCAAAAAATTTTTTTTGATTAATTAATCTATACTAAAGACAATTGGTTTTTTGAATTGTTACAGTTTTAAAAAAAACTTTTATAAAAATAAAAAAATCCATCTTAAGTTTTAGATTTAAGATGGATTTTCTTGAGATATACGTGAGTGCGTTAGGGATTGTAGTGGAAATCCTTTTGTCTCGTTTTTTTTGACGAGACAAAAGATTGTAACGTAAAGCCCGCCCCTTTTCGGGAAACGCCCCAATAAAATTAATTTAAACTAAAATTATAAATTATTTTACCTACTTGTTTTTCGGGAGCATCCGTGCTGGATTCCCATTTAGTGTTCAATGCGGCAATTTTGGCTTGACTCAACAGGCACGATGCGGTGTTGGTGGTGCCTTTAATACCCGCAGTTGCATTAGTAACTTTGCCGTTTCTATCCACCGAAATTTCTACTACTACTTTGCCTTCTTCGTTGCAGGTGTAATTGGGTTGGGGTTTCGAGAGTGCCTTGCGGTTACCGAGCGAATAGCCCGAACCATTGCCGATGCCCGAACCGTTACCTCCGCCAGTGCCCGAACCTGTGCCTGCGCCAGTGCCTGTACCATTACCCGAACCCGTTCCGCCACCTGTGCCACCGCCCGAACCACCAGTTCCCGAATATCCGTTTGAGTTTATGTCGCCGTTGGAACGTCCTTGATTGCCAGATGATTTCGAGTTTCCGTCGCCACCTTTGTTGTTACCTTTTAATAGATTTGCTAAAGCGTTATCGGTTTTTTTAACCACTGGTTTTTTTACTTCGATAGGTTTTATGTCTTTTTTAGGGTCAACAATGGCTGTTTTTTTCTTGTTTTCTGATTTTGGAATTACGGCTACATCATCATTTGATTTTTCGGATGTAATTATATTTTCATCGGGAGTTTTTGGTGATACGATTGGTTTTGAAACTTTTTTTACGTCCAATTCTTTACTTTCGAATTGTTTGCCCGACCCAAAATCGGTATCACCAAAATTTACAGTTACTCCGCCTCCACCGCCTCCACCAACAAGTTCTGCAATATTGGATGGTGGCCAAAAGCGTATAAAAAACAGTAATAAAAGTAATAGCAAAAACAAAGTTGATGATAAAACAATTGATTTTGTTCTGTCCGATCCTGGCGCTTTTTCAATAGCATCAGAAAATAATTGAACCGATTTTAAAATTAATTGTGATTTCATTTTTACGCTTTTAATTTAAACGTTTGATTTTGAAAAATAGTATTTAAAATTACACCAATTGTTTCAATGCAATTTCAAAAGCCGTAGCGCTTATATTTTTTTTATCTGAATTAATTGAATGGGCATTTTGAATGGCTTTACGAATAATTTCAGAAGTGTCGTTAAAGATGGCTTCGTCAGTCATTTGCACTTTTTTCTCCATAAAATAGGCAAAAACTCGAGCCATTCCGCAGTTGGAAATAAAATCAGGAATTAAACTTATTTTACTATCTATTTCTTCCATAATAGGTCCGAAAAATATTTCTTTATCGGCAAATGGTACATTAGCACCACACGAAATCACTTCCAGTCCGTTGGCAATTAGACTATCAATTTGACTTTTGGTTACCAATCGTGAGGCTGCGCAAGGCGTGAAAATTTCTGCACCAATAGTCCAAATTTTTTCATTAATTTGAGCAAAAGGTATCATTGCATCGGCAACTAATTTATTACCATCTTTATTTAAAAACAAGGTTTTAATTTCATCAAAACTAAATCCATTTTCGTTTATTAAACCACCATCTCTATCAATAATTCCTATAACTTTTGCACCCATTTCAGATAGATAAAAAGCGGCTGCAGAACCTACGTTTCCAAAACCTTGAACAATTGCTTTTTTACCTTTTACATCACCACCATAAATAGTGTAATAATGACGAACAGCTTCAGCAACTCCAAAACCAGTAATCATATCGGCTACTGTATATTTTCGAGAAACATCAGGAGAGAATTTCAAATTTTCAATAACCTTAACAACACCTTGACGTAATTGTCCTATTCTATTAATTTTATCAGCTTCGGTTGGTTTAAAATGCCCGTTAAAAACGCCTTCTTGCGGATGCCAAACTCCACATTCTTCGGTCATTGGTATTACTTCGTGAATTTCATCTACATTTAAGTCGCCACCAGTTCCGTAATAACTTTTCAATAATGGAGAAACGGCTTTGTACCAACGTTGTAGAACCCCTTTTTTACGTGGATCGTTCGGGTCGAAATTGATTCCTGATTTAGCTCCTCCAATAGAAGGTCCCGAAACAGAAAATTTTACTTCCATAGTTTTAGCTAAGGAAAGTACCTCATTCATATCCAATCCTTTTCTCATTCGAGTTCCACCACCCGCTGCACCTCCACGTAAGGAGTTAATAACCGTCCAACCTTCAGCTTCAGTTTCTGAATCTTTCCAATTAAAAATTATTTCAGGTTCTTTATTTTCAAATTTGTTTAGTAAGTCTTTCATTATTTTTTCTGTTTGAAGTGCAAATATAATCTTTATAAATATTCTGAATATTTAAACTTTGATTTATTTGAATAAATAAAAGTCTAATTAAATAAGAAGGAGATTTATTTCTAAAATAATATTTAATTAATTTTTTAAGTTACTTGCTTTTTTCATAAATTTAAAAAGAATGACTTTATTTAATACTTGGGATAATGATTTAAAATCGTTGATTAATAAATATAAAGGAAAAAGGCATCCTTTACATTATGAAAATTTATATCAACTTCTAGTTATGGTTGTTTTATCTGCACAAGATTCAGATGCAAATATAAACAACATAGCACCATCGCTTTTTAGTGAATACCCGAATTTAGAAAGTTTATCAGTTTCAAATTCAGATGCTTTAACAATGCATAATACAAAAGTTAGGAACTATGCAACAAAAGCGAATTGGCTTATAGAAATAGCCCAAACGATCAAAAACGATTATAATATTCCAACAAAAATGGAATCATTATTAGGTTTAAAAGGAATTGGCAGAAAATCTGCTAATGTTATTATTAGAGAATCTTTAAAACCAGCTCAAGACATAATTGTTGATTTACATGTAATACGAGTAGCTCTAAGAATTGGTTTAGTTTCTGAATCAAAAGATGGAAATAAAATTGAAAAACAGTTACTTAACCTTTTACCACAAGATATTTGGGGTGAAATTGGAATGGCTCTATCTTTTTTAGATCGAGAAATCTATCGTCCAACTAATCCTAAATGTAATGATTGTTCAATAAATTCTTGTTGTGCATACTTTAAAAAAACATACAATTGATTTCACTTTGTTAAATAATTTCAATTGATTTTTAATAAAAAAGAGTAAAAAAAAATCCTCATCAATTAAATGATGAGGATTTAAGAAAGGCGGCGACTTACTCTCCCACAAATTGCAGTACCATTAGCGCAGTCGGACTTAACTTCTCTGTTCGAGATGGGAAGAGGTGAGCCCCGACGCAATAACCA
>JBBRCJ010000084.1:0-9430 GCA_038204955.1 Flavobacteriales bacterium
TATAATGACCCAATCCGAAGAAAATTATCTTAAAATAATTTATCATTTATCGTTAGTTTCTAAAACCGAAATTTCAACTAATGCAATAGCCGTAAAAATGGAAACTAAAGCATCATCCGTAACGGATATGCTAAAAAAACTAGCTGAAAAAGAATTAATTGACTATCAAAAGTACCAAGGGGTTTTTTTAACAGAGAAAGGCTTGTTAATCGCAAAAATGATTGTTAGAAAACACCGTTTATGGGAAGTTTTTTTGGTAGAAAAATTAAATTTTGCTTGGGATGAAGTACACGAAATTGCTGAAGAATTAGAACATATAAAATCAGAAAAGTTAATTGATAAATTAGATGAATTTCTAAATTTTCCTTCAGAAGACCCGCATGGAGATCCAATTCCAGATAAGAATGGAAAAATTTTAAAAACAGAAAAACAGCTTTTATCCGATTTAGAAATTAATAAAAAATGTATTTGTATTGGTGTTAAAGATTCTTCGTCAGGGTTTTTACAATATCTTGATAAACAAAAAATAGCACTAGGATCAAAAATCACAATTCTTGAAAAAGAACCTTTCGATAATTCAATGACTATCGAAATTAAAAAAAATAAAATATTAGTTTCCAATAAAATAGCCAATAATTTATTTGTTAAAAAAGCCTAAAAAATAATTTTAACTTTAAGGAATTAAGTTTTCTAAGTCAAAGAATCTTGATTTTTATTAATTACTTACTGGTTTAAAAAAAACATAAATGAGTAAATCACTAGAAGAAGTAAATGAATCGGTCGCCACACAAGGCAAAACATCAACCTTTAGAAAAATAGTAGCATTTTTCGGTCCAGCCTATTTAATTTCGGTGGGTTATATGGATCCCGGAAATTGGGCAACCGATTTGGCTGGCGGCAGTCAATTTGGTTATTCACTTTTGTGGGTTTTATTAATGAGTAACTTAATGGCATTGCTTTTGCAAAGTTTAAGTGCTCGTTTAGGCATTGTTACACAACGTGATTTAGCGCAAGCGTCACGAGAAACGTACTCAAAATTTATTAATTATATTTTATATTTTTTGGCAGAAATTGCTATTGCTGCATGTGATTTGGCTGAAGTTTTAGGAATGGCAATTGGACTAAATTTATTGTTTGGAATTTCATTAATTAATGGGGTATTAATTACAGTTTTAGATACTTTTTTATTGCTTTTTTTAATCAATAAGGGTATGCGAAAAATGGAAGCCTTTATTATTACTTTAGTAATGATTATTGGAATTTCATTTGTATTTGAAATGATTTTTGCACAACCTGAAGTTGGAAGTATTTTAAAAGGGTTAATGCCAACATTACCCAACGAAACAGCTTTGTACATTGCAATTGGAATTATTGGCGCTACAGTAATGCCTCATAATTTATATTTACATTCATCATTGGTTCAAACCCGAAAATTCGATCGAAGTTTTGAGGGAATAAAGCAAGCCTTAAAATATAATTTTATTGATTCTACGATTGCTTTAAATTTGGCATTCTTTGTAAATGCCGCGATTTTAATTTTGGCTGCCGCTACGTTTTTCAAAGCAGGATTGTTTCAAGTAGCAGAAATTCAAGATGCTTATCAATTACTATCGCCAATGTTGGGTTCAAAATGGGCACCAATATTGTTTGCTGTTGCTTTAATTGCGGCTGGTCAAAGTTCTACAATTACTGGAACATTAGCAGGACAAATAATAATGGAAGGGTATTTGAATTTGCGAATTCAACCTTGGGTCAGACGAATAATAACAAGACTAATTGCAATTGTTCCTGCTGTAATTGTAATTATGGTTTTTGGTGAAAGTGTAACTGGTAAAATGCTTATTTTGAGTCAAGTGATTTTGAGTTTACAATTGGGTTTTGCCATTATTCCGTTAATACATTTTGTAAGTGATAAAGCGAAGATGAAAGGTTTTGAAATTTCACTTTTAACAAAAATAGTTTCTTGGATTGTGGCTACAATTATAGTTTCGCTGAATGCAAAATTGGTTTTTAATGAAATTCAAAGTTGGATAAAAGCCTCAGAAAATCCTTTAATAGTATGGTTTACAGCGGTTCCATTAGCAATTGGGTTTTTAATTCTATTATTATATATTATTTTTAAACCATTTATTGCAAAAGCGAAACACAATATTGAAAACCATTCACCACACAATTTTAAATTAAATTTTTCTAAATCGACATCTTACAACAAAAAAAACATTGCTATTTCTGTTGATTTCTCTTATGCAGATGAAATTGCTATAAACTCAGCCTTTGAATTAGGAGGAATGGAAGCTAAATATACCTTAATTCACGTGGTTGAAACCATCGGAGCAATTTTATATGGTGAAAACATTAAAGACCACGAAACTTCAATTGACATAAAGATACTTCAAAATTATAAAGAAATTTTAACCGAAAAAGGTTTTAAAATTGAAACTAAATTAGGATTTGGTAAACCAAATAAAACAATTCCGAAAATTATAAATGAGGGAAATTTTGACATTTTAGTAATGGGAACTCATGGACACACTGGTTTTAAAGATATTTTATTTGGCACAACCGTTGATAAATTGCGCCATAAAATAGGTATACCTTTATTTATCGTAAAAAGTTAGATTTACAATAGATTTAGAGTTTAACTTCGTAGAAATTTTGTAATACATATGAAAATACTAATTGTTGAAGATGAAATTGAGTTGCAAAAAAGTATTCAAATGTATCTTGAATTAGAAAATAATTTAGTAACCACTGCTTCAACTTTTGAAGAAGCAGAATTTAAGATAGCAGATTATGATTATGACTGCATTTTGCTAGACATTACGTTGCCAAAAGGATCAGGATTAAAACTAATAGAAGTAATTAAAGACAAGAAATCCAAGGCAGGAATTATTATTATTTCAGCCAAAAATTCGTTTGATGATAAAATTTTAGGACTAGATTTAGGGGCCGATGATTATTTGCCTAAACCATTTTATTTACCCGAACTCAACTCTAGAATTAATGCTGTTGTGCGCAGGAAACTGTTTGATGGTAATTTAGAAATTGTTTGCAATGAAATTAAAATTATTCCAACTCAAAGAGCAGTTTTTGTTAATGATGTTCCAACACTTTTAACTAGTAAAGAATATGATTTATTGATTTATTTTATAACTAATAAAAATAGAGTTGTTACTAAAAATGCTTTAATACATCACCTTTGGGGCGATACTGCCGACGGATTTGATAACTACGATTTTATTTATAATCATGTGAAAAACTTACGCAAAAAGTTGCTAGAAAAAAAGTGTACCGATTATTTAACTACAATTTATGGAATTGGATATAATTTTAAAACTTTAGAATGAAATTATTGCTTAAAACAAGTTTGTATTATTTGTTATTTACAATTCCAGTGTTGCTCATTGCTGGCTTTGTTTTTTTTAACGTCATCACTCACGAAGTTAAAGAAAGTAACAATGAATTGTTATATAAAAGAACATTAATCATAGAAAATTATCTCAAGTTGAAGGATACTGTTGCTATTAATTTAATTAGTAAAAGTTTTGAAGCACAAGTAGTTAAACTTCCTAAGAATTATAAAATTAAAACTAAAAACAACATTTTTTCAGATACTTTAATTTATGATCGAAAAGAAAATGAATTGGCCGAAAATAGTATAATTTCAGCATTTGTTGAGGTAAATAACGATAAATTTCAAATAAAAACGTGGCGAAGTACATTAGAATACGATGAATTAATCAAAGGTATTTTCTATTTATTTTCGCTGTTGCTTTTTGCTCTTTTTTTAATTACTCTTTTAATCAATCTTTGGATTTCAAAGACCATTTGGAAACCATTTTATCAAACTTTAGAAATTATTAAAAACTTTCGAGCAAGCAATAATCAAGTAAATTTGCCAAAAAAAAACACCATTACAGAGTTTACCAATTTGAATAATTCACTATCGAATATGATGGAAAAAATGATTTTAGATTACAACAATCAAAAAAAATTTACTGAAAACGCATCACACGAAATACAAACCCCAATTGCAGTAATAAAATCAAAAATTGATTTATTAGTTCAGTCTAAGAATATCGACGAACAAGATTTAAAAATTATAACTGCAATAGACGATTCGTGTTCTAAATTAATTAGACTAAACAAATCGTTGTTGCTACTTACTAAAATTGGAAACAATCAATTTTTAGAAAAAAATGAAGTTTCTTTTCAATTAATAATTGCAAACTCATTAACATTATTTGAAGAACAAATTTTAAATAATGATTTACAATTAAAGCAAACTATTGAAGAAGATTTTCTCTTTAAGATGAATCCAGATCTGTGCTTAATTTTAATTAATAACTTGATTCAAAACGCTGTACGACACAATATTCAAAATGGATTTATTGAAATCGAAATAACAAAAACAAGCATCAAAATATCAAATTCAGGAATACATTCGCAGTTAGAGACGAACGTTTTTGAAAGATTTCAAAAAAACAGTACCTCTAACAATTCAGTAGGGTTGGGATTGGCAATTTCAAAAGAAATTACTGTGATTAGCAATTTAAATTTAAACTATGATTTCTTGTCAAATAAGCATACTTTTATTATTTCAATCTAAAAAAATTAATTTTATTGTTTTTCATTAGATTTAAAATAGATTCTTGTATCATCTTTGTGACTTAAACTTTAAAACTTAATAAAAATGAAAAATTTAGCAATTACAGCATTCGTTTTATTATTCTCTTTAACCACATTTGCTCAAAAGGATATTCCAGCCGAGGTTAAAGCCGCTTTTGCAAAACAATATCCTGAAATTAAAAAAGTAAAATGGGAAAATGAAGACGGAAAATTTGAGGCTGGTTTCAAGCAAAATAAAATTGAATGTTCGGTTTTGATGAATGCAAAAGGTAAAGTTTTAGAAACAGAAAATGAAATTCAAGTAAGTGATTTATCAAAATCAATTACTGATTATGTTGCAAAGAATTATCCAAATCAAAAAATAAAAGGAGCTGCAAAAATTACCGATGCTGAAGGGGTAGTTACCTATGAAGCTGAGGTAAAAGGACTTGATTTGTTGTTTAGTGACAAAGGAAATTTTATAAAAGCATCTAAAGATTAATTAAAAAAGTAATTATTTTGGTTTACCTGCAAGGTTTTTTTTAAACCTTGTAGGTATAAATTATCTTAACAAAATACCTACAAGGTCAGAAAAAGACCTTGCAGGATATCAAAAAACAAAAACAATGAAAAAATTATTTATAGTACTCGCAATTGCTTGTTTAGGAACTTCTTACGGGCAAGATTTTAAAGTTTCAAGAAAAATTAGTATTGCTGGCGACGGCGGTTGGGATTATCTTACGGTAGACGACTTAAACCAACATTTATTTGTTTCACACGGCGATGTAGTAAATGTTGTTGATTTAAAAACCGATAAAACAATCGCTACAATTCTAGATACTAAAGGCGTTCACGGCATTGCAATTGCTAACGAATTTAACAAAGCCTTTATTACTTGTGGAAAAGATAATACCGTTTCAGTAATAGATTTAACCACATTTGCATTAATTGAAAAAGTGAAAATTGAAGGACAAAAGCCTGATGCCGTGATTTTTGATAAAGTCACAAACTATATTTTTACATTCAATGCAAAATCAAACGATGCTACTGTTTTAGATGCAAAAACCAATAAAATTATAAAAACAATTCCGTTAGGAGGCAAACCAGAATTTGCAGTTACAAATGGAAAAAATTTGATGTATGTAAATGTTGAAGATAAAAATGAAATTAAAACCGTAAATACAAAAACCCTTGAAGTTATAGCAACTTATAGCGTTGCACCAGGCGACGAACCGACTGGATTGGCAATTGACGTAAAAACCAACCGATTATTTTCAGTTTGTGGCAATAAAATGATGTTGGTTTTAGATGCAAAAACGGGTAAATTAATTCAAAATATTCCTATTGGCGATGGTTGTGATGGTGTTATGTTTGATACAAAAAACAACTTGATTTTTACTTCAAATGGGGAAGGATCAATGACAATAGTTAAGGAAGAATCCGCAAATAAATTCACAGTTGTTCAAACTTTAGAAACAAAAAAGGGGGCTAGAACCATTGCAATTAGCCAAACTACCAAACAATTGTATATGTCAACACCAGAGTTTGGAGCAAAGCCAGAACCTACACTAGAAAATCCTAAACCAAGATCTTCAATTGTACCCAATTCATTTTCGGTTTTAGTAGTTGAAAACGCTAAATAAATATAAAATTCACAATTCAATTGTAAATTATTTGAATGTGAATTTTTTATTATTTTTACAATATGAAATCGTAACAAATAAATTTGGTATGCAAATACAATTTAAAAAGCGATACCCTTAATGATCTCAAAAAAATAATTTCTGCATATATGAAATATTTAATTTCTACTGTGCTGTTTCTATGTTTTATCAATTCCTTTTCACAAGAAAAAGATTTGAATTTTTACCTACAAAAAGCACAAAAAAATTCACCCTTACTAGTTGATTTGAAAAATCAAATACGGTCAAATTCATTAGACAGTTTGATTTTACGAGCCACCTATAAACCTCAGGTTTCGGCAAGTGCTCAAGCTTATTATGCGCCTTTGGTTGATAGTGTAGGCTATGATTCGGCAGTTACTAATGGGCAAACTTTATCGGCTTTAGTTGGCGTTAGAAAAAATATAATTCCGAAAAGTGTTTTTAATTCGCAGGCTAACTCTTATAAATTAATAAAAGATGCCTTAGTAATAAACAAAAAAATCGCAGTTAAAGATTTGAATAAAGCCATTACTTCGCAATATATTTTGGCTTCAGGAACATCGGAACAAGTAATTTACAATAAAAAAATTGAGAAATTGTTGAAAGAAGAAGGCTTGATTTTAAAAAAATTAACTCAAAATTCCGTGTACAAGCAAACCGATTATTTAATTTTTCTTTCAACAATTAAAAATCAAGAATATACTGTTTTACAATTTCAACAGCAATATCAAAACGATTTAGGATTGTTAAATTATTTAGCTGGTGAAGTAGATTCGACTTTTGTGAAATTAAAAAAACCAGAAATAGAATTAAAATTGATTCAAAACCAAGAAAAAAGTATCTTTTTTAAACAATTTGAAATTGATAGTTTAAAGTATCAAAACCAAAATAAATTGATTGACAATGCTTACAAACCGCAACTTTCATTACTTGCAGATGCTGGTTATTTATCAAGTTTTACAGTCAATCCGCATAAGAATTTTGGTGTTAGTGTTGGTGCTGGATTAATAATTCCTATTTTTGATGGTGGACAACGGTCGTTAAATCATCAAAAAATTTCGGTGGGAATAGAAACAAATGCGGCTTTTAAAAGCAATTTTACAAAGCAATACCAGCAGCAACTGTTACTTTTAAATCAGAAATTAAAACAGGCAAAAGCGTCAGAAAAGCAGTTGCAATCGCAATTAATAATCGTAGAAGCATTGATTGAAGCTAACAAAAAATTGTTAGTTACTGGTGATGCATTAATTACAGAATATGTGTTGGCATTGGGTAATTTAATTGCTATAAAAAATGCTATTTCTCAAAATCAAATCAATACATTGCAACTCGTTAACGAGATAAACTATTGGAAATTAAACGAATAAATCAATGAAGAAACTAATTTTTGTTTTATTAATAAATACCTTTATAATTTCTTGTAAAAAAGAAGTGGTTGATGAAACTCCGCCTGACACAACTGTTCCTGTAACTTTAACCTCAATTGATACATCGGCAGTAGAAAGTTTTGTCGATTTGAATGCCACAGCTTCTTATTTGGTAAAAAATATTATCAAAGCCAATTCGACAGGTTATTTAAGTTCCGTTAATGTACAATCCAACGATTATGTTTCACGAGGAAAGGTTTTGTTTTCGTTAAAAACACGAGAATCAAAGGTTTTAGGAAATACAATTAACAAAATCGACCCAAGTTTAAATTTTGGTGGGGCCATAAACGTTAGGGCCGAGACCAGCGGATTTATTACTAATGTAAATGCACAATCGGGCGATTATGTGCAAGATGGCGATCAATTGGCAACAATAAACGATGCTTCAAGTTTTGCAATTGTGTTGAGTTTACCCTATGAATTGAAAAAATATGTGAGTTTAAACAAACAATATCAAGTTTTTTTACCTGATGGGAATGAGTTATACGCAATAGCGACGAAATTTATGGCATCGGTAGATATGGCTTCCCAAACACAAAATGTAATATTAAAATGTAGCAAAAGTGATATTCCTGAAAATTTAGTGGTTAAAGTTAGAATTACAAAATCATCCAACCCGAAATCAATTTCGTTACCAAAAGCAGCCGTTTTATCAGACGAAACTGAAACTAACTTTTGGATTATGAAAATGATAAATAAAGATACAGCAGTTAAGATTTCTATTCAAAAAGGTGTTGAAACGGACACTAAAATTGAAATTCTGTCGCCTGTTTTGACATCCAAAGATAAAATTTTAGTTTCCGGAAATTACGGCGTTGCCGATACTATTAAGGTTAAGATTGTGAAGTAGTTGTGGGATATCCTGCAAGGTTTTTTTCAACCTTGTAGGTATGGGAGAAAAAACTTTTAAAATATACACCTACAAGGTTTGAAAAAAACCTTGCAAGAGTTAAAAAAGCCAATGTTTAAATGAAATTAGAAATTTTAGAAAAAGATAATTATTATCATATTTACAACAAAGGAATAAATGGAACTCCCATTTTTTTCAATGAGCAAAATAAAATTTATTTTCTAAAACAATTTGACAAGTATTTATCAGAAAGCGTTTCAATTTATGCTTATTGTTTAATGGACAATCATTTTCATTTTGTAATTAAAACAAATGATGATAGTGAAGTTGTAACTCAAAAATTTTCTAACTTTTTTAATTCATATGTAAAATCAGTGAATAAAGAAAATGATAGAACCGGAAGTTTATTTGAAAAACATTTTAAACGAATTCGATTAGAAAACGAAGAGTATTTAAGAAATCTGATAATATACGTTCATTTGAATCCTAAAAATCATTTAGATTTGAATTTTGAGAGTTTTAAATATTCATCTTATCAATCATTTTTATCATCAAAAGAGACAAAATTAGAAAGAAATGAAGTTTTAGATTTATTTGGGGGAATTGAAAATTTTATTTTTTGTCATAAACAAAAGGAAAGTAATTTGAATGAAAAATATACTTTTGAATGATATCCTGCAAGGTTTTTTTCAAACCTTGTAGGTATAAAAAACCAATGAAAATAACACCTACAAGGTTTAAAAAAAACCTTGTAGGAGAAAAATCTTGTAGGAGAAAAACCTTGCAGGAGCGAAACCAACAACCAAAAATAAATGAACAACTTTTTCGTAAGACACAAAAACGGTTTAAGTTGCATAATTTTCTTGGCTTTTTGGAAGAAA
>JBBRCJ010000085.1:0-9241 GCA_038204955.1 Flavobacteriales bacterium
AATAGAAATCAAAGAATATATAAACTATTACAATAACGACAGAAGCAAGTCTAATTTAAACAAAATGAGCCCGATAAAATATCGAGCTCATTATTATCAAAATTAATTATAAATTTGTCCAAACTTTTGGGTTCAGTCTAAATAAATACATGAATTGGGATTTTTTAAAATTATATTGATAAAATTATTCTGCTGATTTTGGAGTAATAATTTTAGCATCTTCTCTAGGAGGACGAGGCAAAAGTGCTTTTCTAGACACTTTTTCTTTTCTAGTTTTTGGATCTACACCTAAATATTTCACTAAAAACACATCGCCCATATTTACAACATCGGTTACGTTTTCTGTTCGTTCCCAAGCCAATTCCGATACGTGTAATAAAACTTCGTTTCCTGGAGCATCAGTATATTCAACTACTGCACCAAAATCTAACATCTTGATTACTTTTACTTCATATGACTCGTTCATTTGTGGTTTAAAAATGATAGAGTCTATTTTAGCCAACACTTTCGCAATTCCGTCTGGATCTGTTCCTAAAATTTCAACAATTCCCATTTCATTTTCTTCGTTGATAACAATGGTACAACCTGTAGCTTTTTGTAATTCTTGAATTACTTTTCCACCAGGTCCAATCAAGGCACCAATAAAGTTACCCGGAATGGTTCTCATGATGATTTTTGGAGCATAAACTTTCACATCTGCTTTTGGTTGAGCTAAAGTTTCAGTCAAAATATTCAATATATGCAAACGTCCATCTCTAGCTTGAGCCAACGCAGCTTCCATAATTTCATATTTCAATCCGTCAATTTTGATGTCCATTTGACAAGCTGTAATTCCTTCTGAAGTTCCAGTTACCTTGAAATCCATATCACCTAAATGATCTTCATCACCTAGAATATCAGATAAAACTGCAAAACGATCACCATCGGTAATCAAACCCATTGCAATTCCAGAAACCGGACGAATCATTTGAATTCCGGCATCCATTAATGCTAAAGTTCCAGCACAAACAGTTGCCATTGATGATGAACCATTTGACTCTAAAACTTCTGAAACCACACGAATGGTATAAGGACAATCACTAGGAATCATGTTTTTTAAAGCACGTTGTGCCAAGTTTCCGTGTCCTACTTCTCTTCTTGAAGTTCCTCTTAATGGACGAGCTTCTCCTGTAGAAAATGGTGGGAAATTATAGTGTAAATAGAATTTTTCTTCTCCTTGTTCACTTGGCGAATCTATTTGGTTAGCTTCTCTTGAGGTTCCTAAAGTTGCTGTTGCCAAAGCTTGTGTTTCTCCACGAGTAAATAATGCAGAACCGTGAACGGATGGTAAATAATCTACTTCACACCAAATATCTCTAATTTCGGTAGTTTTTCTTCCGTCTAAACGTGTTCCTAAATCTAAAGTTACATTACGAACTGCTTCTTTATTAACTTTATAAAAATATTTAGAAACTAAATCGCCATCTGCAGCCAATTCTTCTTCTGTAAATAATGCTTTTACTTCTTCTTTAACTTCTGCAAATGCTGCTGATCGTTCTTGTTTAGCAGAACCTTTACTTGCAATTGCATAAATTTTATCATACGCTGCAGTTTTAACTTTTGCGTGTATAGCTTCATCTTCTCTTTCACCTTCATACGTGCGAACTTCTTTTTTACCAAAAGCAGCTTGTAAACGTAATTGTGCAGCAATTTGATTTTTAATATGTTCGTGTGCAAATTTAATTGCTTCTAACATTTCAGATTCTGAAATTTCTTTCATCTCTCCTTCTACCATTGCTATAGAATCCATAGAAGCTCCAATCATCATGTCGATGTCTGATACTTCTAATTGAGCACGACTAGGATTGATAACGAATTTACCCTCAATTCTTCCCACTCTAGCTTCAGAAATTAATGTTTCAAAAGGAATATCTGATAAAGCAAGTGCTGCTGATGCTGCTAGGCCTGCTAACGCATCTGGCATTACATCATCATCATGAGACATCAACTGAATCATAACTTGTACTTCTGCATGATAATCGGATGGAAAAAGCGGACGCAATACACGGTCAACTAAACGCATTGTTAATACTTCGTTATCACTTGGGCGTGCTTCTCTTTTAAAGAAACCACCAGGAAAACGACCTGCTGCTGCAAATTTTTCACGATAGTCTACCGTTAATGGTAAAAAATCGATACCCGGACTTGCTTTTCTTGATGAAACTACTGTACCTAAAATAACAGTATTTCCAATTCTTACTACTACAGAACCGTCGGCTTGTTTTGCCAAACGTCCTGTCTCGATTGTGATGTTTCTTCCATCACCTAAATCGATGCTTTCTACAAATAATTGTGGAATCATAATTTTTTTATTATTGATTTAACATTGGTTTTAGTCCGCTTGTCAGCGGACACGTGGTTGTGTTGTTTGTGCCGTAGTTACTGCCTAAAACCCAATGAAAAACTAAACTTTTTCTTTTAAAAAGCGTATTGTTATTGTAAAAAAAAAGAGGCGCGTGAGCACCTCTTTTCTATGAATTATTTTCTAATTCCTAATTCTTTAATTAACTCACGGTATTTAACAACGTCTTTCTTTTTCAAGTAATCTAAAAGACTTCGTCTTTTACCTACTAAAAGTACTAATGAACGCTCGGTGTTGTAATCGTGACGATTTTTTTTCAAGTGTTCTGTTAAATGTGAAATTCTGAAGGTGAATAAAGCTACTTGGCTTTCTGTTGCTCCAGTGTTTTCAGCTTTTCCGCCGTGTTGAGTAAAAATCTCAGCTTTTTTTTCTTTACTTAGATACATTCCAATATTGTATTAAATGATTTTTATGTATGAATACGTATTTCGTATTTCGAGTGCAAAAGTAGTTTTATTTTTTGAGTTTTCAAAAGTTTTGCATTAAAAAACACTATTTAAACGGATTTCGCTCTTGCCAAACCGTTTCTGGTTCAAAGTAATTTATAAATTGTTTCATAAAGTGGTTTATAAATTTATTTTCATGTTTCATAAAACCATACATCTTGATAGGTTTTGCACCAACTGAACTTTTTATTTCAAGTGCGGTTCTAGCAAAAATAATTTGTTTAAATTCTTTTTTAATCGAATAACCAATCATATCATATAACATGTTCAAATACAACATTTTTTCACGCTGTATGGTTTCATCATAGCCTAAAAAATAGGTTTCCATTACTGTGCCATTTTTTATTAAGGTGTTGAATCCGATTAATTTGTTTTCTAAAAAATAGCCATAGAAAAGAAATCTATCTTGTAAGATTTCCTTTAACTTTACAAAATGATTTTCTGCTAAAAAAAAAGTATTAAAAGGAGCATTTTTGGCTACATAAAAGTACAGATTATAAATAGTTTTTTCGTGTTTTTTAATCTCTAACAATGACATTTTTTGCTTTGAAATTCCGTCAAGTTTTTTATGCGAACGTTTATATTGATCCCGGTATTTTTTAGATAAATCAGTTACATAATCTTCTTCCTTTTTCCAATGTTCGGCTATTGAAAAAACCATATTGGGCTGGGTTGAAAATTGCACAAATTTTTTAAAATTTGCTTTTTCAAAATAATTTATTTCCGTTGAATCAAAATCTTTAAAAGTGGTTATGTGTACTTTTCCTTTTTTGGTTTTAATCAATACAACCAATTCGTCCGAAGCAGTTTTCAATGTTGAAATAGCCGCTTTTTTATCACAAGTATCCTCTAAAACAAAAGCATTTTGACCTGTAAAAAAATTATTACCAATTACCAATACGTGTGACGAAAAATTTTTAAAAATCAGATTTCTAAAAAAGGTTTTGATGCACTTATCTCTTTCACCAAATGAGGACAATAGATTCAGATTTACTAACATTGAAAGTGAAATTCCTATCAGTTTTTCTTTATCAAAAAGTCCTATAAAAAAAACAGAAATATTAGCTGGTTTTGATTGTTCTAAAACGAGTAAATAATCTTTTGAAAGTAAAATATTTTTTGAAGCAAAATCATTCCATTTTTCAGGAAGTTTATTTGTGGATTCAAATAGTTGAAAAGTATAATTTGTTGGCAAATGAAGCTTATTTTTAAGTTTCAAAAATAATCATTTTTTAAAGAAGTATCAAAATTGATTATAATTGTTTTAACTTTATAAAATATTAAAAAAAAATTATGAAATACGATTTAGAAAAAGTAACTACTGAATTGCAGAACATCACCGACTGGACGTTTAAAAATAATGGTATTGAAAAGCAATTTCAATTTAAAAATTTTAGTCAAGCCTTAGGTTTTATTGTTCAAGTTGGAATTTTATCAGAAAAAGCAAATCATCATCCAGAATTGTTTAATGTGTACAACAAAGTTCACATACGTTTGACTACTCATGATGCTAACGGAATTACCAAAAAAGATTTTGATTTAGCGAAAGCGATTAATGAATTGTAGTAAAAAATCCATTCCGAAAAAAGGAATGGATTTTTTATCAAAACTATCTTCTAAATCCAGCTGCAAATAATTCCTCCCATAATGGCTAATGAAAGTATCCAATACCCTGATGAAACTAGCACATATTTAAAACTCCTTCCCTCATATAATGCTGTTATTCCGAATAATGGCAGCACAAAGAAAATACCAGTGATAGTTCCGTGAAGCGCTCCGTGTTTAAAGGTTCTAAATTCGGTTCCAAATTCTTTCATGAACGCTACAAAAGTTCCACTCAAATTCGATTCGTCTCCACCAACCATTGCTATAGCGCCTGTTTGATGGATTACTAAAAAACGTAGAACAATTGCCATAAAAAAAGCACAAATAAAATGAATGCCTAGCATTTTAATCATATTAGGCTTGTTGTCTGGGTCAAATGTAATACCTGATTCTCGCATCCAAATAGTGCCAAAAACTTTTGGGTTGTACCACACAAATCCGATTAATAACGAGGCAAATGAAGCCAGTAGTAAAGAGTAAATATTCATAATTTAGCGTTTTGGTTAGGTAACAAACTTACTTTATATTTATGAATAATGAATAAAAGAGTAACTCGATTTTTAAATTTAATTTCAAGAGTTTTAAAAGATAGTGCAATATCTTACACAAATGATAGTTAATTTACTTTTTACAGTTACAAAAATTGTTATAATAACTTACTTTTTTCAGTGAG
The DNA here is from genome assembly GCA_038204955.1 of Flavobacteriales bacterium. GTDB lineage: Bacteria > Bacteroidota > Bacteroidia > Flavobacteriales > Flavobacteriaceae > Flavobacterium. The sequence continues at coordinate 5,126 of JBBRCJ010000085.1, forward strand.
GCACTCTAAAAATTATAAGTATATTTAGTTAAAAATTTACATTACCATCAAAAAAAACTCAACATAACCTACAATACCACTTTTTTTAACCCTATCAGATTTAAAAATATATATTTATGTCTTTTTTTATAAAAAAATTAACAAAAATTAACAAAGTGTTAAAATAAATCATTATGTTTGCAGGGTTTTCCCCGTTTTAGTACTGTGGAAACAATTTAACCATCTTAACAAAAAAAAGTATGAGGAATTTTACTTTACTTAAAACTAAAGCTGCTTGGGTTTTGATTTTAATATTTAGTTTATTTTTTGTTGTTGTTCAGAAACTTGATTATAATGAAAAAGTTTTTAAAACAGCAACTGTTGAATTGGAATTAAAAACGAATAAACAGTTCTTAATCCATTTGAATGTCGAAAATTATTGGTGTGCCCTTTTGGTTAAACATCAAAAAAAACAAAAATTTTCAGAGTTTACTAAAAATGAAAATTTAAACAATCAAGGGAATTCATTCTCTTTGAAAAACAATACCAATTTAAAAACTGTAAATTATGTTTAAAAAAACTAACTCTTTAAAAAGACGTTATATCTGTCTTACTTTAGTTTTATTCAATTTCTTTTTGAGTTTTGCGCAAGCAGGTAAAGATGGGGCTATAACGATAACAACTTCTAATACTGTATTAAACAGGTATACTAGAGTTACTACTGATGTTTTAGCTGGATCGAACACTGTTATAGTTACGGATATCAATGAATTAAATAGAGATGGTATAACGTACCTTCCTGGAGGTTTTGTTACTAGTGCTTCAGGTTTCGTTTCCAATGCTTTAACAACTGGAGACCTAATCATTTTATATCAAGCTCAAGGTGCAATTATTGACACTTCTAATTCACTTAATTATGGTTCCGTGACAAATGCAAATGGCGCAGGAACCTATGAACTTGCTTATGTAGCTAGTGTCACTGGAAATACCATAACTTTAGCTTGTAATACTAAATTGTCTTACTTTGCAGCAAGATATATTCAAGTAATACGAGTACCTCAATACACTACCTTAACGGTTAATAGTGGCACATCAATAGTCACTATTCCTTGGGGGGCGCCAACTTTTGGCGGTGCTGACCCATCTGCGCCTGAAAGAAGACGTGGTGGATTCAATGCAATTTTATCTGATAATATTGTAAATAACGGATCTATTGATGCAAACCAAGCTGGATTTAGAGGCGGAACTATAGAAAATCTTACTTCAGGTCAAGGAGCTAATTTCTACACCGATTTTGTAACTGCTAGTGCGAACTTATCATCCGAAAAAGGCGAAAGTATTGCTGGTTATAGAACGGATTATGATTTGCTAGGTGGACGATACGGACGTGGAGCTGCTGCAAACGGTGGTGGTGGTGGAAACGCACACAATGCTGGTGGTGGTGGTGGTGCCAATGGAGGAAATCCAGCGAATTGGTTTAGAGGCGCTGGAGTAATGAATAGCTTTGGCACATGTGGTATTCCAGGAGCATGGGCATTAGATCCTGAATATATTGCAAATTCAAATTCTTTAACAAATTCTTCAGGTGGTGGTAAAGGTGGATATACCTATGGCGGATCTGACCAAGACGCTTGTGCTGTAGGGCCGTCCTATCCAAGTGGTTTCATTTCTGCAGGTGTTCCCGCAGCAGATGTATCAAACTCAGTTTGGGGTGGCGATTATAGAGATGCTACTGGCGGACTTGGTGGTAGACCCATTACATCATCCAACGCTCAAAACCAAATTTTCTTTGGTGGCGGTGGTGGTGCTGGTGATGGAAATAATAACGCAAATGCCGATGGTGGTGATGGAGGAGGAATAGTTTTTTTAGTAGTAACTAATACAATTTCTGGAACAGGTACTATTCAAGCAAATGGACAAAATGGTTTAAATACCGTTCCAGGTCATAATGATGCACCCGGTGGTGGTGGTGGTGGTGGATCTGTTTTAATCCAATCCAATACAATTAATAATACACAAACTATTAAGGCCAATGGAGGTAACGGTGGTAATCAATTAATTACAGGAAATGAAAGTGAAGGACCTGGCGGTGGCGGTGGCGGTGGCGTTCTATCCATCAATGCTACAACTGATGCTTCAACAAAAACGGTCAATGGCGGACTAAATGGTAATACTTCATCAGCAGCAGTTACTGAATTTATTCCTAATGGTGCTACAAGTGGTAATACAGGATCTATTTTGGCAATTGCAGTAAATTTAAATTACCCAGTTTGTCAAACTGATATTCAAACAATAAAAAGTATTAATAACGCAACTCCAGCAATTGGTAGTTCTATTATTTTTACCATTACAGTAACTAACAATGGTCCAAACAATGCGACTGGCGTTAATGCAGTAGATAACGTTCCTTCTGGTTACACGGTCACTTCTGTTGTTCCATCAGCCGGTTCTTGGACAGCTCCAAATTGGACTATTGGTAACTTAGCTAGTGGAGCAAGTGCTACACTTACAATAACGGCTACAGTCAATACAACAGGAGTTTATACCAATACTACAACGGTGACAAGTGATTTATTCGATACAAATACTGTTAATAATACTTCTACAGTTACGCCAGTTCCAGTACCACAAACTAATTTGGGTATTGTGAAAACGGCATCTAGCCCAGCTAATGTTGGAGGATCGATAACTTTTACTTTAACAGAAACCAATGCAGGACCAAGTAATGCAACAGGTGTAACGGTAACTGATTTATTATCGGCAGGATATACTTTTGTGAGTGCAACGCCATCAGTTGGAACTTACAATTCAGGAACAGGAATTTGGACTATTGGAAATTTAGCCAACGGTGCAACTGCAACCTTATCAATTCTAGCCACAGTTAATGCAGCAGGACCTTACGGAAATACTGCCACTACAACTGGAACTGAAAATGATCCAACACCAGGAAATAATACTTCTACAGTTACGCCAGTGCCAGTGCCACAAACCAATTTGGGTATTGTGAAAACGGCATCTAGCCCAGCTTATTTTGGAGGAACAATAACTTTTACTTTGACAGAAACCAATGCGGGACCAAGTAACGCAACAGGTGTAACAGTAACTGATTTATTGTCGGCAGGATATACGTTTATAAGTGCTACGCCTTCTGTTGGAACTTACAATTCAGTAACAGGAATTTGGACCATAGGAAATTTAGCCAACGGCGCTACAGCTACATTGTCAATTTTGGTAAGAGTTAATCTTACAGGTCCTTATGGAAATACAGCCACTACAACAGGAACTGAAAATGATCCTATACCAGGAAATAATACTTCTACAGTTACGCCAGTGCCTTCAACTTCTATGATTATAGCGGTTGCAGACACAATGCCAAACACTAATGGAACAACAGGAAATCCAACTGTTGGTAATGTTTTAAGTCCAAATCCTACTAGTGCTGATACTTTAAATGGAACACCAATATTAATAGGTCAAGTAAACTTATTTGTTATTACAGCTGCTACCCAGTTACAAGCAGGAGCACCTGTTCCTTCAATTAATCCAGCAACAGGAATAGTAAACGTACCTCCAGGAACTCCTGCGGGAACTTACACAATAACATACCAAATTTGTGAAAAATTAAATCCTACAAATTGTAGTTCAATAGTTAATGTTTCAGTTCCAGTAAGTGCCGCACCAATTGTTGCAACAGCAGACACCACTAATCCGGTTACTACTAATGGAACAAATGGTAATCCTAATGCTGGAAATGTGCTAACAAATGATACGTTAAATGGAACTAATTTAACACCTTCAAGTCCATTAGTAGTAATAACACCGGGCGCACCAGTGCTTCCGGTTGGAGTACCGACAGGTCAGCCAGTACCAGTTATTGATCCAACTACAGGACAAATATCTATACCAGTAAATACTCCGGCAGGAACCTATACTTTACCTTATACTATTTGTGAAAAATTAAATCCATCTAATTGTAGTGGTCCGGTTAATGTTACTGTTGTAGTTTCAGCTGCGCCAATTGTAGCTGTTGCCGATAGTACGTCTCCAGTAAATGGAACAAACGGAAATCCAAATGCAGGGAATATATTTGGGAATGATTCTTTAAATGGAAATACAAATCCAAACCCAGCATTATTA
>JBBRCJ010000086.1:0-8775 GCA_038204955.1 Flavobacteriales bacterium
AAAGTAATAATTTTTTCATAAGATAAATGATTTAAAAATTTAATATTTCATAAAATTAGTAATTTAATTTTATATTAATGTTAAATTATAAATAAAAATAAAAATTTACAATTTAATAACTAAAATTTAATTGTTTTTTACTCCTTGAATTTAATTAAATATTAATTTTGTACCTTGAAATATTTAAATATGAAACAAGCAGTAAAAATAATTTTAGGTCTTTTAATTTTATCCAATTTATCTTTTATAACGGAAAAACCAAAACCTAAATTAGTACAAAAACTGTCCTATTCCTTAAATCAAGGAAAACGTGTTGACGAATTAATCACTTCTTTTGCTACTCTTGAAAAAGGTAAAAATCCAAATAAAATTGAGGGTTATGATTATGCTGATTTTTTATCCTTAGAAATTAAATTAGCTTCATTACAACCAGGAACTTATGCAACAGATGAAAAAAATACGCTCTTTTTTTCGTTAACAATTTCTAAATTATATGATGGAAGCGAAGGTGAAATTGTAATTACCGAAAATAAAAACGGTAAACTTTCTGGCACTTTTACATCAAAATTAATTCCTCAATTAGGAACCACAGATAAAAGTATAAAGTCAATTTCGGGTAGTTTTGTCAATATCGACATTCGTAGAAATTAATTAAAAATGTGAAATAGCATTTCTTTCAATAAATCGCTTTGTGGTAATGCGTTGGCTCCAACACCTTTACTTTTAACATCAATATCTCGTAATGTAGCAACAATTGCACTAACTTTTTTCATTGGATAATTTCGTAAAGCAATATCGTAATCTTTTAAAAAATAAGGATTTACTTTTAAAATCGCTGCTACTTTTGCTGGGTTTTTATCTTTTAAACCGTGGTATTGTAATAGTTGTAAAAAAAACGAAAAAACTAAACTTGTTGTTACAACTAATGGATTATCTTTAGGATTTTGAGCAAAATAATTCGCAATTTGATAAGACTTTATTTGGTTTTTTTCACCTATCGCCTTTCTAAATTCAAATACATTAAAATCTTTACTAAAACCAATATTTTCTTCAATATGATTGGCAGTAATTAAACTTCCTTTGGGTAAAATAATTTCTAGTTTACTAATTTCATTGGCAATTTTACTTAAATCGTTGCCTAAAAATTCAATTAACATTGCCGATGCTTTAGGTTCAATGGTTAGTTTTTTTCCTTGTAAAACTCTTGTTAACCAAGTACCTACTTGATTTTCGAACATTTTTTTACTTTCAAATACCAATCCTGTTTTTGCTAAAGTTTTAATCAATTTTTTTCGTTTGTCTAATACTTTGTATTTGTAAGCGAAAACTAAAACCGTTGTTGGCTGCGGATTTTCGGCATAAGATTCTAATTTTTCAATGGTTTTAACTAAATCTTGGGCTTCCTTAACAATAAGAACTTGCCTTTCTGCCATCATAGGATAGCGTTTTGCAGTCGAAACAATATCTTCAATTGTAGTGTCACGACCATATAATACCGATTGGTTAAAGCCTTGTTCGTCTTCGGTTAAAATACTTTTCTCGATAAATTCAACCAATTTATCAATATAATAAGGTTCTTCACCCATTAAAAAATAAATTGACTTTATGTTTCCTGCTTTAATATCGTTGATTATTTTTACTACTTCGTCCATTTAGAGTGAAGAATTGAGATTTTAGATTTCAGATTAAAAGATAAAATAGTATTTTCGCTAAATGCAACAACTAAATTTTCCTGAGTACACATTTCGGTTCAAAAATAGTGAAAATAAAGTGTCTATTTTTGATGAAATCCGAAAAAAATTTATCATCTTGAATCCCGAAGAATGGGTTCGTCAACACGTTGTTCAATTTTTGATTATCGAAAAAAAATATCCAAAATCATATATAAATGTTGAAAAAGTATTAAAAATTAATGAACTTACTAAACGTTATGATATAGTAATTTTTGATTCTGAAGGAAAAATACATTTGTTAGTAGAATGCAAAGCACCAGAAATTAAAATTAATCAAACCACATTTGACCAAATTGCGCGTTACAACTTGACTTTAAAAGCAAAATACTTGATGGTCACTAATGGTTTAAATAACTATTTTTGCAAAATGGATTTTGAGAATGAACAATATATTTTCTTAGAATCGTTACCCGAATTTAAAAATTAATTTATCTTGAAAAAAATAGCCGTTGTAATTTTAAATTGGAATGGAGCAAAATTACTGGAACAGTTTTTGCCATCAATAATTGCTTTTTCTGATGAAGCAACTGTATATGTAGTCGATAATGCTTCTAATGACATTTCAATTCAACTAATTAAAAATCAATTTCCAACGGTTAAAATTATTCAGAATAAGGATAATTTTGGTTTTGCAAAAGGTTATAATATTGGTTTAGAACAAGTTGAAGAAGAAATTTATGCCTTAGTAAATTCTGACATTGAGGTTACTAAAAATTGGCTCACTCCTATTCTAACATTATTTGAAAATGAAAATCAAGTTTCGATAATTCAACCTAAAATTTTAGATTTCAAAAATAAAGAATATTTTGAATACGCTGGTGCAGCTGGCGGATTCATTGATAAATACGGATATCCGTTTTGTAGAGGACGCATTTTTGATACCACTGAAAAAGATATAGGTCAATATGATGATGAAATAGAAATTTTTTGGGCAAGTGGCGCGTGTTTTTTTATTCGTAAAGACATTTTTAGAATTTTGAATGGATTTGATGCTGATTTTTTTGCTCATCAAGAAGAAATTGATTTGTGTTGGCGTGCCTTTAATTTAGGATATAAAGCAAAATATACTTCAAAATCAATTGTTTATCATATTGGCGGCGCCACTTTAAATGAAGGAAATCCAAAAAAAACGTATCTAAATTTTAGAAATTCACTTATAATGTTAACTAAAAACTTGCCTTCAAGTAAATTATTTTCTGTAATTTTAACTAGAATGCTTTTAGATGGTTTGGCAGGAGTTCAATTTATAACCAACGGAAAGTTTAATCATTTTACGGCAATCTTAAAAGCCCATTTTTCATTTTACAATTTATTTTTTAAAACTTTGAAAAAGCGAAAACAAGTAAATTTACCAAATTATTTTAAAACCAAAAGTATTGTTTACAGCTATTTTATACAGAATAATAAAAAATTTAAATAATTTATTAAAGAATTAATTATTATTTACTATTTTTATTATGTAATTAATAATTGAAAACATGAAAAAGATTTTACACTTACTCATTCTACTTTTAACAACAACTTTATATTCGCAAAAAACAGTTACTGTTGAAGATGTGGTTTTACCGCTTACTTTTAAATTAAAATTGGACGATTTAAAATCTAAATTGGTTTTAAATGGTTACGGTGTGCGAACTAAATTTTTTATAAGTCTATACGTTGAAGGCCTTTATTTAAAAGAAATCTCATCTGATGGAAAAGCAATTTTAGACTCACATAACGAGATGATGGTTCGACTTCATTTAACATCTTCATTAGTTACTAATAAAAAAATTATCGAAGCTATTAATAACGGAATTAGAAAAACATACGTTGGTGACATCGCTCCAATTCAATTAAAAATGGATGAAATGATAGCTTTTTTTAAAGAGGAACTTAAACCTGATGATAACATTGATCTTATTTATGACCCCAATATAGATTCAATTGTAGTAAGTTTAAATGACAAAGTATTGGGTAATGTTCAAGGATTCGATTTTAAGCGTGCTGTATTTGGCATTTGGTTGGAAGATAAACCAATAAATAAAACTCTTAAAAGCAGATTGCTAGGTTTATAAACTTCTAAATGTGCACTAATACTTTTAAATACTATTAATTTTTTATTTGTAATTTTCAATTTATTTTCTTGGATAATGTATTCTAATTAAGTAATTTTATTTTTCTTTAAAACATTTTTTATGAACTATATAAAAATACTTTTACTATTTATTTTAACTTCTTCTTCATTTTCTCAAAACTCCATTTCCATGGACGGTGTTGAAGTTCCAACAACAATCAAATTAAAAAAAGACAATTTAAAAGTAAAATTTTTATTGAATGGATGCGGAATTCGCGATAAGTTTTGGATAAGTTTATATGTTCAAGCACTATATTTAACTGAAAAAAATGAAGATCCAGTGGCTATTTTAGATTCCAAAGAGCCAATGATGTTGCGTTTAACAGTAACCTCATCATTGGTAACAAAACAGAAATTAGTTGATGCGCTTCAAGAAGGTATTAAAAAATCACAAAAAGGAAAAGTAGATGTTTTTCAAGAAAAAATGGATAAGTTTATGTCTTTCTTTTCTATGAAAATTAAAGAATTTGATATTATTGAATTTATTTATAATCCGAGTATTGATTCACTAATGGTTTATTTAAATGATGTCAATATTGGCAATATTGAAGGTTTTGATTTTAAAAAAGCTTTTTTTGGCATTTGGTTAGAAGAAAAAGCAGTCGATAAAACTTTAAAAAGAAGACTTTTAGGATTATAATTAGTTCATTTTGTAATTAATTGGAACCAAATCTCAAACTTGAAAAACATAAAATAAGACTTAAAACATACACTTTTTTCATAAAAAATATTACAAAATATCTAAACTTCCTTTACCTTCACGAACTACAACGGGTTCAAAACCAGATAAGTCAATAATTGTAGATGCCAAATTGTCACCGTAACCTCCATCAATAACTAAATCAACCAAGTTTTGCCATTTCTCGAAAATTAATTCTGGATCGGTTGAATATTCCAATACTTCATCATCATCGTGTATGGAAGTTGATACAATTGGATTTCCTAACATTTTTACAATCTCGATGGCGATATTGTTATTGGGAACCCGAATTCCAACGGTTGTTTTTTTCTTAAATTCCTTTGGAAGGTTCGTGCTTCCGGGTAAAATAAAAGTATAAGCTCCAGGCAAAGCCCGTTTTAATAATTTGAATGTTGACGTGTCAATTTGTTTAACATAATCAGAAATATTGCTCAAATCGCTACAAACAAACGAAAAATTAGCTTTTTCTAACTTAATTCCTTTAATTTTTGCAATTCGTTCCAATGCTTTTGTGTTCGTAATATCACATCCTAAACCATAAACGGTATCGGTTGGGTAAATTATTAAACCTCCATTTTTTAAAACATCAACCACTCGCTTTATTGCGGCTTCATTAGGTTTGTCTTCGTAAATTTTTATAAATTGACCCATTTTGATTTAAGATTTCAGTTTTCAGTCGCAGTTTTTAGTTTTCAGTTGCAGTTTTCAGTTTTCAGTCGCAGTTTTCAGATTGCAGATTTATAACTGTTGACTTTTGACTACTACTATTTTCTAAAACAAACTGGAATTGAATTAAATTTTGTAATTTCGATACAAATATAATTCATAACCTTATGAAGAAGTTACTTTTAATGCTACTTTTTTGTTCAAGTTTGTTTATTTCTTGTTCCAAAAACTCTGAAAATACAATTCCTGTTGACAATTCATTTGCTACCGAAAAAACACTTTTAAATGTAAGTTATGGTTCCAATAACCAGCAAGTTTTCGATTTATACTTGCCAGCAAACCGTTCCACATCTACAAAAACAATAATTGTAATTCACGGAGGCGGCTGGACGGGTGGCGATAAAGCCGATATGAATGGATTGTTGCAATTGTTAAAAACGAATTTGCCAACTTATGCTTTTGCCAATTTAAATTATAGATTGGCAACTACTGGAAATCCTGCTTTGCCAATGCAAATTGACGATATTTCAGCAGCAATTAATAACTTAAAATCAAGCAATTACGGAATTTCTAATAAATATGGTATGGTCGGAATAAGTGCTGGGGCTCATTTATCAATGCTTTATGGTTATGCCAACAATTCACTCAACGAAATTAAAGTGATTTGTAGTATAGTTGGACCCACTAATTTTACTGACCCAAATTATCTAAACAATGTTACTCTTTCAAGTTTATATTTAGCAGTTGCTGGACAAACGTATGCGCAAAACCCAACTTTTTTTGTAAATGCAAGTCCTTATCATAAAGCAACTTCCGTCTCTCCTCCTACTTTATTACTTTACGGCAATGTTGACCCATTAGTACCAATAACACAAGGACAGGATATGCACTCAAAACTAGATCAATTGGGCGTTTACAATGAATTTAAATTGTACAATGGTGGTCACGGTGATTGGTCAAATCCAGATTTAATTGATGCCTATTCAAGGATTACTGCGTTTATAAATAATAAATTTAATTAACCAATTACATCCAACTTTGCAAATCGAAGCAATAATTTTTTAATGCCGCCCACATCAAAACGAATTTCTGCTTTTTTATCGGCTCCAACGCCTTCTAGCGCAATAACTTTCCCTTTTCCAAACCGTTCGTGCATTACTACATTTCCTTGAATTAATTGATTGTCAAACAAATTGGTACTTGGTGCATTGCCAACAGGTTTTAATTTTCGGACATTAAAATTAGAATTGGGTTCGTTTGAAGTTGAACTAGGCCCGTTACCTGAAATGGGTTTTGCCAATCGCAATTTCGATTTATCAACATCGCCAAAAATATCCAAATCGATAGTTGGTTTGTACCGATAATTCGACATTTCATTCGGATTCAAATATTCCAAATAGTCTTCTTTAATTTCTTCAATAAACCGCGATGGTTCGCTATCACACAATTTTCCCCATCGGTAACGCGATTGCGCATAGGTTAAATACGCCTGATGTTCGGCACGAGTCAAGGCAACGTAAAACAAGCGGCGTTCTTCTTCCAAATCGCTTCGGGTGTTTAAACTCATCGCACTCGGAAACAAATCTTCTTCTAAACCAACTACAAAAACCGTCGGAAATTCCAATCCTTTCGCCAAGTGAATCGTCATTAAAGCCACACGATCATCATCGCCTGTATCTTTATCCAAATCGGTTGCCAAAGCCACATCTTCTAAAAATTCGGATAGCGAACCTCTTGCGCCGTCAATTTCTTTTTGCCCTTCAGTAAAATCTTTTATCCCGTTTAGTAATTCTTCAATGTTTTCAATTCGTGCAATGCCTTCCGGAGTGCCGTCTTTTTTCAATTCTTGCACCAAACCCGTTTTTTTACTCACGTGATCGGCAAGGTAAAACGCATCTTGATTTTGGTCAATTACCTGAAAACTTTTTATCATCATTACAAAATCTTGCAACTTGGTTTTGGTACCCGAATTCAGTTTCAAATCAATTTTATCAATGTGCTCCATTACTTCAAAAATTGAGCGTTTGTAATGATTAGCAGCAACTGTAAGTTTCTCAACCGTAGTATCGCCAATGCCTCGACCAGGATAATTAATAACTCGCACCAAGGCTTCTTCGTCTTTCGGATTGATTACCAATCGCAAATAACAAAGTACGTCTTTAATTTCTTTTCGTTGGTAAAACGACAATCCGCCGTAAATTCGATATGGAATGTCTCGCTTGCGCAAAGCATCTTCCATAGCTCGCGATTGGGCGTTGGTACGATATAAAATGGCAAATTCGCCATTCATTTTTTGGTTGCGCATTTTTTCATCAAAAATGGTTGATGCCACAAAACGACCTTCTTCACTATCAGTTACGCTGCGATGCACTTTTATTTTTTGACCAAAATCATTAGCAGTCCAAACAATTTTTTCAAGTTTAGTTTTATTTTTATCGATAATCGAATTGGCGGCTTCTACTATGTTTTTGGTCGAACGATAATTCTGCTCCAAACGATAAGTTTGCACGTTTTCATAATCTTTTTGAAAATTCAAAATATTGTTGATGTTGGCTCCTCGAAAGGCATAAATACTCTGCGCATCATCGCCCACCACACAAATGTTCTGAAATTTATCCGACAAAGCACGAACAATTAAATACTGCGAATGGTTGGTATCTTGGTACTCATCGACCAAAATGTACCGAAACCGATTTTGATATTTCATCAACACATCCGGAAAACGGTTCAACAATTCGTTGGTTTTCAATAATAAATCATCAAAATCCATAGCGCCCGATTTAAAACAACGCTCTACATAATTTTGATAAATTTCGCCCAAGCGAGGTTTTTTACTCATAGCATCTTGCTCTTGCAATTCCGGGTTATTGAAATACGCTTTTACAGTTATCAACGAGTTTTTGTACGACGAAATGCGGCTAAAAACTTGTTTGGGTTTGTAAATGTCTCTATCCAGTTGCATTTCTTTAACAATTGCCGAAATTAACCGCACCGAATCTTGAGAATCGTAAATAGAAAAATTACTTGGGTAGCCCAATTTATCGGCTTCGGAACGCAAAATTCTAGCAAAAACAGAGTGAAAAGTTCCCATCCAAAGGTTTTTGGCTTCGTTAGAACCTACAATATCCGAGATTCGCTTTTTCATTTCTCGCGCGGCTTTGTTGGTAAAAGTCAACGCCAAAATAGAAAACGCATCGACTCCCAAACTCATTAAATAGGCAATACGAATGGTTAAAACCCGAGTTTTACCCGAGCCAGCACCTGCAATAATAATCATTGGTCCATCTTTTTGTAAAACGGGTTGTTGCTGGGCTTCGTTAAGTTGACTTATATAGTGTTGCATTGTGATTTTAAAAATTGATAGGCAAAAATAAGGTTTTTTATTGAGGGTTTAAAACCTTAGTTTGTGAGCGACCCGTATCTGCTTTAAAACTGCCTAGTATTTTAAAAATAACTGGCGTTTCTTCGATTATTCTTGCCGTTATTATTTATAAACTGAGCGTTATTTTTTAAATAGCACGCGTTTTTTTAATTATTCTTGCCGTTATTTTATATAAACT
>JBBRCJ010000087.1:0-8241 GCA_038204955.1 Flavobacteriales bacterium
TTAAAAATAATAGTTTGTTGCCCGTTGTATTCGATAATTAAATTTTTATACCCTACAAATGATGCAATAAGTTTATCACCCGATTTTATTTTATTTAATTTGAATTTTCCATCGAAGTCGGTTGATGTTCCTGTTGACGAACCTTGTACATTAATGTTAACTCCTGGAATTGGCTGGTTGGTTTTTGAATCAACAACAGTACCTGTTACTGTTGTTTGAGCAAACAAACTCAGTGGGAGCATTACTAATAAAAAGAACACCTTTTTATAAATTGATTTCATACTTTTTGTTTAAATTAATGGTTAGTTTTTGTTAGTTTTGTGCTTTACTTTAACTTCGATTGTTAAAATTATGTAAATTATTCCAACAAAAAAATAAACATATGTTAAAAAGTGACTCGAAAACGTTTTCGTGTTGACAACTTTATTAAAATCAAACAATTTTATTACAAAAAATAAAGATAATGAAAATAAAAAGTACCTTTATTTAATTATTGATTTTTATCAAAACCATATTATGAGAAAAAAAATTACTTTAAAACAAATCGCCAAAGAGTTAGATGTCTCGATTTCAACCGTTTCAAAAGCATTGAAAAATAGTATTGAAATTAGTGAAGATACGAAGCTTAAAATTCAAGCCTTTGCAAAATTGTATAATTACAAACCCAATAATATTGCATTAAGTTTAAAAAACAAAAAAACGAAAACTATTTGCATTATAATTCCAGAAATTATTCATCATTTTTTTGCAACAGTAATTGGTGGAGTCGAAAAAGTAGCCAACGAAAAAGGGTATAATGTTTTAATTTGTTTGTCTGATGAGTCATTTGATAAAGAAGTTATTAATATGGAAATGTTGGCTAATGGAAATATTGATGGTTTTATTATTTCATTATCTAAAGAAACACAACAAAAAGGTGATTTTCACCACATTTCTGAAATCATTAGCCAAGGTATGCCCGTGGTAATGTTCGATAGGGTAACTAATGATGTATTGTGTGATAAAGTAATTATTGACGATATTGACGCTGCCTTTAATGCAACGCAACATTTAATTGATTCCAAAAGAAAAAAAATAGCCCTTATTTCAACTGTTGACTATGTAAGCGTAGGAAAATTAAGGACTGATGGTTACTTAAAAGCGTTGAAATTAAATCATATTGAAATAAATAAAAATTTAATTTTAAAAATCGAAGATGTTACTAATTTTGAAATAAGCATTGAAAATTTAATCGAAAACAATAGTGTTGATGCGATATTTGCAGTGAACGAATTGTTTGCAGTGACTGCAATTAAAACAGCAATGAGATTGGGTAAAAAAGTACCCGAAGATATTGCGATAATTGGTTTTACTGATGGAATAATTTCTAAATATTCATCACCTGCAATAACAACTGTAAGTCAAAACGGAGTTTTAATGGGTGAAAAGGCTGCAAAAATGCTTATTGAACGCTTAGAGTCGGAAGAAGTAGAATACAACGAAACCTATCAAGAACATTATAAAACAGAAGTGATTGAAACCCATTTAATACTGCGAGAGTCTTCGCTTTAAAAAACTACTTATTAACATTATAACGTTTTCGTACGCTTATAACGTTATTTTTTTTTCAAATATCTTATCAATTCAAAAACTTTTTTACCTTTACAATTCAAATCAAAGCTTTTACTTTACTTCGAAAACACAGTAAGTTTTGATAAGCATCTCGCTTATCGTTCTTTAATTAATTAAAATACGATAATGGAAAAGCGTAAGTTAGGTTTTTGGGAAATCTGGAACATGAGTTTCGGTTTTCTGGGAATTCAAATGGGGTTTGCATTGCAAAACTCAAATGTTAGTAGGATATTTCAAACCCTAGGAGCAAATATTGATGACATTCCAATACTTTGGGTTGCGGCCCCTTTAACCGGATTAATTATTCAACCTATTATTGGCTATTTTTCCGACAGAACTTGGACAAAATTGGGACGAAGAAAACCTTATTTTTTAGCAGGAGCCATTTTAGCATCTGCCGCATTATTTGTTATGCCAAATTCTCCTGTTTTATGGTTTGCCGCTGGAATGCTTTGGATAATGGATGCTTCAATAAATGTATCAATGGAACCTTTTCGAGCTTTTGTTGGTGATAATTTATCCGAAAAACAAAGAACCATGGGTTTTGCAATGCAAAGCTTTTTTATAGGAATTGGTGCGTATGTAGCTTCAAAATTGCCTTTAATGTTAACTTACCTCGGAGTTAAAAATACAGCTCCGTTAGGGATCATTCCGGATTCGGTTAAATATTCATTTTATATTGGTGGCGTTGCTTTTATTGTATCTGTTCTTTGGACAGTTATTACCTCCAAAGAATATTCGCCAGAAGAAATGGAAGCATTTGATAAATTAAAAGGAAATGAATTTAAAAAAGAAAAACATTCGGAAGATTGGTTTTCAAAAAACGGACAATCGCATCTTGTTAAAGGTATCATTTTATTTATAATTGGATTGGGTTCCTCGTTTTTAATTTACAAATACGATTTGAAGAAAGATCTGTTTGTGTTGTCATTAGGAATGGTTAGTCTTGGTGGATTGGCCTTAATAATTTCAGGATTACTACAAAAAACAAATAAAACTGAAAATGGATTTGTAACCATTATGAACGATTTTCAATTTATGCCAAAAATAATGAAGCAGTTGGCATGGGTACAGTTTTTCTCTTGGTTCGCATTATTTTCAATGTGGATTTATACTACTCTAGCAGTTACCCAACACGTTTATGGAACTACGGATACCACATCAATAGCCTACAACACTGGTGCAAATCAAGTCGGAGAAATGTTTGCCAATTATAACTTAATTGCTGCTATTGCTGCATTTTTATTGCCTTTATTGGCAAAAGTAACCAGTAGAAAATTTACTCATTTTGTAGCTTTAGTTTGTGGGGGCTTAGGACTAATTTCAATCTATTTTATAAAACAACCCACGGCTTTCACCATGGAATGGTTGCCAATGATTGGTATTGGAATTGCTTGGGCAAGTATTTTGTCTATTCCTTATGCAATGTTATCGGGAGCTTTACCATCAAATAAAATGGGGTATTATATGGGAGTTTTCAATTTTTTTATTGTAATTCCTCAATTGGTTGCAGCTTCGCTTTTAGGATTTTTAGTTTCTAAATTTTTTAATAGCGAGCCTATTTATGCCCTATTAATTGGTGGTGGATCAATGATCCTTGCAGGCATAATTTCTCTAACGATTAATGATGAATCGAAAATAATAATTAATGAATAAAAAAGCATTTATATTCGACCTAGACGGAGTAATTGTTGACACAGCGAAATATCATTTTCTGGCGTGGCAAAAATTAGCTCAAGAACTTGGTATCGAATTCACACCCGAACATAATGAAGAATTAAAAGGAGTTTCTAGGGTTCGTTCTCTAGATATCATTTTAGAATTAGGTAACGTTTCTGCCTCGCAAGAAGACAAAAACAAATGGCTGGTCCAGAAAAATGAAGAGTATCTATCCTATTTAGTTGATATGGACGAATCTGAAATTTTACCAGGCGTTTTGCCCGTTTTACAATTTCTTAAAGATAAAAAACAATTAATAGCACTAGGTTCTGCCAGTAAAAATGCGCGACCAATTTTAGAAAAAACAAATACAATTCAATATTTTGATGCTATTGTTGATGGCAATGATGTTTCTAAAGCAAAACCTGATCCTGAAGTATTTTTACAAGCAGCAAAATTATTGAATGTAGAAAACCAAAATGCCATCGTTTTTGAAGATTCTGTTGCTGGAATTCAGGCAGCAAACACAGCAAAAATGAAAAGTATAGGCATTGGTGAAGAACATATTTTACATGAAGCGAAATATATTTTTAAAGATTTTACATTTATTGATGTTTCGTTTATTAATTCTCTAATAGATTAAAATTGTTTCAAGCTTTAAGTTTTAAATTTCAACTATCTTAAACTTAAGACTTTTAAACAAAAATTAAAATTAAAATCAAAATGCATTTAGATTACATAAAACCAGACAATTGGTCTATTATAGAAGAAGGTTTTGATGCCGACATGGTGAAATCGTCTGAAAGTTTGTTCAGTATCGGTAACGGTGCAATGGGACAAAGAGCCAATTTTGAAGAAAATTATACCGGCGAAACTTTTCAAGGAAGTTACATAGCCGGGATATATTATCCAGACAAAACAAAAGTAGGTTGGTGGAAAAATGGATATCCAAAATATTTTGCAAAAGTTTTAAATGCACCAAACTGGATTGGAATTGATATAGAAATAAATGGTGAAAATTTCGATTTAAATACCTGTAAGAAAGTTAATAATTTCCGTCGCGAATTGAATATGAAAAACGGAATTTATACCCGATCTTTTGAAGCCACTTTGCAAAATGGAACTGAAATTGAAGTTTTAGTAAAACGTTTTCTATCATTAGATTTAGATGAAGTTGGCGTAATAAATTATGAAATCACCCCAATAAATAAAGAGGCTAAAATTATTTATAAACCCTATATTGATGGTGGTGTTACCAATGAAGATGCCAATTGGGAAGAAAAATTTTGGGAACCATTAGACGTAAAAAATTCTGGAAACGAAGCATTTGTAACAGCAAGAACATTTAAAACTCATTTTGTTGTAACCACTTTTATGCAAAATAGTATTTTGCTAAACGAAACAAATTTGAATTTAAAGCCTTCAAATGTTGAATCGAACAAAGAAAAAGTGGAATTTTCATATGAGGTTAAAGTAGAGAAAGGACAAAAATCTTGTATTCAAAAAATTGCGGGTTATACTGTCTCATTAAACCACAATAACACACAAATTGCTGCTCAAAATGCTATTGAAAAAGCCTTATCGATTGGATATTCACAATTAGAACAAAATCAAATTGATGCTTGGTCAAAAATTTGGGAAATGAGTGATATTACAATAGATGGTGATGTTAAAGCACAACAAGGCATCCGATTTAATATTTTTCAGTTAAATCAAACTTATTTAGGTAAAGATTCTAGATTAAATATTGGTCCAAAAGGATTTACTGGCGAAAAATATGGTGGTTCAACTTATTGGGATACCGAAGCGTATTGTATTCCGTTTTATATGGCAACCAAAGATCAACAGGTAGCACGAAATTTATTAACTTATCGATACAATCAACTGGATAAAGCCATTGAAAATGCTAAAGATAATTTAGGATTTACAAATGGTGCTGCTTTATATCCAATGGTAACAATGAACGGCGAAGAATGTCATAACGAATGGGAAATTACTCACGAGGAAATTCATAGAAATGGCGCTATTGCTTTTGCAATTTTTAATTATCATAGATATACAGGAGATTACTCTTATATTCCTGAAAAAGGACTTGAAGTTTTAATAGGAATTGCACGTTTTTGGCATCAAAGAGCTAGTTTTTCGACTAATAAAAATCAATATATGATTTTAGGAGTTACAGGTCCTAATGAATATGAAAATAATGTAAATAATAATTTTTATACAAATTATATTGCAAAATGGTGTATTGATTATACTTACGAACAAATTCAAAAAGTGTTGTTAGAATATCCATCTGACCATAAACGAATAGTTGAAAAAGTAAAATTATCCGATGCTGAATTGCAAGACTGGAAAAAAGTATCAGGAAATATGTACTTCCCTTTTTCTAAAGAGCACGATGTTTATTTACAACAAGATGGATTTTTAGACAAAGATTTAGTTCCTGTAAAAGATTTAGATAAAAGCCAACGCCCAATAAACCAAAAATGGAGTTGGGATAGAGTTTTGCGTTCGCCTTATATTAAGCAAGCTGATACTTTGCAAGGGTTTTATTTCTTTGAAGATCATTTTACAACTAAAGAATTAGAAAAACATTTTGATTTTTATGAACCTTTTACTGTTCACGAAAGTTCGTTATCTCCTTGTGTTCACTCTATTCAAGCAGCAAAACTTGATAAAATTGATATGGCTTACACTTTTTATTTACGAACTTCTCGTTTGGATTTAGATGATTATAACAAAGAAGTAGAAGAAGGTTGTCATATAACCTCAATGGCCGGTACTTGGATGAGTATTGTGGAAGGTTTTGGCGGAATGAGAGTAAAAAATGATTCTCTTCATTTTGAACCAAAAATCCCAAAAGAATGGAATGGATATAGTTTTAAAATTAATTTTAGAAATCAAATTTTAAAGGTTTCTGTAAACCATAATGAAACTAATTTTTCACTTGAAGGTGAAAATTCAATTTCGGTATTTGTAAACGGAAATAAAGTCTTGGTTGAACCAGATAGATTGGTTACGGTTTAGTCCTGTTCTCGCAAAGACACAAAGTCGCAAAGTTTCAAAAATAAGTTTTTGCTTCTTTTAATTTTTTATTAAAAAATCAATATTAAATATGCTTTGCGCCTCTGCGACTTTGCGAGAAATATAAAGGAAATGGATGAAAATGAATTATCAAAAATAGTTGTAAATTCCTGCTATAAAATTCATACTAAACTTGGACCAGGCTTGCTGGAAAGTGTTTACGAAGCGATTTTATTTTATGAATTGACTAAACTGGGATTAAATGTAGAAAGACAAAAACCCATACCAGTTATCTGGGAAGAAGTTTATTTAGATATTGGTTTTCGTACAGATATTATTGTTGAAAACAAATTAATAATTGAAATAAAATCGGTAAAAGAAATTTCAACGAATCATTAATTAAAAACGGAATTAAAAGAGTTGTAAATGGATTATAAAAAAACTTTGCGCCTTTGCGCCTTTTCGAGATTATTACTTTTACTTTTAATATCAACAACAGCATTCTGCCAAATTGAAAAAGTGGAACCGCCGTTTTGGTGGAACGATATGAATTTATCGAGCGTGCAAATTATGTTTTATGGAAAAAATATAAGTCAATATGATGTGTCAGTTGATAAAAACATCAAAATAGAAAACATTCAAAAAACCGAAAATCCAAATTATGTTTTTGTTACAATAAATACCAAAAATATACCTTCAGAAGATTTATTATTTTCGTTTAAAAATAAAAATAAAGTAGCTTTTACTAAAAACTATGCAATCAAATCTAGAAGAGAAAATTCTAAATTCAGGAAAAGTTACGATTCATCGGATATGATTTACCTGATAATGTCAGACCGTTTTGCCAATGGAAATTCCAATAACGATAACGATAAAATACTTACTGAAAAATTAGACAGAAATAATCCTAATGGCAGACACGGCGGGGATATTGAAGGGATTATTAAAAATTTAGATTATATAAAAGAGCTAGGAGCAACTGCAGTTTGGCCAACGCCACTTTGCGAAGATAATGACGAAAAAGGTTCTTATCATACCTATGGACAATCGGATGTATATAAAATAGATTCTCGTTTTGGCAGCAATGAAGATTATTTGCGATTGAGTGCCGAATTACACAAACGTGGAATGAAAAATATTATGGATTATGTTACCAATCATTGGGGTTGGAAACATTGGATGATGAACGATTTACCCACAAACGATTGGGTTCATCAATTTCCAGAATACACACAAACAAATCACCGACGAGAAACTTTAAATGATATTTATGGTTCAAAAATAGATGCTAAAGTTTGTTCAGATGGTTGGTTTGTAAAAACAATGCCTGATTTAAATCAATCCAATCCTCTAGTTTTAAAATACTTGACACAAAATGCAATTTGGTGGATAGAATATGCCGATTTAGATGGTTTTCGAGTAGATACTTATCCATATAACGATAAAGATGGAATTTCCAAATGGACTAAAGCCATTACAGACGAATATCCAAATTTTAATATAGTTGGTGAAGCTTGGCTAAACAGTCCTGCAAAAATATCCTATTGGCAAAAAGACAGTAAAATTGGCGCTTTGCAAAGTTTTAATTCCTACTTGCCTTCGGTTATGGATTTTCCTTTATTTGACGCTTTTAGTTCGGTTTTTAATCAGGATAAACAAGAATGGGACAAGGGAATGATTAATTTTTATTTGAATTTTACAAATGATTTTTTATATGCTAATCCAAGTAATATTTTAACTTTTGTAGAAAATCACGACACAAATCGCTTTAATGATATTTATAAAAATGATTTTAAAAAATATCAAATGGCGATGACTATTTTAGCAACTGTTCGCGGAATTCCGCAACTGTATTACGGTTCAGAAATTGGAATGGCGGGAAACAAAGATAAAGGTGGCGATGGCGATATAAGAAGAGATTTTCCTGGTGGTTGGAATGGCGAT
>JBBRCJ010000088.1:0-7881 GCA_038204955.1 Flavobacteriales bacterium
AACCGATGTTTTTGATTCAAGACAGGATCCTGAAAATGAACACGGTTAGTTTTAATTTTCAATTGTATTTTTTACAAACATAAACTAATACCATTTAAGCACAAAAATTAGACTTAAAAAACCAAAAACTAGCCCAAGTAAACCAAAGTATAAAAACGCAGTTAGCTGGTTTGATGGAATAAGATAATAATAAAAGAATAGATTTACTTAATGAAATGTAAAATTAATAAAAACAGCTCGAGTTTTTAAAGCATCAATATTTCCTGTCCAAGGACTGTTAGGGTTGTTATCACGAATCAATTCATCATTCAATCCAAAAACGCCCCTTATTGACGGTGAAAATTTAAAATATTCAAGATAAAAATCCATTCCAAAGCCTAACTCATAATTTTGAGTCCATTTTTGAACTCTAAAAATTTGTTGCACATTGTCATCAATTGATTTGGAATTACTGGATATATTTAAAGTAGTTGATACTCCGCCTAAAATAAATGGGCGCACATTTCCGATACGTTTTGAAGAAAATTTAAGCAGTAATGGAAAATGTATGTATGTCGATTTTACTTCACGTAAAGCATCAATTTCTTTAGTAAAACTCGTGTAATTCAAGTCACGTTGTGTATAATACAAGCCAGGTTCAAAGCGTAAATTAATATATTCTTGTAAACGCAAATCGGCAACTAAACCCACATTAAATCCGGCGGTATTGTTCACCTGAATATCACTGTTGTTTAATGTTTTATCAATTTTAAAATCATAGACATTAAAACCTAAAAAGAATCCGAAATAAATCCGTTGTTTATCAAAATTTTCAAGGTTAATTAATGGGTTTTTTCCAAACATACTCTGCGAAAAAGATTTGAAAGAAATTAAAACTAGAATAATTAAAAGTATTTTTTTCATAATTATTTTTTTGATGCCGAATAAATTGTAGCCACGCCAAATGTTTGTGGCATTGCAACTACCTCTATAAACCCAATATTACGTAAAATATTGTTTAACTGTTCGCCAAAAGGGAAATTTTGTGCCGATTCAGCTAAATATCCGTAAGCAATATTGTCTTTAGAAAAAAGTTTACCTATTAATGGCAAAATAAATTTGGTGTAAAAATTATAACCTTGTTTAAAAGGAAACTTTGTAGGATTTGAAGTTTCAAGAATCACAAAAACTCCGTTTGGTTTTAAAACCCTTAAAATTTCAGACAATCCCTTTTCTAAGGTTTCAAAATTCCGAATTCCGAATGAAACTGTTATAGCATCAAAAAAATTATCAACAAAAGGCATATTTTCCGAATCGCCAATAATCATTTCTATTCTATCGGATAGTTTTTTTTGAGCTATTTTATCAATTCCTATGTTTAGCATTCCTGGTGAAATGTCTAAACCAATAATTTTTTTTGCAGATGTTTCGGCCATTAAAATTGCTAAATCACCTGTACCAGTAGCAATGTCTAAAATACTTTCAGGATTTTTATTAGAAACCAGTTGCACCACTTTTTTACGCCATTTGACATCTATTCCAAAAGAAATTACTCGATTCAAGCCATCGTAATTACCCGAAATAGCGTCAAACATTTGAGTAACTTGCTCTTTTTTTCCTAAATTAGAATCTTTGTAAGGCGTAATGGTTTTTGACATTTGTTTTTACAATTTTGAAGTTGCAAAAGTACAAAAAATTATCGTTTAATATAGGTTATAAACGTAAAATCAAAATTGTGTTTTTCATCTTTAGGATGAAATTCTTCAAATTCAATTTTCCAAGTTTTTTCGTCAATTTCAGGATAATAAGCATCAGCATCACAAATAGTATGGACCCTAGTTAATTCAATTTTATCGGTCAATTGAAGTGATTGCTTGTAAATTTCGCCTCCACCAATAATGAAAACGTTTTCGGTTTTAGGAGCCTTTTCTAAAGCACTTTCTATAGAATTAACTACAATACAACCATCAGGAACTAGATAATTCAATTGGCGAGTAATAATA
Organism: Flavobacteriales bacterium; assembly: GCA_038204955.1. Lineage (GTDB taxonomy): Bacteria > Bacteroidota > Bacteroidia > Flavobacteriales > Flavobacteriaceae > Flavobacterium. Next base: position 1,983 of record JBBRCJ010000088.1, read on the forward strand.
ATATGAGTTCTATTTGGTAACGGTTTAGGAAAGCTTTCAAATGTTTTTCGTCCTAAAATGATTGTATGACCCGATGTTATTTGTTTGAAACGCTTAAAATCGTCAGGTAAATGCCAAACTAATTTATTGTCTTTTCCTAAAGCATTATTTTCTGCTACTGCTGCAATTTGAATTATCATTTTGTTTTTTTGATGTTTTTTAAGAATTTAAAGATACAAATTTAATTTTTATTTAAAAAATCAACTCACAATTTCAAATTAAGAAAACGTTTGCATAAATTAATAATGAATTTTTTTTGCTCAATAAATACATTAAAATCTTTTTTTGCATCTTGTTTTACCAATCTGATAAAAATTGTTAGATATGAAAATTACTTAAGTTTATTGTTTTACTTTGCATTAATAATCTTAATTTTAAATAGTTATGGCAATTAAAAAACAATTTATAAAAACAAAACCAGTTTGTAAAGTTACTTTTTCATTAGAAGCTAAAAATGCAACTGAAGTTTTTGTTGTAGGTGATTTCAACAATTGGAATACCAAAGAAGGAGAATTGGCAAAATTAAAAAACGGAACTTTTAAAGGTTTGTTTGAATTACCAAAAGATGCTTCGTACGAATTCAAATATGTTGTTGATGGAAGTTATGTTAACGATTCAGAGGCCGATAGTTACATTTGGAATGATTTTGCTGGTGCAGAAAATGGTGTCTTGGCATTATAAATCCATTTTGATTAGCTCTAAAGGTATGTTTTGTTTTTAAATGAGCTTTTGCTTTTTAAACAGCAACAGCTCCTTTAATAGCTGGATGTGGTTCGTATCCTTCCAATGTAAAATCATCAAAAGTAAAATCGAAGATATTTTTTATTTCGGGGTTCAAAATCATTTTTGGTAACGGTTTTAAATCTCGTGAAAGTTGCAGTTCTAGTTGTTCAAAATGATTGTTGTAAATGTGAGCATCACCAAAAGTGTGAATAAAATCGCCCGCTTTTAAATCACAAACTTGCGCCATCATCATTGTTAATAATGCATACGAAGCAATATTAAAAGGAACTCCCAAGAAAATATCGGCACTTCGTTGGTACAACTGACACGATAATTTTCCATCGGAAACATAAAACTGAAAAAAAGCGTGACAAGGTGGTAAAGCTACTTTTCCGTTAGCCACGTTTTCCGAAAATGATTTTGAAGTATCTGGTAAAACCGATGGATTCCAGGCAGAAACCAACATTCGACGTGAGTTTGGATTGGTTTTTAAGGTTTCTATAATTTCCGTGATTTGGTCAATTTCTTCATTATTCCAATTGCGCCATTGGTGACCGTAAACAGGACCAAGTTCGCCGTTTTCATTTGCCCATTCATCCCAAATTTTAACTCCGTTTTCTTTTAAATATCCAATATTAGTTTCGCCTTTTAAAAACCATAGTAATTCGTAAATTATTGACTTTAAATGCAATTTTTTGGTAGTTACCATTGGAAAACCATTGCTCAAATCAAAACGCATTTGATAACCAAAAACACTTTTTGTTCCAGTTCCTGTTCTATCTCCTTTTTGAGTTCCATGTTCTAAAACGTGGTTTACTAAATCGTGGTATTGTTTCATTTAAAAATGTTAAAAGTTTGAAAATGTTTAAAGTGGTTTAAGAAGCTTAGACTTTAAAAAATTAGTTTTTATATACTTTTCCGTCTTTCATTACAAAAATTGGATTTTCTAAAGTTTTTACGTTTAGTAGCGGACTTTCGTCCAATGCAATAATGTCGGCAATAAAATTAATTTTTATTTGTCCTATTTCATTATCAATTCCCAGCAACATTGCATTAGTTGTAGTTGCCGATTGAATTGCTTCCAGTATTGGCATTCCAGCTTCTGTCATATAACCAAATTCTTTACCGTTCAATCCGTGAGGAAAAACGCCCGCATCAGTTCCAAATGCAATTTTCACTCCTTTTTTATATGCTCGAGCAAATGTTGATTGTAATTTCGGGCCTACTTCTTTAGCTTTTGGTACCACAATTTCTGGATAATAACCTTCAATTTCAGCATTTTTTGCTACTTCTTTTCCAGCAGAAATGGTTGGAACCAAGTAACAATCGTATTTTTTCATCAATTCCATACTTTCATCGCTCATAAAAGTACCGTGTTCGATGGTTTTTATACCTCCCAAAATGGCTCTTCGAATTCCTTCATCACCGTGAGCGTGAGCCGCCGTAAGCATTCCGTAATCTTTTGCGGTTGTGGTAATTGCCTTAATTTCGTCAATAGTCATTTGCGGATTTTTACCATTTTTAGCAACACTCAAAACACCTCCAGTTGCCGTGATTTTTATAACATCCGAACCCTCTTTATATCGATCACGAACTGCTTTTGCTCCTTCTTCGGGAGAATTAATTACACCTTCTTTCGGCCCTGGATCGCCAACTAATTTTCGATTGCTTCCGTTAGTAGGGTCGGCGTGTCCACCAGTTGATGCAATTGCTTTTCCCGCAGTAAAAATTCTTGGGCCATCAATTACACCCCGATTTATAGCATTACGTAACGAAATATTTATACCAGTTCCGCCTAAATCTCGAACTGTAGTAAAACCTGCAAGTAAAGTTGTCTTTGCATATTGAACTGATTCTAACGCAACATCGGCTTCATTATCAATGTATTGCGAAGTGTAATTGTGAGAGTGCTGAACCGTTTCAACGTGAACGTGTAAATCAATCAAACCTGGAAGAATATATTTCGATTTTAAATCAATTTCAATATCGTTTGCATTTGCTTTAGATACAAAACCATCAACAATTTTAACAATTTTCTTTTTGGAGACTACAATCGTTTGATTCACTAGTTCTTTACCAGATTGTACCTCTAAAATTTTTCCGCAATGCAAATAGTAATCTTGCGAAAAACCAAATGCAATTACTAAAAGTAAAAATAAAGTTAGTTTTGTTTTCATTTTAATGAAGTTTAATTTTTAAATTATGGACAAAAAATTCAGTAGTTATTAATTCAAAAATTAAAGTAAAAAAATCCAATTTGGTATAATTTTTATTGCTCTAAATTGAAATGAATTGTCTCTATTTGTTTTTCAAACAGTCACAAATATACTTATTTTTATAAAAACAATAATTTGTATCTTTGAAAAAAATATAAAATGAATAAATATACCAAAATTGCACTTTTTGTTCTACTATGTTTAGCAGTTGGTTTTTTTTCGTCGTTAATAACTCGTGATAATGTACTTACTTGGTTTCCAACAATAAAAAAACCTTTTTTTAATCCACCAAGTTGGTTATTCGCTCCAGTTTGGACGTTATTATATATTGCAATGGGCGTTGCAGCGGGTTTGGTTTGGAATCAAATTTTTCAAACGCCCGAAATTGTTAAAAAAGCATTATTGTTTTTTGGAATTCAATTGGTTTTAAATGCCTTTTGGTCGTATATTTTCTTCGGATTGCACAATATTTTATTGGCATTAATCGAAATAATTTTACTTTGGTTACTCATTTTTGAAACTTACAAACAATTTAGAATTATCAATAAAACTGCAGGATATTTATTTATTCCTTATTTGGCTTGGGTTAGTTTTGCCACTGTTTTAAATGCTAGTTTGTGGTATTTGAATCAGTAAAATTATTTGCCACAATAAATCCATTTGTCCAAGCATTTTGAAAATTAAAACCACCTGTAATTGCATCAATATTAACGATTTCTCCTGCAAAAAATAAATTTTGGTGTAATTTGCTTTCCATTGTTTTAAAATTAATTTCTTTTAAATCTATTCCGCCTGCGGTTACAAATTCTTCTTTAAAAGTACTTTTTCCGTTTACTTGAAATTCTCCATTAGTAAGTTGGTTGGCTAAACTTGTCAGTTGATTTTTATTTAATTCTGCCCATTTTGTTTCCGATTCAATTTCTGATGCCAAAACCAAACTTTCCCACAATCGGTTTGGTAGTTCAAAAGGGGATTTTTTTGAAACTGCTTTTTTGGCGTGTTCTAATTTAAGTTCTTTCAAGTTTTCGATTGCTTCGTCGGTCGAAACATCATTTAACCAATTAACTTCAATGGCAAATTGATATTTTTTTGCAGCCAATTCAATTGCTCCCCAAGCCGAAAGCCTTAAAATTCCTGGACCTGACATTCCCCAATGGGTTATTAATAAAGGTCCTGAAGCTTGTAATTTTGAATTTTTCACTTTTACATTTGCAAAAGTCGATAAACCCATTAAGTCTTTTATACGTTTGTCTTTTATATTAAATGTAAAAAGTGATGGAACTGCATCAACAATTTTATGCCCTTTATCTTGTAGCATTTCCCAAATTTTTGGGTTGCTTCCTGTGGATAAAATTAGTTTTTCGCAAGCAAAATTTTCTACATTTGTTTCCACTTTCCAATAATCTTCTGATTTAAAAATGGATTGCACACTTTGGTTTGTCAAGACTTGAATTCCGTATTTTTTGGTTTCCGAAACAAAGCAATCTATAATGGTTTCTGATGAATCTGTTACGGGAAACATTCGTCCATCGTCTTCAATTTTAAGTTCAACATTCCGTTTTTCAAACCATTCTATTGTATCACCGCTGCTAAAAGTGTTGAAAGGTCCACGTAATTCTTTTTCACCTCTCGGATAGTTTTTCACCAATTCATTAGGAACAAAACACGCGTGCGTAACATTGCAACGCCCACCGCCCGAAATTCTAACTTTGGTTAAAACTTCTTTTCCGCGTTCAAGAATGGCAATTTTTAGATTCGGATTTTTCTCTGCTATGTTGATTGCTGTGAAAAACCCTGCAGCGCCGCCGCCAACAATTATTATGTCGTAATTTGAGTTCATTTTTATTTACTTAACACAAATTTCATAAATTTGAAAAAGAATACAATTAGTGATAATTTGTGGATTTCATGTTTTAATTTTTTAAATTCTATCAGGAAAATCAGAAATGATTCCGTCAACGTTTAGCGATTTCATTTTTTCAATGTCAGCAATTTCATTTACTGTCCAAGTAAAAATTTTGAAACGATTTTCTTTTAGCAAAGTTACGTTTTCTTGATTTAATAATTTGTAGTTTGGAATTATTGTTAAAGCATTGATTTTTATTGCAAATTCTATTGCTTTATCTAAAGAATTTTCGGTTATAACTCCAATATTAATTTCAGAATTTAGTTTAGAAATTTCTTCTAAATTGTCCCAATCGAAACTCGAAATTAAGAACTTTGTTGAACTCCAATTTTTGAATTCGATGTAATTATTTACAATTCTCATTACTTTTTCGACACAATCATTACTTTTTAGTTCAATATTGACTAAAAAATGATTATCTATTAAATCTAAAACCTCTTCAAGAGTCGGGATTTTGTATTTTTTTAATTCCGCTAAAGTTAACTCTTTTATGAAACCTTTTCCAGAAGTCGTTCTATCAATTGTATAATCGTGAATTACAACAATTTCACCCGATTTGCAACAATGTACATCCAATTCAACACCATCGCAACCTAAATCAATTGCTTTTTGGAACGAAGCTAAGGTATTTTCGGCTTCATAACCTTTTGCTCCGCGATGTCCAATTTTTAGCATTTGAAGATTATATTTTCTCTAATAATAAAATTCCAAATTCACTATCAATTTCTACTTTATTGTTTTTTACTATTGTTATTTTACGAGAATAAGCATCTCTAACTTTAGCTCCGTTTTGGAAAATAGTTCCTGTTGAAACTTCCTTTTTCCCCTTAGGTAAATCTAAAGCAACAATAACTTTATCCGAATAATTTCCGTTAGTATAAGTTCTTGAAAAGACATAAGGTGAACTCGATATTTGGTTGTGAATTCCTGCTCCTACTGAGGGATGATTTTTTCTAAAAACACCTAATTTTTGATAATGAAGTTCTAATTTTTGAGTTTCTAGATTGGTTTTAAT
>JBBRCJ010000089.1:0-7333 GCA_038204955.1 Flavobacteriales bacterium
GGTTCCAACTAAACATTAATATTTTATTTAAAAAAAAGATTTTTTTGAATCAAAATAAGTTATAAAATTTGGTGTTTTTTTAACTTATTTGCTGATTTGGCATTTTTAGTTTTTTAATTAAAATTTAAAAACTTCATTTTGTTTAAACAAGTTCAACTTAATAAATATATTTTAGTCACTTACAAAGAAATTCATTTAATTAATTCTTTTTTTTGCGTTAAAATGTTGATAACAATTAATTTTAATATTACAAATTTACAATAAACACATTTTCCAATAGTTATTTTTAATTTTTTAAATAAGTATTTAAAATAATCACTAAATTTGATTAAACGAATTTAAAAATGGCTGGAACCTTAAACAAAGTATTATTAATTGGGCATTTAGGGGAAGATGTAAAGATGCACTATTTTGAGGGCGGTAATTGTATTGGTCGATTTTCATTGGCTACTAATGAGGTTTATATTAACAAAACAAGTGGCGAAAAAGTGACTTCAACGGAATGGCATAATTTGGTTGTTAAAAATAAAGCTGCTGAAATTTGCGAAAAATACTTATCAAAAGGAGACAAAATTTATATAGAAGGCCGAATAAAATCAAGACAATGGCAAGCTGAAGACGGTTCAACAAAGTATGCTCATGAAATTCAAGTTACCGAATTCACATTTTTAACCACCAAAAAAGATTACGAAGGAAGCAAACAAACTGCCACTGTTGAATCAAAAAACAGTACCTTTGACCCTCAAAATGATAACAAACCTATTAACGATTTGCCATTTTAATTTTGTATAACTAATTTTTTTAATTTTGGATCCTGATCCCAGTTTAACATTTTTTTCATCCTTAAACACTGATTTAATTTTTGGATTAATAGGTATATCCATTTTGCTTTTTTGTTGTGCAATGGTAGCCGCTTCTGAGGTGGCATTGTTTTCGTTATCTCCTAAAGATTTAAAAGAATTGTTTTTAAAAGATTCCTCAAAATCAAATGTAATTGAAAGGTTATTAGCAAAACCCAAAAAACTACTAGCAACAATTTTAGTGGCAAACAACTTTTTACACATTGCCATTGTGCTTTTATTTTCGTTTTCATTAGATAAATTATTCTCAACGATTGCCTCTCCATTACTAAAATTTGTTGTTGAAGTGGTTTTGGTCACTTTTTTGATTTTACTTTTTGGTGAAGTGCTTCCAAAAATTTACGCCAGTCGAAACAATATAAAGTTTGCTTCATTTGTTGCCGTTCCTATTTCAATTTTAGATAAAGTTTTGACGCCAATAAGTTTGCCAATGCGCAGTTTAACCTATTGGATTCAGCAAAAATTGGGCAAGCAAAAAAATAATTTTTCAATCGATCAACTTTCGCAAGCATTAGAATTAACCTCGACCGAAGATACATCAAGTGAAGAGCAAAAAATTTTAGAGGGTATAGTATCATTTGGAAATACTGATACCAAGCAAGTAATGAGCCCACGGATTGACATTTTTGCAATAGAAATTGAAGAAACTTTTGAGGAGATTTACCCGAAAATCGTTGGAAAAGGATATTCTCGAATTCCAGTTTTTAAAGATAATATCGATACAATTATTGGTATTTTGGTAGTTAAAGATTTGATTCCGCACATTCAGAACACCACATTAGATTGGAAAACTTTAATTAGAGAACCATTTTTTGTACCCGAAAATAAAAAACTTGATAATTTATTAAAAGATTTTCAATCAATGAAAAGTCATTTGGCAATTGTAGTTGATGAATACGGCGGTACTTCGGGTTTGGTTTCGTTAGAAGATGTAATCGAAGAAATTGTTGGGGATATCAGTGATGAGTTTGACGATGAAAATTTAAATTATCAAAAAATTGACGAAAATAATTATTTATTTGAAGGCAAAATAAATTTAAAAGATTTTTATAGAATTGTTGATGTTAACGAAGAATTATTTGAAAATCGAAAAGGGGAAGCTGAAACATTAGCAGGGTTTATTTTAGAAATTCTAGGTAATTTTCCAAGAAAGAAACAGCAAATAAAATTTGAAAATTGCACTTTTGTAATTGAAGAGTTAGATAAAAAACGTACCAAACAAATTAAAGTTACCTTAGATGTTGAAAAATAAATTACACTTGTTTTTTGTTGCAATAACAATTTTAATAGTAGTAAGTTGTAAAGATGATGCTTTGCCTAAACCTTCAAGTCAACTTCGATTAGAATATCCAATTGCAGAATATGCTTCGTTTGAAAATCATTGCCCGTTTACATTTGCTATGAATAACAACGCAATTATTAAAGAAGATCAATTGTGTGGTTTTGAAATTAATTATCCCAAAATGAAGGCAACTATTTATTTAACGTACAAAACTGTCAATGGCGATATTGATAAATTACTACGTGATGCTCAAAAGTTAACCTATGAACACGTTATTAAAGCCGACGATATTATTGAACAACCATTCGCCAACAAAAGTAAAAAAGTGTACGGAATGTTTTATCAAGTAAACGGAAATGCAGCTACAAATGCTCAATTTTATTTAACCGACAGCACAAAACATTTTGTAACTGGATCGGTGTATTTTTATGCAAAACCTAATTTTGATTCTATTATGCCAGCTGCCAATTATGTTAAAAATGATATGCAAACCTTAATGGAAACCTTGAAATGGAAGTAATTTTACTTTAAATCAGAAACTTTATAGGTTTTACCATCACCAGTTTCTTCAACTGTTTTAGTGATTTTGTCGGTTGTAATAACAGTAGCATCGTAATTTATAGTAGCTAATTTTTTATCAAAATCAACGGTTGCTTTTTGAATCCCAACAGTTTTAGACAACTTGTTTTCTATTGTTTTTGCGCAACCCATTGGGCACATCATTCCCGTAATTTTAAAAGTAATTACTTTTGGGGAAGCTGTTTTTGAATTACAACTTGTTACTAATACTAATACGGTAACTAAAACTAAAAATGATTTTAAAAACTTCATTGGTAAGTATTTAATGATTTAAAATTCAAAATTACTACAATTAGTAATTGGTAATTGATAAAATAATCACAAATTTGTACCAAAAAATAAAAATGCCAACCAAACAATTAAAATGGATACTGCTTTTGGTGCTTTCGCTAATTTGGGGAAGTTCATTTATTTTAATTAAAAAAGGACTTGAAAATGGGCTTTCGGCTTACCAATTAGGTGCTTCACGAATTGTGTTTTCGGCTTTATTTTTAGTATTAATTGGGTTTAAAAGTATCTATAAAATAAAGCAATTTCAGTGGAAATATATTGCTTTGACTTCATTTTTTGGCACTTTTGTTCCCGCATTTTTATTTGCACTTGCCGAAACTAAAGTTAGCAGTTCGGTATGTTCCATTTTAAACTCGTTAACACCTTTAAACACTTTAATTATTGGTACAGTTGCATTTGGATTATCTGTAAAACGAAATCAATTTATTGGAGTACTTATTGGACTAATTGGTACTGCAATTTTAATTTTAAACGGCGAACAACAATCGTCTGAAAACTGTTATTACGCTATTCTAGTGATTATTGCCTCGATTTGTTATGCAATAAACGTCAATTTGGTAAAACGATTTTTATCAGATGTGAAACCTTTAAGCATTACCACAGGAAATTTTTTGGTGCTTTTAATACCAGCATCAATAATATTGTTTTCAACCGATTTTATTTCAAAAATTCACTTAACGCATTTTCAACACGGATTATTTTTTATCGCAATTTTAGGAATTGTAGGAACAGGTATTGCAAATATTATTTTTTTTAAATTAATTCAAATATCATCACCCGTTTTTGCCACTTCAGTTACCTACTTAATTCCGATAGTTGCCTTTTTTTGGGGTTTATTTGATAATGAAATGTTGACATTAATGCAGTTTTTTGGTGCTTTTGTGATTTTAATAGGCGTTTATTTGGCTAATCGGAATAAAGCATAAAAAACCTTAAACGAATATTGTTTTACAGTTTAAACGTAAAAAGCCTCAACATTGAGGCTTTTTTATTGAAATTCCAGTAAAAACGATACACGGTTGAGTATAAAAGGCTCTAATTTGAGTATAAAAGGCTTTAATTTGAGTATAAAAGGCTCAAGTTTGAGTATGAAAGGCTCAAGTTTGAGTATGAAAGACTCTAATTTGAGTATAGAAGCTTAAAACTATAGTATTTATCATTATTTTCATACAACAATTTTATTTTAACATAAAATAGCGACTAAACTTTAATATTTAGTCGCTACCAAAGTTACTGTTTAGTTAATGTAACAACTCCTTGAGGAAATGGTATTGGTATAAGTTCTTTTTTTAAATAAGGGCAATCTTCCCATTGCCAGAAATTGTCGGGTGTAAAATAAAAAAGTAAATGTAAACTAGCAGGATCGTCTTTTAAAGTAACTTCACCGCCATTAGAGCAAAACTCACCGTCAATGAATGTAAAATTAAATCTATTATTACTACTGTTTGGGCGACCAGCACTGGTAATAAATGCTTTGTTAGGGTCAGAAATAGTCATAGTGTTTTTTAAAATTTGTCCAGTTGCAACGTCAGTTATGATATATTTACCAATAATTTTATCGTGGTAAAAAAAATCACCGTTGGGAGAACTATTTAGTAACCTCGTTACTTTTTGCAGTTTAAGGCTAAACAATTTTCCTTGCCAAGTTGTTTCCCACGTGCCAATATAAGGCCCAAAAACATTAGTCACATCTTTTATATAAGTTCCATTTTTAATATCTAGGTACGGATTTCCAGTGGTTAAGGGTACAATTACACCTATTTGGGCTATTGATTTTGAGCAAGTCATTACAATTATAAATACAATTATATGTTTTTTCATATTACAAATTTCAAACCTAGTATTTATTACTGTTTTGTTAAAACAACTGGTACATTTGGAAATGGTAAAGGTATATCTCTTTTAAGCGCATAAGAACAATTCCTTTGATCCCAAGAGTCATCAGGTGTAAAATAGAAAGTGAGCTGTAAACTCGAAGGATCTCCAAGTAAGGTAATGTCGCCTCCATTTGAACATAAATCACCATCAGTAAATGTGAAATTAAATCTATTGTTGCTATGAGGTCTTCCTGCACTTGTTATAAATGCTTTGTTTGGATCAGTAATAGTCATAGTGTTTTTTAAAACTTGCCCAGTTGCAACATCTGTTATTATATATTTCCCTATTACAATATCATCATAATAAAAATCACCGTTAGGATAACTGTTAAATAGTTTAGTTACTTTTTGCAGTTTAAGGCTAAACAATTTTCCTTGCCAAGTGGTTTCCCAAACGCCTAAATAGGGACCGAAAATATTAGTTACGTCTTTGATGTAATTACCATTTTTAACATTTGAGTAAGGATGTCCTGTTCCAAGAGGAATAATTACTCCTAATTGTGAAATTGATTTTGAGAATGTTAGTAGCATTAAAACTACAATTATATATTTTTTCATTTTACAAATTTCAAACCCGGTATTTATTACTGTTTTGTTAAAACAACTGGAACATTTGGAAATGGTAAAGGTATATCTCTTTTAAGCGCATAAGAACAATTCCTTTGATCCCAAGAGTCATCAGGCGTAAAATAGAAAGTGAGCTGTAAACTCGAAGGATCTCCTAGTAAGGTAATGTCGCCTCCATTTGAACATAAATCGTCATCAATAAATATGAAATCAAATTTATTGCTTTTTGGACGAAATGTACTTGTAATAAATGCTTTGTTTGGATCAGTAATATTCATTGTGGTTTTTAAAATTTGCCCTGTTGCAATATCAGTTAATGTGTATTTCCCAATAATTTTATCGTGATAAAAGAAATAACCATTCGAATGGTTATTTAGTAATTTAGTAACTTTTTCTAGTTTAAGGCTAAACAATTTTCCTTGCCAAGTGGTTTCCCAAGTGCCAATATAAGGTCCAAAAACATTGGTTACATCTTTTATATAGGTGCCATTTTTAATATCTTCGTATGGATTTCCAGTGGTTAAGGGTACAATTACACCTATTTGGGCTATTGATTTTGAGCAAGTCATTACAATTATAAATACAATTATATGTTTTTTCATTTTTTTCATTTTAACATCTAACAAATCAAAAAAGCAATTATTTTATTCATATAATTGCTTTTTTTAAATAGCATAAACTTTTTAAAGCAAAAATAGCGACTTGTGTTAAAACTATAACCGCTATTTTTAAAATTTTAAAGCTGTTTTGTTAAAATATACTCACCATAAGGAATGGAATGCTGTTCAATGTTGGTTGGTGTACCATCAACATGCATACCTAGAGATAACGACCTTAAATAAAACAAAAGTTTAATTTTTTGAATACCATTTTCTGTAATTGGTCGGAGAATCATATCGGCACTTAAAGATATGTCATTTCTTGTTAAGGGTTCATTATAAGTTAAATCCAATCTTTTTTCATTAACAGCACAATCGGCGCATGATGGTATATTCGTTTTACTAAGTAAAATATTGCCATACAAATCATAATCAAAAATAAATTGTTTAACAAGAGTTAAATCATTTAAACAATTCAAAATAGTTACTCCGTTTTCGATATATTTATATCCACCAATTATATAATCTGTATATAAACTTTGATTATTACTTAACCTATGATACATTACTCTTTTTTGTAAAATAATTTTTAATGAAGTTGTTCCATTGGTATACAACCAACTTCCTATATAGGGTTCTAATAAATTATTTACATCTTTGTTATACGCATTATTAATGTTACCGAAATCAATATTAGGATTATAAATATCTAATACTGGGGTTTGTGCTTTGCAGCCCAATGTTAAAAAAAGCACTACAATAATTGTTATATTTTTCATTTGTTTTTTACTTACCGAAATCAAAAAAGCATTGAAATTTTTTTATTTAAATGCTTTTCTCTTTTACAATTTAGTTAAAATAACATCGGTAGGAATTGAAAAATCAATTGGTTTCGGAGGTCTATTTGCTGAACGATAAGTTTCAACATTATACAACCTCCAATGCGCAGTTAAAGTACTACTATTTAAGTCTTGGATAGTGAAATCGGCTCCACAAACTTTTATTTTCAATTTATCGGTTGCTGAAATATGCAAATTTTTAAAATCAGGATTATCAATTGAACAAACTAAAGGAGCAAAATCAATATAATCTGTTAAACTCACACTATTTGTAAAAGTTAATGTATTTACAATTTCAACCCCATTTACAATGTATTGATAACCGCCAAGTATCTTGTCAATATAATAAGTATTATTTGCTAATGTTTTATTATGTATTGCTTTTATAAATTTTATTCTAAAAATTGTTCCGCTACCATTATTCCATTCCCAAGTTCCA
>JBBRCJ010000090.1:0-7200 GCA_038204955.1 Flavobacteriales bacterium
TTTTTTTATTTCCAAAAACCACTCTATTTAATTACTTTTGTATTTTAAAATAATATATGTTTAGAGTAAAATTTACAATTTTAGTTTTTTTAATTTCCTCAATTTCCTTTTCGCAAGATAAAGAAAAAGAAAAGCCACGTAAAAGTTTAGTTAAAACTCAAGCACAACGTGATAAAGAAGCAGCTAAAAAAGCTCCAATTAATTTATACAAAATAGTTTCACTTCAACGTGACACCACAATAGTAGATACTACATTGTCTATTAAAAAAGAATATGAATTTAATTATTTAAGAAAAGATATTTTTGGTTTATTACCATTACCAAATGAAGGACAAAGTTATAACACGCTAGATTTCGGAATTAATAAATTTTCAAAATATCCTGAATTTGGGTATCGAGCCAAGCAATTTAATTATTTTGAAGCCAATGATATAAAATATTATAATGTAGCTACCCCTTTAACTGAAATTTATTATAAATCGGTAATGGAACAAGGGCAAAATGTTGAAACCTTGATTACACTAAATACTTCAAAACAATTTAATTTTTCTATTTCTTATAAAGGGTTACGTTCGCTTGGTAAATATCAAAATCAGTTATCTAGTTCTGGTAATTTTGTTTTAACAGCTAGCTATCAATCGAAAAAGAAACGTTATAACGCTAATTTCCATTTAGCAATTCAGGATATTTTAAATGGAGAAAATGGTGGTGTAACGAATACTTTAGATTTTGAATCTAATGATCCGCAATTTATTGACCGTCCTCGAGTTCAAAACTATCTTAAAGACGCATTAACAGTACAAAGAGGAAATAGAATTTTTTTAAATCAAAGTTTTCGAATTAACCCAAATAATTCTCAAAATAACCTGTATTTAAATCACCAATTTAATTATGAAGCTAAATTTTTTGAATACAATCAAGCAACGCTATTGTCAGCAGTAGGAACAGGAACTAATGCAATTTCAATTTTAAGATTTGGAGCAATAAACGACGGTGTAACCCAAATAAATAATCAAAATAATTACGATAAAATTTACAACAAAGTAGGTCTAGTTTATGAAAACAAAACGTTTGGAAAATTTGAATTTTTTGTTGAAAATTTTAATTTTAAATCTGTTTTTGGCGAAGCTAAAACTGTTGATAGTAAAACCTATTCGGGAAGTTTAAAAAACAGTATTAATTCTATAGGGGGAAAATATGAATACCGAAAAAATAAATGGAACGGTATATTCTCTGTTTCAAATGCCATTACTTCGCAATCTGTACGCGATATTGATGCTAATCTGACATATAGTTTAAATTCTAAAAATAAAATTTCATTTCGATATCAAAACATTTCAAAACTTCCCAACCACAATTTAATGCTACATCAAAGTGATTTTAAACGCTATAACTGGGAAAATAGTTTTAAAAACGAAAAAATCAATACTATTTCTATAAATGCTATTACTCAATTTGGAAATGCAAGTATTCAACTTACCAATTTAAGTGATTATATTTATTTAAGTGATGATTCCACCTATCCAAATTATCAAAACGTTTCGCCAAAACAATATGACAATGCTATAAATTATTTATCTTTAAAACTAAATAAAGAAATAAATTATAAAGACTTCGGATTCGATAACACTATCTTATACCAAAAAGTGACCCAACCCGATTTGGTATTAAATGTTCCAAAAATTACTGCTCGAAGTACTCTTTATTATTCCCATTATTATTTTAAACGTGCTCTTTTTGGGCAAATAGGAGTAACGGCTAATTATTTTTCAAAATATTATGCCAACGAATACAATCCAGTAATTGGCGAGTTTTTTATTCAAGGTAACAAGCAAATAGGCAATTATCCGAGTCTTGATTTTTTTATCAATGCCCGAATTCGGCAAACACGATTTTTCTTAAAAGCCGAACATTTTAACTCTAGTTTTAGTGGTCGTCATTACTTTTCAACACCAAATATTCCTGCCAACGATTTTATTGTTAGAGCTGGTTTAGTTTGGAATTTCTTTCAATAAATTGGGCGTTACCCACTGCCTTTTATTTGAAAAATAAAAAAAACGCAACGCGTCGGGATATCCACTATATCCTCGTTAAAAAAGCGTGTGATGCTGTTCTTATCCCTAACGCAAATTCCGTTCAACTACAAACTCAATTTTTCAAATCCACAAAAAAGCAATATCTTTGCCCAAGTTATTTTTGCAATCTAAAATTTGCAATTTAAAATCTAAATTTAAAATGAACTATTCAGAAAATATATTAGGCACCATCGGAAACACACCATTAGTAAAATTAAATAAAGTTGTGGAAGGCATCGATGCACTTGTTTTAGCCAAAGTAGAAACATTTAACCCTGGCAATTCAACCAAAGATAGAATGGCGCTTAAAATGGTCGAAGACGCAGAAGCTGACGGTCGTTTACAACCAGGTGGAACTATCATCGAAGGTACATCTGGAAATACAGGAATGGGTTTGGCTTTGGCGGCAATCGTAAAAGGCTACAAATGTATTTTTGTAATTACAGATAAGCAATCTAAAGAAAAAATGGACATTTTACGAGCCGTTGGTGCCAAAGTTATCGTTTGCCCAACCGATGTAGAACCCACCGACCCTCGTTCTTATTATTCTGTTTCAAAACGACTAGGAACCGACATTCCGAATTCTTGGTACGTTAACCAATATGATAATCCATCAAATGCAATTGCACACTATGAGCAAACAGGTCCTGAAATCTGGGAACAAACCGATGGTAAAGTAACTCATTTCATAGTCGGAGTTGGAACCGGTGGAACCATTTCTGGAGTGGGAAAATACTTAAAACAAAAAAATCCAAACATAAAAATTTGGGGCATTGATACCTATGGATCAGTATTTAAAAAATACCATGAAACAGGAATTTTCGATGAAAACGAAATATATTCCTATATAACTGAAGGAATTGGTGAGGATATCTTGCCAGAAAATGTAGATTTTTCATTAATTGATGGTTTTACTAAAGTAACAGATAAAGATGCTGCAGTATATACCCGTAGAATTGCCAAAGAAGAAGGTATTTTTGTAGGGAATTCAGCAGGTTCGTGTATTAAAGGGTTGCATCAATTGAAAGAACATTTCACTAAAGATGATGTTGTAGTTGTTTTGTTTCACGATTCAGGAAGCCGATATGTAGGTAAAATGTTTAATGACGATTGGATGCGCGAAAGAGGTTTTTTAGAAGAAGAAATCACTAAAGCCGAAGACGTTATTAAAGAACATATCGAAAAACCATTAATTATTGTTCGTACTGAAGAATTAGTTTCGCATGCCATTGACAGGATGCGCAAGTATAAAATTTCACAAATTCCAGTAATTGATATTTCTGGGTTTGTAGGTTCAGTAGATGAAACTGATTTGTTTCAAACCTATGTTACTGATAAAAATGTAGCCAATAAACCAATTCGTGAAATAATGGGAAAACCATATCCGATTGTGCAACTAGGTACCCCAATAGAAGAAGTTTCAAAACTTTTCACTAAAGAAAATCAAGCCGTTTTAGTTGATTTAGGCAACGGAAAACATCATATTATTACTAAATACGACATTATTGGATCAATAAAATAATAGTGATTCTAATATCATCAGAATTTATGAGGTAAATTCTGGAAAACATAATCTTAAAACAAAATTTTAAATACATTGACGTTTACTGCAATTGATTTTGAAACGGCTACTGGATATCCTGAAAGCGCTTGTGCAGTTGGTATTGTAACTGTTGAAAACGGAGAAATAGTCGAAGAGTATTATACTTTAATTCAGCCTCCAAACAATGAATATTGGTATAGAAACATAATGGTTCATGGTATTAAACCAATCGAAACAGTAGAAGTCAAAACCTTTGACGGACTTTTTCCAGAAATTCAAAAACGACTTTTCGGGAGAAAAATAGTGGCTCACAACGAAGTTTTTGACAGAAACGTTTTGAAAAAAACGATGAAATATTACGGGTTGTATTACGACGAACTTGAAATTGCCGATATGTGGGAATGTACATGTAAAATTTACCGAAAAAAGGGCTATAAACCAGCCAATTTAAAACATTGTGCCGAAGTAAACAATATTGAATTAGTACATCATGAAGCCTTATCAGATGCTCGTGCGTGTGCGAAATTGTATTTACTGAAGTAAATATTTCATTTTTCGTTTCAAAACTCAGAAACTTTGTATCTTAGCACTTTAGAATCTTAATTAATAAAATGAAAGAAGATTTTCTACATTACGTTTGGCAATATAAAAAGTTCGATTTTTCGGATTTAAAAACCACACAAAATGAAAATCTAATAATTATTAATTCAGGGTTTTATTCTCAATTGGCTGGACCAGATTTTTTTAATGCTCAAATTATTATAGAAAATCAAAAATGGGCTGGCAATGTTGAAATTCATTTAAAATCATCGGACTGGTACGTTCATAATCATGAAAAAGACGCCAATTATGATAGTGTAATTTTACACGTAGTTTGGGAGCACGATACACCGATTTTTAGAAAAAACAACTCTGAAATTCCAGTTTTAGAATTAAAAAACTATGTTTTTAAAAAAGAATTATATAGTTATAACGAATTAGTAACTCCGAAATCGTGGGTTTTTTGCGAAAAGCAAATTGCAAAAGTGGATAATTTTGTTTTAAAAAATTGGCAAGAACGTTTATTTTTTGAGCGACTCGAACGCAAATCAATACCAATAATTACACTTTTAAAAGAAACTGAAAACAACTGGGAAGCAGTTTTATTTTCAATGCTTGCTAAAAATTTCGGCTTGAATACTAACGGTGAAATTTTTTTAAGAATTGCCAATTCTATTCCATTTTCGGTAGTAAGAAAAGAAGGTTTTGAAGTTGAAAACTTGGAAGCTATTTTATTTGGCAGAGCAAATTTATTAAATAATGAAAAGCAAGATTCTTATTTTATAAACTTAAAAAACCGGTGGAACTACATTAAAATTAAATATCAGTTGAAAGACGTTTTTATTGATGAAGTCCAATTTTTTAAACATCGTCCAGATAATTTTCCAACAATTAGATTAGCTCAATTGGCACAATTATTTCATTTGCAACAAAATTTATTTTCTAAAATAATAGAAATAAAATCCATCGCAGAGTGTTATAAATTATTTGATATAAAAGTTTCTGAGTATTGGGAAACGCATTATCAATTCGATAAAGAAAGCCCAAAAAAGCGAAAAATGTTAACCAATTCGTTCATTGATTTGCTATTAATTAATACAATAATTCCTCTTCAATTTGGGTATGCTAAAAGTCAAGGAAAAGAAATTTCGGAAAATATTTTAGACCTTTTATCGAAAATTCCATCTGAAAAAAATGCTATATTAGATAAGTTTTCATTATTTGGAATCAAATCAAAAAATGCTTTTGAGGCTCAAGCATTACTTCAATTAAAAAATGAATATTGTAATAATAAAAAATGTATGCAATGTGCAATTGGATTAGATTTACTTAAGAGTCAATGAAAATAAATTTCAAGAATTTCTACTAAAAAGTTCATTTTCATTTGTAAAATTAGTGTGAAACAAATTCTTTTTTTCGTACTTTTATAAATTAAAATTAAAATAATGGCCAAACAAAGATTCGTTATTCGATTAAAATACTTTGCCGAAAAGCACGGTTTTCATGTATCTCAACGCCTCGCAGATACATTAGGAATGAGAGCCAATAGTGTACGAATTTTTTTTATTTACATATCATTCGTAACCGCAGGTCTTTGGTTTGGGGTTTACTTAACATTAGCTTTTTGGATGCGATTGAAAGATTTAGTTCGCGCCAAACGAACTTCGGTTTTTGATTTATAAATACTTTAATTTGACTATATATATTGCCTAAACGCTTTAAAAAATGCCAAAACTATCCTACGAAAACCCTTTTAAAACACTACTTCATTACACTAGAGACCAACAAAAAGGTGTTTTAGGCTTGTTTTCAATCATTATAATTTTACAAATAGTTTATTATTTTATGGATTTTTCTGAAGTCAACAAGCCAACACGTGAAGAGCAAACTTGGTTGGCATTACAATCAAAAATTGACACTAATCAAGTAAGAGAAAAAAAATATGAATACAAGATTTATCCTTACAACCCCAATTTTTTAACAGACTTTAAAGGTGCAAAATTAGGAATGTCAGTAAAACAAATTGATAAATTATTGGCTTTTAGAAAACTAGGTAAATTTGCTAATTCACCCCAAGAATTTCAAAAAGTAACTGGAATTTCAGATTCATTACTAAACGCAATGTCGCCCAATTTTAAATTTCCAGATTGGGTTACCAACAAGCAAAACAATTCGAATTATGCTAATAATTTCAAATCTTACGAAAAATATCCTAAAAAAGAAGCCTTAAAAGTTTTAGATATTAACCAAGCCACCAAAGAAGATTTAATGAAAATTTCGGGAATCGGTGAAGCGCTTTCGGATAGAATTTTAAAACAAAAAGAAGTTTTTGGTGGATTCGTTTCTATGGAACAAATGAATGATGTTTGGGGATTGTCACCCGAAGTTTTAACAAGTTTAAACCAATATTTTAAAATAACAACTTTACCAAAAATTAACAAAATAAATATCAATAATGCATCAATTAAAGAATTGGGTTCATTTTATTACTTTAAATATCCAATTTCTAAGAATATAGTTGTTTATAGAAGTATGAATGGCAACCTTAAAATTGAGGATTTAACAAATATTAAGGCTTTTCCTGTTGATAAATTAAAAATAATTGCATTATATTTGGAATTCTAAAAATATCGCCTAAAAATCGTGTTTTAGAATTAAACAAAATAGCAATGTTATGAATTCAATTTATTTTACCGAAGAACATGAAATGTTCCGAAAAAGTTTACAAGATTTCTTGCAAAAAGAAGTTGTTCCACACGTTGAAAAGTGGGAAAAAACAGGAACAATAGAACGTTTTATTTGGAAAAAAATGGGCGAAATGGGTTTTTTCGGAATAAATTACCCCGAAGCCTATGGCGGATTGAATTTAGATCTATTTTACAGCGTAATTTTTTTAGAAGAACTTCAAAAAATAAAATCAGGCGGTTTTGCTGCTGCAATGTGGGCGCACGCCTATTTGGCAATGACCCATTTAAATGCAGAAGGCGATGAGCGTATAAAACAAGACTATTTAGCACCCAGTATTTTGGGAGAAAAAATAGG
>JBBRCJ010000091.1:0-7054 GCA_038204955.1 Flavobacteriales bacterium
CATGCAGTGAATAAATTTAAATCAATAACATAAATGGCTGTAGTTACTAAAATTGAAAAAAGTCCCGTTAGGACACCAAAAGTAATTCCGTTTTTTTTAATCGTTTCGTTGATCATTGGTTAGTTTTTTTAAATTAGATTACAAATATAACAATTCATCTTACATAAGGCGGTTTTGAGTTGCTTTTGAGATTTAATAAAAAAAGTCAAACAAAGATTTGAAAATTGAATTTTTATTGTATTTTTGCATCCTCAAAATAACAGAGTTAAATCAAAAAGTTATAACGAATTTATACCTTTCCCTTCAATAAGGAAAGCCGCAAAAGGAGTTATAACCAAACAAATAAAAAAGAATTACAAGATGAAAAAAGGTGTACACCCAGAAAATTACAGATTAGTTGCTTTTAAAGACATGTCGAATGAAGACGTTTTTATCACAAAATCAACAGTTGATACTAAAGAAACTATCACTCACGAAGGAGTTGAATATCCAGTTTTTAAAATGGAGATTTCTCGTACATCGCACCCATTTTACACTGGTAAATCGAAACTTATTGATACCGCAGGACGTATTGATAAATTTAAAACTAAATACGCTAAACATACTAAATAATATTTTTTTTGTTCAAAATATAGAAACCATTCGTTAATTCGAGTGGTTTTTTGTTTTATATAATCTTAAAAAACTTTGTAACTTTGACAAATAAAACGAAATCTTATTCCATTTAAAAATCTGAAATCTGAAATGAATTATATACTTTTTGACGGACCAGCACGAAATGCGCTTTTACCTTTTACATTTACACGACCTGTTGCCGATATTAGAATTGGTATTTTAACTATTCGTGAAAAATGGGAACATTTTTTAGGATCTACAACAACCACTTTAACGGAAGAATACCTTTCGGAAAAATATCCTATGGTAGAATTGGAAAATAATGTAATGATTTGTGCTTCGTATTGTCCTAACGAAAATTTAGTATCTTTAATTAAAAATCTAAAACCCTATCAAGCTATTTTTCAAAATGATGATGCTATTGCTTTTTATACACAAGATTCGCAAGAAGAAATAGATTTTGATTTATATGAAATTATTGATTTTGATGAATCATTAGTAACTGTAAAAAATACTTGGGATATTTTTTTAAAAAATGATACAGCACTTCAAGAAGATTTTTTATTAGTAACTAAAGGTCGTAAATCGCAACCAATTCCTAAATCTGTTAATACAATTTTACCTGAAAATATTTTTATTGAAGAAGGTGCAAAATTCGAATTTATTACTTTAAATGCTACAAATGGCCCTATTTATATTGGAAAAAATGCCGAAATAATGGAAAGCTCTGCAATTCGAGGACCATTTGCATTATGTGAATCGGGGCGAGTGAAAATGGGTGCAAAAATTTATGGAGCAACAACAGTTGGTCCTTTTTCGGTTGTTGGGGGCGAAGTAAGTAATTCTGTCCTTTTTGGCTATTCCAATAAAGGGCACGATGGTTTTTTAGGAAATGCCGTTTTGGGTGAATGGTGTAATATTGGTGCAGACAGTAATAATTCAAATCTTAAAAATAATTATGACGAAGTTAAATTATGGAGTTATGAAACTGAAAATTTTGCTAAAACTGGACTCCAATTTTGTGGATTAATGATGGGTGACCACAGTAAATGTGCTATAAATACAATGTTTAACACAGGAACTGTTGTTGGAGTAAGTTGTAATATTTTTGCATCGGGCTTTCCTCGAAATTTTATACCCAGTTTTTCTTGGGGCGGAAATACTGGATTTATTCCGTATTTACCTAAAAAAGCTTTTGAAACAGCACGAATTGTTTATTCAAGACGAAATGTAGTCTTTGATGAAATTGAAGAACGAATTTTAGAACACGTTTTTGAATTGGAAAAAAGATGGCATAAATCTTAAAATAAAAAATAATGATTGAATTTATTATACTCATTACGGCAGGAAAATCATTTTACCAACTAGCGATAGATCACAATAAACAAAAATGGGTTTATGGAATTTTAGGTCCAGTAACTTATTTTATATCGGCACTTTTTTTTGGTTTAATTTTAGGATTTCTAAATGAAATGTTTAGTTGGAATATTGATTTTGGTAATAAAATATTAATGACCTTAATAGCTCTTCCTATTTGTGGAGCATCAACCTATTTGTTGTATCGAATTTTGAAAATGAAATGGGAAAAAGAACAGAAAAAAGATGATAAAATAATACAAAATATAGGCGTTAATGATTCAAATTAAAACTTTATTATGTCTTATTTTTACATTAAATTTGCAATCTCAATTTTTTGACAACGATTTCATTAATTGAGTTATCTTATGGAAAACAAAAAAAAAGTAGCATTCTACACTTTGGGATGCAAATTAAACTTCTCTGAAACATCTACAATTGCACGAAATTTTAAAGATGAAGGTTTTGAACGTGTTGATTTTGAAGATGTTGCCGATATGTATGTGATAAATACTTGCTCAGTAACTGAAAATGCTGACAAGCAATTTAAGCAAATTGTGCGCAAAGCGATGAAACTTAACGACAAGGCTTTTGTGGCTGCGGTAGGCTGTTATGCGCAATTAAAACCCGAAGAATTAGCTGCGGTTGACGGAGTAGATTTGGTTTTGGGAGCCACAGAAAAGTTTAAAATAACAGATTACATAAATGATTTATCTAAAAATGATTTAAGTGAAATTCATTCGTGCGAGATTGAAGATGCTGATTTTTATGTAGCAAGTTATTCGATTGGCGATAGAACTCGTGCGTTTTTAAAAGTACAAGATGGTTGCGATTATAAATGCACCTATTGTACAATACCGCTAGCTCGAGGAATCTCAAGAAGTGATGAATTGGAAAATGTGCTAAAAAATGCTGCAGAAATTTCGTTGCAAGGCATTAAAGAAATTGTTTTAACTGGAGTAAACATTGGTGATTACGGCAAAGGAGAGTTTGGAAACAAAAAACACGAACACACTTTTTTAGATTTGGTTAAGGCATTAGATGAAGTAAAGGGAATTGAAAGATTGCGAATTTCATCGATTGAACCTAACTTATTGAAAAATGAAACGATAGAATTTGTATCAAAAAGTAGAACTTTTGTACCTCATTTTCATATTCCGCTGCAAAGTGGAAGTAATGAAATTTTGGGTAAAATGAAGCGAAGATATCAGCGAGGAGTATATACTGAAAGAGTAAATAAAATTCGCGAAGTTATGCCTCACGCTTGTATTGGCGTTGATGTAATTGTAGGCTTTCCGGGTGAAACGGACGAACATTTTTTAGAAACCTATCATTTTTTGAATGAAATGGATATTTCGTACTTGCACGTTTTTACGTATTCGGAACGTGACAATACTGAAGCCGCAACAATGGAGGGTGCTGTGCCTGTAAATGTTAGAAATAAACGAAGCAAAATGTTGCGTGGATTATCAGTAAAAAAGCGCCGTGCTTTTTATGAAAGTCAGTTGGGAACTTCAAGAACAGTTTTGTTTGAAAGTGAAAATAAAGAAGGTTACATTCACGGATTTACCGAAAATTATGTAAAAGTAAAAACACCTTGGAACCCAGAATTAATAAATACTTTGCATAAAATTGAATTGACAAAAATTGATGATGACGGCAGCGTTCGATTAAATTTTAAATAAAAAAATCAAAGTCTAAATACATTTTCATTGGGTTTTGAATTTTTAAGTTTATTTAAAGTCTAATTCCTGGAGGCAGTAATTCTTTATAAACAGGATTTGCCTTGAAAAATTTAGCAATTCGTGGTAAAATAGGAACTACTTTAAATTTACGTTCAATGGCAATTTCTAAGACAGCAGTAATATATTCATCAATAAATGCTTCGTCGTTAAACGTATCAGGTTTTGTAATTTTGGTTAAAAAAATCTTTTTTTCTTGAAATGAATATTCCATTATAATCAAATTATCGTCTTTGATGGTTTCAAAATGTCTTGAAAAAGTATTGTCTTTAATTTCCATTTTTTGTTAAAAATAATAATGACTTAATGTTAAAGTCAATTGAAAGTAGTAGTTTTATGCAAATTTCGTGAAAATTAATGGATTTTGTAGATTAAAAATATAAAAATGACAAAAACACCTGTTTATTTGATGCCTGGTCTAGCTGCAAGTTCTTCTATTTTTGAACGTATCGACTTGCCAACAGAACACTTTGAACTTTTTTTATTGGATTGGTTTATGCCCGAAAAATCAGAATCTTTACAAAATTATGCTAAACGAATGGCAGATAATGTTAAATACAAAAATGCAGTTTTAATTGGAGTTTCATTCGGAGGAATTTTAGTTCAAGAAATGAAACAATTTTTGAACCCTAAAAAAGTAATTATTATATCGAGTGTAAAGAGCAATATTGAATTGCCAAGACGAATGAAAATTGCAAAAACCACAAAGGCTTATAAAATTTTACCCACTGGATTACTCGAAAACGTTGAAGTTTTATCAAAATATGCTTTTGGCGATTTTATGAAACAAAAACTAAAATTATATGAACGCTATTTAGGTATTCGAGAAAAAGGGTATTTAGATTGGGCAATTGAGCAAGTAGTTTGCTGGGAACGCATTACGGTAGACCCAGAAATTATTCACATTCACGGTGATGAAGACGAAGTTTTCCCGTCTAAATACATTAAAAATTTTATTAGTATTAAAGGAGGAACTCATATGATGATTATAAATCGTTTCAAATGGTTCAATCAACATTTACCCGAATTAATTTTAAGTTAAATGATATTAAACAGTAATTCAATATTCATTTAAATAATAAAAATAAGGTTAAAAAAAATATAAAATGAAAAAAATAAATAAAATAATTCTATTCGCCTTTATAATTATACTTTCTGGATTCTTAATTTTCGCAAATAAAGCCTATTTAAGTCACAAAGGTACTGGACAATACATTCCAACTTCAATTGAATTTTCAGGAGAAAAAACACCTTTACAAATTACTGACGTTAACGAGCGATTTCAAAGAGAATTGTTGGTGAACAGTTACTTACAATCATCGACGTTGTTAATAATGAAACGCGCCAATCGTTTTTTTCCGATTATTGAACCTATTTTAAAAGAAAACAACATACCAGACGATTTTAAATATTTGTGCGTTATTGAAAGTTCACTCACCAACGCTACTTCACCAGCAGGAGCTAGGGGATTTTGGCAATTTATGCCTGAAACTGCCAAAGAAAAAGGGATGGAAATTAACGAAAGTGTTGATGAACGATATCATTTAATAAAAGCAACGAATGCCGCTTGTAAATATTTACAATTTGCCAAAGATAAGTTTGGAAACTGGACCTCTGCTGCTGCTTCTTATAATGCTGGAATGGCTGGAATTTCAAAAAATTTAGAGCTTCAAAAAGTGGATTCGTACTACGACTTATTGTTAACCGATGAAACCCAACGCTACGTTTTTCGCATTTTGGCTCTAAAAGAAATTATGCAAAACCCAAAATTATACGGCTTTAATTTAGAAAAAAATGAACTTTATGAATCTATTCCAACAAAAATAGTAGAAGTTGATAGCACTATTAATGATTTAGCTACATTTGCCAAAACACAAGGTATTAATTACAAAATCTTAAAATTACACAATCCTTGGTTGCGTGATAAAAAGTTACTAAATGTTTCTAAGAAAAAATATGAAATCGAAATTCCGACCTCTGGTTATTAATTTATAAAAAAGATGAAAATGACAATTCAAACCGTAGTTATAGTAATGTTTATTGGTTTAATAGCTGGAATTTTGAGTGGCTTAATTGGAGTTGGTGGAGGAATAATTATGGTACCAATGTTGCTTTTTTTAGGATTTTCTCAACAGCAAGCTCAAGGAACAAGTTTGGCCGCTTTGTTGCCTCCAGTTACATTACTGGCGGTTATAAATTACAACAAAGCTGGTTTTGTTGATTGGCGTTATGCTATTATTATATCATTAGTTTTTGTAATTGGAGGTTATTTTGGAAGTAAAATTGCAGTTAATATTGACCAAAAAATTCTTAAAAGATTATTTGGCGTAATATTGTTATTGATTGGTTCAAAAATGATTTTTTCAAAATAAAATAAAAAGGCACTTTCTAGAAATTGAAAGTGCCTTTTTAAGTAACTCGTTATTTTTTATTTGTAAATAAAAATTACATCTTTTTCATTTGATCCTTCATCATTGTAATTTGATCTTTCAACATACCTTGTTTATCCAATTTTTTAACCTCTGCAATTAAGTTAGTTGCTTCTAGTTTTCGGCGTCTTGACATGGCAACACCTGCTAAATTTAGTTTAGCAACCGCCAAATCCAAATCCATATTCAAACCCAACTGAATTGCTTTTTTAAAAAATTTTTCTGCCTGAATCAAATTCGTTTGGCTCATCATTAAACCTTGTAAATAATTATAATACCCTTGTTGTTTTTGTACCAGTGCTGTATCTGGATTGCCAATTTTGGACAGCCATTTTTGAGCTCCAGGAAAGTTTTGTTTTCTCAATTGCAAGAATGCCAACAAGATAAACTCATTTCTAAAATACAAGAAAATTGGAATAATTGCTAAAAACAATAAAAAAATGCCGTTTCCAATATTACTTTCTGTAAACTGCCAAACCGCTAAAACCAATAGTAAACCTGCCATAACAAGTTTGATATTTCTGTGAAACATAATTAAAATATTTAGATTGCAAAGGTAATAAAGTTTTTTAAAATATTTTTCATAAAACTACTTGCCAGAAAAAAAAAGGTTTGTATATTTGCACTCGGTTTAAAACAAATTAATTTTAGCCTAAACAATTAGCAATTATCACATTATTTTAAAGATACACTACAATGAGCAAAAGAACCTTTCAACCATCGAAAAGAAAAAGAAGAAATAAACACGGGTTTATGGACAGAATGGAAACTCCAAACGGAAGAAAAGTTCTAGCACGAAGAAGAGCAAAAGGACGTCATAAATTGACAGTATCTTGCGAACCAAGACACAAAAAATAACGATTAGCAATAATCAATATCAAGCCGTTACTATTTTTTAGTAGCGGCTTTTTT
>JBBRCJ010000092.1:0-6886 GCA_038204955.1 Flavobacteriales bacterium
GCATCACTGAAAATTACATTCATATTAGAATTTGCAGCGGTACAAGTTGATGTTGGTCCATCATAAAGAACTATGTCAACTGTTGAAGAACCTGGATTAATCAATCCGAATGATACGGTATTTAATTGAGGTGCTGTAGCAACCATTTTAAATGTAGCACTTGAAATAGTATAATTATCAGTGATTGCGACACCTGGAGCGGGTACTCCAAAGGCACTCCAAGCTGTTGGAATCGCTCGTACAGGGCTGAAAGTTCTAGGATAGTCGATACACACAGTTGAAGTTGTAACAGTATAACCAATCGCAAATGTTTTTGGATTAATATCATAATATACATTACCTGTAGGCTTTACCATAACTCTGCAATATGGTGCAGCTACGTTCGGAACTGTAATAACCGTCGAGCCATTATTAGGAACTGCTGCTGCTAAAACCGTTGGAAAAGTTAAACCACCGTCTGTAGATAGTAAAACATCAACATTTGATGAACCTGATAAAGTTGTTGTATTATTAACAGTCCAAGTTATTGTTTGTGAAGTGCCTTGCGTCCAAGAAATCCCATCAACAGCTTGTGAAGTTACATCAAATGGACCTGTAGTTCCGCTTACAGTAATCACAGTTGAAGCTGTGTCAGTTTGACCACCTCCTAATAGATTATTTCTTCCAGTTAATGTAAAGTTCAATGTTCTAGCAACCGTTGAAGTTGCTTCCCAAGTTGATGATAGACTATTGGATAAAACAGTGGCTAATTTAGGAAAGTATCTAAAGTTTACAGCAACTGGATTAAACGAACGAAAATTTGGACCATCAGTTTTTGTTGCAGCAGGGTAACTAGAAGCTGCACCAACTGTTGTAGCATCATCATTTTCTTCCCAACAATAAGAAACAACATTAGCTGCTCCAGAACCAATTAATTTAAAAGGCGTACCTTTTGGTATAGTATATGATGCACCAGCACTAATTGCAAAATTCGCTGGGGTTATAGGAGTAGAAACTGGACATGATTTAGTAGCCAAATTATTTTGAATTTGTAATATACTTCTATAAGTATAATAATCATCTGAATTAGATTGTACATCTGTAGCGCCTGTAATACCTGCATAGGCCATGATTGTTGAGCCAGATCCTGGTTCAACGTTTACAGCATTATTTTCTGTAGAAAAAGAGAAAGTGTGATTACCACCCATTTGATGACCCATTTCATGAGCTACATAATCGATATCAAAAGTGTCACCAGCAGCTAAACCACTCCCGGGTGAAGTAATTCCAGAACCTTTACCTCTTTGATAAGTTGGTGTGGAATTTGAAGTCCGTAAAGCATCACAAACACATCCAATACAACCTGCATTTCCACCACCACCAGAAGCACCAAATAAATGCCCTATATCATAGTTGCTCTCACCTATAACACTTATTAAAGTATTCTGAAGTTCTTGATTCCATGTTCCCGGACAGTCAAAATTTGGAGTAGTGCAACCTGCAATCGTAGAGAGCCCAACTGTTGAATCTGAATAAGGGTCGGTAGCTGGGTCTAAATAAATAATACTTGCGTTAGGAATCATATTTAAATGAACAGCTAAATCTTTTTCAAAAACACCATTACAACGGGTCATAGTAGCATTCATAGCAGTTTGAGCTCCTGAAACTGTTCCGCCAAAAGCTGCTGTATATTCCGCAGTGCAAGAAAGAGCTAATCGCATTGTTTTGTATACTGCATTGTTTGATTTTGATACACCCATAGCTTTTAAAGTTGCATCAGAAAATAATTTTTTATCATCTGTCGAACAAGTAAATGGTAGTGAACCTTTGGTCCGTGATGAATTATAAACTGCATATACAGTATTGTCATCTGAATAAGGCTCCATAAATTCATTTGAAGTCCCCGTTCTAAAAACCATAGTTTGTAATCCTGTTGGGGCACAACTAAAACGAATTTGAGAATTTTTGTCATCCAAACCGATACCTGCATAGGCTCTAATTTCAGGGAATTGAGCTTGTAATTCTGGAGTAAAATTAGAATGTTCAAAGACTTGAAATCGTTCTACAACTCCGTTTGAGTTAGGAAAACTAATTACAACACCATTGCTTTCTGTAGCAGTTGATATTAAAGCCCTTAATGCATTAAAGTCAACTTTATAAAGACTAAACTCTTTAGGGAAATCGCTACGCTGAGCAATTCTGTTCAATTTGATTCCATAAGAATCATTTACTGGCAACCATGTTTTATCAGTTTGTGAATGCCCAAATGAAGCGAACAAGACTGTAAAAACGAATAAAAATAGATTTTTTTTCATTATTTTTGTATTAAATTAAACTCAAATTTAATAATTTTTATTAATTAAAATAATAATTTAACACTGGATTTGCTTTAAATGTAAAAATATACACAATTGTAATAGAAATCTTTAAAAAATAAACGTAATTTACTTGAAAACCACCACTACAATAAATACTTTTAATAACTCAAAAAGCACTATATTAACCATCGGAACTTTTGATGGAGTGCACCTTGGACATCGTAAAATTTTACAAAAAATAATTCAATCGGCTAAAGAATTAAATTGTGAAAGTTTAGTGCTTACTTTTTTTCCTCATCCACAAATGGTTTTGAACGAAAGTTCAGGAATAAAGATGCTTAACACAATTGATGAAAAAATCGAGATTTTAAATTCCATCGGCATTGATAATTTAATAATTCATCCTTTTGACAAAGAATTTTCACAATTATCGGCAGAAGAATTTGTAAAAAATATTTTAGTTGAAAAACTGCATGTTAGAAAAATAATTATCGGTTACGACCACCGATTTGGTAAAAACAGGAGTGCTAATTTTGATGATTTAGTTATTTTAGGTAAAAAATACAACTTTGATGTAGAGCAAATTACAGCCGAAGAACAAAATGAAATTGCAATAAGTTCGACCAAAATAAGAACTGCCATTTTAAAAAATAATTTTAAATTGGCGCAAGAATATTTAAGTTATTCTTATTTTTTTAGTGGGAAAGTATCTGTTGGTAAACAACTTGGCAGAACTTTAGGTTTTCCAACTGCCAATTTAGTGGTTTCTGAAAACTATAAATTGCTTCCAAATGTTGGAGTTTATGTAGTAAATTGCGCTATTAATGATAAAATTTATCACGGAATAATGAATATTGGTAACCGCCCAACAGTGAATGGAACTAACCAAACTATTGAAGTTCATATATTTGATTTTGAGACAGATATTTATAATCAAACTCTAAAAATTATTCCGTTACAATTTCTGCGTAAGGAACAAAAATTTAATTCATTAATTGATTTAAAAAATCAACTTGGTATTGATAAATCAAACGCTTTACAGTTTTTTGAAAATAAATTGTAAGAAATTATGATTTTTTGTGTTGAGTATTTAATTTTTTAGTAATTTTATTAAAATTAAATTAACAATCAAAAAACGCATTTTTATGAAAATCACCAAAGAATTGAAGTATGGCTTTTTTATGTTTTTGGGAATAGGTTCCTATTTTCTGTTTATTGAGTTTATTGGTTTGTCAAAACAATATGCGCTTCGGATTTTGAATGTGTTTATAGTTATTTATTTTTTAAATAAAACTATTAAAGCCAACTTAGCCGAGGATAAAAAGGGATATATTGCCAATATGGTATCGGCTGGTTTAACCGGAATTATTGGCATTGTACTAGGTATTATTGGGTTGGCACTTTATATTCAATTTCGAGGTATAGAAGATTTTACTAACCGATTATCAAAAGAATTTTTATTTGGTGGCAACCCAACTTTGGGAGAATACTGCATCAGTTTATTGTTTGAAGGATTGGCATCTGTTTTAATGGTAGTTTTTATAAACATTCAATGGTGGCGAACTAAAAATGTTTTTATCAATTAAATTTAAAACAAAAAGCAATCAAGGTTTTTACTTTAAAACTATTTAATTACTTTTGGAGTTCTTAAAAATTTAAAATGAGTAGCACAAAGCACAACTGGACGAAAGCCGAAATCTTAGACATTTATAATAAGCCAATGATGGATTTGCTGTTTGAGGCAGCATCAATTCATAGAATAAATCATGACCCAAACGTGGTTCAAGTTTCCACTTTGTTGTCTATAAAAACTGGTGGTTGTCCCGAAGATTGCGGCTATTGCCCTCAAGCAGCAAGATATCACACAGATGTTAAAGGGAATGATTTAATGAGTGTAAGTCAAGTAAAGGCTCAAGCATTACGTGCAAAATCTAGTGGTTCATCACGAGTATGTATGGGTGCTGCTTGGCGAAATGTAAAAGATGGCCCAGAATTTGATCAAGTTCTAGAAATGGTGAGAACCATTAATAAATTAGATATGGAAGTATGCTGTACCTTAGGCATGATAACCGAAAATCAAGCGCATCGGTTAGCAGAAGCTGGTTTATATGCCTACAATCATAATTTAGATTCATCGGAAGAATATTATAAAGAAGTAATTTCAACACGTGGTTTTGAAGACCGAATTCAAACAATTGAAAACGTGCGTAAAACAAATGTAACCGTTTGTAGTGGAGGAATTATTGGAATGGGAGAAACCATCGAAGATCGAGCTGGAATGCTAGTAGCGCTATCTTCATTAAGTCCGCAACCCGAATCGGTTCCAATTAACGCTCTTGTTGCTGTTGAAGGAACACCATTGGAAGATGAAAAGCCAGTTGAAATTTGGGAAATGATTCGTATGGTTGCAACAACTCGTATTGTAATGCCTAATACTCAAGTTCGATTATCAGCTGGAAGAACCAATATGAGTCGTGAAGGACAAGCTATGTGCTTTTTTGCTGGTGCAAACTCAATTTTTGCAGGTGATAAATTACTTACAACACCTAACCCAGATGTAGAAGACGATATGAAAATGTTTACCCTTTTGGGATTGCAGCCTCAAAAACCATTTGTTAAAGTGGCGCAGCCCACAACTGTGGAGGCTATAGACTCAAAATTTGAAGCTTTAGGCGAAAAACCAAAATGGACAAGACCCAATCATAAAATAGAAAAAAATCTAGAAGCTTCAATAAAAAAGTAATAGTTTACTAAATAAAACACAATTAGCAATCAACTAGTTTATTACTAATTGTGTTTTTTAAATTTTAAGTCGAATCATTACTAACAATTTATTACATTTGAACTAAAATTTAACATTTAAAGCAATGAAAATTCTTTACTTTAGTTCATTTTACTTTTTATCTAGTCTTTTTTGTTTTGGTCAAAACAATGCAGTTACTTTAAATTTTGTTGTGCTAAATAATAAAACAAATTTTCTTTATGTTAAAGATAAGAATGAAATTATACGTCAAATAAAATTTTCAAAATCAATTCATTTTAATGATCTATTTCAAATTAGAGAAGGGATGTATCAAATTAATTATGATAAATTTTATTCGGATATTTATTTAAAACCAGGATTTAAGTTAAAAATTACTGTTGATGCAAATAATTTTGAAGAAACAATAAAATATTCAGGTAAAGGCGAAGCTGAAAACAATTATATTGTACAGCAAAACATAGAAGACAGTAAAGTTTTTGATGAAGAAATTTATACTTTAGATGCTGAAGCATTCGAAAAATTAATACTAGAAAATGTTGAATCAAAAATAGCAAGTCTAGAAAAACAAAACTTCGATCCGGAATTCATAGTTCTTCAAAAAAGAAAAATTGAAATGTCTGTTTTAAAACTACGGGAATTGTACATTCAACACAAATTAATGACTAAATAGTTATTACAAAATAAATTGATTATATTTTTAAAAAGAACACCCTCGAAAAGAACGTTTTGAACTTATCAAGGGTGCTTAAAAAATGTAACCAACTTTCTTATTTATGGTAAAGCATTAATTGCTGCTTCTAATTGTGCTTGAGTTCCTAAAACCGTTTCTGCTAAAGTAAAATTATAAATATCGTTAGCTTGCACAGTGAATGCTTTAATTGCGTATCGGTATTGCCCACTGTCTTCTGTTACAAAAATTGCGTGACATACTAAACCAATAGGTATTTGTCCATAGTGTTCTGAAAATTGTTGTGTTGCTGTTAAATATTTGTCAAATTTTGCCAAACTATTTCCCAATCCGTCATAGTGTAAATAAATAGCACAATTTGATTGATTATAACCTGTTGGAACTGTAGCAAGTAATAAGGTTCTTGGTCGTGGATCATTGTAAAAACGGTCAACATTGGTCCAACCAAAACCTGGTAAAGTAGCGCTGTAACCTCCGCCTCCACCATTAGTCCCTCCTTGGTTTACTACCACCCCGTTATTTCCTGTTGGAGGATTTACATCATTTTGAATCCATCCCAACATATTAGCGCCAGGAGTAGGTAACTGACCTGTCCAAAGTCTCATATTAGCATTAGTTCCTCCAGTTAAGACACCAGGAATAGTTAATAAAATTGGGCTTGTTGTTGTTAAAACTACCCCAGATTGTTTTGCTTCAATAAAAAACTCTCCACCTGAAATAATTACTTCCATTTGTCCAGTAACTGGGTTCAATCCCATTGTAGTTTTATCAGTTGTAAGCATTTTACCACCATCAAAAACTTCTGCAAACTCAACGTCAACTTGCCCTGTTACAGGATTTCCATTTTTACGAAGCGAAGTACCCTGTATTTTAATTACAACCCCTTTTGTTGATGTAAATGTTGCTAAACCATTTTCAGCTGTCATAACAAATTGTTGCTTAACAGAATTGTAAGCGGCATTTTGTAAATTCGCAAAAGATTGTGCAGTTGGCAAAGTTGGTAAA
The DNA here is from genome assembly GCA_038204955.1 of Flavobacteriales bacterium. Classification (GTDB taxonomy): domain Bacteria; phylum Bacteroidota; class Bacteroidia; order Flavobacteriales; family Flavobacteriaceae; genus Flavobacterium. Next base: position 6,755 of record JBBRCJ010000092.1, read on the forward strand.
GTTGTACTGCTTGATGAATCATCTTTGCTGCAACTTGACATTGCAATTGTTGCCAAAAATGATAACCCGATGTTTTTAAAATTTGTTTTCATAATTTCTAATTTTTAATTGTTATTAATTTTTAATTTAACC
>JBBRCJ010000093.1:0-6405 GCA_038204955.1 Flavobacteriales bacterium
GTTGCATTTCTTGAATAATTGATTAGTTTTTTATAACTATTATAAGTATAAGTTTCTGTTAAATTATCATCGGAATCGACTGTATTAGTTAGTAAAAGGGTGTTGTCAATTACAGGTGGAACAACAGCAATGTCGTTTTACTACTAGAAAGCATAAACAATGTAATAATTAATAGCGAGAGTGTTTTAATTTTTTCATAATTTTATAATAATCTTTTGGTTACTAGTTGTTTCGTTTTCAAATTCTATTTTTAAAAAGTAAATGCCTTTGTTATTTATGTAAAATTGATTTTCTGATATTGTTTCAACTTTTGTTTCCTTTCCAAGAATATCATAAGCAGTACATTTTTTTATACTTTCATTTGTATTTATTCTAAAGTTTCCATTTGATGGATTGGGATATAATGAAACTATACTAGAGTCAAAAGTTTCGTTTGCTAACGTTGCAGGACAATTTATAGCTGTGGGATTCACTGGTGTTCCTGTTGATGCAAATGTTCCATCTCCAATTTGACCTTTTTGATTATTGCCCCAAGTATAAATGAGTCCTGTACCCGAAGAAATAGTACATATAGAATGATAAACTCCCGCAGCTATTAAAGCTGTATTTGTAGTTGATAAGTAATAAGGTACAAGTTTGTTAACAGTAGTGCCATCGCCTAATTGTCCATCAGCATTCCAACCCCAAGCATATAGTGTAAAATCAGTTTTAATGGCAAGTACATGACCAAAACCTAATGAAATTGTAGACCAATTGGTTGCTGTACCAATTTGTGTAGGTATTGATAAATTGGCAGTTGAACCTGTTCCTAAATTTCCATATCCATTATTACCCCAAGCCCAAAGTGTTCCGTTACTTTTTATAGCCATCGATGAAGAAGTACCTGCATAAATTTTTAACCAATTATTAGCACCAACACCAATTTCAAATGGTGTGTTTTTTGAAACTGTAGTACCATCACCGAGTTCACCACTTAGATTGGATCCCCAAACCCAAAGTGTACTACCATTTCGACGAGCCATAGTGTGCTCATTACCAGCGGATATACTTTTCCAGTCAGTAGCACTACCTATTTGGGTTGGTATTGATCTGTTTGTATTAGTGCCATCGCCGAGTTGACCGTAAAAATTGCGTCCCCAAGCCCAAAGCGTTCCATCTGTTTTTATAGCTACTGAATGACCGCCGCCTGCAGAAATGAAATCCCAATTGGTAGCAATTCCGATTTGAGTTGGAACTGATACTGAACCAGATGAAGCAAAACCTAATTTTTGAAATGAATTATTTCCCCAAGCCCAAAGCGTTCCATCTGTTTTAATGGCTAATGTATGGTCTTGCCCTACTGAAATTTTAGCCCAATTACTTGCCGTTCCTATTTGTGTCGGTATATTTTTGTTTGTTGTTGTTCCATCACCCAGTTGTCCTTGATCATTTTTACCCCAAGCTACAAGTGTTCCGTTAGTTTTTATAGCAACTGTAAAATCTTGACCTGCTTCTATAGCACTAAAGCATTGTGCTTTTGCCATAAAAGGAATTAGAAATACAATTAGTAATAAAGTTGTAATTTTTTTCATCGTTTTAAATTTAAATTTGTTTAATCTGAACTCGTTCCAGATTCTATACTATTTTTAATAACTAATTATTGATATTCAAAGTTTCTTACATAACTTGTTGTTCGCTTTATTGGAAATCCTTTGTCATTGTATTCCCAATTGTAATTATAGACTGGATTTGCATTGTATTTTTCAGTCAATAGATTATTCTTGTTGCTTCTTGGAAAAAGATATTCTTTTGGTAACGATGTCAAAGCATTTTTTTTACTATCATAAGTATAAATTACAGTTGCAGATAATGTACCGTTAGGATTTGCGGCTGTAACGTTTGTGTATTGAATTGTTTCAATAACATTTCCACTAGAATCATATTTATAAAATGTATTAAAACCTTCTCCAGTTGTTGTAAACAGGTATCTTTCTACAACTTGATTACCAGTATATTCATAATTATAAATATCAAGTCCATTTCGACCTTCTTTTTTAATAATTTTTTTATTAGAATCATAAAAGTATTTTAACACTAGCGATCCGTCTGATGCATTTGTAATTTGAGCCAATATACCATCAGTATTGTAACTAAAATTTTGATTCTTGGCTGGATTATTTATATTTCCATTTCTAGAAAAATTAATTAGTTTTTTGGAAGTGTCGTAACTGTAAGTATCTGTTAAATTGTCATCAGTATCTATAGTTTTTTTTAACAAAAGTATATTTTCGGTAACTGGTACTGTTTCAGTTATTGTAGTATCATTTTTACTACACGAGTTAAGTAATAGTAAAGAACCTAGTATTATTTTTATTGATTTCATAATTTATATTATTTTATTAAATAGTCGTATCGAAAAACTTCTGATTGTCCTGTTTTTGTTTGAGAAATAGCAAATCCTTTTTCATCATAATTATAAGTGAAATTATCTGTTACGTTTAGATCTACAATTTTTCTGTAGTTATTTTTGGAAATACTTGGAAATGCAATAGATTCTGGTAAGGTCGAATTTGGATTTTTTTTATCATCATAATCTGAAAAATAGGTTGAGTTCAAATAAACCCCGTTTGGATTAGAAGCATTTACAGTATATCTTTTTATTTCTATTAAATTTGAATTTGTATCAAAAACATATTCTAGTTTTTTAGTTAAAACATTCGACTGATTTTTAGTGCTTTCAATAACATTATTAGAATAATCATATAGTATCGTTGAAGTAAGTGTTTCAGTGTTTCCATTAACAGAATAATTTAGTATTTTATCAAATTTACCATTCGAATTATAACTGTATTTTAAATAACCATCAGTTTTAGTGATTTTATCAATCTTGCCATTGGTATATGTGATATAAGAAATACTGTTCAATACATTACCGTTATAGTACTCAGCTTGAATGGGTAAATTTAGATCGTTAAAAATAAATTTTGATTTTAAGCCGCTTACAGAACTTGAAAATTTTTCTAATAAGTACGTTGGTGTTTTATCATTTAAATTGGTTGGCTGTGCCTGATCATTTTTACTACAAGAAAATGTCAAAAAAATAATTGTAAATGCGAAAAGTGTTTTAAGTGTTTCAAGTGTTTTCATAGGTTTAAAATTTAAATTTTTTAGAAAATAATAAAAAATTTATATTCTTATGTATTTGTATGTTGTTATAGAGCCACCATCGTCAGTTCTTTTTGTTACATAGTCGTCAGAATTATAAATATAGGTGTAACTGTAACTGTTAGAGCCATAAACTACAGTTCCTACATTGTTGACCGAATTAGATGGAAATAAAACCAGAGAAGGAAAGCCACCTCCATTATTTTTTTTATTATCGTAATTATTGTAAGTTGAGTTTCCACTGGCAGTACCCACAACATCTGTAGGGGAAGATTTGGTAAAACTATTTACAGTAATTAAATTGCCACTAGTATCAAAAGTATATTTATAAATAAAACCATTTGATGAATGAGGAGTAACATTTTCTGTGACCACATTGGTTGAATAACTATAACTGTAAGTATCTCTAAAAGTTTCAACATTCCCCACTAGATCATAGGTGTTTTTAGTAATAATTTTCCCTAAACTATTATAAACATATTTATATCTACCAAAAATATTACTATCATAATAGGCCAAACTACCATTGGTGTTATAAAAAAATTTATATAATCTGGCATCATTCGATGGGTTTGCAGTTTGATTAATTATGGTTACCCTATTATTTACATCATAAGTGTAGGTTTGTACTATGCTATCGTTAGTACCAGCTTCAATAACCGATCTTGTTAATAAATTTACTTTTTGAGGTTGAACAATTTCTTCTGGATTATTTTTTGAACAAGCCACAAAAAATAATGTGGCGAATAAAGTGCTTAATAATAATTTTTTCATGATTTTTAGTTTTTAAATTAATATACTACAAATGTGAAATTTATTAAAGACTTAAAAAACAACAAAAGGACGAACGACAATATAAAAGGATAAAGGTTTGTTTTTTGTTTAAAAATTCATAAATTTGAAGTAATAAGCCAATTTATGAAAATTTTTGATTGCATTATTGTTGATGATGACGAAGTAGATAGACTTTTAGTGGTTTCTTATGCCAAAAGATTCGCTATTTTAAATATTGTAGGAGTTTTTGAAAGTGCTGAAATAGCATTAAATTTTTTAAGTGTTAATCAGGTTGACATAGCATTTTTAGACATTGAACTAAATGGTGCATCTGGCATCGAATTACGTAAAAAAGCATTTGAAATTCCAGTTTGTGTTTTTATATCCTCACATTCCGAAAGTGCAGCAGAAACCTTCGAATTGCAAACTTTAGATTTTATTGTAAAACCCTTTAAATTTAATAGATTTGAGCAAACTGTAATACGAATTGAAGAGTTTATGGAAGTGAGATTAAAAGCTAATTTATTTGAAGCCTCAATTGGAGGAGACTCCGTTTATGTAAAAACAGGACATAATCAAATCAAAGTAAAACTGCACGAAATATTATATTTAGAAGCTTTAAAAAATTATACAATTTTAGTAACCAATTCTAAAAGGCATTGCGTATTATTAAGTTTAGGTGAAATTTTACAAGAAGAAAAATTTCAGTCTTTTATTCGTATTCATCGAAGTTATGCTGTTCAAAAACAATTTATTCAAAAAATTGGATCTCAAGAATTGCAATTGAATAACGGAGCTTTAATTTCAATTGGTAGAAGTTATAAGGACAGTTTAAATACAGACTTATAAAACAATTTTTGAATATATATAGTTTTATTTGAAATAAAAATTTATTTTTAAATGTTTAAAAAATCTTTTTTCTTTATTATATTTTCTTATTTTTTAACAAATGCTCAAAATCATCAATTGCAAGCAGTTGATTCATTAATAGCTAAAACAATTAATCAAAAACAAGACACTCTTTTAGCAAATAATTTAAATTTAATCTCTAAAAACTACATTTATCAAAACTCCGATAAAGGTATTGAATTTGCAAAAAAAGCATTAATTGTATCAGAAAAACTTAGTTGGAAATGCGGTATGGGCGAAGCTCATTTCAATTTAGGAATGCACAGTATTTCAAAAGGCAACTATCATAATGCCCAAGAAGAATTTGATATTGCAAATAAAATTTTTTATGAAACAAAAAATAAATTATACATTGCCAAGGTTTATAACGGATTAGGTATTTTAAAAGCAAACCAAAGTAAATATGTAGAATCACTAGATTATTTTTATAAATCGTTACAATTATTTGAAAGTTTAAAAAACAGTAGTGTTCAAATTAATATTGGTAGTTGTTATGAAAATATTGGTACAATAAACAATATTAATAATAATTATGATAATGCAATTTATAACTATAAAAGAGCAATTCAAATATTACGTAAAATTAAAAATAAAGAAGTAGAAGTTGCAATAAATTATGCAAATATTGGAACGATTTATCAAAAAAAAAAAGAATTAAAAAAGGCATTAAATAATTATTTATTATCAGAAAAAGAACTTGCCAACTTCAATGATAATTTCGCATTAGCTTTTATAAATAGTTCTTTGGGAAGTATATATTTAGCCATGAATAATTATGAACTAAGTATAGTCAAATCAAACAAGGCATTGTCATTTTTAAAATTTATAAAAGACAAAGATCTTATCTGTACAACTACCCAAAATTTAGGATATGCCGAATTTAAAAAAGGAAAAAGTATTAGAAATATTTTTAGTATTAAAAATGGTTTTGAAAAAATTGTCCTTTCTCTAAATTTATACAAAGAACTTGGCAACCAAGAAGGAATTATGAAAGGGTATCTTTATATATCAGAATATTATTCGTACACAAAATCATTTGAAAATTCTTTAAAAAATTATCAATTATATACTACTTATAAAGATTCTATTTTTAATACCAAGAATAGGCAATCATTAAAAAATCTTGAAGATCAAAGGACTATTTCTATTCGAAATAAACAAATTCAATTAAATAAATTGTCTTTAGCCAACAAAGAAAAACAGAAATGGTTTTTTATAATTGGTCTATTTTTATTGACGATTATAGGAACTTTACTTTATTATCAAAGCAATAATAGAAAAAAAGTAAACGAAAAATTATCCTATTTAAATAAAGAGCTTGATGATTCTAACAAAGCCAAAACAAGATTTTTTAGCATTTTAAATCACGATTTACGTGGTCCAGTTGCCAATTTAATTTCTTTTTTACAACTTCAAAAAGAAAGTCCCGAAATGCTAGATGAAGAAAGCACTAAACGAATGCAAGATAAAACAATGACTGGTGCCGAAAATTTGCTAAACGCTATGGAAGACATTTTGCAATGGAGTAAAAGCCAAATGGAAAATTTTAAACCACAACTTAAAAAAGTTTCCATTGAT
>JBBRCJ010000094.1:0-6360 GCA_038204955.1 Flavobacteriales bacterium
AGCAGTTTTTGTTAGAATAGGAAATTTTTTTAATTCCGAAATATTGGGAAAAGTTACTGATAGTAAATTTGGAGTTCGTTTTATTCGTGATTATTTTTCAAGTCAAGATGCTGTAAATCAAACAAAAATTGCTGATGTTGATGTTGCTTATAAAGCTATTGCAACCGATTCTAAATTTGCAGATTTATTAGCACAAGTTCCTTTAAAACATCCGGCACAATTGTATGAATCGTTTTGTTACATTTTTGTTTTTGCTATTTTATTTTTTATGTACTGGAAAACCAATGCTCGTAACAAACTAGGGTTGCTTTTTGGTACGTTTTTAGTTTTACTATGGTCGGTTCGTTTTGTGGTTGAATATGTTAAAGAATCTCAGAAAGGCTTTGGCGATGGTACTGATTTATCTACGGGACAATGGTTAAGTATTCCTCTTATTTTGGTTGGCTTGTACTTTGTTTTTCGACCTAAAAAAGTGGTTGTTGAATAAACAGTTTAAAACTAATTGATGGATGCATCAATTATATAAATTTTAATCTATTTAGGTAGTCTTTTTAAATTTACTATAAAATTAAATTTAGTTTAAACTAAACTTGTGCTATCAAAATAGTGAACTAGTTTATTTAATTTTTGCTTAAATGGCGTAATGAATAATAATTGCATTGTTTTTACACTATTCTTTGAAGTGATTAAAACTTAATTGATAATCACCTACAAAATAGCTTTAATTTTATGTGTCAATTTTTTTTAAAACTTAAATTGCGACACAATGTTGTGTCATTGTTTTACGACATTGTTTTTTTGACACAAACTTGTGTCAAAATTTCAAAATTATATTTTTTTGACACCATTTTTTATTAGCAAAAGATTATGTTTTGTAGTTTTGCTATGTATTTTGAGATAACAAGATTATTTAATCACATTAGCAGTTTTTAAGGAACGCTTTGGGGAAATGAAACTTTGCTGAATAACAAATGCTTTTTTTGAGTACACTTGTAGCAGCATGGTCAATATTTTAACGCAAAAAAAAGTATTTGCTCAGTTTTTTTTATTCTTTAATTACAACCACACGAAAGGATTTGTGTGGGAGCAGTACTCAGTTTGCAAAACTACGCCAACTTTTACGCCCTATCTGAACCGTAGGGGAAAATTGCCAAAATTTTTGAAATTGATATTACCGATCTTATTAAAAACCCAAGTAGTGAAGAAAATATTAATCTATCAATTCTTGAAAAAGTAAAATTGATTAATACGCTAGACAATGACGAAAAAGCCTGTCTCTTAAAAATGATTGATATTACTATCGCAAAGAAAAAAATGAAAGACAATTTAACCTCAATGATGGCGGAATAAAATTTATTTCTTGCCTTATAAGAAAATTTTTAATTTTATTTAAAGCAATACAATTGTAGTTTTAAGCAATTTTATAACAACAAAAAACCAAGCATTTACGCTTGGTTTTTTGGTTCCTTAATTACAACCACACGAAAGGATTCGCGCGGGAGCGGGGGATGACTATTTACTCTATGCTTGACACAATGCTGACCAAAAAGAAGTTTAAAGATTTCTTCGCTAAAAATGTAGCAATGTTATAACAACAAAAAACCAGTAAGTGCTGGTTTTTTGTCATACTAAATTCTCTATTTACTTGCTCAACTTTGTGGGCACGGAATGCAATTCCGCGCTATCGTTGCGCATATCCGAGCGGTCGGAGCTATCGTTGTGCATATATCCGCGCGGTCGAGCTATCTAACTTCAAAAGAAATATTAAAATAAACTCTTCTTTCGTTAAATTGATTTTTATTTTCTTTTTTAATTGATTTTTTACTCATTTCCAATATATATCCCCCAATATTAGTTTTGCCTTTATTTTTAAAACCTTGATAGAACTCTAATCTATTATCAACAAAATAGATTGTATCTAATTTTACCATATTTAAATTACAGTAATCAACATCAATGTTTTTATTTATTAATATACCACTAACCGTGTTTTGTAAGAGAGGTTTATAGAACATTGTTATTTTTGTAGTTTCCATAGTTTTAAGAGTTTTCTTTTCTACAAAAATTTTATAATAATGACTTCTTTCAAAAATAGTATCTGTATTATTCTTAAAATACCAACCTTGATTTAAATAATTTTTGCCGCACAAATTTATATACTCTAATGTTTTATCTAAATCTCCATTTTGTCTATAAAAATTATATTTCAAAACTCCTTTTTCTTTTTCTTCTTTTGTTGTAATATTTACTCTTTTATCTTTAGTTTCTTGTTTGCAAGAACAAAAAATAAAAACAACTATTAAATACAGTATTTTTTTCATTTTAAATTATAAAACTATTAATAAATTTTTTCTATTTTTTTTACTGCCTTTGGATGTTTTTTCATAATACTATCTGCTTTTTTACTTCCACTGACAAAATCTTGGTTGTAATTATTCTTGTCTATTTTTCTAGTTACAGAAAAAACTGTATCTGATTTGCTAGTATCATCTTGATTCCTGTGTTCATTAATCCACTCACCTATTTTTCCACCAGTTTCGAGACCTTCCTTAACTTTATCTACCATTTCCGCAGCCACCTTCACTTTTTCAATAGTATTTGAACCTTTTTTAAAAGTATTTCCACTTTCTCCACCAGAAGCAAAACTCGCAACATCATATATTGCGTCAGCATCCATTTTACTGTCAACATTGGGTCCGTGTCTTTTTCCTTGATAATCATCTGTTCCATTCTCTCCAGAACCAGAATAAAAATCTATCCCGTGCATATTTCTTTCTACACTTTTTACATAATTTGTAGCACTATTCCAAGCTGATTTAGCTTGTTGAGCAATACGGTTAGAAGCTGATTTTATAAATTTAACAAACTTTACAGTATATATAGGATTAATTATCGGTCCAGTTGGAAAAGGCCACCTAACGTCAGGATCTGTTAAATTTATTGGATTATTAAAAGTATAACAGTACGGTGAGTATTCTGGACCTTGTTCCGTTAGTGGGTCAACAGACAACCAAATACTACTCCTAGCATCATAATACCTAGCTCCGTAATAATACAAGCCAGTTTCTTCGTCCAACTCTTTACCATTAAACTTATACGGGCTGTTGTAATAACTGCTTGGTAGTTGCTCTGCCATAGTTTCGCCAAAAGGCAAATTTAAGAAAAATTGGTACGCATTACCATTTGCATCTGTTAAAAATGTACTTGTGCCCAAATGGTCGGGGTGGTAGTAATAAATAGGCTCGCTTGGTCTTGGTCTTGGTGTATCAGTTGATGGTGCTAGTATTGGGCTTGCTGTAATTGGTCCCTTATCACTTTCCTCTTGAGCTTTTTCAATATCTTCTAGAGTGGCGGTTTTAAATTTAGCAAATTGCACTTTACCTTTACCTGCTTTGGTTACATAGCCCTGCAAGTCGTTCAACTGCGCTTGTTGTTGGGTTTTATAATTGGGTGCTTTAGGCTCTGGTGCTTCCTCGATTACTTTACGAAACCTACCGTTGGCTAAACGGCTTACTATGCGTTGACTACCGGCATAATAATGTTTGCTGTAAATTCCGTTTGGGTCAACTACTAAAAAAGCACTTGGATAAATAGTATAATTGTTGAAAATTATACTGTTGTCCAGCAAGGTTCCATTTTGAAAAACTTGTTGAACATCGGTACCTGCTTTTAAAACGCGTTCACCGCTGGCATCGTACAAGTAGTGTTGCATACTTTCTTGTTGTACCACCACTCTCAGGCGGTTGCTTTCGTCCCAATACATGTCACGAACAGTGCCTTGAGTATCGTCTTTATGTATTAAATTACCGTTAACATCATAAGTAAAATTTTCTTGGTTTCCTGTGTTGTTGTCTCCAATGGCCTCTACTTTATGAGTTCCTGGCGTATATTTTTATATTGAAAATGAATTCTAAAGTTTCTGGGATTTCTATTAAAAATTGTCGAATTGCAAAAACATCATCAGATTTTTTAAAAGTTGATTTTTCTGCATTATTTATTGAAATACCTTCAATAGTAGAAATTAATTTTTCAATTTCATTTACGGTATAAACATTTTCAATAATTGTAAAACCTTCCGTTTCTATTTCTTCAATTTTTATTCATTACTTATTCTGATTTGCTTAATTTACGCTACTTAGCTTATAAATAAACGACTCCGAAGGCAAAATTGAAACTGGCATGAACCCTTCGCCTTTTACAACTTTTAAGTTCACAGTACTTTTTCCGTACAATTGATCAATCATTGGATAATTTCCATCTTTCAAATTCCATTTTTTAATAACTTCTGATGGTACTTTTAATTCAAAATTTGAAGCATTTAACCAAGAAAAATTATTCACAACAATTAATTTTTCTTTAGCCGACCAGCGTACGAAGGAGTAAATTGATGGATCATAATTATCTGTAATATCTCTATTTGCCGATTGAATTTCTTGAAATTTTCCCATTAAAGCCGAACTTTTTATCGAAAAATTTAACAATCGTTTGTAAAAATCACGCAAGTTTTTTTCACTTTCCGATAATTGTCCGCCGTCAAATTTTCCATCATTCATCCATCTTTGGTGATTGGGAACGCCAACATAATCAAAAATTGAAGTTCTAGAATGAGTTCCGAATCCGCCGTTTTCATTACCTGCTTCGCCTACTTCTTGACCAAAATACACCATTGTTGGCGAAGTACTAATTGTTGTAGAAATTACCATTAAAGGTTTTCCTTTCTCGGGAGTTCCAGCAAATTCTGGGCTTGCCAATCGTTGCTCATCATGATTATCCAAAAAATGAAACATATGATGTTCAATATCTGCCACTTGATTTTGAATGTCAGAAATTCCATCGGGCAAACATTTACCTTGAATTACGTCTTTTAATTTGTCATAAAAAGCAACTTTATCGTACAAATAATCCATTTTACCTAGATGAATATAATTTCTATATTCTTTCGGATTATAAACTTCTGCCAGCAAAAAAGCATTTGGATTCTTCATCTTAATTGATGAATTCATATAACTCCAAAATTCGTAAGGAACCATTTCTGCCATATCATAACGGAAACCGTCAACGCCCTTAGCCGTCCAATACAATGCAATAGCACGAAACTTTTTCCAAGAACTTGGCACCGATTTATTTTTCCAAAAGGCAAAATGTTCTTTGTATGATTTTTTATCATAGCCCGCTGGTAATTCATCAAAATCTTTGCTTCCGTCGGGGCGAATTCCGTAATTAATTTTTACAGTTTCGTACCAATCATTGATGTCTGGTTTTGCCAATCGAGAACCATTACCAGTCCATTTTGCAGGATTTTCATTAAATATTCCATCAATTAGTAGGTTTTTTTCTCCATTTAATGGTTTATAATTGTCCGATGTCGGCACTTGAAACGGTTGATTCGGAATGTAATAAAAATTATTATCTCGAGCATATTCAACCGATTTATTGTCATCAGCACCAAAATCAAGAACTCCTTTTGGGTTCGATTTGCTTTCGTATTTTCTAGCAATGTGGTTTGGAACTATATCTATTAAAAGTTTCAATCCGTTTTTATGCGTTCTTGCTATCAAACTTTCAAATTCTTCCAATCGTTTTGCGGGGTTAACCGCCAAATCTGGATTTACATTATAATAATCTTTCACAGCATAAGGCGAACCAGCTCTACCCTTAACTACTTCTGGGTCGTCGTTAGAAATTCCAATTGAAGTGTAATCGTTAACCAATGCGTGATGCGGAACTCCTGTGTACCAAATGTGCGTAACACCTAGATTCTTAATTTCGGTTAATGCCTTGTCTGTAAAGTCATTGAACTTTCCTACTCCGTTTTCTGCAATAGTTCCCCAAGGTTTATTAGTAGTGTTTTTATTTCCGAATAATCGGGTAAATACCTGATAGACTACGGCTTTTTTTTGTGAATGAGACTCTTCTTTAATTGGCATTTTACTATTGTTTTTATTTTGTGCTATTGATGAAATTGTCATTAATAGAAATGTAAATAGAACTGCATTTTTCATCATTAAAATTTTAATTGGTTTTACAAATATAAAAAAAGCTATTACAATTTAATCAACTTATAAATAATTCTTAATATGGAATTTCTTGAATTCTAATTTAGTAAATTTGCGAAAACAAAAATTCAAATTTGTTTTTTGAAATTTAATGAGAGTTATAATTTACTGCTAAAATTTATTTTCTTATCGGTAAAATTATAAAAACTTTCAGTGATTTATTAAATGAAACAAGATTTTTTAAAATATCAAGCGCAAACTTCGCCTTATCCGTTGTCAATGGAAATATCGTATGCGAAAGGGTCTTATATATACGACACAAACTGCAAAAAATATTTAGATTTTGTAGCTGGAGTTTCAGCTT
>JBBRCJ010000095.1:0-5944 GCA_038204955.1 Flavobacteriales bacterium
GTATTGGTTAAAAAATTTACTGGCATATAACCGTTTTTATCGGCGTATTGTCCGTAATCTTTGGCTGCGTTTAGTTCTAATAATCGTGCTGGTAAATCAAATTCTTCATCGCCTGCTTTGTATTTTTTAACCATACCTTGCATTGTAGTATAGTTGTTAATTTTAGCATCGTTTCGCTTATCGGCTGGCAACGACTTTACTTTTCCGTAGGTCAATCGCAAAGTTGAATTCGCATCAGGATATTGAATCGTTGCAATTTTAGATTCTCTCATTCCTTCTACCAATAATCTAAAAGCACCTGTAAAATCGGTTTGTGCTTTGGTAATCTCGTCCGAACGTGTTCCTAAATGAGTAATCATATCGTTAGACAACATATACAAAGGATCAACAGTTAACTGTGCCAAATCTGGCTTGGCTAAAAACGCCGTAATTTTATCTTTCGATGCTAAAATACTCGAGTCAAACATTGAATTTACATCGTTTGTAAAATCGTTATTATTAACAGTTGAAGCCTTTAAAACAAGTGGAGCAATAGCATATCCAGTCGATTTTGAAGCATATAATTTCAATTCCGAAGCCAAAATATCTTTTTCGGCAGGTAAATGTAATCCATTAAAAAATCCATTAACTTTTTCTGTTAAACCTGGCAACAAATCTTTTTGTTTGTTTGGTTCGGCTTTAGCATAATTTTCTAAATCTTTTCCGATCGTTCTTCCAATTGTTCCAAAATTACTGTTTCTAAACAATTGTTGTAAATAATTATCATGACGCGATTTTTCGTTTGTTAAACTATAAAATTTATTAATAGTAGCAATTACAGTTCCGTATTTTGCAATGTTTGCTGGTAAGTTAGCCCAAGTATCAAATTTTGCTTCCTCAGCACGTTTACTTTTTACAGTTCCAGCTTTTGTCAGTGCATCAATCATTCCCTGACGGTTTTTCCAATAATTGGCAACCCCAGCATATTTTGAAGCATAAATCAAGCGTAACGAGGCCGATTGATCCATATATTTTTTCATTCCATCCATACCCGTTTTTGAACCCTCCACCCAAGCTGGATATGCGAATTTTACGTTTTGCTCAATTCCTCCTGCTGGCATCCAACGGTTGGTTCGCCCAGGATAACCCAAAATCATAGCATAATCGTTTTCTTGAACTCCTTTTAAACTTATAGGTAAATAATGTTTTGGGGTCAAAGGTACATTGTCTTTCGAATACTCGGCAGGGTTTCCGTCTTTGTCAGCATAGACTCTAAACATAGAAAAATCTCCCGTGTGACGCGGCCATTCCCAATTGTCCGTGTCGCCACCAAATTTTCCAACACTTTCTGGCGGAGTTCCCACCAATCGAACGTCTTTATAATCTTGATAAACAAAATAATAAAATTCATTTCCTTGAAAAAACGAACGTACCGAAACCGTGAATTTTCCGCCTTCGTTGTTTTCTTTTTCAATAACTGCAATTTCTTGGTTTATTGCTTTTTCTCTGTCAGCCTCACTCATTGTTGGGGTTACCTTTGCCAAAATTCGTTTCGACACATCATCCATACGCACAAAAAAGCGCACATACAAACTTTTTGGTTTAAACTCATCTGCCATAGTTGGTGCCCAATAACCTTCTTTTAAATAATTTTTTTCAGCCGTCGAAAGTTCCGCAATGGCATCATATCCACAGTGATGATTTGTTAAAACCAAGCCGTTTTTCGATACCATTTCGGCAGTACAACCGCCATTAAATTGCACTACAGCATCTTTTAAACTGTGCTTGTTAATGCTGTAAATTTCTTCGGCAGTCAATTGCAAACCCTGTTTTTGCATATCTCGGTGGTTCAAACGTTCAATAAACATTAAAAACCACATTCCCTCGTCGGCCTTTGCAGTCATTGGAATCAATAGAAATCCGACCAAAAGCATTAAAATTAATTTTTTCATCTTGTTTGTTATTTTTGTTTTGCGAATATAATTCATTTTTAAAAAATAGTTTCTACAATAAAACGTAAAAGAAAAACGTTAGGATAATTTTAACTTAATTTTTAGAAATTTGAAGCAGCAACTTTGAGATTATCAATTAACATTGGTCCCGCTTTACTTCCTGACGCTAAAAGGCGTCATCCATCCAATCGGGGCTAGCGAGAATATTAGTTTTTCATAAGTAACGCTCCTGCAAGGTTTTTTTTTAACCTTGTAGGTTTGCAATTAAAAAATCCTACAAGGTTAAAAAAAACCTTGCAGGATAAATAAAAACATATTAGAAATCGACAAGTAACTATTTAACCACACGAAAACCATGTAGGTTTAAAATTAAAAAATCCTACAAGGTTAAAAAAACCTTGCAGGATAAATAAAAACATAGTAGAAATCGACAAGTAACTATTTAACCACACGAAAACCTTGTAGGCTTGCAATTAAAAAATCCTACAAGGTTAAAAAAAACCTTGCAGGATAAAGAAATAAAATATATTATTTTAAATTTTTGATTAACGTTCGCCGCAGGGAATTGATTTCTGAAGTAAAAAAATAGTAGAAATCGACCAGTTATGTTTAACTACTATAGTTTCAACGGTTTTGGTTCCCTCTCCGGTGAGGTTTCTAAATCAACATTTAGTAATTGTTTAGCCGCCCCAAAATCTAAAATCAGTAATCTAAAATCTAAAATTTTTAATTTCTTCCCAACCTTTTCATCAAAAAACAACTCTATATAAAAAACAGCCATTTAATCTTAAAATAAAAACTGTATGAAACTTTTAAAACTGCTTTTCGGATTTTTATTACTCGCAAGTTGTGCTAGCGAAAGTACTTCTGCCCAAGTTCCAACTATTGAAATTCCGACCAACGGAAATTTCGCACCATCGCCCGATGTTATTTTGCAATCGCTTGACGTAAATGTAAAGGTAACGGGCAACATTTCGACCACCAAAATGACTATGGTTTTTAAAAACAATTCTTCCAAACTGCTTGAAGGTCGTTTAACATTTCCATTGCCCGAAGGTGTAACTGTTAGCGGATATGCGCTTGATATAAACGGAAAATTACGAAACGCCGTAGCAGTTGAAAAAAATCGAGCCAAAGAAATTTTCGAAAGCATCGAAAAACGAAATGTAGATCCAGGATTACTCGAAAAAGTAGAAGGCAACAATTTTAGAACTCGAATTTATCCGCTTCCAATAAACGGACAACGCACCGTTCAAATAACCTACAGCCAAGAATTGACCACTTCCACTGATGGTTTACAATATTATTTACCTTTGGGTTACAACAAAATGATTCCTGAATTTCATTTAAAAGCATTGGTTAATGAAAGTGCGAACAAACCCAATTTAACCGAATCGCCCGACGGAAGTTTTACTTTTGAAAAAAAAGGAAGCAGTTGGCAAGCCGAAATTAACAAAACTAATTTTGACGCTAAATCATCGTTACGAATCAACTTGCCAAAAGCCGAAAATCAATTTGAAGTAATTTTACAATCGGCATCGGACAATAATTATTATTTTTTGGTGCACGCCAACCTTACTTCGCCATTGCAAAAAAAGCAATTGCCTAAATCAATCGGAATTATTTGGGACAATTCATTAAGCGGACAAGAACGCAATCACGAAAAAGAATTTGACTTTTTAAACGATTATTTCCAAACCAATCAAAATGTAACCGTTTCATTAGCCTTTTTGAATAATGAGTGGAACGAGCAAAAGCAATATAAAATTACTGATGGAAATTGGAACGAATTAAAAACCAAATTGCAAACCACAATTTATGATGGCGGCACCGATTTAGGACTTTTAAAAACTTTAAATACTGATGAATATTTATTTTTTACGGATGGTTTATCGACTTTTGGCGATTTAAAACTGACTATTACTAAACCAGTTTACACCATAGTTTCATCAACAAAAGTTGATTTTAGTTTGCTAAAATTTATTAGTTTAAAAACGGGCGGACAATTGTTCAACCTCAACGAATCGACCACTAAAGAAGTTCAAGAAAAAATTGCACAAAATAAACCCTTGCAGTTTTTAGGTATTAAACCCAATGCTGCGGTTTCTGAAATTTATCCATCAATTCCAACTGTTGTAAATGGACAAATAAGTATTGCTGGAATATTAAGTCAATCGCAAACCGAAATTACCTTGCTTTTTGGGTATGATGGCATCGCAACAAAAGAAGAAAAAATCATTTTAGATTCGTCAAAACACGTTACCGAAGATTGGGATGTAGATCAAATGTGGGCACAAAAAAAGATTGGTGAACTGGATGTTTTTTACGATAAAAACAGAGAAGAAATAGGCAACATTGGAAAACAATTTGGCATAGTAACTCGCAACACTAGTTTGTTAGTTTTAGAAAACGTAAACGATTACGTGCGTTACGGCATTGCGCCACCCGATGAATTAATGGCAGAATATTCACGAATTACAAAAGCCAATTTAATGCAACGCGAACAACGAATTGCCGATTTGGTTTCAAAAGCCGAAACAATGACCACTGAATTAAAAAAATGGTGGAAAACAGATTTTAATCCAACACCGATAAAAGTCTATCCAAAAGGAAAACAATATCCAAGAACGGTTAGAAATAGAAGTGTTGCAAACGAAACAATTAAATCAGATGAAGATGCTGAAATGGTATTTTCATCATCACGAGCGGCACCTCAAGCAAATGTAATTCGTGAAGAAAAAGACGATCTTGCAAAAGAAAAATCATCCGATAAAAAAATGGAACTTAATGAAGTTGTTGTTGGTGCTAATGGTATTATGAGAGCCTCTTTTGATGATGTCACTTCAAAACCAAATAGCCAAATAAATCAACTCGGGTATTCATCATCTGAACCAAAAGCAAAAATAACTATTGAAAATTTTAAAAGCGATAAAGACTATATTAAAAAAATAGAATTGTGTAAAACGACCGAATGCGCTTATGAAAAATACCTTGAATTGCGAAAAGACTATTTGCACACGCCTTTATTTTATTATGATGTTGCTACTTGGTTTTTTGCTAAGAAAGAAACGAAAATTGCAATGAAAATTTTAAGTGCAATTACCGATTTGGATATTGAAAACGAAGAATTGTACAAATTAATATCGTACAAACTAAAACAAGAAAATCAAAAAGAAAAGTTACTCTTTGTAACTAAAAAAGTGTTGGATTGGCGACCTATGGATGCACAAAGTTACCGTGATTATGGTTTGGCCTTGGAAGATAATGGACAGTATCAATTGGCATTGGATAATTTGTACAAAGTGCTTACTCAAACTTATAGTTTAGAGGTTGGTAACAGAGACCAAGGCATCGAAGAAACTATTATTATGGAAATCAATCAATTGATTAGCAATCATCCAGAAGTAAATACGAAACACATTAGCAAAAAAATAATTACTGAATTGCCAGTTTCAATTCGTGTGGTTTTAAATTGGAACAAAGACAATACCGATATTGATTTATGGGTAATTGATCCAAGAAACGAGCAGTGTTTTTATTCGCATCCAAAAACAGAATTGGGCGGACGATTGAGTAACGATTTTACAGCAGGTTTTGGTCCAGAACAATTTTTGTTAAAAAAAGCAGTTAAAGGAAAATACAAAATCAAAACTAATTATTTTGGCGACTCACAAGTATTCTCAGTTGCCGGAGGAACTTCGTTAATGGCAGAAGTATATTTGTATTATGCTACAGGAAAACAAGAACGCAAAATTGTAGTTCTAGAAAGTGAAAGTAAATCGAAAAACGATACTAATGGAATTTTGGTTGGGCAGTTTGAATTTTAATGGTCAACACTGGTTTCACTAATTTTTACAAATTAATTTCAATAAAAAATCCCAAATTTCAAATGTAGACTGAACCCAAAAGTTTGGACAAATTTATAATTAATTTTGATAATAATGAGCTCGATATTTTATCGGGCTCATTTTGTTTAAATTAGACTTGCTTCTGTCGTTATTGTAATAGTTTAT
>JBBRCJ010000096.1:0-5560 GCA_038204955.1 Flavobacteriales bacterium
ATATCAAATTTTAGATTAGCAGAAGCTACAGGCGATACAAGGCACAAATTATTAGAAACTGGATCATTTACAACAAATGAAATTTTATTTGATTCAGGAAAATCAATAATAAAACCATCAAGTTCAAAAGTAATTGATGAAATAGGCACAGTTTTAAAAAATAACCCTAAAATTAAAGTTTCTATAACGGGTCATACAGATAATGATGGCGATGATAAAAAAAACCTAGAATTGTCCGAACTAAGAGCAATGGCTGTTAAAACAGAATTAGTTCGAAAATTTGATTTGAATGAAGATAACATTCAAGTTATTGGAAAAGGGGAAAGCCAACCTATTGCCGAGAATAAATCGGAAATGGGTAAAAAACAAAACCGAAGAGTTGAGTTTACTATCTTAAAATAACCATACAAGTTTCAGAAAGGAATCAATTATGCAATTTAATTTTAAAAATTGCTAGTTAATTTTTAAAAACAGTTAACCTGCCACCTAGAAAGAAAGTGAAAATGGTGTAATCACCTAGATAAAAATGGTTAAAACACTGATTTCTGCCC
The DNA here is from genome assembly GCA_038204955.1 of Flavobacteriales bacterium. Classification (GTDB taxonomy): domain Bacteria; phylum Bacteroidota; class Bacteroidia; order Flavobacteriales; family Flavobacteriaceae; genus Flavobacterium. The sequence continues at coordinate 552 of JBBRCJ010000096.1, forward strand.
AATAAAGTTAATAGACCTTTGTAAATAATAATAATAAATAATTAAACACTAAATACCTATGAAAACAAATTTTTTAAAAACAAGCATTTTAATTGCCTTCGCTTTCGTTACTTTTTCTTGCAGCAAAAGCAGTAATGACGCAACTACACCAGTTGTTTATCCAGAAGAAAACTTTTTAGATGGATACTTAACATCATCAAATTTTAACCAAGCAACCGTAAATAAAATCAACCAAACCGATTATGAGTTTGGTAATGAATTTACACCCTTAGTTAAGGGTAAAATTACCGTATTAAAAGTTAAACTTCCTGATGTTAGGACTGATTTAAGAATTACTATTTGGGATAAAGTAGCAGGTACTGCATTAAGAACAGAAACTGTAAACGTAGCTACAGCAAATACATTACTAGCTTTTGACATTAATGATTTGGAATTAATTAAAGACAAAGTATATGCTATTACTATGAATTCAAATGATTGGTATGATAGACGTAAAACGGATGGTTCATCAGCTACTTATCCGTTAACCATTGGCAATATAAAGATAAATAATTACTTATGGATTAATGGAACTACTGCAACATATCCAACTAATGTAGCTTTAACATACTATGCTGGTGACTTGTCATTTAATTTTCAACGCACAGAATAAAAGAAATTAAGAAAATAGTTAAAGTTAGTTTTTTAGTAAAATGCCTTGTCAATCATTGATAAGGTATTTTTTTTAAATAAAGTCTAGTATTTATTTTTCAAATTTTAATAGTTTGGTTATATTTGGTAAATGAAAATCGAATCACAAATCGAAAAAATTTCCAGCTTTCAACACCTTGAGCTATTGGCAAATCAAATAGTTGAAGGGTTTATTTCTGGAATGCATAAATCGCCCTTTCATGGTTTTTCGGCGGAGTTTGCCGAACATAAATTATACAATTCTGGTGAAAGCACAAAACACATCGACTGGAAGTTATTTGCCAAAACTGACCGCTTATATACAAAACGGTATGAGGAAGAGACAAATTTACGATGTCATTTAATTATTGATAATTCATCGTCAATGCATTTTCCTAAATTGAGTTCAAGCGAACAATTTTACGAAAACAAAATTGGTTTTTCAGTATTAGCATCGGCAGTTATAATGAATCTTCTAAAAAAACAACGTGACGCTGTGGGCTTAAGTATCTATGCTAGCAATTATGAGTTTTATTCCTCAGAAAAAGGAAGTGACCGACACCACCGAATGTTGCTAAATCAACTAGAAAATTTACTTGAAAACCCAAAAGAGGCAAAGACAACCGACACTATAACTTTTTTACATCAAATTGCCGAAAAAGTGCACAGACGTTCAATGATTGTATTGTTTACCGACATGTTTCAGCCCGAAACGGATGAAGCATTGTTTAACGCTTTGCAACATTTAAAACACAACAAACACAAAGTTGTAGTATTTCATGTTGTTGACGAAAAGAGAGAATTAAAATTCGATTTCAACAATGTACCGCGTAAATTTATTGATGTCGAATCGGGCGAGGTGATTAATTTATACGCCGAAAATGTGAAACAAGAATATGAAACTAGGGTAGAAGCCTATTTTAAAAAAATAGCTCAAACCTGTTCACAAAACAAAATTAAATACGTTTCAGTAAATGTAGGTGCTAATTTTGAAAAAATACTGACCACCTATTTAGTTGAAAAACAAAAGTTTGGATAATTAAATACTCCATATTATAAAATTATTTAAAAAAACTATAAAAAACAGTTGCAAAACTAATAAAACGTTGTATATTTGCAACCGAATTACGCAAAGGTCTGGTAGTTCAGCTGGTTAGAATGCCGCCCTGTCACGGCGGAGGTCGCGGGTTCGAGTCCCGTCCAGACCGCGAAATTGGGAAAAAGGTTTTCAGAAATGAAAGCCTTTTTTGTCCCAATAAAGCATCAAAAATAGTTGTGTTGTTTTCGCTACGACTTTGTAACTCGTAGTATGGTTTAGTAGTTAGACCGATGAAAAGCTTTCCCTTTTAGGGATGGCTTTTTTGTTTTAAAAGAGGTTTTTAATATTTTTATATTTGTAATTTGTTTTCAAAAAAAATAAATTTTTATTTTAAGGCATTTACTAGAGTTAACGAATATAAACTACTTTATCATTGAACCTGTAAGTATTTATATATCTAAAATTACAATTAGAAATGGCTCCTCAAAATTAATTTGAAATAAAATGATATTTTGAATTCTATTAAATAATATGGTATTTTAATTATAAAGTTATAAAACAAATCTACCATAATTAGCTAAAAACTAATCAATAAATAAAATATTCGTATTTTTGTGTTTTAAATTTAAAATTAAGTCTTGAAAAAAATTGTTTTTTTAATATTTGTTGCTCTTTTTTCTTCGTGTAACTACTTTCAAAGACCAGTTCCGAACGAAAAAGAATTACTCGAAAAAGAGCTAAAAAGTATCAATTGGAATCAAGTTGACCAATACCCAAGTGTTTCAGGTTGCGATTCATTAGCAACAAAAGAACTTCAAAAGCAATGTTTTTTTGACTATTTAAAAGTTGCAGTTCAACAAAAATTAGTTACAGATTCTTTAAAAATTTTAAATCCAAAAAAGGATACTATTCAGGTTAAAGTTACTATTTTACCTAATGCTACGCTTATTTTTGATCCACAATTCCCATCGGATTCTGTATTTTATAATAAACAAAAAGTAGATAGTTTTTTGAAGGCAAAATTAGTTGATTTTTCAAAAATTAATCCCGCTACAAAACGTGGAATTCCAGTAAAAACTCAATTTATTCTTCCGGTAGTGCTTAATCGTCAATCTTCTTTTTAGATCCTGTTCTAAATCCTAAAACAAAAAAACTACCAATAAATATTGGCAAAACAACATTTAAAAACCACATTAAAGTAGTTATAAAAACTACTAGCCATTCGTTTACACCAAGTTTTGTTAAATAATAAACTGCAACACTTCCTTTAACTGCAAAATCTAAAAACTGAAAACTGGGTAATGATGATGATAAAAAGTAAATGCACGATTTTGAAGCCATCATAGTTATGTACGGTAAATTAACACCAAAAACTAGAAACAAAAAGTAAAATTGATGGGTAAAAATTGCATATCTCAACAATCCTAAAAAAATATTTTTACGATGTATTTTTTTTGGAATTTCAGTTATATTTTTGATTAAATATTCAATAGAATAACCTTTTATTTTAATTTTTTTTGAAATAAAAATCACAATAAAAAGCACCATTGTCAAACCAATAATAAATAATCCCATTTTAAAATTTCCTAAAATAAATAGTCCCAGTGTTCCAAAAACGATTGTAATAATCATTTGAATACCATTGCAAATTAAATTTAAAAAAACAATTTTTTTCGTTTCCGATTTCGGATAATACAATGCTTTTCCAGCATATTCTCCGATACCGTTGGGTGTAAAAATTCCAGCGGTTAATGATGCCAAAACTTGTTTAGTTGCTTCAAGTACCGATATTTTTTTGATAACTAAAACTAAATTTTGCCATTTTAAAATTTCAAAAAAACGATTTAAAAAGCTCAAAATTAAAATGATAAACACATTTAAAAAAGTCAATTTTTGTTTAGAAAGTAAAATTAACTTTGACCAATTCAATTTATCGTTGTTCGCCAACTGTCGGTAAATAAAATAAAAGGCAATCACAACAATCAAAAGTTTGATTGAAAAAACCAAGAATTGCTTAACTTTGTTCGATATTGAAATCATTGTTGCAAAGAAACAAACTTTTAAACATTTAAACATGCAAACTAGTAACTTTTAAATTGGCAAACGAACGAATAATTCTAGGAATTGACCCAGGAACCACAATTATGGGTTTTGGAGTAATCAAAGTGGTAAATAAAAAAATGGAGTTCATTCAATTGAATGAATTAATTTTGAGTAAATACGACGATCACTACACTAAATTACGTGTAATTTTTGAACGAACTATTGAATTAATTGAAACCCATCATCCGGATGAAATTGCAATTGAAGCCCCTTTTTTTGGTAAAAATGTGCAGTCGATGTTAAAATTAGGTCGTGCTCAAGGCGTTGCAATGGCAGCAGGTTTATCACGACAAATTCCGATTACCGAGTATGAACCCAAGAAAATAAAAATGGCAGTAACGGGCAACGGAAATGCTAGTAAGGAGCAAGTTGCCAAAATGTTGCAACAACTTTTAGGATTAAAAGAGTTGCCAAAAAATCTAGATTCAACGGATGGTTTAGCTGCAGCAGTTTGCCATTTTTTTAATTCAGGTAAAGTTACAGGCGAGAAAAGTTATTCGGGTTGGGATGCTTTTGTTAAGGATAATGAAAATCGTGTAAAAAAATAGTTTTTAGTCGCAACAACTGAAAACTGCGACTGAAAACTTCAACTAAATATGAGCGGCATCTACATTCACATACCTTTTTGCAAGCAAGCTTGTCATTACTGTGATTTTCATTTTTCTACATCTGTAAAGAAAAAAGATGAAATGGTTTTGGCATTGGCCAAAGAAATTGTATTACGTAGAGAGGAGTTTAATGATGAAGTGGTAGAAAACATCTATTTTGGAGGAGGAACACCGAGTATATTGACGATTTTAGATATCAAATTTTTAATTGATGAAGTTTACAAAAACTATAAAGTCGCCTACAATCCTGAAATTACCGTTGAAGCCAATCCAGATGATTTGTCGCAAAATTTTATAATTGAATTGTCTAAAACATCAGTTAACCGACTTTCCATTGGCATTCAATCATTTTTTGAAGATGATTTGAAAATGATGAATCGTGCTCATAATTCGGCGGAAGCCAAAAAATGTTTGGAAATTGCAACAAACTATTTTGATAACATTTCTATAGATTTAATTTACGGAATTCCAGAAATGAGTAATCAAAAATGGATTAAAAACATAGAAACGGCTTTGAGTTTTGGAATTCAGCACATTTCAAGTTACGCCTTGACTGTTGAACCAAAAACGGCTTTAAAAAAATTGATTGA
>JBBRCJ010000097.1:0-5241 GCA_038204955.1 Flavobacteriales bacterium
AGCTCAACACCATCGCAACCTAAATCAATAGCTTTTTGAAATGATGATAAATTATTTTCAGTAACATAACCTTTAGCACCGCGATGACCGATTTTTAGCATTAGACTTTTTTATTTCTGAATAAAGAGGAAATCAAATTTAAAATATAAAGTGGTTGTGCTACCAAATTTAGAAAAAACACAATCATTATAAATTTATTTACAAAATTACCATCATTAAATAATTCTTCTTGTTTAGATATAAATATTTTATGATATAATATTAACATCCAATAAAAAACAAAACTTCCGACAGAAATAATTAGGTGAAAATAGGTCAATTTTTGAAATAAATTTCTTTTCATTTTTATAAACAACCAATATCCAGTACCAAGCATAAAATAAATAACACTAATTATTAATGATATGTAAACACTAGGAATTACATAGTAACTATCGTGGATATTTAAATCAATTGTAGTATCGTTTCCAAGACTAATAAATCCTATCAGCAAAACTAATAAACTTATAATCCATAAATAAAAATGTGGTTTTTTAAAATTCATTATTATATTTTCTCTAATAATAAAATTCCAAATTCACTATCAATTGCTACTTTATTATTCTTAACTATTGTTGTTTTACCAGAATATGCATCTCTAACTTTAGCTCCGTTTTGGAAAATAGTTCCGGTTGAAACTTCCTTTTTCCCTTTAGGTAAATCTAAAGCAACAACAACTTTATCCAAATAATTTCCGTTAGCATAAATTCTTGAAAAAACATAAGGTGAACTCGATATTTGTTTGTGAATTCCTGCTCCTACTGAAAGGTGATTTTTTCTAAAAACACCTAATTTTTGATAATGAAGTTCTAATTTTTGAGTTTCTAGATTGGTTTTAATTGCATCCCAATTCATTTTAGATCGCAAATTAGCATCGCCTTGCGCTCCATCTATTTCCAAAGGTCTTGCACTTTCGTCACCATAATAGACTTGTGAAATTCCAGGCGCCAATAATAATTTGGTTCCAGCTTCATACCTTTTCTCGCGTTTTTTATCAAATGGATAACTATCATCGTGCGATGAAATGTAATTCATAACCGTTTTCCCTTTTAATTCGTTATGCAAAATATCCGAATATTTAGCGAACAAAGGTTCGTAATTCATTTTGGCCTCATTTCTAAAATCAAAGTTGATTAATCCTGTAAATCCGTTCTCAAAATAATTTACTTTTTTATCACCAAAATCATAATATAATTTATTGCCAATGTTATAACCATATACTTCTCCAACAGTAAAAAATGGATTAGAATCCAATACTTTCGCAGGATTCTTAGCTTTAAAATCGGCAAAAGCCCTATAACAAACTTTTTTGAAATCCTTCCAAACATCTTCGGTAGTATGCTTTGCTGTATCAATTCTATAGCCATCAATTCCATAATCTGAAATATAATCAGACAACCATTTCATAATATAATATTTTGGTGCACGAGGATAACCTGTAGTTTTAAAAAAAGTATCTAACTCGGCAACTTCTTGTTCATATCGTCCTTCTTTTTTAAATTTTTCAACTAAAAAGGGAGGTAAAGCTACATTTTCATTACTTTCGGTTTTTACATCAGGAAGATTTTCTACTAACGTACAATTGATGTAAGTATCATAAGAATTGTAAGTACATTTTGGAGAAGTTCTAACCCAATCATTTGGATATACAGAATCCTCTGCAGTTACTGGTCCTGTATGATTAATAACAGCATCTAACATAATTCTGATGCCTTTTGCGTGTGCCTTACTAACTAATTCTGCCAAATCTTTTTTGGTTCCAAAATTCGGATCCAATGCACTCCAATCTCTTGCCCAATAACCGTGAAACGCGTAACTCATTCCTGTTCCTTCATCAACTCCATCGTGAATTTGCTCTACAATTGGAGTCATCCAGATAACGGTAATACCAAGTTTTGTGAAATATCCTTCGTCTAATTTCTGAATTACTCCACGAATATCGCCACCTTCAAATCCTCTTAGTTTTCCTGTAGGTTTGTTTCTGTTATATGTATTATCATTAGTAGTATCACCGTTTTGAAATCTATCTGTTAATAAAAAATATACGTTTGCATTTTCCCATACAAATGGCTTTTTAACACTAGCTGTAGGTTTTATTTGTGAAAATGATAATGATGTAAATAAGGCTAAAATTAAAAGAAGTTGGAATTGATTTTTCATTTATAAATTAATTTTTATATCCGTTTTGAAACCCGAATGTGTGTAGTCAAATTGTAATTTCTTAGATTTTAAATCATACTTAAAATCTAATTTTTTTCCATTTATGAAGATTGATTTTGGGGCTGAAATAAAATTATAAAGAAATATAGTTCCTTTTTTTCCTTCATTTACTATTTGCTCTGATTGAGTTTTACTTTCAATAGTTATGCCAAACAACGTTTTAGTATAAGATGTTGAACAGTTTAAAATTTCGTGATTATTGTTGTCATTTTCAGAATTTGGCGTTGTGCCATTATCAAAATAAAATTCTCTTTCGCTAGATGATTTGCCATCAAAATAAAAATGTAAATCAAGATTTGAATTCAAATAAAGTGACGTGCTTTGAACCACTTTTGTCATTGGATAAAAAACGTTTCCACGAACAAAAGTAGGAATATAATCTTCACTAACTTTTACAGTTGAAGTAGTTCCTGCACTATATTTTTTGCCAGTATAAAAATCAAACCAATTACTCGATTTTGGAAAATAAACTTCGGCTGATTTTACAGAAGGCTTAATTATTGGTTTAACCAAAAAATCTTGTCCCCAAAAATATTCATCGCTAACTGTTTTTAGCTTTTCATTTTCTGGTTCTTCAAAAAATAATGGTCGCATTAATGGTTTTCCAGATGTAGCATTTTCGTAGGCTAAAGTATAATTATAAGGTAACATTTGGTAACGCAATTCTACTAATTTTTTAGCTTTTGCTTTCGTAACAACATCTTTATATGCCACTTCACTAGCTACGTCTTCTTGTGCGTGTGGACGAAATATTGGATTAAAAACACCATATTGCAACCAACGTAAATACAATTCGTTGTCAAAATAATCACCTGCAAATCCACCTAAATCGCTGTGCATATATGCCATTCCTTGCATTCCCATTTGTAGCGAAATTTCAGTTTGACCTGATAATCCATCCCAACTTCTAGAAACATCACCACTCCAAGGAATCATTCCAAAACGTTGTGAACCAGAATATCCAGCGCGCATCAATATAAAAGGACGTTGGCTTGAAAAATCATTTTTATATCCATCGGCAATTAATTTTGCCCAATTGTGTCCATAAATATTATGAACTTCATCAGCTTTTCCGCCAGCAGTTATTGCTTTTGAAGGAAAAACTTCGGGTTCACCTAAATCACCCCAAAGTCCGCCAACACCTTGTTTAATTAAATTTTTATAAATATTCCAGAACCAAGTTTTTCCTTCTGGTTTAAAAATATCGATTATTCCTGTATTTCCAAAATAGAAATCATAGGTAAAAGGTTTTCCGTTTTTATCTGTTGCCAGAATTTTTTTGTCGACAGCTTCTTGCCATTTAGACGAAGTTGTTAAAACAAAAGGCTCTGTAATTAAGATTGTTTTTATACCTTTTACATTCAAATCGGCAATCATTTTTTCAGGATTAGGAAACGTGTCTTTGTCCCATTCTAGATTTCCCATTGTTCCTTTTACGGTTTTTCCAAACCAGTATAAATCTAAAATTATAGCATCTACAGGAATGTTACTTTCTTCAAACTTGTGAATCGTTTTTTCTACTTCTTCTTGCGAATGATAACCAAATCGTGAAGAAAAATTGCCGAAAGCCCAACGTGGTGGCAACGGTTGTTTTCCTGTAAGTGAAGTATAGTTAGAAACTAAATCGTCCCAAGAATTCCCTATAATAACTTGATAGGTTTTTCGTCCAGAAATGGTTTTATTTGACTTTGTTATTTGTTCTTTATCTGACAAATAGAATCGCTTTTCTTCATCGGTATTTGCTGTCGCAAATTTATTATTTGTTGCGATTTCATAAGCTAAGGTATTGTCTTTTTTAGAATCTAAATCTAGATATCCAATAGCAGAATTGTCAAAATGAATGGCATACATTTTAGAAGAATACACTAACGGGATGCAAAAATTCATTAATTCGGCACGAGTTCCATAACCATAACTGGCTCTATTGTATAGTTGTAAACGATTACCACGACGGTTCATTCCTAAAACTCTTGCTCCACCACCATATAGTTTTTCGGTTTTGTCTAAATTAAAATCTATAGTTTCTGTAGAGTCGTTTACTTTTGTGTATCCATTTTTTTCGGAGAGTAAAAAAGTGTCTCCTTTTACATATTGAATTCTAAAAGGTGATTTGTCAATTAAAACGATTAAGCCAGAAGTTCCTATCATAAACGAGTTTTTAGCTTCTGTAAATTTGAAATTTATATTGTCAGGCTTTAATACTACTGCTTCTGAAATTGGATTGAATTTTTCACCATTTGGAATAAATGAAGTTTCAATAATTTTATCAGAATACGGTTTTATTTGATAAGTTCCATCGGAAGTGATAATTTCTAAAATATTATTTTCCCATTTATGAGAAATATATTTTCTGCTCGCATTTTGTGCAAATGAAATGGTTGTTATAAATAAAAATAGGAGTAGTTTTTTCATTGATATTTTTATCTCGCAAAGGCACAAAGGCACAAAGCATTATTTGTGTTTTAGTTTAATTCTTTACTATTTTAGTTGTTATTTAAGTTCTAAAATTAAAACTGATTTAGGTTCAATAGCAATCTCATTAGTTAAGTCAATATTTTTATCAGATAAAATGTCTTTTCCTGACTTATAATTTAAAATACTTTCTTGAAAACGTTTGGTTTTAACCGTTTGTTTTTCATTAGAATTATTGATAGCTACCATCACTGACTCGGTTTCATTGTATCTAAAATAAACATAAACATTGTTTTCTGGAATGTAATGCATCATTTTTCCGGAGTGAATTACTTCTTTAGATTTTCTCCAATTGAATAATTTTGATGTAAAATCATAGAATTTACTTTGTTCTTCAGTCCTACCAGATTTTGTGAAAGCATTATTTGTATCGCCATTCCAACCACCAGGAAAATCTCTTCTTATATCGCCATCGCCACCTTTATCTTTGTTTCCCGCCATTCCAATTTCTGAACCGTAATACAGTTGCGGAATTCCGCGAACAGTTGCTAAAATAGTCATCGCCATTTG
>JBBRCJ010000098.1:0-4901 GCA_038204955.1 Flavobacteriales bacterium
CTCAACACAATTATGGGATTAGAATTAGACATAAAATTAAAAGGCGATAAAGTAATCGAGCAAATTCCTTCATTAAAGGATAAAGCTTTGCGAATAAATTTAAACGAACACATTTACGGAACCTTTGCCGAAATTGGTGCAGGTCAAGAAACGGTTCGTCATTTTTTTCGTTCAGGCGGTTCATCAGGAACAATTGCGAAAGCAATGTCGGCTTATGATAAAGATTTTTCTGATGCTATTTATGGGATTGAAGCCGACGGACGTTATGTAACCGAAGAGCGTTTAAAAAAGATGTTAACCCACGAAACAGAGCTTATTGAACAACGACTAGACAGAAACAAACATCCTAATAAAATGTTTTTTAGTTATGCTAACACAGTTGCTACAATTGATTTTGCTAAAAAATTTAAAGGTCACGGTTGGGTAGGAATAAAATACCAAATTGATTCAGACGAAGATTACAACGAAATTATACTGCACATTCGATTTAAAGAAACTGATGCTCGTTTGCAGCAAGAAACTTTGGGTATTTTAGGTGTAAATTTAATTTATGGTGCTTATTATAAATATAATGATCCTAAAAAATTACTTAAATATCTTTATGATCATCTTGACCAAGATCAACTTGAAATAGATACAATCAACTTTTCAGGACCACGTTTTGCCAATGTTGACAACCGCTTAATGAGTTTACAATTGGTAAAAAATGGAATGACAGATGCCGTAATGTTTAGTCCCGAAGGGCACAACATTTTACCAGCAGCCATTTTATATAAAAAAAATATTTTAGCTTTACGAGGAAGTTTTCGCCCAGTAACTAGTGTAAACATTGACATGTACGAAAAGTCTTTGAAAATGTTTTTAGAAGAAAACCGAGTAGAAAAAGAAAATACGTTGGTTATTTTTGAAATTACGTTATCCAATTTACGATCGGAAGGTGAAATTGACGAACGCGATTTTATGGACAGAGCTGAACTTTTATGTTCATTAGGTCAAACGGTTATGATTTCTAATTTTCAAGAGTATTATAAAGTTGTTGAATATTTTTCAAATTATACCAAGGCTCGAATGGGTTTGGCAATGGGGGTTAACAATTTGGTTGAAATTTTTGATGAAAAATACTATCGACATATGAGTGGTGGAATTTTAGAAGCATTTGGAAAATTATTTTACCGTGATTTAAAAGTGTTTTTATACCCAATGTTGGGCGAAAATGGCGAAATAATCAATTCCGAAAATTTAAAAGTCCATCCAAGAATGAAAGAACTTTACAAATTTTTCGCCTACAACGGTAAAGTTGTTGATATTGAAAATGTAGATGTTAAAAGTCTCAAAATATTTTCGCGCGAAGTTCTCAAAATGATTTGCAATAACACGCCAGGTTGGGAAGATATGTTACCTGAAGGAATTTCGGAATTGATTAAGGAACATCAGCTGTTTAGCTACAATCCTAATAAGGTTTTGGTTTAAAAACATTTAAACGTTTAAAAGAATAGTTTAAACGTTTTTTTTATATAAATTTCTCTAGCACTAAAAACTCTAATTTTTGGTTTGGAACACCTGATTTTAAATCATCGGGAAAAGGCTTTTTTTCACCTGTAGGTTCATATCCGTTTCTTATATACCAGTCAATTAATTCAGTACGGATTGATATAACAGTCATAAAAATCCTAATACAATTATTTTGTTTAGCATATAGCTCTGAAGCTTTTAAAAGTTGTTTACCAGTACCATTTCCTTGTAAATTTGGGTTTACACAAAGCATTCCTAAATACAAGCTATTCTCTTCATTTTGAAGATGTACACAGCCAATAATTTCATCATTTTGATTCACGCATTTTAAAATCACACTTTTATTTTTTATAATAATTTGATGTAATTCTTCACTGTTTGTTCGTACTTCTCCTGAAATTAAATCGGCTTCGTTTGTCCAACCTTTTTTTGAACTTTCGCCTCTATATGCTGTGTTTAATAGAGTTTCAATGGATGAAATATCATCTAAATTTGCAATTTTAATCAAAATTTGTCATTTATAATTAGTTACAAAAATAATTAAATTAAAATTCTGAAAACTAAATTTAGTATTAAATTTTATTTTTAAATTAATCTTACAAGTTAAAAAAAAATAATTGCTAGTGTTCAATCTTACGGAATACAAAACAAAATCAAATACTAAATGATTATCTTTGCACTTCTATACAATAAATTATGCTTTCAAATGAATTGGCGACTTTAAGTCCAAAACAAAATATATTAATAAAAGGAGCACAAATTCACAATCTAAAAAATTTAGATGTAGCAATTCCTCGTAATAAATTAGTTGTTATAACTGGACTTTCGGGTTCCGGAAAATCATCTTTAGCGTTCGATACTTTATATGCCGAAGGACAGCGTCGTTATGTAGAAAGTTTGTCTTCTTATGCAAGACAATTTTTGGGTCGATTGGACAAACCGAAAGTAGATTATATAAAAGGTATTGCTCCAGCCATTGCAATAGAACAAAAAGTTAATACAACTAATGCGCGTTCAACTGTAGGAACGTCAACCGAAATTTACGATTATATGAAGTTGCTTTTTGCTCGAATTGGTAAAACTATTTCGCCAGTTTCAGGTCAAGAAGTTAAAAAAGATACTGTTACCGATGTTGTAAATGAAGTAAAAAAACTTGATTTAAATAGTAAATGGTTACTAGTAGCTCCCATTTTTTTAGAAAAAGGACGAAAATTAGAAGACAAATTAAAAGTGTTGTTGCAACAAGGTTTCGCCAGAATTTTGGTTGATAATGAAATGGTTAGGTTAGATGAATTGGATAAATTAAAAACCAAACTCACTCTAAAAAATACACTTTTAATAATTGACAGAATTGTAGTTAAAAACGATGAAGATTTTTATAACAGGTTGTCAGATGCTATACAAACTGCCTATTTTGAAGGAAAAGGTATTTGTTTTTTGCAAGAAGTTGGTGCCAATAAAAGACTATCGTTTAGCGGTAATTTTGAACTAGATGGTATGGATTTTTTGGAGCCCAATGTTCATTTATTCAGTTTTAACAATCCTTACGGAGCCTGTCCTGTTTGTGAAGGTTATGGAAACATTATTGGAATTGATGCCGAATTAGTAATTCCAAATACAGCACTTTCAGTTTTTGAAAATGCCATTTTTCCTTGGCGAGGCGAAAGTATGGGCTGGTATCGAGATGAATTGGTTACCCATGCTTACAAGTTTGATTTTCCAATTCACAAACCATTTTTCGAATTATCGGAAACACAAAAAGACTTGGTTTGGTCTGGAAATCAATATTTTCAAGGATTACAATCCTTTTTTAAAGAATTAGAAGAAAAAAACTATAAAATTCAAAATAGAGTTATGTTATCTCGTTATCGAGGCAAAACAAAATGCTATTCTTGTAAAGGAAAACGACTACGAATAGAAGCGAATTATGTTCAAGTTGGTGGTAAAACCATATCCGATTTAGTTGATTTATCTATTAAAAAACTAATTCCGTTTTTTAACGATTTAAAATTATCCGAATACGACACTACTGTTGCAAAACGATTAATGATAGAGATAAAAAGCCGTTTATCATTTTTAAGTAATGTTGGGTTAGATTATTTGACTTTGAATCGAAACTCGGCAACACTTTCGGGTGGCGAATCGCAACGCATTAATTTAGCCACCTCTTTAGGAAGCAGCTTGGTTGGCTCAATGTATATTTTAGACGAGCCTAGCATTGGTTTGCATCCAAAAGATACTGAATTATTGATTGAAGTTTTGAAAAACTTACGTGATTTAGGAAACACCGTAATTGTTGTTGAACACGACGAAGATATTATGAAAATGGCCGATATGATTATTGATATTGGACCTGAAGCGGGAACATTAGGAGGACATTTAGTTGCCCAAGGCACGTTTGACGAAATATTAAAATCAGATTCGCTTACTGCTAAGTACTTGAACGGCGAACTAGAAATAAAAACGCCAAGAATTCGCAGAAAATGGAATGCTTATATTGATATTTTAGGAGCAAGAGAAAATAATTTACAAAACCTTGACGTTCGGTTTCCGTTAGATTGCTTGACAGTAATTACTGGAGTTTCAGGTTCGGGAAAAAGTACTTTGGTTAAAAAAATATTGTTTCCTGCAATGCAAAAAAAGATTGAAGGCGTTGCCGAAAAAGCTGGACAGTTTACTGATATGCAAGGGCATTATCATAAAATTCATCATATTGAATATGTAGATCAAAACCCAATTGGTCGAAGCTCACGTTCCAATCCGGCAACATATATAAAGGCTTACGATGATATGCGTGATTTGTATGCCAAAGAAAAATTATCAAAAATTAGAGGATATTTACCTAAACATTTTTCCTTTAATGTAGATGGCGGACGTTGTGAGACTTGCAAAGGCGAAGGTTCAATCAATGTAGAAATGGTTTTTATGGCCGATGTTTCGTTACCTTGTGAAACTTGTAACGGTAAACGATTTAAAAAAGAAGTGCTAGAAGTACAATTTGAAGGTAAAAACATTCACGATTTGCTTACAATGACAATTGACGATGCGATTTCGTTTTTCACGGAACACAAACAAACTAAAATTTTACAAAAAATTCAACCTTTGCAAGATGTTGGTTTAGGTTACGTACAATTGGGGCAATCTTCGTCAACTCTTTCTGGTGGCGAGGCACAGCGTATTAAATTGGCATCATTTCTAGTTAAAGGAGCTACCAAAGAAAAAGCCTTGTTTGTTTTTGATGAGCCCACAACTGGTTTGCATTTTCACGATATTAAAAAATTATTAAAATCGTTTGATGCTTTGCTTGATAAAGGCCATTCGATTATTGTTGTTGAACACAATTTAGATTTGATAAAATGTGCCGACTGGATTATTGATTTAGGTCCAGA
>JBBRCJ010000099.1:0-4832 GCA_038204955.1 Flavobacteriales bacterium
TAATTGCGTTGTTTTGCAGTTTTTTATCTTTTGCTCAAAAAAATAATTTAGCAAGTGCTGAAACTATTTTTATAACTACCAGCACGACGACTTTTGTATCAGGAGACAACCTGTTTTACAAGGTTAGTTGTTTAAATACAACAAATAAAAAGCTTAGTGATTTGAGTAAAGTTGGCTACGTTAAACTAATTTCATCTAACAAAGAAGAAGTTTTTACTCATAAATTATTTTTAAAAAATGGAACTTTTAGCAGTAACTTTTTTATCGATTCAAAATTAAAAACGGGTAGTTACAAATTAATTAGTTACACCAACTGGATGCTCAACAATTCAGTAAATAAATTTGCCGAATTAGATATTTACATAATAAATCCTTTTATACCTTTAACCATTGAAAACAGTAATACAGAATCTACTGAATCTCCAAAAAACGAAATAATTTATGATACATCCAATGAAAACTTTAAGTTTTTATTAAATAAAAAACAATTTTTGAATCGTGAAAAAGTAAATTTAAGTTTTGTTTCAAAAAATTTACTAAAAGGAAATTACTCTTTATCAGTTAGAAGAAAAGAAGAGTTACCTTTTACTAATTCTTTAGTAAATGTCGGGCTCATTAAAAATACTAATCCAGAAGAAATAAATTATTTAGATAAAAACACAGTTTTACCAGAATTGCGTGGTGAGTTGATTACGGGTACTATTGCGAATAAAAAAGTGCCATCCGAAGTTAAAAATAAAACAATTGCACTTTCAATTTCGGGGAAAGAATTTCAAACAAAAATAGTACAAACAAACGCAGCTGGGAAATTTATTTTTAATGTTGACAATAGCTATAACAATTCAACCCAAACAATCCAAGTTTTAGAGAATAATAAAGATGATTTTACTTTGATTTTAGATTCAAAAAAAATACCAGACCTATCAAATTTAACATTTTTAAAAACCCCATTTTTAAAAGAATCTTATAAAGAAATTTTAGAAAATCATTCCATTGCAAATCAATTAGAAAACGCTTATTATTCAAGAAAAACAGATAGTTTAGTAAAAATTGATAATCAATTTAATTTTTATGAACCTTGGCAAAAAACTTATATACTTGATGATTATACTCGTTTTCCAACTTTG
This sequence comes from Flavobacteriales bacterium, assembly GCA_038204955.1. GTDB lineage: Bacteria > Bacteroidota > Bacteroidia > Flavobacteriales > Flavobacteriaceae > Flavobacterium. Next base: position 1,128 of record JBBRCJ010000099.1, read on the forward strand.
GCGGAAACCATAACAGAAGTGATTTTTGAAATGTTTTATATAAAAAATAAAGAAAGTTATACTATTGGGTTACGTGATTTTGATGTTTTAGCCAATGTTCCTGAACCACCATTAGTTATGATTGATGGTTTTGTGATTCAAGATTTAAAAGAATTGTTTAATTACAAAATGGCTACTGTTTATAAAATTAGTACAATTCAAGGTGGCTATTATTACGGCTCAAATGTTTTTAACGGAATTATAAATGTTACTACAAAAAACTTCGATTTTGTTAGCAGTCTTTCAGGTGATTTTTTTAAAAATAGTAATTTGAAGTCACCCGAAGTATTAAAAAAATATTTTAACCCAAATTATTCCGATAAATCAAAAACGGAACGAATTCCAGATTATAGATACCAACTTTTGTGGCAACCTAATTTCAATTTAGACAATCCAATTTCTTTTTATACATCAGATGTAAAAGGAACTTTTGAAATTATTTTAGATGGCTTTACTGATGAAGGAATCCCAATTCATAGTTTTGAAAGTTTTGAAGTAAAATAAAACTACCCATTAAACCATTTATTTCTAATAATTTCTTTACCTTTTTTAATTTTCAAAGCGTGAAAACAACTTGGAACATCGTGTGTCCATTTTGGAAGAAATAAAATGATTAAATACACATCTAAATGGGCAATTATTCCAACAATTAATGAAAGATAAAAGAAAAACCCTGCATATCCAAATCCTATAATTGATACAAAAGTAGCAAACAAAGTTAAACCCCAAAATTTTGATAAATAAGCGTGCGTACAAGTTTCTTTGCCAAATTTTGCAAAACTAAAAACATAGGTTAAGACTTCCATTGCAAATACAAGTGAAATAGAAAATTTATTTTCAATAATAAGTTCCCGATTCAAAATCCAACAACAAAACCCAACACAAAGCCAAAAAATTAAATCAACTTGACTATCAAGTCTTCTCATTTGTTCTGATGAAACACCCAATTTTCTGGCTATAATTCCATCAAAAATATCCGAAAGCAAACCTAAAACAATTAAAAAAACTAGTTCTAACCGAATTGAATTTCCAAATTTACAACATAAAAAAATTAGTGTTGGACCAAGAAGGAACCTAAAAAGAATTAATAAATATGGTATTATATTTTTCATATATCTAAAAAATTATTTGTTATAAGTCATTTATGGTATCGCCTTTTATTTATTGGTGTTTGCTTAAGCAAACTTGTTGTTAATGGAAATTTCATAAATTAAAATTTTCAATGTTAGTATAATTAATTTGATTATAACTTTTTTTTGTTTTGAAATTGAATAAAGTTTTTTTTGGATGTATTATAGCTTGCGCTTGACCTAATTCTAAAATTTTAATTAATTGTTTCTGTTGTAATAAATAAGTAGCTTTCATAACATTAGATAGTTTAAATTATTAAGCAAATATCCAACAACCAAGAAAAAGAAAAGTTCGAAAAACTGTAATTTACTGATTTTGATACAAATTTTAAAATAAAGTATTGGTATACAGTTTTTTACAATTAAATTAAAAAATTATTTTTACGTTTTTTTGTACTTCAAAAGGAAATTATTTTAAAAAAAACATCAATTTTGTAACTTTTTTGCAACTTTAAACGTATAACTACTTGTAACGTATTAAACAAGTAATAAAATGAGACAGTTAAAAATAACCAAGCAGGTTACCAATCGTGAAACCGCTTCTTTAGATAAATACCTTCAAGAAATTGGCAAAGTAGATTTAATTACCGCCGATGAAGAAGTAGAATTGGCTCAAAAAATTAAAGCTGGTGACCAAAAAGCGTTAGAAAAATTGACTAAAGCAAATTTACGTTTTGTTGTGTCGGTGGCTAAACAATATCAAAATCAAGGACTTACACTTCCCGATTTAATTAACGAAGGAAATTTAGGGTTAATAAAAGCAGCACAACGTTTTGACGAAACTCGTGGATTCAAATTCATTTCGTATGCCGTTTGGTGGATTCGTCAATCGATTCTTCAAGCCTTGGCAGAGCAATCTCGAATTGTACGTTTACCATTAAATAAAATTGGTTCTATCAATAAAATTAACAAAATGTACGCTTTGTTAGAACAATCTAACGAACGTCCACCTTCTGCTGAAGAAATTGCAAAAGAACTTGATATGACCGTAAACGATGTAAAAGAGTCTATGAAAAACTCGGGGCGTCACTTATCAATGGATGCCCCACTTGTTGAAGGCGAAGATTCAAACCTTTACGACGTTTTACGTTCTGGTGAATCACCAAATCCAGACCGCGAATTAATTCAAGAATCATTGCGTACCGAAATTGAGCGTTCGTTAGAAACTTTAACACCTCGTGAGGCTGATGTAGTTCGTTTGTACTTTGGTCTTGGTGATCAACACCCGATGACATTAGAAGAAATTGGCGAAACATTTGACCTTACTCGTGAGCGTGTTAGACAAATTAAAGAAAAAGCAATCCGCAGATTAAAACATACCTCAAGAAGCAAAATATTAAAAACATATTTAGGATAACTATTTTTAGTTTTTTGATTAAACGACTTTAAACTTTTTTAAAGCAACAACAGTCTGATTAACTGTTCGTTTTTTGATTGATGATTGAAACTCCGGCTGATTACCGGAGTTTTGTTTTTAGCCCCCAAAATGGGAATTACAAAAAGTACTCAACATAAATATTTAAAATGATTTGGGCGTGCCCCGAAAAGGGTCAGGCTTTACGTTCCTGCTTTTTTTTGTTTCGATAAAAAAACCGAAACAAAAAAAGAGCTCCACTTCAATCCTTCACGCAAACAAGTACAAACCAGAAACTTTTTCTATCTTTGACAAAACAACAACACAAACTAAAAAAATGAAGACTACATTAATCGCTCCATCAATTCTAGCAGCCGATTTTGCAAACCTACAACGCGATATCGAAATGATAAATAATTCTGATGCCGATTGGTTTCATATTGATATTATGGATGGCGTTTTTGTACCCAATATATCATTTGGAATGCCTGTTTTAGAAGCAATAACAAAACATGCCAAAAAAACAATAGATGTACATTTAATGATTATTGATCCAGATAGATACATCAAAACATTCAAAAATTTAGGCGCTAACTTTTTAACTGTACATTACGAAGCCTGTACTCATTTACATCGAACTTTACAAGCCATAAAAGCCGAAGGAATGCAAGCAGGAGTAGCCTTAAATCCTCACACCAATATTGACTTACTTGAAGATGTCATTAACGATATTGATATGGTTTGTTTGATGAGTGTTAACCCAGGTTTTGGTGGTCAAAGTTTTATTGAAAATACGTATTCAAAAATTGAAAAATTAAAAGCATTAATTACCCGAAAAAACGCCAGCACTTTAATTGAAATTGATGGCGGAGTAACTGATAAAAATGCCAATCAATTAGTGAATGCTGGTGCAGATGTTTTAGTAGCAGGTAATTTTGTTTTTAAATCAAGTAATCCTTCACAAACGATTTTAGATTTGAAAAAAATGTTGAATTAAATTTTAACTTGATAATAAAAAAATTAAAAACTCCCAAATCAAACAATAGACTGCCCCCAAAAAGTTAGACACTATTTGGGGGTATTTTTATGGAAAGAAAAGTCAAGTATGATTATGCATTTAAGCTTGAATGCGTAAAATTAGTATTAGAGAAGCATTATTCTTGCAACTATGCTTCAATAGAA
>JBBRCJ010000100.1:0-4655 GCA_038204955.1 Flavobacteriales bacterium
GGAACTTTCGTTGCCGTTGTACATGGCTCCCAAGACAAATGGTTTTTCGGCATTGCCACCTTCAAATCCTATTAAAACTTCTTCGCCTACTTCGGGTACAAAGTACATTCCTTTGCCGCCACCTGCGTGTGGATTGGTCATACGCAACCAAGGCGTGTCAATTGAATCTAGCCACGCAAAATTTACTTTTACACGTCCCAAACCTTTTGGGTCATTGTTATCAACCACTATGGCGGGTTGGGTTTGGGCATTAGTTATACTGTGTACATTGCCGTAAGGCGGACACTTTACGCCTTCGGGAACGGCATCAAACATATTGTGGTACGAACCTGATTCATCACAAACGTGGGTGATGTCTGTTAAAATATAGGTTCCAAAATTCTGTTCTTTTAATCCATCAAATGGATTTCCTGTAATTGAAAAACCGGACTTGCAAATCATACTCAAACTTTAAATTAATGACCCGAGACCCGCTTGCGCCAAAGCGCCTTTTTTAGCAGATCGCCTGATTGTTTATTATTATTTGTTTTTCACTTCTCATATTTAGTAATTTACTATGCATTAAAAGTATTTTACTATTCAATAAAATAATTTTACTATGCGTTAAAATTAATTTACTATACGTTAAAAGTATTTTATTATGTATTAAAAGTATTTGCTTATTTCTTAAAAGTATTTGATTGTTAAATAAAAGTAAGTAGTTATGTCTTAAAATTATTTTGTTACTAATTAAAAGCATTTACACTATTAATAAAAGTAAAGTGCCGTAGTACTTTACTTTTATTTTTTATTTTTATTTTGGTAAATCTTTAAATTTTAGTTTTACAAGTGCTTTGTAATAGGGTTCGCCTGCGGTGCCTAATGATTTTAAGTAGGCTTTTATTTCTTTAATAATTTGGATTATGTTTTGTGGGTTGCTATACAAAATGTCGTTTCGATTTTTGCGTGCAGTTATTAGTGCATTTCCTGCCGAGTTTACTTCGTTGCTTACTGTTTTTAGGCGTTGGTGGTAGACTTTTAAACTTACTATTTGTATTTCGGTTTCGTTTGGTGAGTACTCTGGATGTGATTCTAACTGACTTGTGTAAGTGTCTAAATTGGCAATTCGGCTATCGTAACTCATTTGCGATGTTGATATTGCATCGCCTTCGGCGGTGTCAGAATTGACTACTTTTGCTTTTGAATCTCCTCTAATTTTTTTGGCTTGGCTTTGTAAATTTTCTTGGTCAGTGGTTGAGATGCCGAACGATTTAGCGAAATTTAATGAGCGTGTTGTTAACTTGCCGAATGGTGCAATTTCTAATTCTTGCTGTGCAACCACGTTTTTATAAACTGGTTTTTTTCGTTTAAAACTGTAATCACTCCTGAAAGATTGATTCTGATTGGGTCAAGGGTTGCAAGTTTTAAATTTGCGTTTGATGGGTTATACGTACTGCCCATTTCTTCAAGAATTTGGTACGCTGCACTAAAGTTTGCAACATTTTTGTTGTGTCCTGTTTCACTGCTAGAAGCCATAAATTTGTTTTTTTAATTGGTTATTGAAATTCAAAAATAGTTAAAAACTTATTGACTAATATTAAAAATTAATTTAATTTGTTATAATTACACTACTTTAGTTTGCATTTACTGACTATAAATATGTTGTATCGGATAAATATTTAAATCAAATTACTAACTTATCTAATAAATTTTAAAAAATGTTATAAATATTCCTTTCACATTTATGTAAATTTGGAAAATTAATAATCAACAAGGATGGCATATTTTAATAAAATAAAAACAACCAAAATATACAATGAATGAGAAATAATCCTTTTATAACACTTCTACTTTTGTTCTTTATAGAAATTGTACTTTATAATTATATCAATTATTCAGACTTAATTCTACCCTCTTCACAATATGTAGATTTAGTGTTTCCTTTTTTTTATTTTGTTGTACTGGTTGTTGTAATTATTGTTTCATTATTGATTGAAGATGCTGAAAAAAAGAAAGAATTTCGAAACTTTTCAATATTTGTTTTAGTTGGATCATTTATAATACTTGCAGTAATTTTTTTCTTATCAGCTTTAGGTCACGCTTATCAACATTAATAAATTATGAAAAAGTCAAAATTAGATTACATCAATATATTTTTTACAATAATTTTGGGAATTCTTATCTTTCTTAACTTATCAGCGAGATTTAAAAATAAAGAACAAGAGAAAATATTGTGGAACGCTACAATCCAAAGTCTATCTGAAAATCATTCATACAAAAATCGAAATCTTATTAAGATTATAATTGCTAAGTTATTTAATAATTTTAATCATTCTACAAGTTATTTTGATAATGAATCGGTTGAATTTATACCTAATAAAACAGAAAACTCAATAAATTTTAATAGTTCAGATAAAGAACTTTTACCAGATTCGTTATCCTTAAATTATTTTTCGGTTGATGAACGAAAATTTTATACACTCAAAACTAAAATTCCATATGAAAAAATAAGAAATTTAATTAAAAACAAGAATGGTATTCCTACGTTATTTTTTGAATTACAACCAAAAGGAAAAACAATTTTAAAAATGATGCAAAAAATTAATGAACAAGATAAATCAGAGTTTATTGGTTCATTTACTGCTAAAGAAACGAATGGAGATATAAATATGCTGATTTATAAAAAGCATTTAAGTGGTAAATATAATGATTATGAAGGTATCAGGGATATTTTAGATTTTTCAGATTTAATACAAAATCGATATAATTGGACATTTCATGTTGAAATGGAGGGAGAGGAAAGGTTGCAAGAAGTTTCAGCCTATTCCTCTACTGAAAGTATTGATATTTTGGAAAACAAAGACGATGCAAAATATCGAAATATTCCACGTAGATTCGATTTACGGTGGGGAAATAAACAAAAATATAGTACACAATTTGAATTCAGTGCTTTTGAAATTCTAACCGCTTTTCGAAAATTAGATGAAGTACATTCTTCAGAACCTGTAACAATAAATTTTAAATTATTAAGAGAAAAATATCCTGAATGTACGATTTCTAAAGATAAAATTTCAATTCCTTTAAAAAATCTATTTCCAGAATTACCGATACATTAAGCAAAATAATTATGTTTTAAAAAAGCAAAACTAAAAAAATTAATCGTAGCACAACATTTACAAAAATTCAATTTTATTATAATTTGCTAAAAACATACTCTTATAAGTGAGATTTATCTTGTATTGAGCGTTAAGGATAGTAATCTTTATTGTTTTTAATAAACTTCGGAAAATGTAGTTATTATTTTTTAATTACTAGTCACGATATGATTCACGAAATCGCATAACGCTGTTTGGATAAATTCGAATACTGTCAACAGGCACAATTTCGTTATTTAATGTTATTTCAACTTTGCTATTATTTTTATCGATATGAATAATAAATGTATTGTTTGGATTTAATTTTAATAATGCATTGGTTTTTTCCCAATCAAAAAATAATTTACTTTGATACCGTTCTTTAACGCTCGTTTCCCAAAAAAGAGTGAGTACTTCGGGTATGGCTCGTTTTTTCATTTCTGGATTCAATAAATATGGACTAAAATTTCTATCCGTTTCACCGTTAAAAAAACCATAACTTACACCTAGTAATTTAAACCCTTTATTGTCTGAGGTGACTTTATAATTCCAATTGTAACGCAAACGGTAATTGTCCCATAAAACTGGTGAGGAATTTGGTTGAGCTAATTCTTTTTTTGCTTCTTCGTATCTGTTTTCACTTAACCTGTAGGTTGCTAAGTACTTTTTCTTACATTCAGCAATCTTTTTTTCGTCAGTAATTACTGTTGCTTGATATCGACCCAATTCTTTTCTAATAGGACTATACCCTAGCCAAACTACTATCATACCTTGGGGTGCAAACCCAAAAACCAAACCGTCAAAACGGGAGTATGAAGTGTCTACGTTATTGTTTCTTTTTATTTTTTCCCATTCGTTTTCATAAACAAATTCTTTGACGGGTGTGTCGCTATCTTCGTCTGAACTAGGATAACAGCGAGAAACCATTTCTTTAATGTAAGTTACATCAAAGTTTTCATCAATATGGTAGTATTTATCTTCGTATCGAGAATAATAGGTTATTTCAAAACCAATAGGTGTGCCTTTTTGAGCAGTCCACATTTTTCCTGAACTACCCCAACTGTCACTACTGTGACCATAAGGTAAACCAGCAGGAGTGTTTTCTAATGTTTTTATATAATCATAAACAGGTACAATTAGGTATTTATTGTCTGGATGGCAAATTTCGGTTACGAACTCGGGTGTTTTTTGCTGCATTTGGCAATGTAAGTTTAATTGTGAAAGTAAAAGTAATACTAGTAATTTAAAAAGTTTTTTAGCCATCTTGAATGTTTCGTTTACGTTCATTTTGCGGTAGTGGTCCAGGTTTGTATGGCGAGTAGCCAATTAAATTACTTTTTGACGACCAGTGTAAATAATTGTTGCGCAGTTTTTTTAAATCGTCGGGCAATATAAAACTGGAGTAATGGTACAATTTTAACTCCTCATAATATTGTTTTGAGAAGCCATCATAGTTTGAACCAGCACCGTTGTATTGGTCAATATATTTATTGTGACAATTGACACAGGCATTCATATATTGTGCAATGTCGTTATAAATTT
>JBBRCJ010000101.1:0-4642 GCA_038204955.1 Flavobacteriales bacterium
AAAGAATGCAAATTCATTTTTTTAAAAATTAACAAACAGTATCAAATTCTATTTTTTAAATATTTATATTTGCAAATTAAAAAATAAAACCCCTTTCAAGATTTAAAATGATAAATAATCAAGAATTTAACGACGAAATAGGAAACAATCATATTGCAACAAATGAAGAAACGCCTTTAAGAAGCGATGCATTTGATTTATCGGACGATGAAAAAATTGAAGCAATAAAAAAAAATGTAGAAAACATCTTACATACATTAGGCATTGATTTAACCGATGATAGCTTAAAAGGAACGCCAAATCGAGTGGCAAAAATGTTTGTTAAAGAATTATTTGGCGGATTGAACCCAGAAAAAAAACCAAGCTCGTCAACATTTGAAAACAAATACAAATACAATGAGATGTTGGTTGAAAAAAATATTGTAGTGTATTCGACTTGTGAACATCATTTATTACCTATATATGGTCGAGCACATATTGCCTACATTTCAAATGGAACCGTAGTAGGCTTATCAAAAATGAACCGAATTGTTGATTATTTTGCCAAACGACCTCAAGTACAAGAGCGATTAACGATTCAAGTGGTTCGTGAATTGCAAAAGGTGTTAAATACCGATGATGTTGCTTGTGTTATTGATGCCAAACATATGTGTGTAAATTCAAGAGGTATTCGAGATATTGAAAGTAGTACGGTTACCGCTGAATTTGGAGGAAAATTTAAGGAAGAAAAAACACGTAGGGAATTTTTGGATTATATTAAATTGGAAACGAGATTTTAAATTTACGATTTTAAATTTTAGAATTAAAAAATTAGGTAGAAATCGAGAAAATGGTATTTATCAACTTCAAATCTGAAATGGAAAATTATTAATCATAACTCAAAAATTATTTTTGATTTTTAAAATAAAAAGGTTCTACAAACCCAAAAGCCTAGCCCTGATAGCAATGGAAAACACCACGTTTTTTTCGTGGTTTTGGAATGTATAGCAGGAAATTGCTTCTGAAAATACTGAAATTAATTCAGTACAAGTAAATTCAGAATAAATAAAAAAATATATGTCACTTTATATTGATAACAAACTTGTAATTTACAACTCGCTTTCGGGTGAAAAGGAAACTTTTAAACCTGTTCACGAAGGCAATGTGGGCATGTATGTATGCGGACCCACTGTTTACAGTAATGTGCATTTGGGTAATGTGCGTACATTTATGAGTTTCGATGTGATTTTTAGGTATTTGTTGCATTTGGGATACAAAACTAGGTATGTGAGAAACATTACCGATGTTGGGCATATTGTTGATGATGTGGACGATGGCGAGGATAAAATTGCCAAAAAAGCTCGTTTGGAACAGTTGGAACCTATGGAAATTGTACAACGATATACGGTTGATTTTCATACTATTTTGGATAAATTTAATTTTTTACCACCCAGTATTGAACCTACCGCAACGGGACATATTATTGAGCAAATTGAAATAATAAAACAAATTATCGCCAACGGTTTTGGATATGAATCAAACGGCTCGGTATATTTTGATGTAGTAAAATACAATGAAAACCATAATTATGGTATTTTGAGTGGGCGAAATATTGAAGATATGCTTGCCAATACAAGAGATACCGATGGACAAAGCGACAAACGGAATTCACAAGATTTTGCTCTTTGGAAAAAGGCTGAACCAGAACATATTATGCGATGGCCTTCGCCTTGGGGAATTGGCTTTCCAGGTTGGCATTTGGAATGTACCGCAATGAGCACCAAATATTTAGGAGAAAAATTTGATTTACACGGTGGCGGAATGGATTTGAAATTTCCGCATCACGAGTGTGAAATTGCTCAAAATGAAGCCTGCTCGGGTCACAGCCCTGTAAACTATTGGATGCACGCCAATATGCTAACTTTGAACGGCAAAAAAATGTCGAAATCAACAGGAAATAATATTTTACCTGGAGAAATTTTTACTGGAGATAGTCCGTTTTTAAGCAAAGGATTTTCGGCCAATGTGGCACGTTTTTTTATGTTACAAGCCCATTATAGAAGTGTTTTAGATTTTTCGGACGATGCTATTTTAGCAGCCGAAAAAGGGTTTAACAGATTGATGGACGGCATTGATTTATTGCCTCAAATTGAGTCAAGTGCTACTTCAAGTTTGGATGTAAATTCGTGGAAAAAAAGTTGCTACGATGCAATGAACGACGATTTTAATACGCCCATTTTAATTGCGCAATTGTTTGAAGGTGTCCGATTTGTAAATTTGTTAAATGACAAACGGGAAACCTTAACTAAAGATGATTTAGAGACTTTAACAACTACATTATCATCCTTTTTATTCGATGTTTTGGGAATAAAAAATGAAAAAGAAGCTACTAATAATTCTGATAAACTAAATGGAGTAGTTGAAATGTTAATTACTATGCGAAACGAAGCAAGGGCGAATAAAAATTGGGCATTGAGCGATGAAATTCGTGATAAATTATTGGCACTAGGTATTCAATTGAAAGATGGTAAAGAAGTTACTACTTTTTCGGTTTAATCCTCATTCCAGCCCTCTTCAAAGAAAAGGGAGAAGAACTGGAAATAATCTATTCTTGTGTTTTCGTGTAAATTTGTGAAATTCGTGATACTAAAATGCTTAACAAAATTTTAATTTTTCCGTTGCAGGTTTTAATTCGGTTTTACAAAGCGGGAATTTCTCCATTTTTTCCATCTGCTTGTAGGTTTTCACCAACCTGTTCTAGTTATTATTTGGAAGCTTTGCAAATACACGGATTTATAAAAGGCAATTATTTGGGAATAAAACGTATTTTAAGTTGTCATCCTTGGGGAAAATCAGGTTTTGATCCTGTTCCGAAATAAATTACGAATAAAAATTAAAAATTACAAATTACCTTTTATATTTGCGAAACTAAATTTTATACAATGATTTGGAATTCTCCCGATGGTTTTCATCTTGGCCCTTTAAATATTCACTTTTACAGTTTAATGTTTGTAGTAGCTTTTGGTTTGGGTTGGTATATTTTAAAAGGAATTTTCAATCGTGAAGAAATTTCATTAGATAAATTAGACACTATTTTTGTTTGGTCGGTTTTTGCAACCTTAATTGGTGCGCGTTTGGGACACGTTTTTTTTTACGATTGGGAATATTTTAGAAACAATTTGCTTGAAATTTTTCTTCCTGTAAGGTTTGAGCCCGAATTTAAATTTGTAGGTTTTGCAGGATTAGCAAGTCATGGTGCAGCGATTGGAATGATTTTAACAATGTATTTTTACAGTAAAAATGTAGTAAAAAAACCGATTCTTTGGACTTTGGATAGAGTTGTAATTCCTGTTGCAAGTGGAGCAGTTTTTGTTAGAATAGGAAATTTTTTTAATTCCGAAATATTGGGAAAAGTTACTGATAGTAAATTTGGAGTTCGTTTTATTCGTGATTATTTTTCAAGTCAAGATGCTGTAAATCAAACAAAAATAGCTGATGTTGATGTTGCTTATAAAGCTATTGCAACCGATTCTAAATTTGCAGATTTAGTAGCACAAGTTCCTTTAAAACATCCGGCACAATTATACGAATCGTTTTGTTACATTTTTGTTTTTGCTATTTTATTTTTTATGTACTGGAAAACCAATGCTCGTAACAAACTAGGATTGCTTTTTGGTACCTTTTTAGTTTTGCTATGGACGGTTCGTTTTATGGTGGAATATGTTAAAGAATCTCAAAAAGGCTTTGGTGATGGAACCGATTTATCTACTGGACAATGGTTGAGCATTCCTCTTATTTTGGTTGGCTTGTACTTTGTTTTTCGACCTAAAAAAGTGGTTGTTGAATAATTTTTATCAAATTTGAAATAAATTTGGAATTGTAAGTCACCTTGGATTTAGCACAGCTGATTTGGATAAACAAATTATAATTTAAATCTAAACTTCAATAGCAAAAAACCGCTGCTAATGTTCAATAAAACCTTCTTTTTAATTCAAGTTTAAAATCTTTTCTTTCATTCCATTTTAATACGTTGGGTAATTCTTTATTGCTGAATTCAATATGAATTACTCGTCTTCTTTCATTATTAGTTGTTTTATTTGAAGCATGAAATAGTAATGGTTTCAGTATCATTATTCCGCCACTTTCTACTTCACAATAACTTTCGGTTTCGGCTTTTATATCAATATTTTCAATTCTGCAAATTCCCTTTTTTTGTGATTTATTTACAACTTTCAAAGCACCATTTTCTTTCGTTGTTTTGTCTAAATGAATTCTTATTGTAAAGTTACTTTCTAAAACACTTTTTGGCGGTTGAACTGCAAACTGATTTTGTTTTGTTGTCCAATTGTGAAAGTTTTCAATTTCAATTTTCTTGTTTACAGATATCGTTAAATCTTGATGATAAGCTACGAACCAATTCGACATTTCGGGCTTGTCAAAATATATTGATTTAGTCACGAAATAATTTTCTCCAAAATTTGTCTTTATTATTCCTTTTAAATTTTTATTGAAAATGAATTCTAAAGTTTCTGGGGTTTCTATTAAAAATTGTCGAATTGAAAAACTTCTTCAGATTTTCTAAAAGTTGATTTTTCTGCATTATTTATTGAAATACCTTCAATAGTAGAAGTTAATTTTTCAATTTCATTTACGGTATAAACAT
>JBBRCJ010000102.1:0-4503 GCA_038204955.1 Flavobacteriales bacterium
ATGACCAATCCACACGCAGGTGGCGGCAAAGGAATGTACTTTGTACCCGAAGTAGGCGAAGAAGTTTTAATAGGATTTGAAGGTGGCAATGCCGAAAAACCATTTGTCTTGGGAGCCATGTACAACGGCAACGAAAGTTCCAGTTATGCTACATCGGCCAACGACCAAAAAGTAATTCAAACCCGAAGCGGTACCAAAATAATAATGAACGATGCTATTGATAGCGTTTTTATTGAAGATCCAAGTGGTAATACTTGGTTGATGGATGGTAAAGGGAATATTAGTGTAAATGCGCCGAATACTATTTCGATGAACGCCACAGATATTATTATGACAGCGTCTAAGAATATTATGCAAAGCGCAGGTGACGATGTAACTATAAGTGCAGGAGCCGATATGGGTTTAACATCTGGGTTATCCAAAAATGTTACAGTTGGTACAAATTATATGATAAATGTTTTAGGAAGTTTAACAGAATTTGTAAAAGGCAATCGGGATTCTGAAACTAAAGAACGCAAAGAAATAGCAAAAATAGTTGATGTATTTAGTACTGACGGAGCTATAAATATGAAAAGTGCTAAAGAAATAAACAAACACGCAGCAGAAAAATCTAAAACTAGCTAATTATGGCAGAAGGAGGAGGAATTACAAGAATGTGTGAAGGTAAAATGACCTACACATCATCAGGTACAACTGATTTACACGCTACGGAAGGCTGTTTTACAACAAGTGCTACTACTACCAACAATACACATAGTGGCGAGGGTGTAAACCACCCAGAATACGAGCCATTGCACCCGAATGATACTATGGATACCAGTGTAGATATTACACTAAACTTATATTTTGATGGTACAAACAATAATAAATTTAATACTAAAGCCCGAGAAGAAAATAAAGACACCTACAAAAAACACGCTTTTACTTGGCTAGGTAACCCAGAAGACGACAGCAGTTACGATAACGGATATACCAATGTAGTGCACGGTTTTGATGCCACAGATGCAGACCAACCAAAACAAGCAGTAGTATATATTGATGGCATTGGCACACGCGAAGAAGACGAAGATGAAGGTGTCTTTGGAAAAGGTTTGGCAACAGGTGCAACGGGTTACAAGGTAAAAGTGCAAAAAGGTTGCAAAGAAGCGGCTATTGCCGTCAAAGCAAAATTTGATTTATCTAAACGTAAAACAATTGATACATTAACAGTAAACCTTTTTGGCTTTAGTCGTGGTGCGGCAACAGCAAGATTTTTTTTACATTTAGCTACAAATGCTGTAGTAACTAGAAACTCAGATGATGGATCAATTGAAGTATATGCGCCAACTGGAGAAATAGAATATGTGTATCAAAAAAAATTAGACCCTTTAAGTTTAAAGCATGGATATTTTGGATACAAACTGGCTAAAAATGGATTAACAAATGATAAAATTAAAAAAATAGTTTTTAATTTTGTAGGTTTGTATGACACTGTTTCGTCCTATGGAGCCAATCATAATAATGATGTAACTGAATTGGGACTAAAATCAATTAGCAAAGCCGAAATGGTTTTTCAAATTGCTGCCGATGATGAATTTCGTGAAAATTTTGACCTCACCAATATTAATAGTGCTGGTTTAAAAGGTCTTGAAATTACTTTTCCTGGTGTACATAGCGATATAGGTGGGTCTTATAGAAATTATACTAAAGAATTAGGTCCTGAAATACGAAGTCACTATAAAGCATATTACACTAAAAAATCAGAAACAGATAAAGAAACTTACTACCATAATGAAGCCTTAGCAATTAAAAAAATGTTAGTTTCAGAAGGTTGGTATACTGAAGCTCAACTTACAATTATTGAAAAAAAAGATTCTGGCGGTTCCTACAATCTCAACTTAATTGGATCAAGAGAATTGTTCAATACCTTTGATAAAATTTCGTTAGCCCGAATGATAGCTGTAACTAAACAATTTAAAGTCTTGTTTAAAGATTCTAAAGTAAAAGAACTTACACAAATAAACGACCCGTTTATTAAAAAAGTTGAAAGTCAACTTTTAAGTTATGTAAAAGAATGTAGCGATTTACGTAATGGGTACATAAATGAAGCAAACGAGAATAAAAAACCATTGTCTGCTTACAATAAAGACTATTTAGAAAAATTAAAAAGACTAACTCATAAAAAGTATTTAGGATTAGATGTTCTAAAAGAACTTCGAGGCAAATACCTGCATTGGTCTGTTAATAACGATAAAACTGGATTGGGACCAAGAACCAACCTGGTTGGATATGCTGGTGATTTAAAAAAACAAGAACTTCGTAAACGAGAAATTCAAGATGGATAAAACATATAAAATACTTTTAATACTAATTATATCACAAACATTAAGTTGCCAAAAAATGAAAGAAGTCCCCGTATGGAAACCATCAATCTGTCAACCCAACCGTGCATCAGGTAAAGGAGATTTGTCAGTGGTCATTGGATCAAATGAAATTAAAACATTAGAAGGTTTAACTGCTGGCTTACCCAGTTTAGATTCTTCTGGTCAATGGGGCGACTCTGGAAAAGTTTTTAGCGATATGAAGGGCACACCTATTGCGGCTGATGTTATATATTTTTCTCATTACGAAGATAAATATTATCGACTAAAAATTGACTTTGATGTGGAGTATATGAAAAAAGCAGTTGCTGAAAAGAATTATTCTGACGAAGAAAAGACATATACGGATGGAGAAGATAGAGGTGCTTTTAGCGGATTAATATTTGGCTTTGCTCCTCAGGGGATGGTTGTAGTTTGGAGGGCTTATGGAGTAGGTTCTTTTAAAATAGAAATAGGTCGCTATCAAGCCCAAGTTATTAAGGACGACAAAGAACTTGAAAAAAAAATGTTTCCTAGTACTGGTATGAGCCGTAAAGATGTTGTTGCAATGTATGTATTGCCCGAGCCTGCCACTTGTACCAAATGGGATATGTACCGCAAACGCTATAATTTAAAAATTGAAACAATTTCTGAAAATAAAGGATTTAGACTTTTTGAATCAAGAATTGAAAATTATAACGGGGAATTTTTATTCGAATTTCGTCCAGAAATTGAACATCAAACTTATACTTCTAAAGCATTACCAAATAGTATTAGTGTGTATTGGGAAACAGGATTGAACCAAAAATTTCAGGGCAATATTTTTTTTAACGAAAAAATAATGTTTGATAAATTTAAAGATGTTAAAGTAGATGAACAACAAGATTTAAAAATAAAAATTGCTCCTGATAATAGCTCAATAGAAATATTGCTTAATAATGAAACTTTAAAAACGGATAGCATTAGGATTTGGAGAAAAGCAGAAGGAGTTGGAACAGTTTATAAAGATTCGTATAAATAAAATAATTATGTCAGAAGTAAAATATAGTTTAGAAAAAAATATAGAATTAAATGCAACATCTTCATTTATGTTAATAATTTTGAATTTTATTTTAGTTATGACTCTTGTTTCATACTCAGATTCTAGATTTGCAGAAATTATAAAAATTTCATTTATGCCAATTTTAACAATTTTATATTTTTTCTTTTTTGTAAGTTATAAAGGAAAAGATAGAAAAATAATCAATAAAATATTTTATGTTTTATTGTTTTTAAGTTTTGTATCCTTAATAATTATAAGATATTTAATTGGTTTAAGTAACGCTTTTTCAAATCATTAAAATAATGAAATTAAATATTTTAAATAAATTATATATTTTATTAGCACTTTTTCTAGCAGTATTAAATTTTTTCGTCATAACTAAATATAAATATGAAAATGATAATAAATGGAGTACTTGGGCTTGTATACCAAAATACAACGATTCAATTAAAAGATTTTCAGTTGATATTATAAAAGGTGAGATTCATACATTAAAAAATGACACTTTAGGGCTCTCTATATATAGTTATTCAGAAGATTGGGGTTCAAATTCGGGCGAACATAGTGACAACCAATATGGCATCCCAGTGAAAGCTGACATAATTTTTTTTTCAGAATATGAAGATAAATTTTATCAAGTTAAAATGAATTTTAATCCAGTGTATATAAAAAAAGCTTTTGAAGAAATACATTACACAAGTGAATCTGATATCTATGATAAATACGCAAAGATAAATGGAGAAGTAAAAGGCAGTTTTAATGGATTAGTTTTTGGTTTTGCTCCACAAGGTATGGTAGCAGTTTGGCTTGTATATGATAATAGCTACATAAAAGAGTTAGGAAGATTTCAAGGTAAAATTATAAAAGGAGACAAAAAATATGATGAAAAAATAAAAAGTGATTATTTTAATAAGGAAATAACTAGAGATGAAATCAGAAAGACTAATCTAATTACTGACTTATCTTTAGCAAAATGGAGCAACTATCACAAACGCTATAATTTAAAAATTGAAACAATTTCTGAAAATAAAGCATTTAGACTTTTTGAATCAAGAATAGAGAATTATAATGGCGAATTTTTATTTGAATTTCGTCCGGAGATTGAACATCAAATTTATACAC
>JBBRCJ010000103.1:0-4194 GCA_038204955.1 Flavobacteriales bacterium
TTACCTTTTTTAATTGCTGCTGCAATATCAGATGAATTCATTTTACCAGCAACAACGTGATACGTTAAAATGCCTTGTAACATTTTTAAATTTTCTGGTTTTAATAATGTAGCAACTGTACCTTTTGGCAATTTATTAAAAGCTGCGTTGGTAGGAGCAAAAACAGTAAAAGGCCCTTTACCTTGTAATGTCTCAACTAAACCTGCTGCTTTAACGGCTGCAACCAATGTTGTGTGATCTTTAGAATTAATGGCGTTTTCAATAATGTTCTTTGAAGGATACATTGCTGCTC
This sequence comes from Flavobacteriales bacterium, assembly GCA_038204955.1. GTDB lineage: Bacteria > Bacteroidota > Bacteroidia > Flavobacteriales > Flavobacteriaceae > Flavobacterium. The sequence goes on from JBBRCJ010000103.1 coordinate 293, forward strand.
CACCCACCATAACTGTTTTTTCCGATTGAGCAAAAATTGTTGAAGCTCCTAAAATTGTAATTGCAAAAATTGCAGATTTAAATAAATTTTTCATTGTATTAAATTTTTAAAGTTTATACAATGAGTTACGCTAGTTTTTGATTTATGGTTTTTTAAATTATTGAATTTAACAATAAATTATAGTTTAGGATACAAACTAAAAATTATAAAAACCAAAAACGCTTCTCATAACCAATGAGAAGCGTTTTTTACAAAAAATCAAACAAACAAACAAAATTTTTATATTAAAATGCTTTTTTTAGCAATTTCTGTATCGGCTTTAACATGAGCTGCATTCGCTCTACCGCTTGGGTCTTGGTTTGCTTGCCATTTCGGAATCCATTTTCTAACGGTTTGCGCCGCACTTAATTGTGGATAAAATTTATGAAAAATAGTTCTATAATAATAAGCCTCTTTAGTTGATGGCGAATTGTAAGGAAATTCAGTTGCTGCATTTTCTAACTGTTCATCAGTTACTTTTGAGGAACAATATTCTATCAGTTCATCAATCCAATTGTAGCCTACCCCATCAGAGAATTGTTCTTTCTGACGCCACAATACTTCATCAGGTAAATACGGATTGTCTGGTGTGTCAAATGCTTTTCTTAAAATATATTTTTCTTTTCCATCATAGGTTTTAGGCTGTTTTTCTTCTGCTTTTATTAACATTGCAGTATCTAAAAATGCTTTGTCTAAAAAAGGAACTCGTGCTTCCAATCCGTGCGCCATTGTTGATTTATCGGCACGAAGTAAATCGGCAGTAAACAATTTTTGCACTCTTTCGATAGTTTCTTTTTGAAAATCTTCGGTTGTTGGAGCGTTTCTAAAATACAAGTAACCTCCAAAAATTTCATCGGCACCTTCGCCCGATAGTACTACTTTTATTCCTAAATCGGTAATGGCTTTTGATAAAAAATACATTGGCGTACTGGCACGAATCGAAGTAACATCATAGGTTTCCAAATGCCAAACCAATTTTTCTAAAATTTCAATTCCTTGTTCAATCGTAAAGTGAACTTCGTGATGTTCAGTTCCTAAAAACTCGGCTACTTTTCGGGCAGCTTTTGCATCAGGAGCATCGGCATCCAAACCAATAGAAAACGAGTGTAAGGTTTTGCCTTGTTCTTTCAATAATCGAGAAGCAATTGATGAGGTTAATGACGAATCCAATCCACCAGAAAGTAACACTCCAATGGGTACGTCGCTCATTAAACGTTTGCGTGTGGCTTCGGTTAAACTTTCACGTATTTCAACCAAATCCAATTCTTTAGTTGCTAGAGTATAATCTTCATATTCGGGTTTGTAATACTTTACAAAACCAGTACTTGGTGTGTAATAATGCCCTGGAGGAAACGTTGAAAATGTTTTGCATTGATCGGCAATTGGTTTCATTTCTGAGGCAAAATACATTCTGCCTCTTTCGTCCATTCCGTAATACAAAGGCTTCACTCCCATTGGGTCACGACCAGCAATATAATCATCGCCATCAATTACTACAAATGAAAAATCTCCATCTAAATGATGTAAAAAATCGTAACCGAATTCTTCGTATAAATGTACAATTACTTCCGAATCTGATTTTGTTTTAAAAGTATGATCTTTTAAAATACCGTTTCTTAATTCTTGATGGTTGTAAATTTCGCCATTGTGAATCATCCAAGCGGTTTTTGTTCCTTTTATGGGTTGCTTACCCGAATGCAAATCAATAATCGACAAGCGTTCGTGGCTTAAAATATGTCCGTTTTCTGTAACGTGCAAATCGCTTTCATCTGGTCCGCGATGAGACATTCTTTTTGATAATTGTTTTACTAATTGTTCGTCTTTTCCTTTTCCTATAATGGCTAATATTCCACACATAACTACTTCTGTTTATTTTGTTTATTTCTTGAAGCAAAATTGGATTATTGCATACAATTTTAAAACAATAAAACTATTTTTAGTTATAATTTATAATTAAAAATTCTTTTTTACAATAAATTGTAAAGTGAAATCGATTGAAAGGTTGGGTTTTGGTTATAGATTTTAAAAAGAAGGTTATTTTTTCGAATCTATTTGCTCTAAAAGTTCTTTAGAATTTCCGTTAAGTTCATCTACTAACAAATGAACCATCGTGCAAGGATTGTGAATGGAATAATTGGCACAATTATGAGTTAAAATTAATTTTTCAGCATATTTTATTGCTTGTTCTTGATTTCCATATTTTTCTAAAATAGCATACATTTCAAGACTATTCTTTTTGTACTGAAACTTTTTATAGTTTTTAGTTTTCGATTTTTTTTCTATAATAGCATTAACTTCCCTTTCAATTGCTTCTTTATATTCCTCTCGATTCATCGCCGTATTTCTGTATTGAAAATGCAATAAATACCACAATTCAAAAGCCTCATTAGACCAACCAACTTTTATATCGTTGCTTTTTGCAAATTGAATTGCACCGTTAAAATTATTTATTGTGAAACTATCTCTGTCAAAAACAGCCCAAACACTATCATATTTTTGGCTTGAATTGTCTCTGGCTTTGATTGTTCTTTTAACTAAATCTTTAGTGTTTGAACCTTCTCCGAAAACATCAAGCGAATAAACAAAAGACTTTACATTGGTTTTAAACGATTTAAAATAATTTGGTTCTGTTTTTTCGCCTTCACAAACTATTAAAAAATATACTTTTTCTTCTTTAATATTAGCTTTACGTTTTTTCTCAATTCGAGCCGTACGTTTTAAAATGGAATTATCAATTTTGATGCTATTTGCCATAACTTAAATTTCTTGAAGATTTGAAATATAAGGTATTGCTCCGTATCGACCTCGAATATAATCGGCTTCAAAACTACTGTCTTTTCTAATCGTTTGCCCGTTTTCTTTAAATTCTAATAACGAATACATATCGGTTGCTTCAAAATCATCTTTCTCGGTAAACCAAATTTGGTCTCTTCTAAACAAGTTTGCTCCCAATAAATTAGTATCGTGAGTTGTAAAAATTAATTGGGCGTTATTGGGGTTTGTTTCTGGATTGTTAAATAACTTAATAATTTCTTGGGTTAGAATTGGATGTAATTTTGAGTCTAGTTCGTCGATAATTAGTATTAAACCCAATTCAATTACAAGGATTATAAAGCCAGCCAAATCAAAAATTTTATTTGTACCTGATGATTCATTTTCAGATAATTTAAATTCGATATCAGAAACAAAACTTCCATTTTTATTATACACTTTATGAATAGTTTTAAACATATTGTTGTAATCTATGTCTTTTTCGGGCTCAATTTGAAATTTTTGAAATCCCAAGTCTAATTTTGAAATGAAATTTTTTAAAATTTCTTTAAATTTATTTGTTCTATAAATCATCGCACCTGTCATTGTAATATTTTCATTATGAATAATTCCAGATTTAATGTAAATAGAGGAAAATTGGACAAATATTTGTTTTGCAATTTCAATATTTAATTGATCTAACAATGATAAAAACAATCCATTTTCACGCGTATTCAGAATGAATTTTTTTGCATCTTCAAAAATATCTGCTACTCCTATTCCGTCAACATTCCTAATAAAGTATAGTTTTTCATTTTTTGAGTTTTTCTCTAAAACATATAACCATTCACTTTTAATTTTATCGTTATCCAATTCAAAGCCATAACGAAAACGTTTGTTAAAAGCCAAAAATAAGATTTCAAAAAATGATGGAGAATTTGTTGTAACTGTATTTAAAAGAAATGGTTTCGCATTTAATTTATCAGTTGAATTTAACTTTGAAGAGTTTTTAATGGTTTCAATCATAAAATTCAAAGCCTTAATAAAATTACTTTTACCGCTAGAATTGGCACCATAAATAACTGCCGAACGAAGTACTTTATATTTCCCTA
>JBBRCJ010000104.1:0-3975 GCA_038204955.1 Flavobacteriales bacterium
AAGTCTTGAAGATAAACTTGATAGAGCATTTTTGGGTGTAATTCTTTTCTTCCTTGCATAGTCTAAAAATACAAAAATGCTAGCTTTTAAGCAAATTTTTTATCTTATATTTGTGTTGTGCAACAAGCACAGCGGTTTGGCGCAAGCGGGGTTTGGGTCATTAATTTAAAGTTTGGGTTTGTATTTGGAAGTCTGGTTTTAAATTTATAGTTTTGGGCTTATTAAATCCCCGCCTGACGCCAAGCCACGGGACTATGGAAAAAATCGCCCTTCGGGACAATTTTTTCCATTGGGCTCCCGCTACGCGGGTGATGGAAAACCATCGTTGCTTCCGCACGACGTTCTTCCATCACCCGCTTTGAGAAATTTCTTTTCAAAAGCTTCGCTTTCTCAAGAAACCTCGCAAAGCGGGAGCCCATTAGCCGTCAGTTTCTAGCGACAGAAAACCGAAAGACAAATATGAATTATAATTGGGAAAATATAAAATGGATTTTCAAGTCTGATTGGACATTACGAGATATATATGTGCAAAATACTTCAAAAGAAGATTGGGGAAAACTAATTGATTTGTTAAACTCTGAATATGAAATAAAGTACTTTTCCGAAAACAAAATAAACAAAGAAAAAGTATATCAATATTTTGCTGACGAAACTGGAGAAGTAGAGTCTTCAACTATCACAATCCAATTAGAAAATATAAAAATTAATTGTCATTATTTTTTTATTGAACAAATTGAATTTAATATTGCACCGAGTGAAATTAAAACAGATTTAGATTTTAAAAAAATTTTATCGTTTATGAGAAAAATAAGTACAGTATTAAAAAAACAAATTACTTTAACAGCAGAAAACGAACCGAAATTTCCACTTATAAAAATTTTTGAAAAAGAGAACATTTTTAAAATATTAACTGAAACTGAGATAACCGAATATTATAAAGTAAATCATTTTGACATTAAAAGTTTAATCAGTTCATTAAAATTTAAGTTTCTAATGTTCTTCTTTCCAAAATTTATAGAAAACAAATTGATAAAAAGTGCTAATGAAATAGCAAAAGCAACAAAATTGGAAGAGAATTTATGGTAAACAAAAACACTACCACCAACAGCAAGAGTTTCGTTGCGGCTGTAAGCCGAACAATGAAACCCGTGTTGAACCCTTCGTCTTCGCTCTGGGCAGGCTCACTGATTACAAATCCGTCCCTATGCGGTTTTCGTAAAATTAGTTAAGGAATATTCAGAGGATTTAGTATCCTCTTTTTTTTTGAAGTGGTTTTGCGTGGGCTTTTCTAGTGTTTTCCTTCACTTTTAAGCATAAATACCAGCTATTCAAAGTCTTCTTGAAAACTACTGTGCTCTGCGATGGTCTCCTGACCTCGCAGCATAATATTAAAAATATACTGTGCAAAGATAAAGACCGCTAGGATTTGTAATCAAGTAATGTCAACGGCTAGATAGCTCCAAGCGGGCACTCAAGACTAGATACGAGTAACTGATTACGGGAAATTCCTTGAATGTGTTGCATCATTAAAAATACAACTATTAAGTGTTTCTTACAAGTTTATTGGTATATTTGTTTGATCGATTGTGGAAGTTTTTTCACACTCTGACGATGGAAAAAATCGCCCTTCGGGACAATTTTTTCCATTGGCCCCCCGCTACGCGGGTGATGGAAAACCATCGTTGCTTTCGCACGACGTTCTTCCATCACCCTCTTTGAGAGATTTCATTTCAAAAGCTTCGCTTTCTCAAGAAACCTCGCAAAGCGGGAGCCCATTGTATGCAAGCTTACAGAAAACCGTAACAGAATGAAACAAACATAAAATATTTAAAAAAAAATATTAGGCAAAAGAAGTTCCTATTTATTGGAAAATTACTTCTCGCTTAATTTTAATTTAATAGGTAAAGGGAGTTCCTATATTTTCCAATTATTACTCCTCACTTATTTTTATAAAAAATGAAAACACTAAAATTATTTAATTCGGTAGTACTTAAACAAAGTAACGAAAAGCCTTTTATTTCAGAGCAAGGGTTCATTATAGAACCTGGTGCTTTATGGGCAAAAATAGAAATTGTCAATTTCTACAAAAATGAAAAATTAGACGGTTACGGTCTAAACAAAACTTTTCATAAATCTTGGAAAACAATTTTTAGTAGTTCACGTACAGATTTGTATTTTGAACAAATTAGACATTATATTTCAACTTATGGAAGTGATTTTGAAGATGAAATTTATATCCCAAACGAAATACTTGAAATTCCTAACACGAAAGTCGTTTTTAAAGTTATAAAAGCTTACCCAAAAGAAGAAATGACCCAAAAATGTTTGGAACTTCTAAAATCAGGTATTGCATTAAAAGAAGAAACAATCAATGATGTATTATCAATTCTCGTTGATGAACTTGATTATGAATTTACAGGAAAAGAAAATATTAAAAACAAAGAAGCTGTAATAAAAATTGCAGATATGTATGGAATTATTCCAAATGATGTTTTGGAATTCTTTCGCTACATAATATATCGAACAACTGGCGAATCACTTTTGATAAAAAGCAAAGAAGTAATTGAAGCAATTAAAACCTCCAATTACAATCCTGCTATTCAATTTGAAAAATATGGATTAGAAAAACTAGCTGAAATTTTTAATCGTTTCAAACCATTATTCTTAGCATTCAAAACCAAATGTCCAAAAGCAATCAACAAAATCGCTAAACTTTCGAAAATTCACCATAAACCATTAGTATCAAATCCTTTAAATTATGTAACCAGCATAATTTTAAACCAAGAAGACGATTTACATTGGCTTGATAATGCAACTCCATTCGCCTTGTTCAGAGCCATTTCTGCTTGTCATTCAAGAATACAAGGTCAATATGCTTTTGCTTATAGAATTAGAAATGGAAAATCTTTTATTAAAACTAATAAAGTATCTGGTGCTGCTTGGTCAAACTATGATTTTCTTATAAGTTACTGTAAAAAGAGATTTACACTTAATGGAAAGAAATTTTTTCTTCCTCAAGATGTAGAATATGCTTTGCCAACTTCCGAAAAAATGTTCGTTGGAAATATACCGACTGGTAGTAAATTCTTTGGTGACTCTTTGGCTATTGGTATTTATTGGGAAAACCAATGGGGTGCACACGATATAGACCTGTCAGGATTAAACATTGGTGGAAAAATTGGTTGGAACTCTGAATACAAACAAGGAAATGGAGAATTAATGTATTCAGGCGACATTACAGATGCTCCAAATGGTGCTGTTGAATATTTGTATGCAAAAAATGGATTAAAAGAACCGACATTAATAAATAGCAACATATTTTCTGGAAGTGGTAATAGTGAATATAAAATTGTGGTTGGAAAAGGAGACCAAATTGATTACAATTTTATGATGAACCCAAATCATTTATTTCTTGAAACAAAATGTCAATCGGTACAAAAACAAACCATTTTAGGCGTCCTAATTCCCGAAAAAAATAAACAATGTTTTGTCATTTTAAATTTTGGTGCTGGACAAAGTAGAGTTTCAGGTAATTCTGAAATTACAATAACAGCAACACAAGCATTATTTCAGCAATGGAGTAATCCGATCTCATTTAGACAGATTATCATTGCATTTGGTGGAGAAATTGTAAACGAAACAGAAAATGCAGAATATAATCTTTCATTAAACAATTTGCAAAAAGACAGTTTTATTAAAATATTTAAACATTAATGACAAAAAAGCCTGCATACAACAGCGGTAGCTGTTGCGCAACTCTTTTAAAAAAGTAAAATTTTAAAGAAAAATATAAAACTAACCTCGTTTAAGATGATTTAAGCGAGGTTAATTTTTAGTTTTAAGTTGTGGTTTGTAAAAAATGAAGTGCTTAAAAATGTTGTTTTTAAGTCATAGAAAGCTGTTTTTAGCGAAGTTGGTACTTTTGTTTCAATTTCACATACAACTCCAGCTTTTATTTTGATTTTTTTGGTGATA
>JBBRCJ010000105.1:0-3696 GCA_038204955.1 Flavobacteriales bacterium
ATTTTTTCCATTGGGCTCCCGCTACGCGGGTGATGGAAAACCATCGTTGCTTTCGCACGACGTTCTTCCATCACCCGCTTTGAGAGATTTCTTTTCAAAAGCTTCGCTTTCTCAAGAAACCTCGCAAAGCGGGAGCCCATTGGTGGCAATAATCTCGGAACTGAACGTAAATAAAGAAAAACAATAAAATGACTAAATAGAATATGGGAAGCAGAAGTTGGAATTTAAATAGAAATATAGATAGTCCATTAGGAAAAAATAGCATTTTTCACAATTACTATGACGATTTACCAAATTCTAATTATCCAGAAGATGCTCTAATTGATGCCGAAGATAAATATACTTATCAAATAATTGCTTGTAATTCAGGAACAGAAATTTTTGAAAAATACAATTCTACAACAGAATATCAACCAACTACAAGACAGATTTTTATATTCGTAGAAAAAAAAGATAATAAAAAGTCAAACCTTTTTGGAACTGCTTGTCGTGTAAAGATGGGCGATGAAAGAAAAATATTAATGCAAAAACTTCTTGATGGTAAAACAAGTATTTCCGTACAAGATGATAATCAACTTGCAAAAAATTTAAAAGAATGGTCAGAAGATATTGCGTATAATAATAAAGGAAAAGTAACAGAAATTGAAGCGACAGTTTTATTAAATGCTGTGAAACTTGAATTGGTTAATAAAAGTGATTTCAACGAAATTCTTCAAACTATTTTTGGCTTAAATAATAAACTTTCTGATTGGATGAATTCGGGAGTTGAGGCAATGGAAAAATGGAAATTCACAGAAGAAAATTATGAATATTCAAAACTTTATGTTGAACCAACATACAATAAACTTCACGGTTTCCCTAACAACAAAGCCACTTTTAAACCCATAATTCCGGTAAAAATACCAAATCCAATATACGCCAATATGGCAAACAGCAAAAACATAGCTGCAACTGGAATTGGTTCACTTTTAACATTAGCTGAAAAATTTGATGAAATAGCATTTGGAGTTGTTTATAATGTGGTACGAGCAACACCAAATATTGAAGATGACATCTTTTTTGCTATTGTTTTTTATATCAAAAATTATTTAGAAGAATATGTTTTAGGAAGTTTTAAAGAAATTTTTAAAAAAATCAAAGAATTAATCGCTAAAGCGATTAATTTCTTGAAAGAAGTTACTTCAAAAACTGCTGATTTTCTTTCTGAACAATTAGCCATTTTAAACGCATTTCTCTGTGGATTAATAAACGGAATAGTATCATTATTTCAGACTGTAATTGTTGTATTGTCCTTTATAGTTGACAATATTTCAATTTTTGAATTAGAAAAGGTAAGTAAAACTGAAATTTCTAAACATCAAGAAAAATTAGAATTCGTAGAAGACTTAATAGATTTAATAAGTGAAAATGCTGTTGAATTATTTAGTGGATTACTAACAATTGTAACAACTACTAAAATTTGGGAAGAAGCAGTAAAATTTATTGCAGAAGTTTCAAAAAAAGTAACAAGTTATAGCAAATATTTTTGGGCTTACTTTGTTGGAGCTGTAGTATTCGAGTTAATTCTTGATGCAATAATTGCATTTTTCACAGGTGGAGCATCTATTGCAGTTGAAGTTTCCACAAAAATATCAAGATTAGCCAGTAAAGCAACCGAACTAGCAAGTGCAGGAGTAAAACTTGGAAAACAATTGGGTAGAAAAGTTGCCGAAAGTGCTTCTGATTTATATAAATGGTTACGTAGACAAATTGAAGAAATCATTGAAGCTATTAAAAGCGGAAAACTAATTGAATGGATGAAAAAGAAATTCTTTGAACTTATTGGAGACGATGAAGGATTGAGAAAGTTATTTTTAAGTAAATGGATCTCTAAATTTGAAAAATCATTTTTCAATCATATAGACGGAGAATGGGGAATAACTAAAATTGAAAAAGGATTTTTTAAAAATGAATATATAGAATATGGTCAAGGTGGTCATAATGCAAATGCATTTGGTAAAAATATTAGATTAAAAAACGGAACAGTTAGAATTCCTGAACCGCCAATTGACGATTTGCCATTTAAAGCTCAAATCGAAATAAAATACAAAAATGGAGAATGGTTAGAAAAACTTCAAACATCTTCAATGTTTCCAAAAAATTGGAAAATAGAAAGAATTCAAGAAGAAGTTGCTTGGGTTTATGAAAAAGCAATTAAGGATAATACTTTAATAAAAATTGAAGCAACAGCGTCTAAATTAGGTAGAATGGAAGCTGAATGTTCAAGTGGATTTAAAATAAGAATTGAATTTGATATGAAAAAAAACATATTAAACGCATATCCAGTAATAAATTAAAAATAATAAGATGAAATATAGTTTTAAGCATAATGACGATTGGATAATTGTTGATGTTGAAGGAGATAATGATACTTTAACAAGTTTTTCAAATAGCGGTTGGACTTCTGATAAAGTTCAAGAAATATTAGATGGTGTGAAATCGACAGATAATACAGAAAAAGAATATCGTTGGGGAAATGAAGATATAATTGTAGTTAGCAATAAACACGCAGTTTTTTTCATCGATTTATTATCAACTCGTGGTAGCGGAAAACAAGTTAGAGAAAAACAAGATTTAGATTTAACACACGATGTGTTCATAAAATTTTTAGAAGATTTTAAAGAATTTATAGAAAAAGAAGCGTGAAAAATTATTACTGCCACCAACAGCGGTTTTAAGAAATTGGGGTTTTGGTCTTGACTTTAAAGTTGGTTTTGTATCTTTGTGGTCAGTGATTAATCAAAAGTTTGGGCATATTTATTTCCCAACTTCTTAAAGCCACGGGGCGTTAGCACCAATACTATGACAGACAATCTATCGACAGACATCAGAGATTTTTTAGAAAGGACTTCTACGCAGACCTTTCTATTTTCTGCTCGACAATTTGTTGAACTGCTTGAAACTGAAAACATCGACAAAGAAATTTTTTATTCAAAAGCTCATACAGCACTTTTAGACCTTTACTCGGCAGGACACAAACTTGACCTAATCGAATTAAACTATTCATCAGCGGACAGTGACTTTGACCGAGAAACAATTTTTGAGAACAAAAATGTTGGACTCATTTCAGAACTTGGAGAAGAAACATTTTATTGGGAAATTTTCGACCCAACATATTCCGAAAAAGATGGAAAGCCGAAAGCTGGCTGGACAATAACTGACAGAGAAGCAAGTCAAGGTTGGTTAGTTGACGACTTCGCAGACATTTATAGAGATTTAAAAATTGAATTAATAAAGATTGACAACATACGAACGGACGAATCAGTTGAAGACGCATTGTGGCAATTAAAATGGAGCTTTGCACATCATTGGGGACAACATTGTATTAACGCATTGAGATATTTTCATCACTTGTATTATGACGGCAAGAAAACACTTTGACCGAAGAAGTACTGGTGCTAACAGGCGTTTGGCAAAAGTGGCGGTTCAGTGCTCCGCAGACACATTTGTGGTTAATCAAAGTTTGGTTCTCCGCATCAACATTTGTGGTGAAAATCGCCACCTTCGCCAAGCGCCAAAACGATGGAAAAAATCGCCCTTCGGGACAATTTTTTCCATTGGGCTCCCGCTACGCGGGTGATGGAAAACCATCGTTGCTTCCGCACGACGTTCTTCCATCACCCGCTTTGAGAGATTTCTTTTCAAAAGCTTCGCTTT
>JBBRCJ010000106.1:0-3481 GCA_038204955.1 Flavobacteriales bacterium
CAAAAAAAACATACAAGTCGGCAGAAATAAAAACTTTTTTATTAGATAAAGCCAAAGACTGGTTCAGCTATGGCACCGATGAAGAGGAAAAGAAAAGACAAAAAAATTTATTTTTATGGGATAATCTTTTGTGAGTTAATTAAATTTTTAAGTTTATTTAACTTTCTCAAAAATTGTTTTTATAAACGCATAGAATTGATCTTTTTGCGAAAATTGACTAATAAATTTATCTAAAAGTTCCTCCTTATTTTTATTTATAATTTCATTAATTACAAAAGTTATTTTAGAAAGTTCATTAGTTCTAAATTCTGATAGATTTTCTCTGTTTAATCCAAGTTCTTTAATTGTGGTAAAAGCCCTTTCGTTTTTAGGGAATATTAAAAATTTATTAGTTACCTCGTCAAACTCAAACTTAAAAAATTCATTAGGATTTTCATCAACTGGATTTATAAATGAACCATTTTCATTCTCAAGCGGAAATTTATCACCTTTATTAGATTTCCCGTTACAAATAGCACAAGACAGTAAAAAATTATTCCATTCAAAGCAAAATTCTGGGTATTTTGATTTTGGTTTAAAATGCTCTATTTGTCCATAATCTATATGGGTTATGTGACTTTCACAAAAAGCACATTTCTTTTGAAACATAGTTTTTAAAGATGCTTTAACCTCAATATGTTTGTAGCGATTCTCAATGTTCTTTAAAATATTTTTGCTTTCGGAAGTTTTTAAATTATTGTAGTTTTCTTTTGCTTGTAAATACTCTGTTGTCCAATTTTCAGCATTTTGAACTAAAACATTAGGCTTGGCTGTTCTAGTAAATTGTATCATTTTAAATATTTTTCTGAAAACTCAAGTAGTTTTTTATCTAAAATTGATTCCGTTTCTTTGATTATGTTAGTCCTTTTAACTATTGGAATTAATTCTTCTAATTCAGCACTTTCATTTAGCGTTAAATCGCTTTTTCCTTTCAAAACGGTATATTTATCAACACTTTCTTGTGTTTTTGGGGAGCGAGAACTTTCTATTTCAAATAAATCTGATGTTAAAATTTGATCTATCCTCCAGCCTTTTACACTTTCGGGATTATTATCAATTACGACTCTATCTTCTTCTTTTCTGCAAACTATGATATTGGCGTTTTTATCTTGAGCCGCTTGGACAATTAATGGACTATGAGCCGTAACTATAAATTGTGCTTTAGGGAAATGTTGAGAAAATTTATCTATAACCATTCGTTGCCATTTTGGATGCAAATGCAAATCAATTTCATCAATTAAAATAATTACTGGTTCAGATAAAGGATTTTTACTTTCTGAATAGTTATCCATCATATTGGAGGCAATATCGACCAATAATGCAGTAATGGTTTGGTAGCCAAAACTCAAGTCTCGCAAATTTACCCAGCCGTAAGAAGTTTCAACCTCGATTATCAAGTCTGAATTGTTTTCATTAACCGATTTTACTCTAAAACCGCTAACATCTGGTAAAAAATCAATTATTATTGATTTTATATATAAATAATCTTTTTCAAATTTCGATTTCGCTTTTTTTTCAGAAATAAGCGAAATCGTAAATTTTTGTAATAACCATTCTTCTACATTTATTAATTCTATACTTTCATCGAAAAGAGATGTAATTTTCAAACTTCCTTCTTCAGATTTAGATAAATTAGGCGTTTTACTCATTCGCCTTGTAGCTCCATATGACAATAAAAAAGGGAAATTATTGCTACCAATTGTAGATTCAATACCGCTATGTCTAGTAGAGGGAATGTATCTATACTCTTTTAATTCATTATTAATTAACTTTAAAGATATTTCTATAAGATTTGAATTCTGAAATTTTTTATACGACCAAATAATTGGCGAATATCCTATATCATTTTTTGAAAAAGATCCTGGTTGCATTCTATCCAAAACCTTCAACAAAGTAGTTTTCCCTGTACCGTTATCGCCCAAAATTATAGTCCAAGGAGAAAAATCGCCTTTTCCATCAGAAAAATCTAAAATCTGTTTGTCTTTAAAACAATTTATACCTTCTAATTCTAAAGAATAAAAATAGGAATGTTCGGTTTTTTGAATATCTTCTTTCATAATAATCTAATTAATCTTTCAAAATTACAAAATTTCTACAATACCATCGTCAATTGAATCCTTTTTCTATCTTCATCAACCTCAACAACTTTTACTTGAACGTGTTGGTGTAATTTTACAACCTCATTCACATCAGAAACAAAACCGGCTTTAAGTTGGGAAATATGAACCAAACCACTTTCTTTGATTCCGATATCGACAAAACAACCAAAAGCAGTAATATTATTCACAATTCCGGGTAAAATCATTCCTGCTTTTACGTTTTTGATTGTTGTTACTGCTGGGTCAAATTCAAATACTTTTGCTGCTTTTCTTGGGTCTAATCCTGGTTTTTCTAGTTCTTTTATGATGTCTTTTAAGGTTAATAAACCAATTTCTGGTGTGACATATTTTTCGGCCTGAATGGTTTTTGTAACTTCTTTATTTGCAATTAATTCATTAACCGATAATTTCAAATCTTTTGCCATTTTTTCAACAATTCCGTAAGCTTCTGGATGTACTGCCGAATTATCTAGCGGGTTTTTTCCATTTGATATTCTAATAAAAGCAACGCCTTGTTGGTAGGCTTTTTCGCCCAATCGAGGCACTTTTTTAAGTTGCTTTCGATCGTTAAAAGCACCGTTTTCGGCTCGATATTGCACAATGTTTTCGGCCAACTTCTCCCCTATTCCACTTACATAACTCAACAAATGTTTGCTCGCAGTGTTAATGTTTATTCCAACCGAATTCACGCAACGAATTACAGTTAAATCCAATTCTTCTTTCAACTTAGTTTGATCCACATCGTGCTGGTATTGCCCCACTCCTATTGCTTTTGGATCTATTTTTACCAATTCTGCCAAAGGATCTGAAAGTCGTCGACCGATAGAAACCGAACCCCGAACGGTAACATCATAATTTGGAAATTCGTCTCGAGCAATTTTACTTGCCGAGTAAACGGATGCACCAGCTTCTGAAACAATAAAAACTTGAACGGGTTTATCAAAAGCGATTTTCTTAATAAAAAATTCTGTTTCACGACTTGCCGTTCCGTTTCCGATGGAAATGGCTTCAATATTATAAGCATTAACCATAGAGCGAATTTTTTTCATCGCCATTGCATCTTCTTTTTGAGGCGCGTGCGGATAAATGGTTTCGTTGTACAATAAATCACCTTTTTCATCGAGACAAACGATTTTACAACCGCTTCGGAATCCTGGGTCGATTGCCAAAATTCGCTTTTCACCTAACGGTGGTGCGAGTAGAAGTTGACCTAAATTAGTAGCAAAAACATTGATTGCCACTTTATCGGCGGCGGCTTTTGCTTCTTGTAAGGTTTCGTTTGAAATTGCCGGATTTAGCAATCTTTTATAACTATCTTCAATCGCCAATTGAATGTGTGGCGT
>JBBRCJ010000107.1:0-3398 GCA_038204955.1 Flavobacteriales bacterium
GAAGAAACCAGCATACTTGAGAATATTTTAGTAGGTATTAAAAATATTGTTGGTTGGGATGATATTAAACCAGATGGTTCAAATAAAAAGGTTGTAGTTGAGGTGACTGATGCTCCAAAAAATGGAGATGAAAAAGATTGCGCCTGTAAAATTTATGACTTAATTTGGGGTAAAAAAGTAAGTTGCGAATTTAGAAAAAAGGTAGTTCAAATATAAAAAAATTTAGGATTGCCCCAAGAAAAAAATGAAGGTGCAAATTGGTTAATGTCAGTAATGGCATTGGAAACTGGCAGGACTTTTAGCCCAACTTGCGGAACTTTTAAAAATCACGGTGATGATACTAAAAATGGTTACGTTGGCTTAATCCAAATTGGCAAAGATGCTGCTATTGACCTAGGAATTAAAAGATCTGCGTTAATTAAACTTAGTGCATCGGAGCAACTAAATTATGTTGAGAAATTTTTTAAACAGGCAAGATTTAAAGGAAAATTAAAAACCAAAACAGATTTATATCTGGCTGTAAATTATCCTAATGCTTGCGGACACGGTACAGAAAAAGATTATGTTGTTTATGACAGTAGCAAATCTGCATATGATGATAACCCAATGTTTAAAAGGGAAAAAAATGAATATTGGTTTGATAAAAAAGGAAAGAAACATTTTTATACTGGAAAAACTGGTAGTTCTTACGTTTGGGAATTTGAAGAAGCAATAAATGATTTATATAATCAAGGTATCCCTGAAAAAATTAACTTTTTTGGAACTTGTCCAATTATTTTAAATAATACAAAGGACAAAGAAATAGTAACTTATCATATTTATAATGATGGTAAAATTGAGAAAAAAGTTCCTAAGACAATTAAAGAAGGCTTTGAAAAAAAATACAAATATGTTTACCATGATATTGATACAACAGAACATGCTATTTGTATAATTGATTGGTTTAATACTAAAGGAAAAGAGGTAGGTGTTGTGCATAAAACCATTCCTACACATTCAAAAATTTTGACCGATGAAAAAGTTTCTGATGGAAGCACTTCAAGAAGAGTTAAATATGTTAATGATGATATAGCAGAATATGGAAAACATCCAACAAAAGGTCTAATTTGGAGATTATATGCCTCAACAGGAAAAGATATTGAATTAATTAAAATGCCTGATAGTTTAGATTATTCTAAAGGTAAAATCATAATTAAATATGTATTTTCTCAAACAAAAAGAAGATATACCAGTCCTAATGTTTTTGCAGGGTTCATTGGTGCGCTTGCTGAATGCAGTTTTGCTGAGGGAATAACAACTACAGGAAGTTGTTTTAAGGAAGGATCTTGTTTTCCTAGTGCTGAACACGTTAACGGACGAAGTGTTGATACAATTTATTTTAAAAATATTAAAAAAGATCAAAGTTTTGTTGATTCAGTAGTTAAATTTAATTTTACAGAAGTATTAGTTGGAAATAATGACTATTGTAAAAAATTAAATAATGCTCAGGATGGGGGCACTCTTCATAATAGCCATTTACATTCAGGTAATTTTAGTGATAAAAGTATAAAAATAATAAAAGAATAAAACGATGAAAAAAATAATAACTCTATTTTTAACAGCATTTTCAATAGTTTGTTGTAAAAATGAAAATAATACCATTATTGAAAAAGAACAAGATAAGAAGGAAATAAATAACAAACTAGTTAAAATCTCGATTGGTGATTCACTTATTTCAAAATTAACTTTTGTAAATCAAATCAGTGATAATAGTAATAAATTACAAAGGTCTAATTTGTCAAACATAAAATATGATTTTGACAAGTTTACTTCTTGGAATGAAAATACAATTGAAAAAAAAGAAATTGGAAATATAACTTTAAAACTACAGAAAGAGAGAGTTATTAAAAATGATGCTGATATTTTCGTTCATATTGAACTTAAGATTTTTAAAGAAGGCAAACAAACTGATAAATTAATAGTTTACAAACAAGAGAATTATGCCGAAGCAATGGTGGCTGTAACTCAATATTTTTATGTCGATAATGATTTAAATTTATGGACGTTAGAAATAGAAGAAGAAGAAGATGGAATAATTGTTAAGTCTTGGAATCAGTATAAGATTGAAAATGAAACGGGAGGAATTAAACTTGTTAAAGAAATTATTAAAGATAATGTAGTAAAAGATAAAAATACGAAAATTGGCAATTGGAATGGTAAATATTCTTTTGAAAAAATAAACAGGGATGAATTAAAGACAAGTTTTAAAATTGAAATAAAAGATATAAATTCTATATCTATTATTTATGTTAGTAATGATGAAAAGCCTGAAACATACAAAAATCTTATTGCAGAAAAAGTTGATGAAGATAAAATAAAAATCGTTTTTAATACAAAGTACAATGATATGGGTTTTATTTACATACAACAATCTGGAAACGAATTTATAATTTCAGGGGCACCAATATCAAGCATAAATCCGGGTAATGATGAGTTTCCACTTCACAAATTATAGTCGTTATAAAATATTTTTGTTAATGTTAAAAGATCATAACATCCAACGTTTCTTTGAAATTTTGAAACACCAAAAATAAAAAAACCATTACATCCAAGAGTTGGACACGACGAAGTAGATAAAAATAATCATGCGCTTTGAACCTGTGTTTTACCTTATCTAATGGCATTTCCCAACAAAATTTATTAGGTGATATTGTTTAAAAATGTAGTGTATAAAGATGCTCTACTTTTATAACATTAGCTTTTAACAAATGGTTGATTTGCTCCTCAACGGTTTTAGGTAATTCGTTTGCCTTATAGTTATAAAAAAAAAGACCAGAATGTTGTTCTTACAGTATGCGTTACATATACGATTGAAAGATTTATTTACAAAAGTAGTATTGCGCAAACTTTTTAACATTTATTAGTTTTTATCAACAATATCAAGTGTTTTTGGTTTATTGATTTTAACAATTATTACTTGTTTTATTATTTTAACCCAAATGCAAATTCTAAAAACTCCTTTTCATTTTGACTAAATATGTTAGATGTTTTGTAATTAGCTTCAATATATTTACGTATTCTTTCGTCTTTATCTTTGGTTTTATCGTCTTTGTGAAATGTTATGTTTTCTGTAATGGATTTGTATTTAATCTTATCCATTAAAATGGAGAAACTGCCACTTTTTATTTTGCCTAATAACCACATTAAGTTATCTAATTTTTCGTAATTGTTTATGCCTGATGCTATATTGAGTTTTTAATTATATCTTAAATTTAAACAAAAAGTTGTACGATTTTTGGGGGGCAGCATAATTTCATTTACACCATTGAAAGCTTTAAAGTTTTGTAAAACTATTTTTTTAATATTACCCGCCATTATGCTTGTATGATTGGTTTTAAAATATCAGGACTTTTAGTAAC
>JBBRCJ010000108.1:0-3355 GCA_038204955.1 Flavobacteriales bacterium
TCCTGCTCCAACACCAAAACCCGCTCCATCAAAGCCTGTTATACCTGCGAAAACGGCTCCAGCAAAACCAGCACCCGCAGAGCCTTCTGTACCAAAAAAAGATGAAGGGACAAGTATAATTGACAACATTATAATAGGTATTAAAAATATTATTGGTTGGGATGATGTTAAACCAGATGGTGGTAATAAACCAGTAGTTATTGAAAAAGGAGTAATTAAAAATTGTGAGGAAAAATATTGTATTAAGAAAGGAAGTCCAAAAAGCGAATTAATAAGAGAAATCAATATACGATTAGCTGGTTTTGGTGGTAATGTACCCACAGATGAGTTTACTGATAAAACTGAAAAAATGGTAAAGCAGTTTCAACGAGATTATATGAAAGTTCCAGAAACTGGTAAAGTTTGCGGGAATGTTTTACGGGCTATTGATGAGTTTTCTGTGAAATATAACTTTACTTTTGAACAAATAAAATGTAAATGTGGAACTTGTAGTGGTTTTGGTGATAATAGTAATATGAGTCTGTACTTGAATAATAAAAAAGTTGAGAAATTTCATAGGTATGAATATCCTGGAATACATAGAAGTTTACTTACTTCATTAAGAGCGGTTATTTTTTATTTAGCAAAAGACGGAAGATTTTCTTTTAATAAAATAAGTTCAGGCTATAGATGCAGATTTCATAAGGAATATTTAAAAAGTCCTACAACCAATCACATGGGTAAGGCTTTAGATATACATTTTAATGATAGTAAAGGAAATAGAACTAGGTCGACTAATGATATGAATACGATTCGTAAAGATATCTTTAATAAATATTTAGGAGCAAAATGGGATTGGAAAGAAGGTGATATTTTCAATTTAGAATCTGAGGCAGTTGGAGCGCTAACTTGGGTTCATTATGATGTAAGAGAATACAGTTCAATTTATCATAATGATAAATATTTTGTAAAAACTATTGATAAACTAAACGGTAAGCCTATTACTCAATTAGCTAATGAATTAGGCTTTGCAAAAACTTGTATTTGTAATGGTGGTGGAAATAAATCTGAACCTAAGGTAAATAAAACGGTTGTTGCTGGAAGCTGTGAAGATAAATTTAAAAAAGTTGCTCCAATCATCTTACGTCATGAAGGAGGATATGTTAATGATCCGGATGATTCTGGAGGCGAAACGAATAAAGGTATTACAATTGGTACTTTCAAACAATATGCAAAAGAAGATTTAAATATCGAACCTAGTTCAGAAAACTTAAAGAAACTAACCGATGATCAAGCAACAATTATATATAGAAAGAGGTATTGGGAACCAAAGGGTTTTTGTAAAATAGAAGACGATAAAGTTAGCTTAATGATTTATGATTGGACTATAACATCTGGTGGTGCTGCCAAAAAAGTTCAAGAATTACTAATAGACGAGTTTGAACAGAAAATAACGGCTGATGGTGGTTTCGGCTCTAAAACAGTTGAAGCTATTAATAATGTAGAAAATCAAGATAAATTACTTAAAAGAATAGGGGAAATAAGAAAAGAATATTATACAAACCTTGCAATTAAAGATGGAAAGCATACTAAGAACTATAAATTTTTAGATGGATGGCATAAAAGAGTTGACGATTGTTTAAATTTAAAATTATGAGAAATGTATAGAACATTCAATTTATTAATTACACTAATTATTTTTACTTGTAATAATTTTAAAAGTACTAATAATGAAAGAATTATTACCACTTCAATAAATACTAAAATTAGTAATTTTACAAGTAAAGATTTTACGGGAACTTGGAATTATGAATTTAATTCTGCTGAAAACGACTTGCTTAATAGAACTTTTGAACTGAAATTAATCAATCAAAAAGAAAATATTAAAGGACAATACTGTGCAGTCGCTAAAGGAGGTCGAAAAATAGATTGCAATGACAAAGAAATATATAATATATCGGGAATATTAAAGAATGATGTTGCTTATGTAGATTTTACTGGTTTTTTTGATAAAAAAGCTAAAGGAAAAGCGAAAATTTATTTTGAAGGTGAAAGTATAGTTTGGGAAATTATATCAGTGGAGGGTGAAATAGCTGCTCCCAAAAAAGCGTTATTAAAAAAATCTAAATTAGTTTTGCAAGAAAATAGTATCGAAGGTTTTTATATATTGAAAACATGTGAAAGTTCAAGATTTAAAATAAAAATAATAAAACAAGAGGATATTTACAGTTATACTATTTTAGATAATAAAAAATCAATAAATAAAGGTATAGTTAAAATTGAAAATAATAAAAATAAAATATGCTTAACTTTTGGAAAAATTGTAGGATTTTATAATAATGACGAATTAAAAATCCAAAATTATGGAGATTCTATGAATGAATATGTACATTTTATCCAATGTGAAGAAAAATATTTATCATTTATTAAACAATAAAAAAAATGAAACAATTAAAAAAAATAGTAAAATTAGTAGTGATAATATTATTTCTTTTCGTTATTGGTTGCAAGCAAACCAGTAATTCAAAAGAAGATACCAAAACGGTTATCAGTGAATCTTCAATAAATAAAAACTCAGTCAAAAATAAAGATTCAGTCAAAAATATTGAGGATACTATACAAAAAAATACATGTATAGTTGAAAGCAATTATTTATTGCCTTACAATCAAAAAATAGATATTAAAAGTGTTAAGTACAGTAATCTAAATTGTAATATTTCAGGATTAGATGATTTTTTATGTGGAAAAAAAAACATAAGATATATTTCATTGCCTAATTTTTCGAATGTGAATGTAATATTAGTGCCAATGGATTGTGGTGATTTTAAATATCGTTTTTTTCTTCTTACAATTTTTAAAAGTAAAATAGTATCAAAACAATACGTTGAGGGAGAGTGGTTCGAACCAGAAGATGATAGTTATAAAGAAAATACAAGTTTTTCTATTACCAAGGATTATATCATATCAATTACAACAAATGCTATTGAAAATGGAAAATCAACATTAAAAGAAGAATTGAAATTTAAAATTCTTGATAATGGATTTTTAGAAAAAGCTAGATAATTTATTTTACTTTTAGGTTTAAAAATTTGAAACGGTTTTATCCACCATTTTTTTCTTTGAAATTTTGAAACACCAAAAATTAAAGAACCTTTACATCCAAGAGTTGGAAACGACGAACTGTACGAAGTAGCAGAATTTCATAAAAGTGAAACTAACGCTATAGCCCACTCGGAACTCATAAAATGGAAAATGTTCTATGACCACGATGGACTTGGCGAATGGAAAGAAGTAACAATACCTGTAAAAACAGGTAGAAAGGTAACCTTTAATTTTCCGCAAAAATGGTATGCCAAGCGAATACTTATTGAGGCTT
>JBBRCJ010000109.1:0-3321 GCA_038204955.1 Flavobacteriales bacterium
GTTAACTTTTAGTGAGTTTACTAAAACGTCTTGAGCAAAATTTGTTGCCGAAATAGCTATAAATCCTGCAATTACTATAGATTTTATATTCATAATTTTGATTAATTTATTTGTAAATTTAAAAAATGTATTGGTTTAAAAATTGCTTTAAGATATATTTATGATAGTTTTGATTTTTAAAATCGAACTTATATATTCAAGTTAGAAAAAAATTCATTTAGCGAGACTTAATTCAATTTTAACTATTTTTTAAAGTGTTTCTTTCAACCATTTATAAAACTCGCTTTGCCAAACTATTGCGTTTTGAGGTTTTAAAACCCAATGATTTTCTTCGGGAAAGTACAAGAACCTACTTTTAATTCCTCGTAATTGTGCTGCTTGAAAGGCTTCTTGACTTTGACCGATTGGAACTCTAAAATCGTTTCCGCCTTGGATAATCAATATTGGCGTATTCCATTTATCAACTAAATTTATGGGATTGAAAGTAGTATACGTTTTTTGAGCCACTTTGTTGTTTTTATCCCAATATGGTCCGCCAAAATCCCATAAATTAAAAAAGACTTCTTCGGTTGTGCCAAACATACTCTGGGTATTAAAAACACCATCGTGCGAGATAAAAGTTTTAAAACGTTTGTTGTGAATTCCAGCTAAATAAAACACGGAATATCCGCCATAACTAGCTCCAACGCAGCCCAAACGGGTTTTGTCAACATACAATTCCTTCGAAACATCATCTATTGCCGAAAGGTAATCTTGCATTACTTGTCCGCCCCAATCTTTGCTAATTTGCTCGTTCCACGCTTGCCCGTGACCATACATACCACGGCGGTTTGGTGCTACTACAATATAACCTTGAGCAGACATTAGCGAAAAATTCCAACGGAAAGAATAACTTTGTGTCAAGGGCGATTGTGGTCCGCCTTGGCAAAATAAAAGTGTTGGGTATTTTTTTGTTTTATCGAAATTTGGCGGTAAAGCCACCCAAACTAACATTTTTTTGCCGTCAGTTGTGGTAACATATCTTTTTTCTATTTTGCTTAAAGTTAGTTTCGAATAGGCTTCGTCGTTTACTTTAGAAAGTTGCAACCACGTTTTTGAATTCAAATCATACGAATAAATTTCGTTGGCATGATTCATATCTGTTCTGGTTACAATGATTTTTGATTCTGTAAAACCTACTAAATCGTTGACATCGAAATCGCCTTTTGTGAGTTGATTTACTTTCGAAACAATTTTTGTCATATCATTGAAATCGATTTCAAAAAGTTGTTTTGTTCCGTCAATTGGCGCTACAAAATAGATTTTTTTACCATCGTTGCTCCATAAAAAGTTATCCACTGTTCCGTCAAAAGTGGCTGTTAAATTTAGTTTTATTCCTTTAAAATCTACAATTATGTCGTTTTTATCGGCTTCATAACCCTCACGTTTCATTTGTAAATAGGTCAAATAACCTTGAGGCGAAAAAACAGGATTGGTGTCGTAACCCAAATTATCTTCGGTTCGATTGGTAGTTTTCTTTGTTTCTAAATTGTATTCGTACAAATTGGTATTTGTAGAAATCGCATAATCGGTTCCAAATTTTTTCTTGCAAACGTAAATAATACTTTTGCTATCGGGACTCCAAATATAATCTTCGTCGCCGCCGAATGGTTTTTGTGGAGCGTCGAAAGGTTCGGTTGCCATAATGTCGATTTGCGTTGCTTTTTCTTTGTTTTCAGCATAAAAAACGTGGTTGCAAGTTCCGTTATTCCACGTGTCCCAATGGCGATAATCCAAACCATTGTAAATTTGGACGTTTGATTTTGTTAGTTCTGGATAAAAATCTTTTCCTAAAACTTTGTTTATTTTTACTTCGTCAGATGATAAAACGTATTTTCCGTCTGGCGAAACGTTTTTGTCTGCCAAAACTAATTTTGTATCTGTAATTTCGGTTGCGTTACCGCCAGAAACTGGAATTGTATAGTATTTTGAAGAGGATTTATTTTCTTCAACAGAAGGTGAAGACACCTTATAAACTATCGATTTTCCGTCTTTAGAAATCCCTAAAACTGAAACTCTGCCTAATTTCCAAAGCAATTCGGGCGTTAAAGTATTTTGAGCAGATGTAATTTGTAAACTCATAAAAAAAGTTAGTACTAGAATTAGTTTTTTCATTTTGGTTGTTTTTTAAAATGTAAATGTACAAAAAAACCATCAAGCCTAAAGCGAGATGGTTTTTATAGATGAGATTACTTTTTATTGCTTAATAAACTGAGTCGCACTAATCCCTTTATCGGAATTAATCTTTATAAAATAATTTCCAGCATTTAAACTTGAAACATCAACTGTTTTCGTGTTTTGAGCATTTGGAATTACCAAAACCAATTGACCTAAAGTGTTGTAAATGTTAATTGACTGAATTTCGATTTGTTCTTTAATATCAATAGTTAAAACCTCTTTTACAGGATTTGGATACAAACTAAAATAATTTGAAAACTCAAAATCTTGACGACTTAAGGTTTGAATAGTTGTTGTAGACGTGTTGGTTACGATTGGAAAATTATAATCAAAATAAATACTAGCAGCATTTGAAAACGAATTTCCGTTTACTAATGTTGATTTAGTTTTAATTTTAAAAGCAACAAAACCTTGGTTGGTTCCTGTTGCAAAAGGCAATTGAATGTTTTCGAAAATAAATTCTACTTTGTTGCCCGCTGAAATATTGGTTACAAACGAATGACTTCCTTTTACAGGAACTATTGTGTTGATGTCAAATTTTGCCGTATCAATAATGTCTTTTACGACAATGTTTTGCGCATTGGCGGTTCCATTGTTTTCAAAACGAATCATATAATGTACATAATCGCCCACTTTTGCTTGCGTAATTGTGGCACCTTCTAAACACGTTTTATCGTTTGGGTCAAAGGAGTTTACCACAGTTTGATTGTAGGCAAATGTGTTGTCGCTTGGCATTTCATCTGTTGCTGGGCTTGTTATGGTTGCTAAATAATTTAAAACTGTTCCGCCAGTTACTGCAGGAGTTTGCATAGGCGAATTCACATTTAAAGTAAATGTAATTTCGCGAGTTTCAAAAGGTGCTAAATTGGTAAAAACCCAAGATAAATTATTTAATGTTTGTGCTGAAACTGTTGGTGTTGCCGAAAGAAAATCTAAAAGGGCATCATTAAAGTTTACGTTTACAGAGCCCGATTGCGTGGTATTGCCTTTGTTTTTATAAATTAATTTATAAAATGCATTGAAACCTGGTCGTGCAGGAACAAGTGGTAGCATTGTAACCTCCAAATCGGGACGAACGCCATTGGCAGTTACACAGAAATTTTG
>JBBRCJ010000110.1:0-3055 GCA_038204955.1 Flavobacteriales bacterium
GTAAAACGACATTGCTGTTGTTCCACCTGTAATTGACAACACCCTTTTACTAACTAATACAGTCGATTCCGATGATAATTTAACAGAAACTTATACTTATAATAGTTATAAAAAACTAATCAATTATTCAAGAAATGCAACTCCAAATAATCAAGCAAAAAACCAAAATTTTGTTTATAATTCTGATGGAACATTAGCACAAATTACTAATGTATCAGATGGATCTTTGGTGTCTAAATATTTTTATGATAATAATAAAAGAATTATAAAAAAAGAAGATCGAAATGGAATGGATATTTACACCTATGAATATTCCTTAAACCAAGTTATTGTAAAATACATATTTACAACAAATGGTACAGGATCTAATTTTTATTATAAAAATGATGTTAGCGGAAATGTCATCGAATTGAAGCAATATTCGGATGTTACAGCCGCAAACCCTAACGGTAATTTAAATGCAACGTTACATTATACTTATGATACCAAGAATAGTGCCTTGGCATCATTACTAAAAGAATTTTTTTTTCCAGTAAATAATAAAAATAACGTATTAACCGAAAAATATAATATAAACCCAGTATACAATTATAATTGGGAATATAATGATAAAGGATATCCGAAAAAGCGTACTTCTTCTTTCACTAGAACATATGAATATCTTTAATAATAAAAAATTAGACAATTATTTAAAAATTAAAATTTGTTTGAATTAGTTTCAAAAACGTTTAGTCTATTTGTTATAAATAGACTAAACGTTTTTTTTAAAAACAAACCTTTATCCTTTTATAATGTCGTTCGTCCTTTTGTGGTTTTTTGATGATACAATAATTTTCACATTTGTATCATATTAATTAAAATCTAAAAATTATGAGAACTTTAAAAATAGCAACAACTTTATTATTGTACTTGGTAGCAACAATTTCTTGCACTAAGAAGGAAGACACTGCCGTAACTCCGTCAGCAACATCATTTAACAGTAACGATTATAGCGAATATTTAACCTGTAAAGCAGGAGATTATGTATATAACGTTGGCAATAATGCTGGAAACACCACAAGCGTGTATGCTTTTAAATCTTCTGGAACTTTATATTTAACTTCCTCCGATGGTAATTTTATCTCAGGCTCTACATTACCTATGGAAATAAATATGCAACTAAAAAACTTTGATCTAGTTAATTTAAAATCTTACGAAGTTTCTGGAACTCATCCCGCAGAAATTTTAAAATACAAACATGTAAATGGAGATAGCTATGATACTAACAATGGTATAAACACAACACCACAAGTGAACGCTATTACTATTACTAAAATTGAAAACGGGTTTTATACAGGAACATTTTCTTTTACAATTTATAAAATTAGCAATCGTACTTCAACAATACAAGTTAATCAAGGGACTTTTAAATTTAAATTATAAAAATTATGAAAAAAATTATTTTTATACTGATACTAGTTTTTATCATTTCTTGCAAAAAAGAATCAAATTCTATAACAAAAGACGTCGTTAATGAAGCCAAAGAAACTACCGAGGTGGTTGCTCAAGAAGGTACAGGCAAAGTAACCCTAACTTGTAACGGAAAAGAATTTACAACAGAAGGCATTTGTGGTGCGTTGGTTTCAATGGGTCAATTTATGATAGCCGTAAAAGACAAAATTAATCCTACCAAAGTATTTGTTGTTAATTTTAATACCGAAGATTTTCCAGAGATAGGAAAAATATACACCATTAAAGAGCAAGATTATAGAGTTGAAGGAAAAGGCCCAAAAGATCAAATTTCGGTTAGCTTTATGGAGGGATTACCCAATAATAAAATGAATTCTTGGGGATCAGAAGATGCAAAGGGAACCTTGCAATTTACACAAAATGGTACTGCCACAAAATGTTCTTTTAAAAATATTCAATTATCTGCAAATACAATGTTCAATCCAGAAGATTTAGATCAAAACGGAATTGTTTCAGGTGAATTAACTTTTTATAAAAATTAAAAAATATGAAATCGATAATAACATTATCAGTATTATTTTTCCTTAGCATACAAAGCAATGCTCAATTTTTTAAAAATTTAGGCGATAAAGCTATCCAAGCCGCAAGTAGAACTGTGGAACGAAAAGTGCAAGAAAAATCAGAAAAAACAACAAGTGATACTTCGGATAAAGTATTAAATCCAAAGAAAAAAACAACAAATAATGAAGATGCTAACACATCAACTTCAGACGAACCAAAATCTAAAAAAGATAAAAAATCGAATTCAAAGTCAAACGAAGTAAAAACGGCTAAAGATTTTGAACCAGGAAATAAAACTATAGTTTTTGATGATTTTAGTCAAGATGCAATTGGCGATTTTCCTGTAAATTGGTTCACCAACACTAGCGGTGAAGTAGTAAATATTTCGGGCACTTCACAACGTTGGCTTAAACTATCCAATAAAGGAGCTTTTACCATAACCGATGTGAAACAATTACCAGAAAATTTTACATTAGAATTTGAGGTTTTTATAAACTCGGGTGAATTTTCATTTTATTCGTCTTATTTGAATTTTGGATTTATTGAATCAAAAAAGAAGAATGATTACACTAAATGGCAAAAAGATAAAAATGAAAAAGAAGGTGTAATTTTAAAGATGCTTCCTAGTGTAGCCGATCCTACTAAGCGAGGTATACTTGGCAAAGCAGAATTTGCAGTATTCTCTGACGGTGAAAAAATAATGGGAAACGAAATGGATTCGCCTACATTTAATTATACCAACAACAACCATGTTAAAGTTCAAATTTGGCGGCAAAAAAGTAGATTACGAATG
Organism: Flavobacteriales bacterium; assembly: GCA_038204955.1. GTDB lineage: Bacteria > Bacteroidota > Bacteroidia > Flavobacteriales > Flavobacteriaceae > Flavobacterium. Next base: position 2,804 of record JBBRCJ010000110.1, read on the forward strand.
TATGTTGGCGATAAAAAAATTTGGGATTTACCAAATGCTTTTCAACAAATAAAATATAATAGTTTTTTATTTTACCTACACGATTACAATAATGAAGAGGATAAATACTACATATCAAATTTTAGATTAGCAGAAGCTACAGGCGATACAAGGCACAAATTATTAGAAACTGGATCATTTACAACAAATGAAATTTTATTTGATTCAGGAAAATCAATAATAAAACCATCAAGTTCAAAAGTAATTGATGAA
>JBBRCJ010000111.1:0-2328 GCA_038204955.1 Flavobacteriales bacterium
GATTGTAACAATCTTCCTTCTTCCAACTGATGTTCAAAGGTTTCAATATACGCTTGTTGCAACAATAAATTATCAGGTTCATAATCTCTAAAAACCTCAAATAACAATTGAGAGCCACTTTGTAAGTGTTTTGTCTTAACTTGTTTTCCTGGCATTCCTGTAAAAACCAATCCTGCAATTATGGCAATATCTCTAAACTTTCGGCGTGCCATTTCGGTGGCATTTAGACTTTTTTGCAAATCGTGATGCACAAATTCTGTTGAAAATAAATTGTTGTCAAACACCGCTTGCATATCAATTTCTTGGTCAGATAATAATTCAAAACCGTAGTCGTTATATGCCAAAGAAAACGAAATTGGCGATAACAAACTAATTCTGTATGACAAAATACTCGCTAACGCTTCGTGTACAAACCGACCTTCAAATGGATAAAAAATAGCGTGAAATCCTTCTCGTGTTTTAAAAGTTTCTATCAAAAATTCATTACTATTGGGAACAATACTTTCTCTTCGCTGTCTGTCAAAAATAGGTTGTAACGCTTTTAATTCGGGCGTTAAATTATCATTATTAGCATTATACAATTCTTCGCGTAGTAATTCACTCATTTGTGCCGAGAAAGTCATTCTTCCTCCCATCCAACTTACTGTTTTAGAAACCTTTTTGGTATCGGCTTTTCGTACCAAAACATTCATATTTTTTATGGCATAAAATTCTAATTTTTTTCCGCCAAAAGTAAACGTATCTCCACGAGTTAATTTGGAAACAAACCATTCTTCGATAGAACCGATATAACCGCCACTCAAAAATTTAACGTTTAAAGTAGCATCACTCACAATAGTTCCAACTTGCATGCGATGGTGCATCGCAATCATTCGGCTGTTTATTTTATACAATCCATTTGCATCAATTTCTACCTTTTTATATTCGTCATAGGCTTGCAAACTCTGACTTCCGTGGGAAATAAAATTCAATATCCAATTCCAATTTTCTAAAGTTAAATTTTGATAACAAAATGTTTTAGTAACTTCCTTATAGATTTCATCTGGAAAAAATCCATCAGAAACTGCTAGCGTATTTAAGTACTGAATTAAAACATCGTAGCTATTCAAATACGGAATTCGGTCTTCTACAATAGTTTCAGCCACCGCTTTCTTTAGTGCCGAAGCTTCAATTAATTCCATTGCGTGTGTCGCAAGAAAATAAATCACACTCTCTTTTCCCGGTTGATGACCACTTCGTCCGGCACGTTGTAAAAAACGGGCAACGCCTTTTGGCCCTCCAATTTGAATAATTGTTTCTACTGGTGCAAAATCAACACCTAAATCTAAACTCGAGGTACAAACAACTACTTTCAGCTCTTCGTTTTTAATAGCATTTTCAACCCAAATTCGTGTTTCTCTTGCAATACTTCCGTGATGCATTGCCATTTCGCCAGCAAATTCTGGATATTTTTCTAATAACGATTGAAACCACAATTCACATTGTGATCGTGTATTGGTAAAAATCAAAGTGGTTTTACTTTTTCTAATAATTTTGGCAACATCGGCAATAAGATGCAAACCCATATGTCCACGCCAAGGAAACGTTTCCATTTTTTCAGGAATGATTGATTTTACGGTAATTTTCTTATTGATATTGGCTTTAATTAAAACGGAATTATTAAATGCTTCCGAATTATTTCCTAATAAAACTTCTTGCGCCAACTCTAAATTTCCTATGGTTGCCGAAATTCCCCAAATGCGCATTTTTGGTGCTACGATTTTTAATCGTGACAATGCCAATTCCATTTGAACGCCACGTTTTGTGCCTAATAATTCGTGCCATTCATCAATAACAATTGCGCTACAATGGGCAAAAGTTTTGTCGTAACCTTTGGTTGCTAGCAATAATTGTAAACTTTCTGGGGTAGTAATAAGCAAATCGGGCATTTTATTTTTTTGCTTTGTTCGTTCAGAAGCTGAGGTATCTCCAGACCGAATTCCGACAGTCATTTGTGTTCCTAAATCGGTTGCAACTCGTTCGGCAGCTTGTTTAATTTCTACCGAAAGTGCTCGTAAAGGCGTAATCCAAATGGCTTTTAAACCTACTTTATGTTTGGTTTTATAATAGGGATTTTGTTTGATGTAATCGAGAATTATTGGAAACCAAAGGGCATAGGTTTTTCCGCTTCCAGTTGGCGCATTGAGTAAACCGTTTTTACCTTGCAAAAATGCGGTCCACGTATCTTTTTGAAACGGAAAAGGTTTCCAATTTTGATTCTGAAACCAATTTTCGGCAATTTTAAATAATTCTTTTTGGCTCATTCAGTCATTTATTTTGCCACAGATT
>JBBRCJ010000112.1:0-2238 GCA_038204955.1 Flavobacteriales bacterium
TTTGAAGATGTCATAATTATTCAAAATAAATTATATGTTTTAGAAAATGTTTTTTCTGAACTTAACAATACTCATTCTTTAGTAAGTATTGAACTTTCAAAAGAAGGTCATTTAATTAAAAATAAAGGTTTAAGTTATTAACTTTACTTAGCGGAACAATTTAAAGGATACTATTTTTTATATCGATTAACTAAAGTTTATTGAAGGGAACTTCAATAAACTTTTTTTATTTTTAGTCATTGATTAAGACCATTAAATTTAAATTAAAATAATAAATAAATACGTACAAAATCAAATTTTTTAATATATTTTTGCAACTTAAAAATTTAAAAAAATAAAAAATGAATAAAAAATTATTTATAGCATTAGGATTTCTTTTGTTTACAATTTCAATCTCTGCCCAATATAAAATTGATAAGTTAAGTATGACTTACGGTGAAAAAATTACAGATGACAAAGGTAAAATCGTTAAGATTATTGGAGAAACAAATAATAAAATATATTCATTAGTATTAAAAAACCCGATTATTTTTTAAAAATATTTGATTCTAAAGCAATGAAACAAATTGCAGTAAATCCAATTGTATTACCAGAATTGAATGAAAAAGATATTGAATTTGAAGAGGTAGTATTATTAAACGATAAATTATATGTTATAGGGAGTGTTTTCCATCGTAAAGAAAAAAAATTCACATTGGTTGCCATCGGTGTTACTGAAGAGGGTATTTTAAGTACCAATATGATCACTTTGTTTGAATCAATCGTTGCTAGAAGTTCGGATAGAGGGGGTTTCTACTTCCGAAATTCGCCAGATGACAAAATGCTTTTAGTAATGCACACTGCTTTGTTCGAAAAAGAAGATGCTATGAAATATGAAATCAAGCTTTTTGACGAGCAAATGAAAACCTTTTTTTCAACAGAAGATAAAGTTTCCTACGATGATAATAAAAAAGATTATCAATTCACTGTTTCGGATTTTGATGTAAATTATAAAGACGATGTTTTTTTAGTAGTTAATGAAGGTTACAGAGACAAAAAATTAAAAGAGAAAGTAGAGAAAATAGAAATTCATGTTTTTAAACAAGCTAACAAATACCAAAAGGAAATAGTCAAACTTGAAGTTAAAGATCAAGAAATTATTAATTGTAAAATGTTAGCTACTAGAAAAAACACTATAAAATTAGCTGGTTTTTATTCGAGCGTTCGTGAAAGTGGTCGTTCTAATAAAGAACTTAAAGGAATTTACAACGCTACAATTGACTTGGACAATTTAACTAATAATGGAATAAAGTTCAATGAATTTGACTATGAAACAAAAGTTAAATTGCTTGGAGAACGAAGAGCTAAAAAAGGAAAAGACGTAAAGCCACTTTACAATATTCACTCCATAATTGAAAAAAATGATGGTGGATTAATTGTAATTTCTGAATATCGAACAATTTATATAGGTCAAACTCAAGGATTTGGCCCTTTCGGATTTACTCCAATTACTTACGATGCTAATGAAGCAATTGTAACTTGTTTAAAACCAGACGGATCTTTAGAATGGAGTAATGTTATAGCTAAAGAGCAACGAGTTGGAGTAACTGTTGCTTCATTTAACCTTTTTGCTTTTGCTGGCGGTGGTGGAAGTTTTAATGTTGCCGTGGGCTTGTCAATTCCTTTAGGAGTTATGGGAAAAGGCCCAGAATATATAAGTTTAATTCCAATTTACAAAAATGGTCAACTAAATGTTTTATTTAATGACAATCCAAAAAACAAAGGGGTTACAGACATTGAAGAGATTAAATCATTAGGGAATTATAACAATGCTGTGCCAACATTATTTGTCTTTGATGATAAAGGTATAATTACTAGAAAAGATCCCGAAGAAATAATTAAAGAAGAATTAGTAATAAGACCCGGAGTTTACAAACGTAAATCAGAGAATGATTTTTTAATTTATGCTTCAAGAAAATCAAAAGATAAAATAGGAAGAATGTCGTTGAACGATTAAAAACAACTTAGCATACTGAAACCGTTTATAATTTAAACGGTTTTTTTGTTTAAAAAAATCATAAAATCTTAAAATCTAAAATCGTAAATTTGCACAAATCGCAATTTAAAAATGACTGGAATCGTTTATAAATCTACAGGAAGTTGGTATACTGTAAAATCATCAGAAGGTGATTTTATGGATTGTCGTATAAAAGGAAAATTCCGAATTAGTGGAATAAAAAGTACCAATCCAATTGCAGT
>JBBRCJ010000113.1:0-1738 GCA_038204955.1 Flavobacteriales bacterium
CAGTCAAGAACAATTTAAAGCATTGTATGATGATAAAGAAGTAGTTGGAATTCAGTCAGGATTAGGTTTGCATTTAATTCGTGATTTGGCTAAGGCTATCAATTGTGAAATAAATGTTGAAAGTAAAACTGAAATTGGTACAAAATTTATATTGAAAATGTCGTAAAATTTAAAACGGAAAATGAAAAAAGCATTTCTTTTATTTTTAATAGGTAGTACAACTTTAGTTGCGCAAAAAAATATTTTAAAAAAGTTTGATGCACTTCGGATTCAAATAGAATATCTTGCTATTTCAAATCCGGATTCGGCATTAGTATATTCAAAAAAGTTTTTATGTGAAGCAAAAAGGACAAAATCCGAACAACTAATTGCAAATGCAATTAGCAGTTTGGCAACTGTAAAAATTTCAAGAACAGAATTAGACGAGGCGTTGCAATTAAATAATCAATCGTTTTTAATTAATACTAAATTAAAAAATGATAATGAAATTGCATTAAATTATTTCAATTTCGGCAGTATCTATTTATTAAAATCCGATGAAATAACATCTTTAAAATATATTTTAAAATCGTTAGAGTTGTCAAAAAAAAATAAAAACTACCTTCTTGAACAGCGTAACAATCGTATTATCAGTAATATAAAATTTAGTCAAAGTGATTTTAAAAATGCTTTAGAATTAAGTTTGAAAAATTTAGAAATTCAAAAAAAACATCCCGATTTAATTCAACTTGCGGCAAACTATTCACTTATTGCAGGTTGTTATGTTCCTTTTGGAGAACAAAAAAAAGCCGATGAATATTTTACTAAATCATTACTAATTTATAAAAAACTTAATTGTCAATATAAAATTGGTTTGCTTTTAGTTTCTTGGTCTAAAGGATATTCATATGATGTGCTAAAAAATTTGGATATGAGATTAAAAGCAAAAAAAATAATTGATAGTATCTATTCTTATCGTCCTGAGTCTACTAATAATTTAGCAATGATAGCGCAGGATTATTTTTTAATTGCTCAAAGTGATTCGCTATTAAAATTAGTTAAAAATCCATTAATTCCTAAAACTAAATCATTATTATTATTTGAATCAGAAAAATTATTTAAAAAAAGCATTAAACTACTTGAGAAACAAAAAAATTTAACTGGAGTTTTAGCTTTTGGTAATCTTTTGGCAGAATTACAATTTTATAAAGAAAACTATAAAGATGCTTATCTTAATTTATTAGAAAATTTTCAAAAAAAAGATTCTTTTTATTCAAAAAACAATAAAAATAAAATTGCAAAACTTGAAACCCAAAAAGAAATTGAACTCAAAAACAAAGAAATTCAATTCAATAAGTTATTATTAGCCAACAAAGAAAAACAGAAGTGGTTTTTTATAATTGGTCTGTTTTTATTGACAATTATAGGAACTTTACTTTATTATCAAAGCAATAATAGAAAAAAAGTAAACGAAAAATTATCCTATTTAAATAAAGAGCTTGACGAATCTAACAAAGCCAAAACAAGATTTTTTAGCATTTTAAATCACGATTTACGTGGTCCAGTTGCCAATTTAATTTCCTTTTTACAACTTCAAAAAGAAAGTCCCGAAATGCTCGATGAAGAAAGCACTAAACGAATGCAAGATAAAACAATGACTGGTGCCGAAAATTTGCTAAACGCTATGGAAGACATTTTGCAATGGAGTAAAAGCCAAATGGAAAATTTTAAACCACAACTTAAAAAAGTTTCCATTGAT
>JBBRCJ010000114.1:0-1701 GCA_038204955.1 Flavobacteriales bacterium
CATTTAATTTATCAGTTGAATTTAACTTTGAAGAGTTTTTAATGGTTTCAATCATAAAATTCAAAGCCTTAATAAAATTACTTTTACCGCTAGAATTGGCACCATAAATAACTGCCGAACGAAGTACTTTATATTTCCCTAATTTAACAACATTCTCTTTATGTTCAGTAATGCTTCCAGCCTCTAAACTAAAAGTTTTTTTGTCTTTAAATGATAAAAAATTCCCAACTGTGAATTCTAATAACATAGTTTCTGTTTTTTTAAATGAGAATTTTTCTCAAATTTTAATCAAAAATAAACATTAAACTGTTATGAAATAGATTTTTTGAGAAAATTTCACATTTATTTATAAAATGTCAGAAATAGTAAATTTCGACCCATTAATTTCAAACGAAAACCCAACCGAATTCCCCAAAAGTTTCAATCCAAGTGGCGATCGCGGCGAAAGTGCAATAATTGTTACCGAGTCAATTACAATTTTAGGTAAAGCCGACGACATAAAAAGTAACATTCCGTTGGCTTTAACCAAACTTCCTAGAGTAATTTTGGTGTGATTTTGTGAAGCATCAATTTTATCCAAAACATCTTTTTGAGTTAAAAATTCTCGTAATTTGAAGTTTAGTTTTTCTTGTTCTAAATGCATCATTGACAAAGCCGTTTCGTGTTTATCTCCTGCTGAACCTTTTGCATCATTTTGAGAATCAATGGTTAAGCCTGAAATCATATCTTGAAAAGCATCAATTTTATCTTGAAGTAATTGCTTGTGTTGATTGAGAACTTGTTGTTTTAAAGTCATTTTTTTTAAGTTGCTAAAATTTTGAGATGCTAAGTTGCTAAGATTTTCAGTGGCTAAGATATAAAAAATCAAAGACTTAGCATCTTTAGAAACTTAGAATCTTAGTAATTTAGCATCTTAATAACTTAGCATCTAAGTAACTTAGAATCTTAGTAACTAAGAAAACTTTTTTCAAAAATCAAACTTTAAATTGGCACCCAAAATCAGTTGAATACCTTGAACAGGAAAATTTAACCAACGTTGGTAATTTTGATTTGCCAAATTGTTGCCTTTTAAAAAAAAACTCAATTGATTGGTATGTTTGTATAAAATATTGGCATTCAGGTCGAAATAACTGCCTAAAGTTACATTTGAAATCGGGTTTATTAGCGAAGTATTTACAAATTGATCTTTGCGTTCGCCTACAAAAAATACTTTAAATCCAGTACTCCATTTTGAAGTTATTTTAAAATCGATATTGGAATTTATTTGTAAAGTTGGCAAATTCCACGCTTCACTTTGCTCTTTTAAACTGTAATTATTAAATGTCGCATCCAAACCAAAAGTGACATTTTTTGAAAAATCGGCTTTAATTTCGCCCGAAAGTGATAGTGTTTTTACGGTATCGTAAACTACATCAAACGAATTTGAAAATGCATAACCTTCTTGATTTAAGTTGGTTGCATCGTAAATATTATTTTTAAAAAAAGGTTTGTAATCTTCATTTACATACGATGCTTTTATGGAATAACCAACCGAACTAGCTAATTTTCCTCGCAATCCAGCATAAATATCAAACTTTTTATCGGTAGGAATAATGGCTAAAGTGGGCGAAACAAAAAAGTTGTTTTGAACAAAATCGTGGTATGAATTCTGAATCAATCCGCCTTGCGCACCTGCAAAACCAATCATTAAATCGCCTACAA